>JBGALT010000043.1:0-34906 GCA_044223665.1 Sandaracinaceae bacterium | reverse complement strand
CCCGAGGGAGGGGGCCGGCACACGAAGCCGACGCCGCACGCGGCGTCGGTCGCCGTCGTGAGGCAGCAGGGCCCGAGCGCGCAGCCGCCGTCGATCGACGCGTCGTGCCCGCCGTCCTGGGCGGCGTCCACGCCGACGTCGGCGGCCCCGGCGTCCGTTCGGCCCGCGTCGCCCCCGCCGTTCTGGCCTGCGTCGATCGCAGCGTCCGGAGCGGTGCTCCCGCCGTCGTGCCCACCATCGCCGCCGGGGCCGGTGTCGAGCGCGCCGGCGTCTCCGGCGTCGTGGCCGCCGCTCGCGTCGGCAGCATGCGCGCCGGAGTCCACGAACACGCAGCGCCCGTCGACGCACTGCCGCGTGGCGACGCAGTCGGTCGACGTCGAGCAGGGCGCCGCGAGGATGTTCGAAGCACACCCCGCCAGCGTGCAGGGCGCAGCGAGCAGCACGAACGTGAGAAGCGACGTCTTCGCGAGCATCGGAGCCTCCATTCTACTGGCGCGAGCCGGCGCAGTGGGGACGAACCGCCACCGCGCGCTCGGCACGTGCGTGATCATGCGGCGGAGTCGGACGAGGGAGGCGGCGGCTCGCACTGCCACACTCCGACCGGCTGCGAGGGGTCGCGGCTCGGGTCGTCCACGCAGCGGCAGCGGCCGCCGGAGGGGCCGATGTCGCACGTGGCGCCGATGTCCCGACACTCGACGTAGGCGCCGCTGCCGAGCGTGATCTCGGCGGGGCAGTACGACGGCGTAGGCACGCGCGGCGGGCAGTCGTAGCGCGTCCCATCGCCCGGGCTCGACCCGTCCTCGGCGCAGCGGCAGACGCGCCCGTCGTCGAGCGCGCAGGTGGGTGCGCTCGCGCAGGTCAGCGTGGTGCTGCCACACGACGGAATCGCCGTCGGCGTGGTGTCGCAGATCCACGCGGCGCCGGTGCGGGCACCGACGCTCGCGCACGTGCACTGCGTCGCTTCGTCGAGCTGGCACGAGGCCCCCTCGAAGCCCGTGCAGTCCACGGCGCCGGTCGCGAGCCGATCGCACGCCGTCGGCCCGGGCGGCGGGACCTCGCACGCCCAGCTGCGATGTGCGCCGGGCGGCACGCGCGGGTCGCTCGCATCGTCTCGACAGACGCAGCGCCCGCCGCTGTTCAGGATGCACGCGCCTTCCGCCGCGACGTCGTCGCAGGAAGTGCCAGGCGCGACGTCGGCGCCGCAGATCTGGATCGCCGGCACCGGCAGGGGCGGGGCGCACGAGACGCGGCGCGTGCCGTCCGCGGAGGGAGCGCACGCGCAGGCGACCGCGAAGTCGGTGGACGATGCGCAGTCGCGGAACGACGGATCGCAGGGGTCACCGATCGTGGCGTCGGTCGGGCAGACCTCGAGGTCGGCGTGCAGCGCGTCGCCCACCGTCCCGCCTCCGCCCCCGGACGCGCAGCCCGCGAGGGCGAGCAGCGTGAGAGCCAGGGGCGAGCAGAACGAGGCCGGGAAGAAGAGCGAGGGAGCGTGACGGGTCATGGCGAACCTCCGCCCCTGCCTCGAGCACCCCGCATGCCGTCACGAATCCCCGCTTTTCGCGGAGGAATCAGGCTCGCGTGCGACCTCGTGGATCCCCGCCCTGCGACCCGCGCGGTCGCACCCCCGGCGGCGAGCAGGAATCGGCTCGCCGGCGGCGGTTCTTCCGTCCGCGGGCTTCGCCCGCTCGCGTCCGGATCCTCCGGCGCGAGCACTCCATGCCGACCACTTCAGCACTCGCCGCGCGGCACGCAGATCTCGCCGCAGCACACCTCGATCCCCATGCACGAGTAGCCCACGCAGCTGCCCGCACCGTCGCAGTGCTCGCGGATGCAACCGATCTGGGAGCCGCACCCCGTGTCGTAGACCGACGGAGTGTGCAGGCAACTCGTTCCGCCGCAGGAGTCGTCGGTGCACTCGTTGCCGTCGCTGCAGTCGACGACGCCGACGCACGAACTGCCGATGCAGCGATCGCCGACCGTGCACTCGCTCGCGTCGTTGCAGAGGCGGGCGGAGTCGGTCGTCGGGTTGTGATCGCAGCGAGCCTGCGCAGCGTTGCACACGTCGTCCGTGCACGGGTTGCCGTCGTCGCAGCCGATTGGGACGCAGGCCCCCCCGCAGCAGGTCTGGCTCGCGGTGCAGCGGGAGGGCCGTGTGCACGTGGTCCCGCTGCAGACGGCCATCTCGCAGGTCCCCGGCGTCGGCATGCAGCTGGTGGCGTCGCAGCCTCCCGTCACCTGGCAGCCGGCCTGCGGGTCGCAGTGCGCGCCCGCGCCGGTGCAGAGGCTGTCGGTGGGCACGTTCGTGCACGCGCCGGTCGTCCTCGTGCACGAGTCGAGCGTGCACGACACGTGGTCGTCGCACAGGCTGCCGAGGCCGGGCTGGCAGACGCCACCGGCGCAGACGTCGCCGACCGTGCACGGATTGTCGTCGTTGCAGGCGTCGGTGTTGGCGGTGCTGCGGCAGCCGGTCGAAGGGTCGCAGGCGTCGGTCGTGCAGGGATTGCCGTCGGTGCACGGCAGCACGGCGCCCGCTCCGCACGTGCCGTCGCTCGCGTTGCAGGCCCCCTCGCCCGTGCAGACGTTCCGATCGTCGCAAGGACCGGCGTGCGGCACGTGCTCGCAGCTGCCGGACGGGCTGCAGAAGTCGGTGGTGCACGGCAGATCGTCGGCGCAGCCGGCGGCCACGCACGTGGTGCCGCAGCAGGTCTGCCCACCGGCGCACATGAAGGAGCGCACGCAGGTGTTGCCGTCGCAGCGCGCGCTGCGGCAGCCGTCGCTCGCGCAGCTCGTCGTGGTGCAGCTCGGCAGCTGGCAGTCGTTGACCGGATCGCACGTGGCCCCTGCGCCCGGGCAGAGGGTCGCGTCCGGCGTGCTCACGCAGCGCTGGCCGTCGCACGTGTCCACGGTGCAAGCGACGTGATCGTCGCAGTCGAGGCGCACCCCGGCGACGCACGCGCCGTTGTGGCAGCTCTCCTGTCCGTTGCAGGCGTTTCCGTCGTCGCACTCGCTCGCGCGCACGCAGGGCGGAGAGATGCCACCGTCGCCGGCATCGGCCACGCCGCCGTCGGTATCGGGGGTGTCGATCGGCACGCAGTGCCCGGCGCGGCACGCGAGCCCGTCGGCGCAGCTCACGCCCACGCACGCATCCTCGAGGGTCAAGGTCACGTGGCGCGCCTCGCCGCGCACGTAGCCACCGAGCAGGCGAGCCTGGCTCACGAGCCGATGTCCCGAGTCGTACGCGGTCGCCTCCACGACGAACAGGCGCGTCGCGTCGGCGCCGGCCGGTGTCACCGTGACGTCGAAGGGCCAGGCGAGGGGGACTTCGCGTACGACGGGCTCGTCGGCCTCCGTGAACGTCTCTCCGTCGTGTCCGCCCGAGACGCGAACCACGAGCTGCGTCGTCAGGCCACGGACCCGTGGCTCGGCATCGACGAACACCGTCACCTGGGAGGCGGGGCGGGGGCTCGCGCACCCCGTCGCGACCGCCGCCAATACCCCCACGAGCCCCACGAGCCCCGCACGCGTTCCCATCCGGGCGTCATGGTGCATGCACCACGGACGAGCGGCAACCATCGGGTCACGCGCATCGTGCGTGATCAGGCGAGCGCGTCCCGCAGCAGCGCGGCGGGCCGACCGTCCAGCGTCGGCGACAGCGAGAGCGCCGCTTCCCGTGCACGGGGCGACATCTTCGCCCAGGTCTTGCGCACGACGTCGACCACCTTGGCATCGTCGCCGTGCTTGCCGGCGAAGGCCACGTAGTCGAGCTCGAGGAAGACGAGGCACGCGCAGTCCTCGAGGGCTTGGGCCTCGGGGTCGCGCACGCGCTCCTTCTTGGTCACGAGCGCGGCCACGCGGGCGGCGAGCACCGTGTCGGACGTCTCCGCCGTCACGATGGCGGCGACGTCGGCCGCGTGTCGCTCTCCCGCTTCCTTGCGCCAGCGGAGGTATCCAGCACGCCCCTCGGGAAAGGCCGAGCGCGGGCAGCGCCAGCGCGCGAGGTGCTGCGCGCGCACGGCGATCCGGAGCGCGTCGCTCGGCGCCTCGGTCAGGCGACCGAGCCAAGCGGTCATGCGCTCTGCGTAGACGCGCTCTCGCGCCCGACCATCCTCGACGCGGACGGGATCCTCGTCGTGGACCTCGTCGATCCGCGCGAGCACCTCGGTGACTCCCTGGCTCACCGCGCGAGGTTACACAGCGCATGATCGGGTGCGCTAGAACCCTGCGGCCGACTCGGTGCACTCTCCACCGGTGATCCCCGCGACCGGCGACCCCGCGTTCGACCTCCCGCTCACGATCGCCTTCGCGATCGTGCTCGTCACGGCGCTCAGCGCGCCGTTCGTCGCGACCCCCTACGGGCGCTTCGCCAGCGCGCGCTGGGGGCCGGCGCTCGATCCGCGCCTCGGATGGATGCTGATGGAGCTGCCGGCCAGCGTGACGTTCCTCGCCACGTACTTCCGTGGCCCGCACTGCATGGACCCGTTCCCGCTCTTCTTCTCGTTCGTGTGGTGCTGTCACTACCTCAACCGCGGCTTCCTGATGCCGCTCTTCATGCGCGTGCCGAAGGGACAGAAGAGCACCTTCGGGCTCATGGTGATCGCCATCGGCTGGGTCGTGACGTCGCTCCACGGCTATCTGAACGCGGCATGGGTGACGACCTACCACCCCGAGACCGGCTGGAGCTGGCTCGGCGATCCGCGCTTTCTCGTCGGGATCGCGCTCTATTACGGCGGGCTCGCGGCGAACGTGCACGCCGACCACGTGCTCCGGACGCTGCGGACGAAGGAGGAAGTGGAGCGCGGCGAGCGCGTCTATCGGATCCCGCACGGCGGGCTCTTCGAGCGCGTCACCAACGCGAGCTACTTCGCCGAGCTCGTGCTCTGGGCAGGCATGGCGATCTTCACGTGGTCGCCTGCGGGGCTCTACATCCTGGCCATCAGCGCCGCGAACCTCGTCCCGCGCGCGATCTCCACGCATCGCTGGTACCGCGACCGCTTCCCGGACTATCCGTCGAGCCGGAAGATCCTCGTTCCCTTCGTGTGGTGAGAAGCGGTCGTGCGGCGGCGTGCCCCAGGCGAGGCATGCGGGCACGCCGGGCCGGCCTCGACCGCGCCGTTCTCCGCGTCCGCCGCTGGCGCGCCGTTCGCTCGGGGGCCCCGCGATGATCGGAACGAGACCCTCGACGCTCCTTCTTCTCTTCGCTCTCCCGATGGCCGGCTGCGTCGGCACCTGGCAGGAGCCACCCGTCACGGCGGGGGCCGATGCGCGGGCGGTCGCGCTCGCCCTCGGCGATCCTCCTCCGCCCGTCTCGGAGTCCACCGCGGACGTTCCGACGCTCGATCCGCCGCACCACGCGCGCCCGTGCTGCGCGTTCGGGATGGACATGCACGTCGACTTCGCGGGCATGCAGGTGCCCTTCTTCGAGGTCGGCAACGTGATCGACCCGACGGAGATCACGACGCACGCGTACGCCGTGCTCGACGTGGCGCCCGAGCCGGAGACGAACGGGCTCGTCTACACGTGCCGCGGTGGATGGATCGACACGGCGCACGTCCACGAGAACGCCGACGACGCGCTCTTCTTCGCGCTCCGCCTCGCGCCGCATCTCGTCGAGGGCACGACCGTCGAGCTGCCCGGTCATGGTGGCAGCACGACCGTGGTCGTCGATCCCGTTCCCGCCGAGGTCGTGGAGCGCGAGGGAGCGATCACGGTCGCGGGCGAGCTCGCGGCCTGGATCACCTGGCGCATCTCGGTGTGGCACGAGGTGACGACGTGGTTCGGCTACCAATCGGTGGCGGGCTTCTCCGAGCAGCCCTCGGCCTTCTCGATCGAGGACCTCTACTCGAACGCGCTCGGCATCCATCTCGCGCTCGCGCTGCTCGACGTGCACGGCTACCAGAGCCGCGAGAGCTACGAGCGGCTGGAGGTCGCGTACCTGCGCGCTGCGCTGGATCGCCTGCGCGTGCAGCCGCGCGAAACGAGCCGCGCCGTGATGGGCCTGCTCGACGGCCACTGGTGGGACTCGACGCGGCGCTTGCCCGACAACCACCTCGTGACGCGCCGGCACTTCCCCGACGGCGAGGAGTGGATCCGTCCGTGGCGCGCAGAGGACGCGCTCGCTGCGCGCGACGCGTCGTCGCTCCTGGAGGGCGCATGCGGCGCCACCTCCGCGCGCCCGCTCTCGCTGGTGACGCACATCGGCGGGCAGCCGCCACGAGAGCTCGTACACATCTCGTGGCAGCCCGAGTCGTGGGCCGAGGGCCGCTTCCCGTTCGAGGGCGACACGCACGTCGTGACCGAGAGCCAGCTCGACGATCTCGTCGCGCGCACGCGCGCTCTGCTCGAGCAGGATCTCGGTGCCGGCTTCGATCAGCCGGGGCCGGGCCGAGCGCCCTGACGCGAGGCGAGCCACGCGGCCAACCACGCAGGCGCCTCGGGCGCGAGGATTGCGCGCTGCACGGCGACCGCCGCGGCGCCGAGCGCGAGCGCGGCCTCGGCGTCGGCGAGCGACGCGATGCCGCCGAGCGCGACGATCGGCACCTCGGTCGCGCAGGCGATGCGCGCGAATTCGTCGCGTGCCATCGATGGCTTGCCCGGGACCTCGCCGAGCGGGCCGAGGACGAGGTAGTCGGCGCCTTCTGCGGCGCGGCGCCGGACGCCGCTCTCGTCGTGACAGGAGGCACCGAGCAGCGCGCCGCTTCCGAGCAGCGCGCGCGCCTCCGCCAGTGGCCCGCTCGCCTCCGGCAGGTGAGCGCCGTCGGCGGCGATGAGCCGCGCGAGCGCGACGTCGCCGTTCACGATCAGGAGCGAGCCGGGCGGCTGCACGCTCGCGAGCGCGCGCGCCATCGGGAGGCGCTCCGCCGTCGTCGCGTCCTTCGCGCGCAACTGCACCGCGATGCGATCGCCGCTGCCGATCTCGCCCAGCCGTGCGAGCCCCTCGCAGGCGCGCGCGTCACGGGGATCGATCACGATCAGCAGGTCGAAGGGCGCCCGCCTCACGGCGCCGGGTGCTCGGCGAGCCACATCCGCGCTGCCTCGCAGTGCCGCGAGTCCGGATAGCGCTCGAGGAGGAACTGCATCGCGCGACGCTCGCCGGCCTCGTCGCCTTCTTCGCCGAAGCGCTGCGCGAGGTCGTAGATGGCGTCGCCCGGCGTGTCCTCGCGCGCGCGATCCGGCGGCGGCGGGCTCGCGCACTGGAACGGCGCGAGGAAGAGCCCGGCGAGCAAGAGCGCGCGCATCGGCTCAGTGCTTGCTGCCGACGACGCCCGCGAGCGGCGACGACGCGGTCGCGAAGAGCTTCTTCGGAATGCGGCCGGCGCGGAACGCTTCGCGCCCGGCCTCGACGCCCTTGCGCATCGCGCTCGCCATGAGCACGGGGTCCCTGGCGCCCGCGATGGCGGTGTTCATGAGCACGCCGTCACAGCCCATCTCCATGGCGAGCGCCGCGTCGCTCGCCGTGCCGACGCCGGCGTCGACGATGACCGGGACCTTCGCGCGCTGGAGGATGATCTCGAGGTTGTACGGGTTGCGGATGCCGAGGCCGCTCCCGATGGGTGCCGCGAGCGGCATCACCGCCGCGCAGCCGAGCTCCTCGAGCTTCTTGGCGGTGATCGGATCGTCGGTCGTGTACGGCAGCACGACGAAGCCCTCCTTCACCAGGATCTTCGCCGCCTCGAGCGTGCCCGGAACGTCGGGGAAGAGCGTCTCGGCGTCGCCGATCACCTCGAGCTTCACCAGCGGCGTGCCGAGCATCTCGCGCGCCAGGCGCGCCGTGCGCAGCGTCGTCTCCACGTCGTAGCAGCCGGCCGTGTTCGGTAGGATCGTGTACCCGCCGGAGACGAGGTACTTGCCGAGCTCGGCGTCGGCCTTCGCGAGGTCCACGCGCCGCACCGCGACGGTGACGACGTCGGCGCCCGAGGCCTCGAGCGCCGCGCGCGTCTGCGCCATGTCCGCGTACTTCCCGGTGCCCACGAAGAGGCGCGAGCGAAGCGTCCTTCCACCGATCGTCAGCGCATCCGCCAGCGCGCTCGCGCCGGGCTGTCCCGATTGCATCAGCCGCCTCCCACGAAGTGCACGACCTCGAGACGATCGCCGTCTTCGAGGTGGGTCGCGGCGTGCGCGGCGCGCGGCACGATCTCGCCGTTGCGCTCGACGGCGACCAGCGTTCCCCCGAGGTCCAGCGCCTCGAGCAAGGTCACCACCGTCGCCTCGGGCGCGAGCTCGCGCGCCTCGCCGTTCACCACCACGTGCACGCGCGGACCATACCCCACGGTCCGTGGCGTGTCCGCCGCAGATCAGGGCAGGGTGTGATCGCGGATGGTGGGGCAGCGAGCACGCGCCGCGATCACACCCATCAGGGCATCGTGCGCGGCACGCAGCGCACGGTGCCGGGATCGCACATGTAGCCGGTGCCGCACGAGGTCCCGTCGCAGCACGGCTCGCCCGAGTATCCGCAGGCGGTGCACGTGCCCGCCGTACAGCTGTTCGGCGCGACGCACGGGTAGGGGAACACGGCGGGGTTGGTGCAGCAGATCTGATTGCGCTGCCCGCACGGCGTGCACGAGCCGCCGCTGCACGCGAGGTTGGTGCCGCACGTGCTGCCCGCGCAGCAGGGCTCGCCGGAGTTGCCGCAGCTCGTGCACGTGCCCGACGTGCAGCTGGCGCCCGCGTAGCACTGCGTCGCGCCCGGGCAGCACGGCTGGCCTACGCCGCCGCACGTGCCGCACGTGCCGCCGCTGCAGCTGCCTCCCGCATCGCAGCCGTTGCCGGCGCAGCAGGGCTGGCCGATGCCGCCACACGCGGTGCAGCGGCCGGTCGCGGTGTCGCAGAGGCTCGCGGCGCCGCAGGTGTTGCCGGCGCAGCAGGGCCCGTTGAGCGTGCCGCACGCCACGCAGCTCACGCCCTGGCAGACAGAGCCCGACGCGCAGACCGAGCCGGTGCAGCAGGGCAGGCCGGTGGTGCCGCAGGCCGTGCACGTGCTCAGCGAGCACGTGGAGCCCGTGGCGCACGCATCGCCCGTGCAGCAGGCCTGGCTCGGCGCGCCGCAGCTGCCGCACGTGCCGCCGCTGCCGCACGTCAGGCCGCCGCCGCAGGCGCCGCCCGTGCAGCACGGCTGGCCCGGGCCGCCGCACGCGTAGCAGACGCTCAGGCGGCACACGCTCGCGCCGTCGCAGGTCGTGCCGCCGCAGCAGGGCTCGCCGGCCGCGCCGCAGTGCACGCAGGTCTGGCTGCGGTTGCAGGTCTCGCTCGTGCTCGTGCAGCGCGCGCCGGGGCAGCACGGCTCGCCGGTGCCGCCGCAGCCGCGGCAGAAGCCCGATGCGTTGCAGGTCGCGCCGGCGAAGCAGGCGCCGCCGGCGCAGCACGGGCCGTCGGGCATGCCGCACGTGGTGCACTGCCCGTCGAAGCAGACGTCGTTCGCGGTCGCGCACTGGTCGCCGGGGCAGCAGGGCGCGCCGTGCGCTCCGCACGCGACGCACTCGCTGCCATCGCAGACGATGCGGGTGCCCGTGCAGCTCATCGTCTCGCTCGGGCAGCACGAGGCCCCCGTCGCTCCGCACGGCGCACACTGTCCGGCGACGCACGAGAGGCCGTCGGCGCAGGGCGCCCCGGCCGCACAGCAGGGATCGCCGCTCTCACCGCAGCGCCCGGCTGGGCCCGTGTCGGTGGGCGGCGTGCCGGTGTCGGTGCCTCCACCGCCGTCCACGCCGGGCCCCGCGTCCATCTCGCCCGTGCCGGTGTCGCGCCCGCCGCCGCCGCCGTCGGCGTCGCCCCCGGTCGGGCTGCCGCAACCAGCGATCGGTGCCGCAGCGAGCGTGGAGACGAGCAGGGCGAGGACGGTCGAGCGCATGCGAGCTCCGCGGTCAGAACGACGTGCAGGCCGCGCTGCTCGTCCGGTAGGTGCCGATCGGCGTGATCGTACACGCGGTGGCCGACGTGAAGCGCACGCTCGCGACCGTCCAGAAGTCGTTGCCCGTGCAGTTCGGTCCGTCGCTGCTGCCCGTGAGGGCACGGCTCGAGAACGTCGCCGTCGGCGTCGTGGTCGTCGTCGACCCGCAGAAGATCTGCACCGTGGCGGTGCGGCCTGCGCCGCTCGAGTAGTTGTGCACCGCGATCGTGTACGTGCTGCCCACGACCGGGTTGTCCATCGAGATGTTCTCGGGCCCGTTCTGCGACGTGTTGTCGAAGTCGAGCGAGGCGCCCCACGCGGGCGTGCGGTTGCCGTAGTAGCAGTCGTTCGGCGACGAGAACCACGCCGAGGTCGTCGGCGAGTGCATGTGCAGGTCGATGTCGCCGGTGCCGTTCCACGTGAGCTGCACGCGCAGGCCGTGCGGCAGAGCGGTGACCGTGAACTGGCACGTGACCGTGCGGCCGCCCGCGTCGGTGCCGCTGATCTCGATGACGTAGTCACCGACGATCGAGGGCGTGAACGTCTCGGTCATCGCCCGAGGCGGGTTGGGCGCCCACACCGCGGTCGCGGCGCCGCCGGTCGGGGCCGACACGATGCGCCACGAGTAGGTGCTGATGCCCATCGCGACGGGCGAGAGCACGATCGGGTCGCCGGCGGGCACGCTGACGTTGCCGGGGCACGTGAGGGTGCCGCCGCAGCCATCGTCCGGCACGCCGTCGCAGTCGTCGTCGAGGTGGTTGCCGCAGATCTCGGCGACCGGCTGGACCTCGCCGTTGCACGCCGCCGACCACTCCGGCCCGGTGCTCGCGGCCGTGCAGACGTTCGTGCCGTCGTGGCAGGTGCCGACGCCGCGTGTGCCGGGCGCACCGCCGTAGCACGCGCGCGTGGAGCCGAGGATGCACGCGCAGCCGACGCCGGGGACGCCCGTGCACGTGTAGTCGATGCCGTCGCACATGTCGGCCTGTGGAGTGACCTGGCCTTCGCACGGGCCCCAGTCCGCGCCCGGGCCTCCGATCGCCGGGACGCACGTCTGTGCGCCGTCGTGGCAGATGCCGACGCCGGAGGTGCCGGTCGGGCCCTCGTAGCAGGAGCGCGTCGAGCCGAGCGCGCAGATGCAGCCCGTGTTCGCCGCTCCATCGCAGTCGTAGTCCATGCCGTCGCAGAGCTCGGGCATCGGCGTGACCTCGCCTTCGCAGGGGCCCCAGTCGGCCACGCTGCCCATGAGCACGCAGGTCTGCGATCCTCCGTGGCACGGGCCGGTGCCGTTCGTCGCGGCATCCCCCGTGTAGCAGTCGCGCGTCGTCCCGACGGCGCAGCCGCAGCCCTCGTCGACGGTTCCGTCGCAGTCCTCGTCCTGGCTTCCGTCGCACACCTCGGTGCCGGGCGTGCCCTCGCCGGTGCAGTCGCCCCACGAGGTGAACTCGCCACCGGGGTTGATGCAGGTCTGGTTGCCGCGGCGGCAGAGGCCGACGCCCGCGAGCGCGCTCGGGCCGGAGTAGCAGTCCTGGACCTGACCCTCGGCGCAGCCGCAGTTCTCGTCCGAGCGACCGTTGCAGTCGTCGTCCAGGCCGTTGCCGCAGATCTCGCGCGGACCGCACCCAGGGCCCGCGTCGTTGCCGGTGCCGGTGCCGGCGTCGGTGAACTGCGTCACTCCACTGTCGGGGCGATCGACCACCGCACCGTCGGGAAGAGCGAGCGCGCCGTCGGGGAGGATCGTCGTGCCGCCGCCCCCATCGAGCGCCGCGACCGAGCTGTCGCCTGCGGAGGGGCCGCCGTCCACGCGCGGCCCGCCGGGGCCACCGCCCGGGCCGTTCGCACAGGAGCAAGCGGGAAGAACGGCGATGACCGCCGCCAGAGCGACGAGCACGAAGAAGCGCATGCGACCTCCATCGAGGAAACTGCCGACGTGATCCATTCAGCGGCGCGATTCCCACCGTAGACGAAGTCCGCGTGCGATGTCTCTCGTGGACTGCGTGTCGCGCGCCGTGCTGCGTCGATTTGTACGATGCGCGCGCCGAGCTGCGTACATGGGCGGCGGCGCGCGTTTCGTCGCGCCAGGCGGGCGAGCCGATCAGGCGATCACGGCGTCTGCGGCGCGAGGCGATCGTGGGCGCGGGCGACGCGCACGGTGACGAGCACGGCCACCGCGGCGAGCACGGTGTTCACGCTGGCGATCACCGTGCTCGAGAGCGCGAGCCGATCGGCGAGCACCAGCACGACGAGCGCAGCGAGGACGTCGCCGAGGCGGACGAAGAACGCGTCGACCGTCTGCTTGCCCTTGTACTTCACGTCGCGCGAGGTCGGCAGCCAGAGCAGCGCCTTGGCGGTGTTCTCGAGCGAGTAGTCGGTCGCGTTCTCGGCGATCTTCAGCGCGCGCAGGACGACGAACGACGCGCCCGCGGCCATCGCGCCGTACGCGCCGAAGGCCACGAGCGGCAGCGCGTAGAGCGCGCCGCGGATGCCGAAGCGCGAGACGAGGCGCGAGGCGACGAGCGCCTGCACGAGCACCGAGGCGACGTTCACGACGAAGTAGAAGTCGCCGTACGTGTGGCGCAGGTAGTCGGCCCGGAACGTCGCCGCGTCCGCCACCGATCCCGCGGCGGCGAGCGCGTCGCCGGCCTGGGCGAGGATCGCGCGAGAGAGGAGGTACTCGCCCGTCGTGTTGACGAGGTTCAGGAGCACGAAGAGGAGCGCGATCTCTCGAAGGTACTCGCTGCCGAGCACGAGCGCGAAGCCGCCGCCTTCCGTCAGCGGCGCGGCCGGCGCGGCCTTCGCCTCGGGACGCCGCAGGATCACCGCGAGCAGCACCAGCTGCAGGAGCAGCAGCCCGGCTGCGAGCTGCATGAGGAGCGGGATCGCGAGGCCACCCCCGAAGAGGTGCCCGGCGGCGAGCGCCCCGAGCGCCGAGCCGAGCGGCGCGCCGAGCGCGACGATGGGGAACAGGCGCTGCCCCTTCGGGCTCGCGTAGAGGTCGTTGGCGAGCGACCACACCTGCGCGACCGAGCTGAGCACGAACACGCCGAGCCAGACGAAGAACGCGATGCCGACGTAGGGCACCTCGAAGTGCGCGAGCAGCGCGAACGCCTCGAGACAGACGAGGAAGAAGACACTCGTGCCGAGGATCAGGCGCGTCCGGTCGACGCGGCGCGCGACCACGCCGTAGACGGGGATGAGCACCATCAGGACGAGCGCCTGCACGCCCGTCGCGTAGCTGCGCACCTCGGCGCCACCCGTCGCGAGGATCAGCGGCTCGCGGAGGGTCTTGAGCACGTAGTACGCGAAGAGGCCCACGAAGAGTGAGCTCGCGAAGAGCACCGCGGTGAGGGCCTCGCCCGCGCGCACGTCGGAGAGGACGCGCAGGATGCGATCGAGCCAGCCAGAGCGCTCGGCGGCCGGAGGGAGGGACGTGCTCGACGGAGCGCTCATGGGCTGGCGCGATCGTATCCGCGCACCTCGTGAGACGGCCAATTCGCGGAAAAGTTCTCGCGGGCATCTCTCGCGCGGGCGGGTTGCCCTGGGCCCGTCGATCTGCTGCGATCGAGGGGTGAATCACGTAGGGGCGGCGAGGGCGACGAGAGGCGCGAGCGGAGCCCGCGGGCCGCGCGCTCCGCTCGGGGCCGCGCTCGGAGCGGCGGGGGCTCTCGCGCTCGCCGGGCTCGTGCCGACCGGCGCGGCCGCGCAGGCCACGATGCGGGTGCGCGCGCTCGACACCGAGTGCTGGTCGAGCCCCGAAGTCTCGTGCGACACCATCGATGGGGCGCGCATCGATCTCGTCGGCGGCGATTCGCTCGGACGGGTGCGGGTGGTCGGGGTCGAGGTTCGCGTCGAAGGCGCGACCGAATGGCAGACCGCCAGCGATCTGCACGTCGTGCTGGAGAGCGAGCTCGTGCGGAGCGAGCCGCGGCATCGGACGGCGCCCGTGGCGCGCGTCGGCCGCCACGTGCACGAGGTGCTCGTCGTCTTCTTCGCGCCGGTGCGCGGGGGCGAGGGCCGCGTGCGCGTCACGCTCTCGATCGACGGCCGGCGCGTCGTCGTCGAGGCGGGACACACCATCACCGCGCTCGCCGAGTGACCGCGTCGCGCCTGCCGTAGATCTCCAGCCACCCGCACGGGCGCTCGAGCGAGACGAGCGAGGGATGACGAGCCAGCTCGAGCGAGCCGCTGCACAGGTGACGAAAGCGGCGCGTGAAGAGGCGTGCGAGCACCGCTTCGAGCACCGAGCCGGTGCACGGCAGGTACATGAACACCACGTCGACGTCGCCCGCGTCGATCGTGCGGGCATCGCCTCGCCGGAGGTCGATCTCGCCCTCGATCCCGAGCGATCGTGCCGCCTCCGCCGAGGCGGCCGCGAGCGAGGGCTCGCGCTCGATGCCGATCGCGCGCGCGCCGCTCAGCAGCGTCGCGAGGAGCACGACCTTGCCGAGGCCGGCGCCGACGTCGAGGAGCACGTCCCCCGGGCCGAGGCCCGTGACGTCGAGCGCATGCACGATCTCGTCGTAGCCGCTGGGCGCGTAGGGGATGATCTCCGGCTCGCGCGCGGGCTCGGCGAGCGGCGGATAGGCGATGCCGAGGATCTCTTCGATCGCGTGATCCCGCAGGTCGGGCGCGAGCGCATCGAAGTGGTCGCGTAGTCTCGCGCCGCGCAGCGAGCCGCTGCGGATCGCCTCGCGCGTCGCGGCGTGCGCCTCGGTCGCGCGGGCCGCGAGCCGCGCATGGATCGTCGTGAGCGCGCCCTCCGGCGCGCCCGAGCGCGCCCACGCGAGCCTCAGCGCGCCGTCCACGAAGGCGCGGTCGCGAACGTCTCCTTCCGCGACGAGCGCCGCGAGCGCCGCCAGGTCCGGCGCCGCGCTCGCGCTCACGCTCACGCGAGCGCCCGTTCCTTCTCGTCGAGCTCCTTCTGCACGTGCTCCCAGCGCTCGGTGAGCTCGTCGAGCTTGCCCTGATCGATCTGCAGGCCGTCGAGCAGCGCGAAGCGCTCCTTGTCGGTCAGCGCCGCCGCGGGATCGCAGAGCTTGGCGTTCCGCTCGGCCTGCTTGGTCTCGATCTCCGCGATCCGCAGCTCGAGCTCCTCCACCTTCTTCTTCAGCGGCGCGATCACCTTGTTCCGCTGCTCGCGCTTCTGCGCCTCTTCGCGGCGACGCTGCCTCTCGTCGGCCGGCGGGGCGGGAGGCGCTGCGGCGGCGGGCGCCTGCTTGCTCGGGGGCGCTTGCTTCGCCGGGGCCACGCTCTTGCTCGGGGAGCTGACCGTCGCGTCCTTGGCCGCCTGGACGAGGCGCGCACGCTCGCGCGCCATGTAGTCGTCGAGCGAGCCCATGTACTCGGTCACGGTGCCGCCCTCGACGACCCAGATCTTGGTCGCCAGGCGCCGGATGAGCGCGCGGTTGTGGCTGACGAAGACCATCGTGCCGCCGAAGCCCGAGAGCGACTCGACGAGGCTCTCGCACGAGTCGAGGTCGAGGTGGTTGGTGGGCTCGTCGAGGAGCAGCAGGTTCCCCGGGCGCACGAGCAGCTTCGCCAGCGCCACGCGCGCGCGTTCGCCGCCGCTCAGCACCTGGATCGTCTTGTCCACGTCGTCGCCGCTGAAGAGGAACGCGCCGAGCACGCTGCGCACGCGCGTCTGGCCGACCTCGCGGTTGTCGGCCGAGACCTCGTTCAGCACCGTGTTCTTCGCCGTCAGGAGGTCCGCGTGGTGCTGCGCGTAGTAGCCCGGGGTCACGGAATGGCCGAGCGTGATCGCGCCGCCGCTCGTCTCGATCTCGCCGGCGATCATCTTGAGGAGCGTCGTCTTGCCGGCGCCGTTCGGGCCGATGATGCCGATGCGCTCGTCGCGGTAGGCCCGCAGCGTCACGTCCGAGAGCACGCGGCGCTCGCCGTAGCTCTTGCTCACGCCGTCGATGCGCACGATCTCGTGCCCGGCCCGCGCGACCTCCGGGAAGCTGAACGCCATGGTGCGGCGCTTCCGGTACGTCTCGGCGTGCTCCATCTTGTCGAGCGCCTTGATGCGCGACTGCACGGCGCGGGCCTTCGTGGCCTGTGCGCGGAAGCGGTTGATGAACTGCTCGGCCTTCTCGCGCTCGCGCTCGAGGTTCTTGGCCTTGTTCTCGAGGATCTCCTCTTCTTCGGCGCGCTGCACGAGGTAGCGCTCGTAGTTGCCGGGGTACTGGCGCACGCCCTCGACCTCGAACGTCACGACGCGCGCGATCTGCTCGTTCAAGAACTCGCGATCGTGCGAGATGAGGACGAAGGCGCGCGAGTAGCCCTTCAGGAAGTCGGCGAACCACGCGACCGAGGGCATGTCGAGGTGGTTGGTCGGCTCGTCGAGGAGCAGGACGTCGGGGCGAGAGAAGAGGAGGGCCGCGAGGACGGCGCGCATCTTCCAGCCGCCCGAGAGCTCACCGAGGTCGCGCGTGCCGTCTTCCGTCGCGAAGCCGAGGCCGGCGAGGATCTTCAGGGCCTCGTGCTCCGAGTAGTGCGCATCGAAGCGCGCGAGCTCGGCGTGCAGGTCGGCCAGGCGCTCCGAGGCGCCGACGATCTCGTCGTGGTCTTCCTTCGCGGCGAGGCTCTCGACGAGCGCCTCGGCCGCGGCGAGGTCGGCCTCGAGCGCAGAGCGCCCGGGGACGCTCTTCATCACGAACGCGAGCAGCCCCTGGCCGCCCGCGACCGCGATGTCCTGGGGCAGCCATCCGATGCGCACGCCGCGCGCGGTGCGCACCGTGCCCGAGTCGGGCTGCTGGTCGCCGGCGAGGATCCGCAAGAGCGTGCTCTTGCCCGAGCCGTTCGGCCCGATGAGGCCGATGCGGTCGCCTTCCGCGACGCGGAGCGAGAGCTCCTCGAGGATGGGGCGCGCCCCGAAGGAGAGGGAGACGTTCTCGAGGACTACCGTGCTCACGACGGCGCCTATGTAGCAGGCGGTGTGGGGAAGGACCCACGCCAGCTGTCGGTCCAGAGTCGTGAGTTTTCTCGCGCTCCGACCGCAGTGACTTTGGAATATTCCCGGAACTCATTGCCGGTCGTGGCGCTTCGCTTCACACCACGCCCCGCGATCGTTCTGGCCCGAGGAGTGCCTCGCGCCGTCGCTGGAGGGTTCCTGAATGTCGAGACGCTGGTCTTTGCTGGGGTCGGTGATGGCGATGGTCACGCTCTTCGGCGCACACGCCGAAGCGCAGCGCACACCGGTTCAGCGCACTTCTGCGAACATCCACGGCGCCATCACGATGGCGAGCAACTCGATTCTGACCTGCCGCGCGGGGTCGACCTCGACCGGGACGGCGGGCGGTGTGGCCGGAGTCCCCTGCGCGACGGCCCAGGCGGACGGCACGCAGACGCTGATCAACAACGGGTTCCCGATGGACCTGATCGACGTCGACGGTGACGCGAGCACGTTCGACTCGAGCACCGCCGATCTCGCCATCCCCGCGACCGCCACCGTGACGTGGGCCGGCCTCTACTGGAGCTGCGAGGACCGCAACGTCGGCGATCCCCAGCCCGTCGCGGCCCAGGACGGGACCGTTCGCTTCCGCGCCCCCGGCGGCGCCTACCAGACCATCACGACGGCGGCCGCCGTCGACCACATCGGCGGTCGCTACATGGCGTTCGCCGACGTCACCACGCAGGTGAGCGCGGCACGCGGCGGCACGTACACCGTCGCGAACATCCAGTGCACCAACAGCACCTCGAACACCGGTGGCGGCGCGCAGGCGAATCTCCGCGGCGGCTGGTCGCTCGTCGTCGTGCTCGCGGACCCGACGCTCCCGCTCCGCAACCTCACGGTCTACGACGGCTTCATCCAGTATGCGAGCACCGGCACGAGCTTCGACATCAGCGGATTCGTCACGCCGCCGAGCGGCATGACGACGACGAGCATCGCGCTCGTGACCTGGGAAGGGGACCGCGGTCTCGGTGATTCGGCGACGGTCGCCTGCACGATGCCGGCATCGATGGCCGTCCCCATGGGCGCTCCGCCGACGAACCCGACGACCGACATCGCGAACAGCACCGTCACGATCAATGGCACACGCGGGGTCGGCAACCCGGCGTTCGCGAACACGCTCGGCTTCGATGCCGACTACTTCTCGCAGAACAACGCGCTCCCTGCGAGCTGCCGGGCCGCGCGGGTCGCCCTCACGACGACGGGCGAGCAGATCGAGTTCGGCGTGCTCGGCTTCCAGACGGACATCTTCGCGCCCCAGATCGACCTGACGAAGACCGTGCGTGACGTGAACGGCGGCTTGCTCGTCGAGGGCGACCAGCTCGAGTACACGATCACCGGAACGAACAACGGGATGGACCCGGCGCTCGACGTCCAGCTCGACGACGTGATGCCGATGGGCACGACCTACGTGCCGGGCTCGATCACCGTCGGTGGCGCGGCGCGCACCGACGCGACCGGCGACGATACCGCGGAGTTCGTGGCCGCCATGCGGCGTGTCCACGTGCGTCTCGGCACGGGCGCCAACGCCGTCACGGGCGGCCGGATCAACGTCGGCGGCACCTTCACGGTGACCTTCCGCGTGACGATCAACCCCGGCACGACGATGATCTCCAACACGGCGACCGTCGGCTACGTCGGGCTCACGCTCGGCAACATGACCACCTTCACCGGTAGCTCCGACGGCGACGCGACGATGCCGGGCAGCCAGCCGACGGTGGTCACCGTCTCGCCGGTCTGCGGCAACGGCACGATCACGCCGCCCGAGACCTGCGACGACACGAACACCACGCCCGGCGATGGCTGCAACAGCGACTGCCGCCGCGAGGTGGCCATCACCGCGCCTGGCAACGGCACGACGATCGCGATGGTCCCGCCGATCGCCGGCACCGCCGACGCGGGGGCGACGGTCGTGGTGACGATCGACGGCGCGCCGGTCGGAACGGCCACCGCCGACGCGATGGGCCGCTGGACGCTCCCGGCGCCCGCCGGTGTCGCGGCCGGAATGCACGTCGTGGCTGCGCGCGCGACCGACACGGTGGGTGGCGTCTCGAACGCCACGAGCACCTTCACGCTCGACAACGCCACGATGGTCGCGATCACCTCGCCGGCGAACGGCAGCACGACCGGCCCGCGGCCCACGATCACCGGCACCGGCGAGCCCGGCGCGATGGTGAACGTGGTGATCGACGGCACGCCGATCGGCACCGTGACCGTCGCCGCCGACGGTACCTGGTCGATCCCGACGACGACGCCGCTCGCGGCCGGCCCCCACGCGGTCGCGGCCAACGCGCGCGACGGTGCGGGCAACACCGCCAGCGCGATGAACAGCTTCACGGTCGACGACACGACGATGGTGGCGATCACCGCGCCGGCGAACGGATCGACCGTGATGAGCGCGACGCCGACCATCACCGGCACCGGCGAGCCCGGCGCGACGGTCCAGGTCACCGTCGACGGCACGGCCGTCGGCTCGGCGACCGTCGCCGCGGACGGAACCTGGTCGGTCCCGACGAGCGCAGCGCTCTCGAACGGCCCGCACACGGCCGTCGCCACCGCGACGGACCCGGCGGGCAACACGGCGATGGCGACGAGCACGTTCACCGTGATGGCGGGGACGTTCGTCACGATCGATGCGCCGGCCGATGGCGCGACGGTCGCGAGCGGGACCGTTCCGATCACCGGGCACGGCACGCCTGGCGACACCATCACCGTGACGGTCGACGGCACGAGCGTCGGCACCGCGACCGTGGCCGCCGACGGCACGTGGACGGTCACGCCCACGACGCCGCTCGCGGACGGCCCGCACACGGCGGTGGCCACCGCGATGGGCGCGGGCGGCATGACGGCGACCGACACGTCGACCTTCACCGTCGACACCGGCACCGTCGTCGCCTACCTCCAGCCCGGCGACCACGGGCCGATCGGCGACGCGACGCCGGAGCTCAGTGGAACCGCCGAGCCCGGGGACACCGTGCAGGTCACCGTCGACGGCATGGTTCTCGGAACCACGACGGCCGACGCCGAGGGCAACTGGACCTTCCAGGTCACGACGCCCCTCGACGACGCGATGCACATGGTCTCGGTCCTCGCGACCGACGCCGCCGGCCACACGGCCACCGACACCGGCTCGTTCGTGGTGGACACGATGGCGCCGGCCCTCGAGATCCGTGGCCCAGGCGACGGGACGCACACCAACGAGGTGCGGCCCACGATCAACGGCGACACCGATCCAGGGGCGCTCGTCATCGTCCTGATCGACGGCGTCATGGTGGGCACCGCCGCGGCGGACGCGAACGGCCACTGGTCGCTCGTGCCGCCGGCGGACCTCGCGGTCGGCATGCACACGGTCCGCGCCGAGACGACGGATGCGGCCGGCAACACGGCGGTCGACCAGCACGGGTTCACCATCGACACGACGGCGCCCGACGTCGACGTGACGGGCCCGGCCGACGGCTCCAGCACCCGCGACACGCGCCCGACGCTCAGCGGCACCGCCGAGCCCGGAGCGACGGTCCAGGTCTTCCTCGACGGCACGCTCGTCGGCACGGTCACGGCGGCCGCCGACGGCACCTGGTCGACCCCGACCCCGGCCCCGCTCGCCGACGGCACGCACGAGGTGCGCGCTGTGGCGGCGGACACGGCGGGCAACACGGCGACCGACACCAGCTCGTTCGTCGTCGACACCCGCACCGTGGTGGCCATCACGGTGCCGGCCGACGGCAGCACCATCGGTAGCCCGCGCCCGACGCTGCGCGGCACGGCCGAGGCCGGCGACACGGTCGAGGTGCGCGTCGACGGTACGCTCGTCGGCACCGTCACCGCGGGCGCGGACGGCACGTGGTCGATCCCGACCACGACCGACCTCACGGCCGGCTCGCACACCGTGACGGCCCACGCGAGCGACGCGCTCGGCAACACGGCCGACGCGACCAGCACCTTCACCTACGACCCGTCGATTCTCGACACCGACGGCGACGGCATCGTGGACACCGACGAGTGCCCGTCGACGCCCTGCCGCGACTCGGACGGCGATGGCAATCCCGACTTCATGGATCCGGACGACGACGGCGACGGCGTCCCGACGATCCTCGAGTGCGCGGGTGGTCTGCCCTGCATGGACACCGACGGCGACGGAACGGTCGACTACCTCGACACCGACGACGACGGCGACGGCATCCTCACCTCGATCGAGACGCCTGGCGGCGTCCTGCGCGACACCGATCGCGACGGGCACCCGGACTACCTCGACACGGACGACGACGGCGACGGCCTGCTCACCTCCACGGAGGCGCCCGGCGGCACGCAGACGGACTCCGACTCCGATGGCACGCCGGACTTCATCGATCCGGACGACGACGACGACACGATCCCGACGGCGCGCGAGCGCGCCGACGGCATGCGCTTCGGCAACGACGTCGACGGCGACGGCAACCTCGACTGGCTCGACATCGACTCGGACGGCGTCATGGGCGGCGACCAGATGGAGGGCGTCGGTGACACGGACGGCGACGGCATCCCGAACTACCTCGACCCGAGCGACGGCGGTGGCGCCGATGCAGGCGTCCGCGACGGCGGCGTGCGCGACGGTGGCAACGGCGACGGCGGTGACGCCGGCCCGCAGGGCGACGGCGGCCTCGGCCCGCACGCGCCGGGCGGCTTCTCGGGCGGCGCGTGCGTGTGCGCGGCGCCGGGCGCGCAGAGCAGCCGTGCGCCCTACGGCGCGGCCGCGCTCGTCCTCGGTGTGCTCGGCCTCGTGGTGGCGCGCCGCCGCCGCAAGGCCGCGGCCGCCGCGGCGGTCCTCGCGCTCCTCGCGCTCACCTTCGTCCCCAGCCAGGTGGAGGCGCAGCGTGGCGGTTTCACGCTCGACCAGTTTCGCCCGGCCGAGACCGGCATCGATGGCTTCGCCATCTCCCGCCCGAACGACCTCGGGCACCTGAACTTCGGTGCCCAGCTCGTCCTCGACTACGCCCACAACCCCTTCGTCTACGAGGAGCGCCTCGGTGATCAGGGCACGCAGAGCCACGCGATCGTCGAGCACCAGCTCGTCGGGACCGTGGGCCTCGCGCTCGGCCTCGTCGATCGACTGGTGATCTACGGCGGCTTGCCCGTCTCCCTGTGGAACCAGGGCTCGGGCGGCGCGGGCTTCCCGAGCGCCGACGGCACCCAGATCGGCGACCCCTACCTCGGTATCCGCATCCGGGCCCTTCGGCGAGACCAACGACGTGTTCGCGCTCGGCCTGCAGCTGACCGGCACGGCGCCGCTCTCGAACCTCGTCTCGCAGAGCGAGGCGTTCAGCGGCGAGCTCTCGTTCGCGTTCCTTCCGCGCCTCACCGGCGAGATCCGGCTCCTCGAGAACCGCCTCCGCATCGGGCTCAACGTGGGCGGCCGCTTCCGCCAGGAAGCCCAGATCCTGAACCTGGTGGTGGGCCAGGAGCTGACGTACGGCATCGGCGTCACCGGCGTCGTGGTGCCCAACGTCCTCGACCTCACGGTCGAAGGCTTCGGGGCCACGAGCTTCGACCACTTCTTCGCTCGCGAGTGGACGCCCTTCGAGCTGCTCGGTGGCGCGCGCATCCACCCGATGTGCGACCTGACGATCGGCGCGGCGGTCGGCGGCGGCCTCACGCGCGGCTACGGGTCGCCGAATTTCCGCGGCGTGCTCTCGGTCGGCTGGGCCTACGACGCGAGCTGCCACCAGCCCGCGGCGACCACCGAAGAGGAAGAGGTCGCGCAGGCCGGCGACACCGATCACGACGGCATCCTCGACGACGTCGACCAGTGCCCGACCGAGCCGGAGGACGTGGACACGTGGCAGGACCAGGAAGGCTGCCCCGATCCCGACAACGACTCGGATGGCGTGCTCGACGTGAACGACGGCGCTCCGCTCGAGCCCGAGGATCCGGACGGCTTCCAGGATCCGGACGGCGTGCCGGACCCCGACAACGACCAGGATCAGGTGCTCGACGTGAACGACGGCGCGCCCCTCGACCCCGAGGATCGCGACGGCTTCCAGGACCAGGACGGCGTGCCCGATCCCGACAACGATCAGGACACCGTGCTCGATACGGCCGACGAGTGCCCGACGGCGCCTGGTCGTCCGCAGGATCACGGCTGCCCGCGCTCGGTGCGCCTCGACGAGGAGACCGGCACGATCATCATCCTGCAGCGCGTCGAGTTCGCCACGAACCGCGACATCATCCTCGACCGCAGCTTCCCCATCCTCGAAGAGGTGCGGGCGGTCATGGCGGCGAATCCGCAGCTCACGCGCGTGCGCGTCGAGGGCCACACCGACGACCGCGGCCGCGACGACCGCAACCTCGACCTCTCCCGCCGTCGCGCGATCAGCGTCATGCGCTGGCTCGTGGAGCACGGCATCGACGCGAGCCGCCTGACCGGCATCGGCTGCGGCGAGACGCACCCGATCGACTCGAACGCGTCGGCCGACGGCCGCCAGGCCAACCGCCGCGTCGAGTTCCACATCATCGCGCCGGCGCCGCGTGACGGCGTCGCCGCGATGGAAGGCTGCGTCGACGCGACGCTCTGAGGTCCCACGAGGCCTCGCTCCTGCGCACAGGCCTCTCCCGCATGGCGGGAGGGGCCTGTCGCGTCGCATGGCTCCGCTGCGCGAGCGCAACCGATCACCATGGAGCGCGCGGATGGGAGTCGCTACAGCGCTCGGGGCATGGGCTCGCCTCGAACGCTCGGGTTGTCGCTGGCGACGGGACTGGGGATTCTCGCCTGCAGTACCCCGGCGGGATCGGCCCTCGACGCCGCGCTCGACGCGCCCGATGGTGCCGGCGTCGACGCGCACGCGCCCGACGCTGCCGACGCGGCCGCGGCCGACACGGGCGAGCCGGATGCGCCCGCGGGCGATGCCGGCAGTGATGCGCTCGTCGACGACGCCGATGGCGACGGAGTCGGCGCCGCGACGGAGACGGCCTGCGGTACGGATCCCGACGACGCCGCGAGCCACCCCGATCCCGCGGTGCTGCGCGGTGCCGGCACGAGCACCGATCCGTACCGGCTCTGCTTCGGGGAGCACCTCGCGCTCTTCGCGCAGCTCTCCGAGGTCGCCAGCGCGCACGCCGTCGTGGGGCGGGATCTCGACCTGACGGGGATCGATCCGCGACCGATCGGTCAGCCGAGCGCGGCGGTAGTGGGGGTGCCCTACGCGGCGCGCTTCGACGGGGCGCACCACACGCTCACGCACTACGCTGCGTCTCAGTTGCGCGGCCTCTTCCACGGCATCGCGCCGGGCGGCGAGGTGGTCGATCTACACCTCGTCGATGCTTCCAGCGGGGTGGGCGCAATCCTCACCGCCTCGAACGAGGGTCTCGTCCGAGGGGTCACCGTGGAGGGCAGCGTGACGAGCGGTGCGCACGTGAGCCTGCTCGTCGGCGACAACTCCGGGATCGTGAGCGACTGCCACGGCAGCGGCGCCGTCCAGGGAACGGCCCACGTCGGTGGCGTCGTCGGCATGAACCAAGGGACGGTTCGGCGATGCTCCAGCACGGCGAGCGTCACGGGCGTCAACCGCGTCGGCGGCCTGGTCGGCTCGCAGATGGCCGGCGCGATCGAAGAGTCGTGGGCATCGGGCCCCGTGGTCGGCACGGGGCTCAATCACGGCGGACTGATCGGGACCGCGTTCGCGGGGTCGATCACCGACTCGTTCGCGCTCGGCGACGTCGACGGTGTGCAGGGCGTCGGTGGCGTGGTCGGACAGAGCGAGGCACCGGTCGTCGTCGCGCGTGTCTACGCGCGTGGCCACGTGCGCGGCTCGATGAGCGGGGCCGTCGTCGGCATCCCCCATGCGACGGCACCGGCCGTCGCCTGCTACTTCGACGTGTCGGCGTCGAGCAGCGACGCATCCTGCACGGGGCTCACGACCGCCCAGATCGCGATGCAGGCGAGCTTCGTGGCCTTCGACTTCACGACACCCGTCTGGGTGATCGACCCGACGATTCGGCCGTCACCCTCGTTGCACTGGGAGTGACGCCTCTGCCAGGCCCTCGCCCACACCGGCGAAGCCGGATGTGGGTCCCGCCACGCGATCACTCCACGAGGTAGACGTTCGCTCCCTGGTCGGGCACCGCGACCGGGAAGCCGGTCGTGGCGAGATCGTCGACGCTGGTGGGCGTGACCGCTTCGCTCGCGGCGCCTTCCGGACCGAAGACGCGGCGGACGGTGAGCGCGCGCGCACTGGGGAGGCCCGCCGCTGCGGCCAGGTCGGTGGGCAGGCGGATGCGGCCCGTCGTCGTGGCCCCGAGCGCGAAGTTCGCCACCACGACCAGCACGCGGCCCCCGCCGGTGGCGAAGCGCGCGAACGTGAACAGCGCGTCGGGGCAGTCGGCGAAGCGCGCGTTATTGTCGAAGTACTCCAGGCCCCAGTACCGGTTGGACCGGATCGCGGGATCCTGCGCGAGGGCGAGCAGGTCGGCGTACCACGCGCGCAGGCCGCTCTCGTCGGGCCCGAGGGTGCCGTTCCACCAGCGCACCATGGCGGGCATCGACCAGTAGTCGAAGATCGTCGTGCGCCCGTCGTCGCCCCCGAAGCCCTCGATGCCCGCGCCCAGCTCGCCGACCTCCTGGCCGTTGAGCATCAGCAAGGGCCCGCCCGACCACAGGTACTGCACCACGGCGATCTGGTGCGCGGCCGCGGCGCCGCCGAAGCCGCTGTCGTCGGTGCCGCCCGTGGTGACGATGGGCGAGGCGAGCCGCCGCTCGTCGTGGTTCTCGAGGTACTCGACGTAGCGGTTGCGGTCGGTGTCACCGAGGGCGCCGTACGCGGCGTCCAGCTCGAGCTGGCCGGAGCGGCCGAGGTACAGGCCCTTGAGCGTGTCGTACGTCGCGTCGTGATAGACGGCGTCGAAGCCGGCTGCGAGCAGGCCGGGGAGCCGATCGTAGGCTTCGGCGAAGAAGAACACGCCCGCGTCGCGACCGCGTGCCTGTCCGATCAGGTACTGCCACGCCTCGTCCGGCACGTAGTGGGCGAAGTCGCAGCGGAAGCCGTCGACGCCGCGGGCCTGCCAGTAGGCGAGCACGTGATCGACCAGCGACCACGTCGTCGGCATCGGGCTGAACGCGGTCGCGCCGCTCGTGAAGTCGACGCCGTAGTTGAGCTTCACCGTCTCGTACCAGTTGCCCGCCGAGGGGCTCAGCGCGGCGAAGTTGTCGCCCGTGGCGCGCGCGAGGTGCCCGGGAGTTCCGTCCTCGCGCGCGAAGCGGCCGTCGAAGACCACGCCGCTCGGCGCCCAGCCGCTCGGGTGCGAGAGCACGAGCGGCCCGCCGCTCACGTAGTAGAAGGAGTTCCCACCGGCGAAGAAGCGGCTCTGATCGTCGCTCGCTCCGAAGTCCCACTCGGGGTGCACCACCGAGTGGTACGAGCGTGCGACGTGGTTCGGCACGAGGTCGATCACGACCTGCATGCCGGCCGCGTGGATGCGCGCGACGAGCGCATCGAATTCTTCGAGCCGGTGCGCCGGGTCGTCGGCGAGATCCGGGCTCACGTCGTAGTAGTCGCGCACGGCGTAGAACGAGCCTGCGCGGCCCTTCACCACGTCGGGGTCGTCGGCCGCGAGCGCCGGGTCGACGCTCGACCAGTCGGTGAGCGTGGCTTGGCGCAGGGCGCCCGTGAGCCAGACGTGCGTCGCGCCGAGCGCGCGGATCTCCGCGAGCGCGTCGTCGGTCACGTCCGAGAAGTGGCCCGCGCCGTTCTCGAGGATCGTGCCGTCGCGCGTGCGTGTCTCGTCGGTGTTGCCGAACAGGCGGACCACGAGCTGATAGACGACGGGACGAGCGCCGCTCGGGCTCGACCCCGCGTCCGCGTCCGGGCCCGCGTCGGTCAGCCCTGCCTCGGGCGCCTCGCCGTCGAGGCTCGCGCCCGTATCGAGCCCTGCGTCGCCGCCGTCGGCCGAGGCGACGATGGCGTCGCGACCGCCGTCGGTGCGCGCGGCGTCGGGCGCGGGGGGCGAAGGAGCCGTGCAGCCGGCGCCGGCGGTGAGGAGCAGAGCGAGCGGCGCGACGCGAGGGAAAGCCATCGAACGCGAGTGTACCAACGCTCGATGCGCCCGCGCGGCCGTCGCGCGTCGGCGCTCACCCGCGTCGGGGGGCCCGCGCGGTTAGGCGCGCGAGCTCGATTCGGCTCAGTCGCTCGGCAGCAGCTCGTGCGCCGGATCGTGCGCCAGGGGCGACCACGTCCAGTCGCCCGAGTACACGGACGAGATCGAGTAGATGACCGCGATCGCGATGGTCAGCGTCACGAACAGGAGGCCCACGAAGCGGGGGCCGGTCCAGTACGCGTCGGCTGCCTTGAGGTTCGCGATCTCTTGCTGCGTCATCATGGCCGCGCAGGGCTACCGCACCGAGGCCCGAGGGTCAACGCCGATCCCACGCCGAGGGGGCCTCGTCGCTCCCTCCTACCGCCACCGTGGCCGGGACCGCCGCCGCCCTCGTCGGCCCGGCGTCCGCGGGGCGGGCGGGCCCGCCGGCGGGGCCTTGTCTGCCGGCCCACGGCCCGGTATCGCTCGCGCGCCGTGCCCTCCTTGCGCTTGCTCGCGCGCCTGCTCGAGATCGTCTGGGTCTTCGCGCTCGTGCCCTTTCGCTATCTCGGATGGCAGCTCACCCGGCCGGCCGCGCCGACGGCCGACGAGGCCGAGCGCGAGCAGGGCGCCCTCTTCGCGTCCGCGCTCGAGCGCCTCGGCGCGACGTACGTGAAGCTCGGGCAGATCCTCGGCTCGCGCCCCGATCTGCTTCCGCCCGGCTGGGTCGCGAGCCTGGCGCGCCTGCAGGATCGGGTCGCCCCGGTGCCGTTCTCGACGATCGAGGCGGTGCTGGCGCGGGCGTGGTCGCCCGAGCAGCGCGCGCTCGTCGCCGAGATCGAGCCGCGTCCGCTCGCGGCTGCGTCGGTCGCGCAGGTCCACGCGGCGCGCCTCGGGACGGGAGAGGAGATCGTGCTCAAGGTGCAGCGCCCCGACGCGCGGCCGCAGATCGAGCGCGACCTGGTCCTGATGCGGCTGGGCGCGAGCCTCGTGGACCGCATCCCGACCGTCGAGCTGCTCTCGCTGCCGGGCGCCGTCGAGCGCTTCGGAGACGCGCTCGCCTCGCAGCTCGACTTCGAGAAGGAGCGCGAGAACAACCGCCGCTTCACCCACAACTTTCGTCGTGTGCGCGGGGTCCGCTTTCCGACGGTCGTCGATCCGCTCTCGGGCCCCGACGTCCTCGTGATGCTGCGCGCGCCAGGGGTGAAGGCGACCGAGCTCGAGAAGGTCGGCGGTAACCGCCACGAGCTGGCCGAGCGCGGAGGTCGCGCGATCCTGAAGATGGTCTTCGAGGACGGCTTCGTTCACGCCGATCTCCATCCCGGCAACATCTTCCTGGCCGAAGACGGCACGATGACGATGCTCGACCTCGGTCTGGCCGCCGAGATCCCCGAGGACATGCGCCGGCCCTGGCTCGACACGTTCTCCGCCCTCGCGGCGCGCGACGGAGAGAGGTGTGCGGCGCTCTTCTACGGCTACGCGCCGACCGTGGGGCGGCTCGACTATCCCGTCTACGAGCGCGAGGTCGTCGAGTATCTCGCGCAGCTCTACGGCGCGCGCCTGGCCGACGTCGAAGTGAGCGCGGTCGTTTCGGGGATGATGAACGTGCTCCGACGGCACCGGGTCCAGATCGACCCCGTCTTCACGGTGGTCAACGTGGCGCTCCTCGTGGCAGAAGGGCTGGGAAAACAACTGGATCCGAGCGTCGACCTGGTCGTGCTCGCGGTGCCGTTCCTGCTCGCCGCCCAGCTCTCGGCGCCGCCCGGGCGCCCTCCGCACCGGCCGGTACCACGCCGTTTTGCGAACGAATAGCAGAATCCGCTTCCATCCAGGCTGGACCGCTGCTAACGTCCTCACGTTTCGAGCCCGTTCGTGTCCGCCCTCCGTTCCGCCTCCGCGAGCCACCGCGTGCTTTCTCCGTCGCCGCCGACGGAGAGCATGCCGCGGGTCGGTTGCGCGCTGGAGGTCCGAGGGCCCTGTAGGAGGCTCGATTCCGATCTCGCACACGCCGTCGCGCGTGTGCGGAGGGCCGGTGCAGTCACCGGCTCGGCTGAGTGAGTGAGACAGAGAAAGCGAGAGATGGTTCGATGGCGAAGAAGCTTTTCGTGGGTGGTCTGAGCTGGGGTACGACGGATGATGGTCTGCGCCAGGCGTTCGAGCGCTTCGGCGAGGTGACGGAGGCGAAGGTGATCACGGATCGCGAGACCGGTCGGTCGCGTGGTTTCGGGTTCGTGACCTTCGGAACCGATCAGCACGCGGATCAGGCGATCGCCGAGATGGACGGCGCGCTGCTCGATTCGCGGACGATCAACGTCAACGAGGCGCGTGAGCGCGCGCCCCGCGCTGGCGGTGGCGGCGGCTTCGGCGGCGGCGGCGGCGGCGGTGGCTTCCGCTCCGGCGGCGGTGGCGGCTACGGCGGCGGCGGCGGCGGCTACGGCGGCGGCGGCAGCGGTGGTGGCGGCGGCTACAGCGGCGGCGGTGGCGGCGGCTACGGCGGCGGCGGCGGTGGTCGCGGCGGCTTCGGCGGCGGCGGCGGCGGTGGCTACGGCGGCGGTGGCGGCGGCTACGGCGGCGGCGGCGGTGGTCGCGGCGGCAGTGGCGGCGGCGGCGGCGGCGGCGGCAAGCGCGACTTCGACAAGAAGCGCCCGCGACGACGACGGCGGCGACTGGTGAAGCGAGATCGCGCCTCGGCGCGATCTCTTCTCCGGATCGTCCCGTTTCCGTCCTTCCTCGGCGCTCGACTCGCGAGCGCCTTTCGGTTCCGGGCACGTACCCTGACCACGCCCGTCCTCGGGCGCGGTGAGGCTCGTGCTGCGCGCGTCGAGTGATGGCTCGCCCGGCGAGCCATCGAGCGTGATCGCCTCACCCCGAGCGCGAGCACACCCTCCTGCGCGCGCGTTGATGTTCCCACCCACGAACGAAGAGACCGACGAGGCTCGCACCTCGTCGGTCTACTTTTTTTCGGTGTTGCTCTCACGCCGCGCCTGAGCGAGCGGGCGAATCAGCTCTGCGGCGCGAACACGAGCGGGTACTCGACCACGACGGGCTCCGTCGGACCGACGCGGAGGTGGATCGTCGAGACCGCGCGGACGACGCACTGCCCGAGCGAGGTCGAGCCGACGCTGTCGTCCTCGATCTCGAGGTGGCTGAGGATGCCCATTCGCTCGACCTGCATCGAGAGGGTCATGCGTCCCGCGAGCTCCGGGGTGCGCGTCAGCTCGTGCTCGTAGCACTGGCCGATGGCGGGCATCCGGGCGCGCAGGAGGCGGCGCAGCTCGGCGTCGTCGAAGAGGGTCGGATCGACCGGGTCGAGGATCGGCTCGACGTGGATGTGCGGCGGCGTGCGGGGCGCCGTCTCGGTGATCGGCTCGCCGTGCTCGCCCACCGGGCCGACCGCGACGCTGCGGGGGCCGAACGACGTCCCCGGGAGCCCGGTGGTGTGATCCCGCTGGTGGGGCGTCTGGCTCGAGGTCGCCACGTCGACGGCGTCGACCTGCGCGAGCACGCTCGCCTGATCGACCGTCGGGCCGCCCGTCCGCAAGAGATCGGCGAATGCACCGTCGGGATCTCCGGTGGCGCCGATGAGCGTCTGGACGGCGGTCTGCACCGCGCGGTCCACGCTGACGCTCGGGTCCGCCTCCGCGACCGTGCTGGGCGCGTGGGGCGAGGAGGGCCCGTGCGTCGCGTGCGACGGCGCATCGGGGCGCGCGTCGCTGGGCGGCGCCGGCTCGGTCGTCGTCTGGTCGCTCGGATCGTCCGGCAGCGTGTCGTCCGAGTCGTCGATCGTGGGCATCGGCACGTCGGCGAACACCACGTCGGCGATGCGCGGGTCGATCTCGGCGGCGCTCGGCGGGAGCGGCCAGTCGCTCTGGGCGAGGCCGACGACCAGCGCGAGGTGGAGCATGAACGAGCCGGCCGCGATGGCGGTGAAGCGCCAGTCGACGCGATCGAGCACGCCCCCGCGCACGGACGCGGGCAGCTCGGGGCGCAAGCGCTGCTCGGGAGCGCGCACGTCCTGGAAGAGCACCGCGATCGCCTCGTCCCCTCGACCGGCGAGGACGATGCGACCCCGTGCGCTCGGATCGAGCACGAGGGCGGCCCCGGCGAGAGGCGCGAGCTCGCGCGGCCCGGTCTCGAGCTGAGCGCGCCCGCTCGCGCCCGCCGGGATCGAGAGCGTCGTCTTGCCGGAGGCCACCTCGAAGAGCGTCGCGCGCGCGTGCGCGGCGCCAGGGACGAAGACGTCGCAGTCGTCGGCGGTGCCGAACGTCACGACGCCGGCGTCGAGCGTCCACTCGCGCTCGATGCGACCGGCCCGCGCGATCGCGACCCGTAGCGCGCGCGCCTCGCCGTCCCTCCACGGGGAACGCACGGCGCTCATGGCGGTGGTCATGGCGCCAGGACGGACCTGTCCCGGCGTCGAAGAAGAAGCTCCCTCGCGCATCGATCCCTCGCTTGCCGGCTCTTCGCTCGCGGCTCGAACGAACCGACAGCGCGGGCCGGGAAAAGTTCCGGGCAGGGCGGGGCCTCGCAGGCGCTCTCGGATCCGAGTCGGTTCTCCCGGCCGAGGCCGCACTCGGCCAGCCCGCGATGCGCGGGTCCGCTCAGCGTCGTCCCGAACGTCGCCTCAAGCGACGATCTCGGGACGTGGGGAATCGGCGGCCGGCGCATCCACGGTGACCGCGCGCTCTCCTTCCGGCGCGGGTGTCGCCGGCGGGGCACCGTCGGTGTCGACCTCGGCCTCGTCGGCGCTGCCGAGCATCGCGAGCGCGCCGCCCTTCGAGAGGTGGCTCTCCAGCAGCGGCATCACGTAGGGGTAGCCCACGCGCATCGCATCGATCTCCGGGTCGATGGTGCCGACCAGCCAGAACGCGAGCACGCTCGCGCGCTCCACGTAGAACCAGCCGTCGGGGTACTCCACCGAGCGCATCAGCTCGCGAAGCTCCTCGCGCGCGACCTCCGGATCGACCAGCGCCTCGAGCTCGTTCCGGTTGGCCCGCATCAGCGCCGCGGGCGTGCGGTCCTTGATCCGCAAGAGGCGCTGGAAGTACGTCTCGACCGTTCGCTCGAGCAGCTCGCGGTTGGCTTCCTTCGAGGCGAAGCCCATCCGCAGGAAGCCGTCGAGGAGCTTCTTGCCGTCGTGCTCGAGCAGGCCCCCGATGATGTCGAGCAGACCCTCGACCAGGTCGTCCTTCACCTCGCTCACCGCGCCGAAGTCGAGCACGACGATCTTGGGACGACGCGGGTTGCGACCCGGCTGGACGAGGAAGTTGCCCGGGTGCGGATCGGCGTGGAACAGGCGGTCGAGGAAGAGCTGCTTGTAGAAGCTCTCGACGAAGCGCGTCGCCACCGCGTGCGGATCGATGTTGGCCGCGCGCATCTCGTCGACGCGGTTGATCTTGATCCCGTCCATGAACGTCATCGTCAGCACGTCGCTCGAGGTCAGCTCGGCGATCGGCTCGGGGAACAGGATGTCCTTCTCGCGCGCGAAGTTCCGCGCCATGCGGCGCATGCAATCGGCCTCGTGCAGGTACTCGGTCTCGCGGCGCAGCAGATCCACGAGCGCTTCGTGCACGCGCTCGATGCCGGTGACGGGGACGAACCACTTGTAGGCGTGCACGGCGAGGCGGATCACCTGCATGTCGACCCGGATCACGTCGCGGATGCCGGGATAGAGCACCTTCACGGCGACCTTGCGCCCTTCGCCGCCGTTCTCGCCGCGGAGCCACGCGGCATGCACCTGACCGAGCGATGCGGCCGCGAGCGGAACCTCGTCGAAGCGCGCGAACGCCTCGTCCGGCCGCTGCCCGAGGCTCTCGAAGAACGCGCGCTCGATCTCCGCGAAGGGTCGCGGCGGCACGGCGTCCTGCAGCTGCTCGAGCTCCTTGGTGTACACGCGCGGCAGGAAGCCGCCCATGATCGACAGGATCTGGCCGAGCTTGATGTAGACGCCGGTAGCCGCGAACCCAGCCGGGAACGATCTCCACCTCGCGCCCGGTCGCCGCGTCCTTCTCCCACGTCCCGAAGATCGACGTGACGAGGAAGAGGCTCACGTAGCCGAAGAAGATGATCCCGAAGATCCACAGCGCGCGGACGAGGCGTTGGGCGAGGCTCACGTTCGCGATTCCGAGGGCTGGCCCACGCTCGAAGCGCCGTGGCTCAAGCGATCAGCCCGCGGAGCTCGTCGTAGTGACGGTCCGCGTAGTACGAGAGCACGTCGAGCGCGTCGTCGAACTCGCTCCGATCGAGCTCCGCCGTCGGGTACTCGACGGTGAGGACCACGTCGAGGTCGTCGTCGATCGAGAACTTCGCCATGAGCAGCTGGTGGTTCAGCTCGAGCAAGCGCGCGTAGAGGCGCCCCGCCTTCTCGGGCGCCTCCGGCGACTTCACGAAGGGAACGATCGCAAAGACGACGAACCCCGCGGGGTCGACGCGGATGTGGAAGGGGAACGATCCCTTCTGGCCGTGGAACAGGCTCCGGTACGTGTCCTCGGCGATGCGATGACAGGGCCAGCCCCCGTCCTCGAGGATCGTGCGGATGGAGGTCGGCGTGAGGCGGATGCGTGTCATCCGCCGACGACCGTACCGGAACCGGCGCGGGCGCTCAACGGCTGCCGAGGCATCGGGTGTGATCGCGGAAGGGTGTCGGCGCGCGATCGGTTCCGTTGACAACCCGGGAGCCCCCGGGGACAACGCATCGATGGCGCGAGAACGGCATGCTGCGCTCTGCCTGCTCGCGACGCTGGCGGTCGCGCTCGGCACGCCGGGCTGCTGGGCGACCCGCACCCCGGCGTGGACCGCGGCGATCAGCGCCCAGCGGGTGGTCGTGCCGGCCGCGCAGATCGACGTCGAGAGCGTGAGCCGCGGCGAGCGCTCGTGGCGTGCGCGTGCCGACGAGGGCGACGTCCGAGACGCGATCGAGGCCTGGAGCCGCGCCCTCGAGGGGAGCCCGACCGACGCGGTGCTGTGGGCGCGTCTGGCGCGCGCGCAGCTCTTCCTGGCGTCCACGTTCGTGGCGCCGGAGCCGACGCGGCGCGACGAGGCGCGCGGGCTCTACGAGGCGGCGGTCGAGAGCGCCGAGCGCTCGCTCTTGGCTCGCACGCCGGGCATCGGCCGCTTGCTACGCGCCGGCAGGCCCTTCTCGTCGGTGCTCTCGGCGTTCGTCGAGGCCGACGTGCCCGCCCTCTACGTGCGGACGCTGGCGCTCGCGCTGTGGTCCCGCGCCGCCGGAGGTCCCGTCGAGGCGGAGCTGCGCGCCGAGCTGCGCAGCTCGATGGCGCGCTGCGCGGAGCTCGATCCAGCGCACGACGGGGCGGGTGCAGACCGCTTCCTCGGCCAGGCCTGGTCGACCTTGCCCGCCTATCTCGGAGGCGACGCTTCGCGGGCCCGGCGTCACCTCGACGCGGCGCTCGCGCTCGCGCCGGAGCGCGCCGACAACCACGTGGCGTACGCGCTCTTCGTCGCCGTCCCGCTGCACGATCGGGTGCTCTACGTCACGCACCTCGAGGCCGCCCTCGCGCTGGACGTCGACGGCGACGACGAGGACGCGCCGGAGAACCGCGTGGCGCGCGCGCGGGCGCAGGCGCTGCTGGCCGAGGCCGATCGTCGCTTCGGCGCTCGCTGACGCGTTCTGCCGCGGAACGGCGCCGGGCTTGCGCGGTCGGGCGGGATGACCGACCGTCCGTCGATGAATCGCTCGGTCTCGACGCGGCTCCCCGTTCAGATCGTGATCTTCGGCGGCGGCGGCGACCTCACGCGTCGCAAGCTCGTGCCCGCCATCGCCAGCCTGACGCGAGCGCCGGCCGCGCCGCCGGTGCAGGTCCTCGCGATCGGTCGCCGCGACAAGACCGACGACGCGCTGCGCACCGAGCTGCGCGAGGGTCTGAAGGACGACGCGGCGCGCGACTTCGATCGCCTCGCGCCCTCGATCCGCTATCTGCGGGGCGACGTCGAGGATCGCGCGTCGCTCGAGAGCCTCCGCGGCGAGCTCGATCGGCTCGGACAGGAGCTGGCGCCGGACGGGCGCCCCGGCC
>JBGALT010000271.1:0-6361 GCA_044223665.1 Sandaracinaceae bacterium | reverse complement strand
CCAGGAAGGGACCTACGACCTGGCCTTCATCGACGCGGACAAAGCCAGCTACGACGCGTACTACGAGCGAGCCTTGCGGCTGCTCCGGGTCGGGGGTCTGATCCTGGTCGACAACGTGCTCTGGAGCGGGCGGGTGGCCGACCCGGCCGTCACGGACGCCGACACGACGGCCCTGCGCGCCCTCAACGGGAAGATCCACGCCGACCCTCGCGTAACCCAGGCCATGTTGCCCATCGGCGACGGGCTGACGCTTGCCCGCAAGCGGGGTTGAGGTATCCCACCTCAGCTTCGTACCTCACCGTTCGTACGGGGCCGTTCCACGGGGATGACGATGAAGAACACGTTCGGCTTTGCACTGGCGCTGGCGCTCGCGATCGGCGGGACGCTCGCGGCGGCGGCGCCCGCTTCGGCGCAGGTGGTGATCCAGGGTGAGGTCACCTACCAGCAGCAACAGCAAGGGTACGGCTACGCCCAGCCGCAGACCGGCTACGGCGCTTCGCCCTACGTGCAGACCGGCGGCGGGGCCTCGCCCCAGCCGGTTCGCTACATCCACCGCTCGCAGTCGATCGCCGCTCTCTGGGTGCCCGGCATCATCGCGCTCGGCGTGGGCTGGCTGGGTGGCGCCCTCATCGCCACGTACGGCTGGGGCGACTGCACGGGCTCGGGCTGCCCGAGCGCGGACTGGGTCGGCTTCCAGTGGATCCCGATCGTGGGCCCGTGGCTCGCGCTGGGCCTCTCGGACGCGCGCGACTGGGCGCCGCTCAGCTACGTGACGGGCATCCTCGAGGACGTCGGCCTGCTCCTGTTCGTCCTCGGCCTCGCGATCCGCGACGAGTGGGACGAGCCGGTCTACGCGTTCGGCGACGGGCCCGACGCGGCGCGCCTCTACCTCTCCGCGGGCCCCACCCAGGGTGGCGCATCGGCGACGGCGCTCCTGCGCTTCTGAGCCTCCTGCGTTTCTGAGGCCGTCGCGGCCCCGAGCCCCCGAGCCCGGGGCGCGTCGACCGCCGAGCCGTCCGCCTGTCCGAAAGAAGGGGCCCACCGCCACCCGATCCCACGGGTTTCCGGTGTGCCCCTTCGCCGTTCCGTCGCATGATCCCGCGCGATGGCGAAAGCCCGCCCTGCCCCGCCGCCGCTACGTGCTTCGCTCGGCCACTCCCTCGCCACGTTCCGCATCGTCTGGGGCACGAGCCGGGCGCTGGCGACGGCCTCGATCGTCCTCATGGCCGTCACCGCCATCCTGCCGGCGGCGATCGCGTGGGTCGGCCGCCTGATCGTCGACTCGGTGGAGAAGTCGGCGATCGCGCCGGCGGCCCAGAGCGCGGTCCTGCACTGGGTCGCGCTCGAGCTGGGCCTGGTGCTCGGGCTCAACGTGGCGCGCCGCATCTACGAGACGCTGGGCGCGCTGCTCTCGCAGCTCGTGGCCCAGCGGGTGAACGAGCGCATCCTCGAGAAGGCCGTCACGCTCGAGCTCGCCGAGTTCGAGGACGCGGCCGTCTACGACGAGATGACGCGCGCACGGCGCGAGGCGTCCTACCGGCCGATGGGGCACGTCGAGCACGTCGTCGGGCTCGCGCAGAACGCGATCACGATGCTCGGCCTGGGCGCCGTGCTGGCGACGCTGTCGAAGTGGTCCCTGCTCGCGCTCGCCGTCGCCGCCGTGCCGGCGTTCATCGCGGAGATCCGCTTCGACGCCGACACCTTCAAGCTCTTCAGCTGGAAGAGCGAGGAGTCGCGCCGTCAAAACTACTACGAGATGGTCATCACGACCGCGCAGCACGTGAAGGAGACGAAGCTCTTCGGCCTCGGTCGCTTCTTCCTCGACAAGTACCGCGCGATCTTCTGGAAGCTCTGGAAAGAGGACCGTGACCTCGCGGTCCGACGCGCGGGATGGAGCCTGGTTCTCGGCGAGGTCAGCACGCTCACCTTCTACGGCATCTATGCGAGCGTCGCGCTCCGGGCGGCTGCCCACGAGATCACGCTCGGCGAGATGACGATGTACCTCGTCGCTTTCCGCGATGGGCAGCGCGCGCTGCGGAGCCTGCTCCACCTCGTCTCGCAGGCCTTCGACGATCGCCTCTACCTCGCCGCGCTCTTCGGCTTCCTGGATCGCGCGCGCCCGCCGCAGCCCGCATCCGGAGGGAGAACGAGCGGTCCGGCGCCGCAGGACGGGGTCCGCTTCGAGGACGTGGTGTTCTCCTATCCCGGCAGCGACAAGCCCGTGCTCGAGGGCATCACGCTCCACCTGCCGCCGCGTCACAAGCTCGCCCTCGTGGGCGAGAACGGCGCGGGCAAGACGACGCTGATCAAGCTGATGACGCGTCTGTACCGGCCGACGCGGGGTCGCGTCCTGCTCGACGGGCTCGATCTCGCCGAGTGGGACGAAGAAGCCCTGCGCCACCGGATCGGCGTCATCTTCCAGGACTTCGTCCAGTACCAGCTCACGGTCGGCGAGAACGTGGGCGTCGGAGACGTGCAGGCCATCGACGATCCCGCGCGGGTGAGCGCCGCGGTCGACGAGGGCGGCGCGCGCGAGGTCGTCGACGCGATGCCGAAGGGCCTCTCGACACAACTGGGCAAGTGGTTCGACGAGGGGCGCGAGCTCTCGCTCGGGCAGTGGCAGAAGATCGCCCTCGCGCGCGCGTTCATGCGCAAGAGCGCCGACATCCTGGTCCTCGACGAGCCGACGGCCTCCATGGACGCCGAGGCCGAGGCCCGCGTGTTCGCGCGCTTCCGGGAGCTGACGAGCGATCGCACCGCGGTGCTCATCTCGCACCGGTTCTCGACCGTCCGGATGGCCGATCGCATCGCGGTGCTCCACGACGGGCACATCGTCGAGCTGGGTAGCCACGACGAGCTGCTGGCCCGGAACGGCCGCTACGCGCGGCTCTTCACGCTCCAGGCGCAGGGCTACCGCTGAGGGCTGCGCCGGCCGGCTCCCGCGAGGGCGGATCGCCGCTCGTTGCTGACCGAATCGGCGCCGCGGTGTACGTTCGCGCGGCGCCGGCCGGGGGCGGCCGCGCGGGAGGAACTCATGCAGATGGCGTGGAGCAACTGGGCGGCAGGCGTACGGGCGGGCGTGGTCGCGCTCGCGTTGGTGGGCTGCGGCGGCGCGAGCGCCGGCGGTGGAGGGGGCGGCGGATCGACGACCGTCGGCGACACGTCGTCGGCGGCGACGTCGCTCCCGGTGGCGATGCGCACGGTGACGGTCGCTCGCGGGATGCAGGCGTCCCCCGACCACGCGCTCATCGTCGTCTTGAGCCCCGCCGACGCCGGGCCCTACGCGATCGTGGACGCCTCGGGCGCGATCGTCGCCGAGGTGGGCCCGCGCGACCGCGCGCTGATCGACGCCACGCCTGGGACCGTGACGCTCTACGCGCTCGCCGACTCGTCCGGCGATCGGATCTCGGGCGAGGTCGTCGCCGGCGGCGTCTACTACGCGGCCGTGGACCCGCACGGCTCCGGGATCCGCTTCGTCACCGTCTCGCCTCGCTCGGCGGACGGGCGGTGGGAGCGCCTCTCGGAGCTGATCGGCGAGACCGAGGAGCAGGAGATCGATCCCGAGCAGCGCGGCGCGCTCGACGCCCACGTGGTCACGCCCCAGCTGCGCCCCCGCATGAGCGCGCTCGACACGCGCGCGGGCGAGATGGATCCGACGCACCTCGACGAGCGCACGCTCCACGCCGAAGAGGGCTCGCTGACGCCTCCGCAGTGAAGCCGATCAGCGCTTGGTCGGGACGCCCTTGGCGTCGAGGCCCCAGCCGGAGGGCAGCGCCTTGCCGACCTCGGCCCTGCGCTCGCCCACGTCCCAGCCGCGCTGCGCGAAGGCCTCGAGCAGCCGAGCCTTCACGCGCATGCTGTCCTCGCGCGCGAGCGCGTCCTCGAGCGGCTTGCGGTACACCGAGGGATCTTCCTGGTTGAGGAGCGAGAGCACGCTGTGGAAGCGCGCCGTCTCGTTCACGTCGCCGAGGAAGCGCTCCACCGCCGGACCGACCCGCGGATCCTTCCGCTCTTCGAGCGCCTGCAGGACCTGGAGCTTGCGCTGGGGGTCGCGCTCGTACTCCACGTCCATCTTGGCGAGCAGCCCTACGAGCACCTCGACCACCTCGGCCTCACCCGCGAGGCGCTCGAGGATCTTGAGCGGCCAGCTGAGCGACTCGGCCTTCGACGCGTAGGCCCGCGTCGGCGGGATCGCGGCATCGCCCGCCGCGCACACGAGCCGGAAGACCTCGTCCTTCTCGTCGTTGTCGGTGATGCTCGGGTCGACGTAGAAGGCGAAGCGCGGCAGCAGCGCCTTGACGGCGTCCGCGCTCTTGAGCGCACCGACCGCCTGGATGGACTCCCATCGGTCGGGCGCCTGCGCGCGCTTGCTGGCGATGCGCGCCGCGTGCTTCTGGATCGTGGCCTCGGGCGAGCTCTTGAAGAAATCGAAGATGCCCATCGAGGCGGGCTTCTAGCAGATGTGCGCGCGCGGTGCGCGCGCACTCACTTGATCGGGATCGGCTTCAGGTTGACCTGCGTGCCGGACACCTCGACCTGGAAGCGCACCATGCGGGCGCCCGGGTGCTTGGGCAGGAGCGCCTTCTCGTTGGCCTTCAGGCGCTGCACGAACTTGTCCTGGGGGATGTTCGAGACGTTCTCGCCCGCGGCCTGCTTGGCGGCGACGTACTCGGCGTACACGCGCGCGTAGTAGGCCTCCTCGGCCTCCGCGCCGAGCTTGGCCGCGAGCGCCGGATCGACGTCCGAGCCGCCGCCACCGCCCTCCCCACCGCTCGCCGTGGCGTCGCCGCCCTCGAGCTCGGTCTGCCCCGCCCAGCGCGGCGCCGGCGGCCGCGAGATGCGTCCGCTCTCGTCGGCCTCGGGCGTGCCCGTGAAGACGTTCAGCAGCTGGTTGATGCGGTACGCGAGGCCTCCGAACTCCGCGCTCTCGATCTGGATGCGCAGGTCCGTGCGGCCGTTGATGATGGCGAGGATGCTCTCCTCCATCTGCTCGATGGGGCGCAGCAGGCTCGTGCCGAGCATGAACCCGTAGATGCCGGCGATGAGGAGGCCGGCCAGCATGAAGCCCAGGATGAGGTAGGCGACGCTCGCCTTGGCGTGCTGCGCCGAGCGATCGGCGAGCACGACGATCGCGACGTGCCCCGAGGGCAGGCCCAGAGGGCCGATGACGCCGACGTACTCGGTGCCGGCGAGGTTCGCGATCCACGGATCACTCGTCTGGCCGCCGTCGCGCGCGGCCACGGTCGCCGCTTGCCCGCCGCCGAAGAGCTGCTCGCGGAGCGCGTCCGCCTCGCCCGGCCCGTCGAGCGACGACGAGTACACGGCGTCGTTCGAAACGAAGGCGACGTCGCGGCCGAGGACGCTCGCGGCCTCCGTGGCGAAGCCGTTCGAGAGGTCGTAGCCGACGAGCAGCGTCCCGATGACGCGCCCCTCGGAGCGGATCGGCGCCACCGCGATCACCAGGGTCTTGTTCTCGTCCTGCTTGATCCACACGTCGGCGGACGGCTCACCGCGCAGCGCGGCCGCGACGGCCGGCAGATCGTGGGCGAGATCCTGGCCGAACATGCGGATGCGGTCGGCGTTGCGGGCGACGACGTGGCCCTGATCGTCGGTGATCGCCACGACCTCGGGCGGACCGCCGTGGCCACGGGCGGTATCGGCGAACCACGTGGCCGAGCGCTCGGCGGCCTCGAAGGCGCGGTCGCGCCGGCGCGGCTCGTCGAGCGCGCCGAAGACCTCGGCCATCGCCGGAAGCGCCGCTTGGTCCTCGACCTGGCCGAGCAGATCGCGCGCGGTGAGGCGGATCGAGCGGTCGAGCAGGACCTCGTCGTGCCCGATGCGCGAGTCCACCTCGTCGAGGAACGATGCCTCGACGTTCGACTTCACGAGGAAGTAGCTCCCCAGCCCGACGATCAGGACTGCGATGAAGCCACCAGCGATGATCTTGGTACGCATGTCTCTCCCCGCAATCGGCTGGATAACACCGGCGGGAGAACGGGGTCAACGGCGCTCGTCGCGGGGCCCGCGGCACGGGCGCCGGCGGCGAGGTCGGTGTTGCCGGCCAGCCGTCCCGGGCGTCGGGGCGCCACGTCGCACTTGCGAGGCCGGCGCCGCTCGGTACACGGTCACGGCGATGCGCGCCCTGCCCATCGCCGTCGTGGACGATCCGAGCTTCGAGCGGCACCGGGCTGCTCGCTCGCACCCGGAGTGCCCGGAGCGCCTCGAGGCCGCGCGGGCGGGGCTGCGGGCCGCCCTGCCCGCGGATCGGATCGTCCGCATCGAGGCCCGCGAGGTCGAGGCGCACGATCTCGCGCACGTGCACCGGGCCGGTCACCTGGACGCCCTCGAGCAGGCCATCGGG
>JBGALT010000042.1:0-50535 GCA_044223665.1 Sandaracinaceae bacterium | reverse complement strand
TCGGGCCGGTGCTCCTCCACGACACGGGCCCGCGCGACACCGGCGCGACCGACACGGGCACGGGCATGCTCGATGCGCCCGGCGTGGAGACGGATGCCGGCGTGAGCCTCGCAATCCGGGTCGACGGCCTCTTCGACGAGGCGTACTGGAACGGCGGCGGCGGCAACGCCTCGACGAACGCCACGCCTGCGCTCACTCCGTACGAGGGGGATGCGATCACGGTCGTCCACTACGGGCGCGATGCCAACTGGCTCTACGTCGGCGTCGAGGCGACGCTCGTGCCGGGCGACGCGATCGCCCTCTGGCTCGATACGCCGGCGGCGAGCGGCGTGCTGCTCAACGGGACGGGCCTGGCCGATCGCGCCAACACCGTGAATGCCGTGCTCTCGACCGGCCTCAACAGCGTGGTCGTCGACTTCCAGCCGCAGCTCGGCTGGGGAACGTCGGTGCTGCCGCATGGCCGCGTCGTCGGCGACGCGACGCTCGGGTGGCGGACGCTCGCGGCGAGCCCGTCGGCGTTCGGCTCCGTCCGCGCGAACACCACGAGCGCATGCTCGGCGACGGGCTGCGAGACGGCGATCCTCCTCACCGAGGCAGGCGTGCTGCCCAGCGAGCGCCTCCAATTCGTCGTGCGCCTGGGGCGCCCGAACGTCGGCTTCAGCAACCAGGCCCATCCGACCATCGACGGCGCTGCGCCCGAGTTCGTGTCCGACACCCTCGTGGTGCCGGCCGCGCCTTGAAGCGCGTTCCCGGGAGCGTGGGTGCTCACTCGAGCGCGATCGCTGCGCTCTCGCTGCGCGGGCTGGGCGTGAGGACGTCGAAGGGCAGGCGGGCGAAGCGGAGCGCGGCCTGCTTGCTGCGGCCGTCCTTCTCGTTCGCGAGCGACCAGTCCGCCTGGTGCGCGAGCAGCGCGAGCTCGAGCGAGCGTCCGAGCGTGAGAGCGTAGCGCCGCGCGCTCGCTTCCACGTCGAGGGGCGCCGTGCCGAAGGTCTCGGCGAGCCATCCGTTCGCGCGGCGGATGGCGCTGCGCGCCTTCTCGCCCACGACGCGCAGCTCCGGATCGGCGATCGCGCCGAGCCGATCGGCGAGCAGCGCCTCGAGCGCGGCCACGACGTCGGGCCCGTGGCCGACCGCGCGCAGCGTGTCGAGCGAGAGCACGTTCGTCGTGCCCTCCCAGATCGGCAGCACCTGCGCGTCGCGGAGCAGCATCGGCAAGCCCGTGTCCTCCACGTAGCCCGCGCCGCCGAAGCACTCGAGCACCTCGCTGATCGTCGCGACGACCTGCTTGCCCGTCGTCAGCTTCGCGATCGGCGTGAGCAGGCGGAGCAGCGTCTCGTCGTGCGGGCGCGCTTCGCCCGCCTCGATGCGGCCGAGCACCTCGACGAGCAGGAACGTGAGCTGCAGCGCGGCCTCGGTCTCCGCGGCGAGATCGGCGAGCGTGTCGAGATGGAGCGGCTTCTCGGAGAGGAGCGCGCCGAAGGCCGAGCGCTTCTTGGCGTAGCTGCGCGCGAGCGCGAGGCCGCGTCGCATGGCCGAGACCGCGCAGATCGTGTTCCACGTGCGCGTGACGTTGAGCATCGGCGTGATGTTCTTGACGCCCTGATCGAGCCCGATCACGGGCACGGCGGGCACGCCGCGGAGCATCAGCTCGGCCGTCGGCACCTTCCGCGTGCCGAGCTTGTCCTTGAGGCGGTTGACCTCGATGTTGACGAGGCGTCCGCTCGGATCGCGCGTCTCGAGGTAGAAGAGCGCGAGGCCACGCCCACCCGGCGCGCCGCCCTCGGGTCGGCCGAGCGTCAGCGTCATCTGGCTCGTGGTGGCCGAGGTGAACCACTTGCGGCCCCAGAGGCGGTAGGTCCCATCGGCCTCTTTCGTCGCGACCGTCTCGCTCTTGCCGACGTCGGAGCCGCCCGTCGACTCGGTCATCCACTGGCCGCTCGTCCAGAACTGCTTCGGGTCGCGCGAGGTGAGGTGCGGCAGGGCGCGATCGATCAACGCGCGATTGCCGCTCGCCACGAGCGTCCGTGCTGCGCCGTCCGTCATCGCGAGCGGGCACGTGTAGACGTCGCTCGAGGGATTGAACAGGTACGTGAGCGCGAACTGGTGAACGCGCGAGAGCCCACCGAGCTTGCGCTCGTAGGCGGTGGCGATCACGCCGTGCGTGGGGACGATCTGGCTGCACAGCTGCCAGAGCTTGGTGACCTCGATCTGGTCGATGCGCTCGCCCCAGGGCGACCACTGCGTGAGCGTGGGCTCGTTCAGGCGATCCTCGATCTGGAGCCGATAGAGCTCGCCTCCGGCCAGCTCGCCCATCGCACGCAGGGACTCCTCGGTGGCCCGCCGAGCGTCGCCGGGAAGGAGGCGCGACAGGAGCGAGCGCAGCGGGCGGTCCTCGTCGTACTGGTTGCCGAGCTCGGGCGGGGCCTGATTGTAGGGCTGGAAGTCCATCGCGTGCTCACCGTAGCGCGCTCGCCGGCTCGCGCGCGAGCCGCGCCGTGTGCGAAGGCTCGCGGCCGAGTGGCGCGGATTGGCGCGGCACGGACGTTGCTGCCGGGGCGCCATGATCTGGCGATCCTCCTTCGTGGCGCTCCTTCTCGGGCTCGTCGGCGGCTGCGGCACGAGCGTGACCGCGGGGGGCGACGCGGCGGTGCTCGACGCCGCGACGTCGACGGCCTGCCCGGCGACGCCACCCGCGGACGGCGCGTCGTGCGTGCTCGGGACGGGCAACTGCTACTACGACCGCTGCAGCACGACGGGCTTCGTGAGCGCGTCGTGCGCCGCTTCGGCGGGAGGCGCCGGTGCCTGGAGCGTGTCGTCGCGCGCGTGCGCGAGCACCTGCGGCGGCTCGTCGTGCACCGGTGCGGAGCGCTGCGTCGAGCGCGCATCGGGCGCCCTCCTGCTCGAGTGCATGACGCACTCGTGCGGCGAGGGCCCGCTCGACTGCGACTGCCTCTGCGGCGGGGCGTGCAGCTTCTACACCGCGACCGGGGGCGAGGCGCTCTACCAGTGCCAGGTCGGCTGTGGCGCCGGCATCTGTCCTTGATCGTGGAGCGTCGTCACGGGCTGTAGTGACGCTCGAAGAGCAGGCGGACGATCGCGCGATCGGCGCTCGTCGCGCGCCAGAACGTGTAGGTGGTGTGCGACGAGAGGCCGTTGCGCCCCGAGAGGTAGTCGCGGACCTGCTCACGCAGCTGCGACTTCATCACGACGCCGGCGAACACCGCGTGGATGTGGGGCGACTCGCTCGAGGGCCAGCCGTCGTGGCCCGGCCAGCGGTACCAGGCGGCGAAGCCGTTCTGCGCGAGCCGCTCGAGGAGCGCGCGGATCTGCGTCTGCGTCATGCCGCGCACGGAGAGATCGACCGCCGCCGTGTACGAGTGGCCGTCGACGGTTCCGTCGGGCGCGTGGTAGCCGGCCGAGGCGGCGGCGTAGCCGACGGTCTGCGTGATGCGATCCGCCGTGACGCCCGCGCAGCGCAGGCGATCGGAGGCCTCGGGGTGCAGCCCCGAGCGCAGCAGGCCGTGGTGCGCGCAGGTGGCCCAGCCGGGGTCTTGGGGCGTGTGCGCGGCGACGCAGGAGTCCGGTGTGCCGGTCGGGTTGGCTTGGCAGCCGTGCGCGCAGGTCCGTAGGACGACCCAGCGCCCGGCGGCGTCGCATCCGAGGATGTCCGAGTCGTGCGCAGGGACGAGCGGCACGCGGCACGGATGGGTGAAGTCGAGCGCGTGACGCTGCGCGCTCGCGCCACACCACGACACCTGCACGAAGCAGTCGCAGATCGGGAGCGAGCACGCGGCGCTCGCGCCCGTCTCGCCGCTCTCGCAGCCCGAGCCGCAGCTCGCCGTCGCGCGCCAGCCGCTCGCATCGCAGCCGAGCAGGCGATGGCCGCTCGCCGAGGCCGGCGCGACGCAGCCCTCGCTCGCGGCGTAGGCTGCGACCTCGGCCTCGCAGTACGTGCCGTGCCCGTCGAAGCAATCACACGCGGCAGGCCCGGCGTCGGCGGTGAAGGCGTCCGGCGCGGCGTAGGCGTCGGTGGCAGCGGAGGCGTCCGCGGCGAGGCCGCCGTCCCGCGAGAGCGCGGCGGCGTCGCCGCGCCCGCCGGCACCCGCGTCGCGAGGGGTCGGTGCGGCGTCGTAGCTCGACGGGAACGCGAGCGAGGCATCGCAGCCCCCGAGGAGCGCCGCGTGCAGTCCCGCGATCGCGCCGAGTCGGGCGAAGCCGCCCGCGATCGACCGGAAGTTGGACGGCGAAATGGCTCGAACGGCTGGCGCGGGCCTCATGACCTGCGCTCCGCGCAATCCGCGGGCCGCGCCCGGTCGCGTCTTTCAGTGCACGATGTGCTCGTGCACGTTGGCGCCGCCCTCGACCGCGACGCCATAGATGTCGGCGAAGCGCAGCGAGCCGGGGCCGTCGCCGAGGGTGAGGTGCACGTGGTCGAGGTAGGCCTGCGTGCCGGCGACCGTCGTCTGCGCCCGCGCCGAGCAGCCGTGGGGTACGCGCGCGGTGTGGACTTGGAGAGGACGCGACGAGAGCGCGCGGATCACGACGTCCATCGTGACGCCGTCGTCGCGCGTGGCGCTGACGCGCTGCGAGCCCACGCCGTACACGGGCCCCTCGAACATGTTGAGCCCGTGCGTCACGCGGCCGCCCGCGCCGTTCTCGAACTCGCGCCAGTAGACCTCCATCGGCGAGCCGCTGGCCGGATGACAGCTCGTGTCGAGGTGGATGCCGTAGTCGACGCGGTTGTGGTCGTCGCTCTTGTCGATGAAGAAGATCGTCGCCACGTCGTGGCGCTCGAACTGCACGTCGGCGTGGGCGACGCTGGTGGCGGCGAGCACCGCCAGCGCGAGCAACGCCCAGCGTCGTGCCGCTCCCGTCCGGGTCTCTCGGGGCGGGCACCTCTCGCGGCTCATTGCGTCACCTCCGGCGCGCGCGATCCGTCGCACGTGCAGGCCTCGAACGCCTCGCACTCGTCGAGGTTCTCGCCGTAGGCGCCGCTGTCGCAGGGATGCTCGACCATCGCGAGGCGGCAGGCCGTGATCTCGCCGAGCGTGATCGCGCAGGGAAGGCTGCGCGCCGCCTGCGCCCAGCTCTCGGGCTCGCAGTGGTGCTCGGTGACCTGCGCGGTCGATCCGTCGGGGCACGTCACGGTGGACCCCTCGAGGTGCACGTTCTGGTCGAGGTAAGGGCAGAGCGCGACGAAGTCCGCCGGCGTGAGCGCCGCCACCGGCGTCGTCCACGGCGACGGCGGCGCCGGGAGCGCCGCGAGCCGCGCGCGCACGGCCGCGTTGCCCGGCAGCTGCGCGGCAGGAGGCGTCTCGTCGTGCAGGGTCGTGTCGTGCGTCTCGGCGGGGGCCGAGTGCGAACAGGCACCGAGCGCGAGCGCGAGCGCGAGCGCGAGCGAGAGAGACCGTTCCATCCCGCGCAGACTACTCCGCCGCTCCACCCGCTGTCGCGCTCGCTCCGATGCGCGGAAGCTGCGGCAACCTCACGAAGTGCGCACCGGCGGGATCACGATCGCCGCGATCCACCGATCGTTCGTCGGCACCGAGTGGCCGGCGATCCGGAGTGGTGCACGCGAGCGGATCAGCCCGCCGCCGCGGCGAACGCCGCGCGCGCGGTGTAGCGCGAGAGGTGGTGCTCTTCGTCGCCGTAGCTCGCGTTGAGCACGCTCATGCGCTTGAAGTAGAGGCCGATGTCGTGCTCGTCGGTGATGCCGATGCCGCCGTGGAGCTGCACCGCCTGCTGCACGACGCGCTTGCCGCCCACGGCGAGCTGCGCCTTGGCGATCGAGATCGCGCGCTTGCGCTCCTCCACGTCCCCCTGCCCATGTGCGTCGGCGTCGGCGCGCACGGCCGCGAGGATCCCCGTGCTGCGCAGGAGCTCGACCTCGACGAACATGTCGACGGCCGCGTGCTGGAGCACCTGGAAGCTCCCGATCGGCACGCCGAACTGCTTGCGCGTCTTGAGGTACGCGACCGTCATGTCGAGCACCGTGCTCGCGATGCCGAGGCCCTCGGCGCACGCGGCCGCGGCCGCGAGATCGAGCGCCGCTTCGAGCGCCTGCGCGGCCTTCTCGCCGGGCTCGCCGAGCAGCGCGTCGGCGCCCACCTCGCAGCCCTCGAGCCTCACCATCGCGGCGGCCTTGCCGTCCATCGTCTTGATGCGCTGGACGCTCAGGCCCTTCGTGCCCTTCGGCACCGCGAAGAGGGCGATCCCCGCGTCGGTCTTGCCCGACACGACGATCACGTCCGCCGCGTGCCCGTTCTCGACGAAGATCTTCTCACCGGTGATCGCGAAGCCGCTGCCGGCCTTCTTGGCCGTCGTCGCCACGTTGCGCGCGTCGTAGCGGCCCTGCCGCTCGCCCCACGCGAGCGCCAGGCTCGTGCGCCCCTCGATCATCGGCTCGAGGATCGCCTTGGACTGCGCCGTCGATCCCGACTTCCACACGGCCGTGCCGGCGAGCACCGCCGACGCGATCAGGGGCTCGGGCACGAGCGTCGTGCCGAGCTTCTCGATCACGAGCGCGGTGTCGAAGAAGCGCAGCCCCATGCCGCCGACCTCTTCCGGATAGAAGAGGCCGAGCCAGCCGAGGCCCGCCATCTCCTTCCACACCTTCGGCTCCCAGCCGTGCTCGACCACGTCGCGCTCGGCGGTGCTGCGGAGCTTGCGGAAGCGCTCCACGGGCGAGCTCTTCTTGGCGAAGCTCGCGGCCTGCTCCGACAACATCTTCTGTTCGGCAGTCAGCTCGAAGTCCATCGTCTCACCTGCTCCGTTCGTTCGCTCTACTGCTGCCGCTTCACGCGTTGGCCGGAAGCCCCAGGATCCACTTGGCGATGACGTTCCGCTGGATCTCGTTCGACCCGCCGTAGATCGTGGTCGCGCGCGTGTAGTTCATCGTGCTGGCGATCCACTGCTCGCCCGGATCCACGACGCCCGCCTCGTTGAACCAGCTCACGCTGTCCGGGCCCATGATCTCCATCGCGAGCTCGAAGCACTGCTGGAGGATCTCGGCGCCACGGATCTTCAGGATCGAGCTCTCCGGCCCCGGCGCGTGCCCGAGCTGGGCGCCCGCGAGCGCGCGGTAGTTCTGCATGCGGAGCGACTCGAGGCGGATCTCGAGGCGCGCGATCTTGCCGACGAAGCCCGGGTGCTCGATCGCGGGCCTTCCGTCGACGCTCGTCGCCTTCGCGATGCGCTTGACGCGCTGGAGCGCGCGCGTGCTCGTGCCGACCGCGCCGATGAGCGTGCGCTCGTGGCCGAGCAGCGCCTTGGCCATCGACCACCCGCCGTCGATCGGGCCGACGACGTTCTCCTTCGGGACCACCGCGTTGTCGAAGTACGTGTCGCAGAACGCGGGCGTGTGGCCCGTCGTCAGCATCGGCACCGCCTTCACGCCCGGCGTCTTCATGTCGATGAGCAGGAAAGAGATGCCGGCCTGCTTCTTCACCGTCTGGTTCGTGCGCACGAGGCAGAAGATCCAGTCGGCGTACTGCGCGTACGTCGTCCACGTCTTCTGGCCGTTCACGACGAGGTTGCCCTTGCCGTCGTCGACGGCGGTCGTGCGCAGCGACGCGAGATCGCTGCCGGCCTCGGGCTCGCTGTAGCCCTGACACCACTTCTCTTCGCCGCTGAGGATCTTCGGCAGGTAGCGCTTCTTCTGTGCGTCGTTGCCGAACTGGATGATCAGCGGGCCGACCATCGAGAGCCCGAAGGGCGAGAGCACCGGCGCGCCGCTACGCTCGAGCTCTTCGCCGAAGATGAAGCGCTGGGCCGCGTCCCAGCCGGTGCCGCCGACCTCCTTGGGCCAGTGCGGGGCGATCCAGCCCTTCTTCGCCAGCACGCGGTGCCAGTCCATCACCTCGTCCATCTCGAAGTGGCCGTCGTCGTCGGCCTTCTTCTTGACGGCGGGCGGCATCTCTTTCGCGATGAAGGCGCGCACTTCGGCGCGGAAAGCTTCCTGCTCGGACGTGAACGAGAGATCCATGTTTCCTCCGGATCGGACGAGCGACGGGCGCCGCGAGCGGCGTGTTCAGGTCTTGGGCGCTTCCGCCTGCTTGACGAGCTGGTGGATCGCCCACGTCTCCTTGGCGCGGAGCGAGCCGAACTGTACGCCGATCGCGCCCTCGCGGATCCAGCGCACCGTCGCCGGCACGTCGAGCTCTTGGCCCCCGGGGAGCGTCGCGCGGACGCGGATGCTGGCGCCGAACGGGATCTCGGTGCCGCCGAAGACGTTCATCCCGCCGGCGCTCAGGTTCCGCGACTCGGCCGGGATCTCGCGTCCCTCGTGGACGAGGATGACGGGGAAGACGATCGGCAGTCGCTCGTGCTGGCGGTTGTTGGTCACGAATCGCTTTCCGAGGCGCTCCCGCTCTCGTTACCCTGGGGCTCGCGAATATAACGTGCCTGCTCGTCGAGGAAAGGACATCGTGTCGTCCGATACCGCATCGTCGCCCGGTTCGCGCACCCCCGAGCGCATCGGCTTGGTGCTCGCGGTCGTGATCCCCGCCGGGCTGTCCACCCTGTGGGCCACGCCGCGCGCGGCGCCTCCCTCCGAGCCTCCGGTCCTGGCCCTGCCGGCGGCCGACGTCGCGGCCGAGCTCGCGGCCCAAGCGGCGCTGGCCGCGCACGCGCCCGAGAGCGAGGACGAGGTCCGACGGCGCCGGCTCTACCTCGAGCACGGCTTGGCCGAGGTGCAGCGCAACGACTTCCCGGAGCAAGCCTCCCAGCGCGCGGCGAGCCTCCGAGAGATCGCCGTGCGCATGGCGGAGCAGGGCGATGCGCTCCCGGCGGCGCGCGCGGGGGACGTGGCCCGGCTGATGCCGGCGCTGCGGGGCGAGGGCGGCTCGAGCGACGAGGAGCGCGCCTCCGAGCTCGGCGCCTTCCCCGTGATGCTCGAGCGCTACGGCGCCGTCGTCGGCGGGCACCGCGTCGCCTCCGAGCTCGTCCTCCGGGCGATGTTCCACGCGCGATGGAACGCCATCCACGGGCTCGCGCCCACGGACGGAATGTCCCCGATCGCCCGACGCGCCTACTTCGGCTGGCTGGCGGTCGAGGGGGGCTCGGCGCCGCTCGGCATGCGCCTCGAGGCGCTCGACGCCTACGAAGCGGCGGGCGGGCTCCGCGTGATCGAGACGCGCGCTTGGCTCGAGCACGAGGCCGGTGACAGCGCCGCTGCCGGTGCCGACTACGCCCGTGCCTGCGATCGCACGGGGACGGTCCGCCTGTGCAACCACGCGCTCGCGGAGGCGCGTGCCGAGCTGGAGGCGACCCAAGAGCCATGACGCCCCCGCCCGAGGCGATGGGCATACCTCTTTCCCCCGGGGCGGCGCCCGGTCACGGTACGGCCACGGTCGGGTTGCGCGTCGCGAGAACCGGAACATCCTCCGCGGCTCTCGCGTACGCTTTCCGGGCTCGGCAAACGAGGGTGGGCTGAACGATGCGCGTCGACTTGCGGAAGACCCTGTTCATCCTTCCGAACCTCTTCACGCTCTCGAGCATCTTCTGCGGCTTCTACGCGATGCTCGTGTGCACCTCCGCGTCGGTGCCGATTCCCGGCGGCGTCACCACGACGACGAGCGGTGGGGACGTCAGCCCGGAGGCCTTCTACAACGCGTCGATCCTGATCGTGTTCGCGATGTTCTTCGACACGATCGACGGGCGCGTCGCGCGCCTGACCAAGACCCAGAGCGCGTTCGGCGTGCAGATCGACTCGCTCGCCGACATCGTGAGCTTCGGCGCGGCCCCGGCCGTGCTGCTCTATCGCTGGTCGCTGCACCAGCTCGGCGTGCTGGGCCTCGTCGTCAGCTTCCTCTTCCTCGGCTGTGGCGCGATCCGCCTCGCGCGCTTCAACGTGCTCGCGATGGGCGCGGGCGGCGCGCCCAAGAAGCCCAGCAAGTTCATCCTCGGCCTCCCGATCCCGGGCGCCGCCGGCATCGTGGTCGCGCTCGTCGTGGCGAACTGGTTCCTCGACGTGCCCGCGCTGCGCCTCGACCGCCACCCCGAGATCGTGCTGGCGATCGTGCTCGTGCTCTCGTTCTTCATGGTCAGCACCATCAAGTTCCGCTCGTTCAAGAACGTGAAGCTCTCGGTCGGCTCGATGCTCTTCGTGCTCGGCGCGGTGGGCTCGACGATCGCGATGATGGTGGTCTTCCACTGGAGCGTCGCGCTCGTGTGGCTCCTGGCGGGCTACGTCACGCTCGGCGTGATCGAGGCGGTGCTCGACCTGTCGCGCGTGGCCACGGGCCGCCCGCGTCGCCTGGTCGACGATGCCGCCGAGCCCACGCCGGCCGCCGAAGATCCGGCGCGCAGCTCGCGCCCCTGAGGCGGCGCGGGCGCGGATCGCGTGGCAGGTCTACAACTCCGCGATGCGTCGCTCCGCGATCGTCCTCGCTCCGCTCGCGCTCTCGGTGGCCTGCACCACGCCGGTCGATCCGCCGATGACGCGGAGCTGCCGGGGCGAGTACGTCGAGGCTTGCCGCCCGTACACGTACGCGGTGGTCACCGCCGGCTCGCTCACCCCCGAGCGCATCACGCTGAACGACCCGGCGATGATGGCCCACGTGCACGTCGAGCTCACGGCCTGCGGCATGGCCCCGAGCGCGCCGCGGGTGAACGTCGCGGCGATCATCGGCGGCAGCGGCGATGCCTCGATCCCGGAGCCGGGCGACGGTGGGGGCTCGAGCAGCGCGCGCGTGGTCGAGCTCGTGACGGTCGGCCCGCCGCCGGCCGGCTCGAGCGTGATCGACGTGGACGTGGCGAACCCCTTCTTCGCGAACGTGCCGCCCAACAGCCGCGTGACCCTGCGCTTCTCGCCGGTGATCGGCGACTGCGAGGGCGATCCGGCCACGAGCGACTACCAGACGGGCTCTCTCGTCGCGACGCCTTGATTTCCTGCGCGAAGTCGGGACGGCTGCCGGGCCTCCGTGAGCTACCCCGGACGGCGGGGTAGACCCCGGAGCGCACCTCCCTATACTGCTCGCCTTCCCCGGCCGGCACACACGGAGGTTCCGATGATCGAAGATCACCCGCGCATGGCGCTGACGTTCGACGACGTGCTGCTCCAGCCGGGCTACTCGGACTTCCTGCCTGCCGACGCGGACGTGAAGACGCGGCTCACGCGCGAGCTGAAGCTGAACGTGCCGATCCTGTCGAGCGCGATGGACACCGTGACCGAGTGGCGGACGGCCGTGACGATGGCGCGCGAGGGCGCGATCGGCGTCGTGCACAAGAACTTCTCGCCGGCCGATCAGGCGCGTGAGGTGCTCAAGGTCAAGCGCGCCGAGAGCGGCATGGTGCTCGACCCGGTGACGATCGAGCCGACGCGCTCGCTGCGCGACGCCTTCGAGACGATGCGCAAGCACGACATCTCGGGCTTGCCGGTGGTGGAGAGCGGGAAGCTGGTCGGCATCCTGACGAGCCGCGACGTGCGCTTCGAGCAGAACCTGGCGCAGCCCGTCGGCAACCTCATGACGCGCAAGCTCGTGACGGTGCCGCTCGGCGTCTCGCAGGAGCGCAGCAAGGAGCTGCTGCACGCGCATCGCATCGAGAAGCTGCTCGTGACCGACGACCAAGGCGCGCTCGTCGGGCTCATCACGATCAAGGATCTGCTCCAGGCCGAGAAGTACCCGCACGCGAACAAGGACGGGAAAGGCCGCCTGCGCGTGGCGGCGGCGATCGGGGTGGGGCCGGTGCCGCCGAGCGCGCGGCGGCGCTCGTCGCCGCAGGCGTCGACGTGCTGGTGATCGACACCGCGCACGGCCACAGCAAGGGCGTGATCGACGCCGTGAAGGCCACCAAGAGCGAGCACCCGCACACGCAGCTCATCGCCGGCAACATCGCGACGGCCGAGGCCACCGAGGCGCTCATCCTCGCCGGCGCCGACGCGGTGAAGGTGGGGATCGGGCTCGGCTCGATCTGCACGACGCGCATCGTCGCGGGCGTGGGGCGTGCCGCAGGTCACGGCGATCGCCGACTGCGCGCGCCGCCGCCAAGCACGACGTGCCCGTGGTGGCCGATGGCGGCATCAAGTTCTCGGGCGATCTCGTGAAGGCGATCGCCGCCGGCGCCGAGAGCGTCATGGTCGGCTCGCTCTTCGCGGGCACCGACGAGACGCCTGGCCAGGTCGTGCTCTACCAGGGCCGCAGCTACAAGCAGTACCGAGGCATGGGCTCGCTCGGCGCGATGCGCCGCGGCAGCAAGGACCGCTACGCACAGGGCGACGTCGAGGACGCGGGCAAGCTCGTGCCGGAGGGCATCGAGGGCCGCGTCCCGTACCGCGGCTCGCTGGGCAACGTCGTCTACCAGCTCGTCGGTGGCCTGCGCGCCGGCATGGGCTACACCGGCTGCCGCTCGATCGCCGAGCTGCGCACGAAGGCGAAGTTCGTCCGCCAGAGCGCGCAGGGCCTGAAGGAGAGCCACGTGCACGACGTGGTCGTGACCGAGGAAGCGCCGAATTACCGCGTCTGACGGCGTCGGGTCGTCAGAGCGCGATGCGCACGCCGAGCGCGAGGTCGAGTAGCGCGTAGGACAGGTCGATCTGGGTGCCGCTCGGCCACGTCGAGACGCGCGTGCCCCAGAGGAGCGCCGATGCATCGAGCTCGGCCGTCAGCGTGATGTCGCCCGAGACGGCGTAGCCCAGCTCCGCGCCGAGGCCGGCGGTGATCCACGGATGCACCGTGGGCTCGCCCGTGCTCGCTGCCCCGACCCAGCCCATCGCGAGGAGCGTTCCCACCTCGACGCGCGCGAGCGCGCTCAGCGTGAGCGCGGGCGAGCGCAGCAACGTCGCCACGAGCGAGAGACCGGCGGCCGTGACGACGGCGTCGACATCGCCTTCGCTCACGCTCGCGCGGGCCCAGCTCGGTGCCAGGTCCGCGCGGAGCGCCCAGCTCGGATCGAAGCTCGCGCCGACCGAGAGGCGCAGGCCGAGCAGCCACGACGGGTGCACCGGAGAGAGACGACCGAGGGCCGCGACGCCGATCGTCGGCGGCAGGCCCGGGTCCGCGATCTCCACCGCGTCGAGGTCGTCGTCGTCGGGCGGGGGTGGCGAGGTCGGAGACGCCAGCCCCGCGGCCGGCTCGGCCGGGGGCGCATCGGGCTCGCTCGCCCGCTCGCCTGCTGCGTCGGGCTCCGGCTCGCTCGGGCCGGGCGCGCTCGCGCGTGCCAGGGCTCGAGGCGCTCGCTCGGCGATCGCGAGCGCGATCGTGCGCGCGTTCGCTCGCGGATCGGCGTCGGCCTGGAGCGTGATCACGTCGTGCGCGTGCACGCCGGTCGACGGATCGACGACGTCCACGTCGAGCTCGTCACGGCCGACCTCGCAGAGCGCCGGCCCGAGGCTCACCTCGAGGGCGCGATCGCCCAGCTCGATCACCAAGAGCTCGGCGAGGAGCGCGGTGTCCACGTCGGCCGGAGCGCACGGAGGCAGGCGCACGTCGAGCGCCCGCACCGGCGCCGCCCAGGCGAGCACCGCGAGCGATGCCGCGATCAGGGCGCGGCGCACCATCGATCGACGTCGGCGGCCCAGCGACCCTGCGGATGCTGGGCGCGATACTCGGCGGCTGCCGCTCGCGCCCCTTCGGTGTCTCCGGCGCGCGCGAGCGCCTCGACCCGGCGCGCGCGCGCGTCCTCGAGCAGGGGAGCGCGCAAGCCCAGCGCGATCGCGCGCTCGATCGCCGAGGCTGCTTCACCCGGCTCGTCGCGCCGATCGAGGAGCAAGCGCGCGCGCGTGTACGCCGCGAGCGGTCGCTCCCGCCCGGCGCTCGGGTCGTCCTCGATCGTGACGAGCAGCGCGACGGCCTCGTCGATGCGGCCCTGGGCGCGCAGCGTGTCGACGTCACGAAGCCGCGCCGCGACGGCCTCCGGGGCTTCCGCGCTCGGCGGCTCCGTGCGTGGCGCCTCCTCGTCGGCCTGCCGCGATTCCGCGACGACGGCCGTGATCGAGGCCCGATGCGCCGGCGGCGCGTCGCTCGCGGCCGACGGCGGAGGAGATGGCGCGAGATCCGGCGTCTCGGGCGCTGGGGCGCGGCCCGACGACGCGGTCGGCGCCGCCGCGAGCGCGCGCGCCTCGACGGCGACCGTGATCGACTCGCCGGCGTGCAGGCGCTGCATGCCTCCCGGCGCGGTGGGCCCCCGCACGAGCACGCTGCCGCGATCGACCGCGACCCGGACGGTGTCGCCGTCGCGATGCACGACGAAGGAGGTGCCGAGCACCTCGACCGTGACGCCGCCGCTCTCGATCGCCCAGCGCCGCGGCCCGCCGGGGACGACGTCGAAGTGCGCTTCGCCTTCGTGGAGCCAGAGGCGGACGTGGTCGCCCGCGTTCTCGAGCACCTCGAGGCGCGCCGTGCCCGCGAGCGTGATCACCGAGCCGTCGTCGAGCGTGGTGGCCGCGCCGGCGAGCAGCCCGTGTGCCTCGGCACCGTCGGGCGTCCGCAGCGGACCGGGCGCGCGCGGCATCGCGAGCACGCCCACCGCCACCAGCGCCGCCGCCGCGAGGCCCAGCGCGAGCATCCCTCGTCGCGCCGGGAACGCGGGCGTCGGCCGCCGCCGCCGCTCGACGGCCTCCCAGTTCGCGTGCGCGCGCGCCTCGTGATGAGGCTCGCCGAGCGACTCGCGCAGCTCGCGCCGCAGCGTCATCGGTGGGCCTCCCTTCCGTGTCGGAGCGCCTCGACGCGCGCGTCGGCCTCCGAGAGCCGGCGCTTGGCGGTGGCCAGCGAGACCTCGAGCGCGTCGGCGGTCTCTTCGAGCGTCCAGCCCTCCACCCGGTGGAGGATCCACGCGCTCCGTGACGCGAACGAGAGAGCCCCGAGCGTGCGATCGATCTCGCGCAGCTCGATCAAGAGGTCGGGCCGCGTGCCTTCGCGGGCGCTCGCCGCGAGCGTCGCGTCGCCCTCGTCTCCGCGATCGAGCCCCAGCACGCGCAGGAGCTTGCGCTTGCGGAAGCGGCGATGGCAGAGGGTCACGGCGATGCGCTGGATCCACGCGCGGAAGGCCACGCCGTCGCGCACGTCGTCGAGGCGCTCGAGCGCGCGCACGAAGGTGTCCTGGACGACGTCGTCGGCCTCGGCGCTGCGGCCGAGCAGGCGCGTCACCGCGTTCGTCACGGCGCGCACGTGGCGCCGGTAGAGCGCCTCCTCGGCCCAGCGGTCGCCCTCGCGCGCGCGGCGCACCAGCTCGGCGTCGTCCTGGAACGACGCGCGCGGGAGCTCGGTCACCACGGGGATGCGGAGAGACGACGTCACGGACGCTCGAGCCCAGGATCCCTCAACTCCGGAAAGCGGCTCGCGAAACGTGCAAGTGCTCGAAACGAATGGGCTCGGGGCGAGGCGACGCAGCCTCGTGAGCCGACCCGGCGCGCTGAGGCATCCTCCCATCGTGGCGGCTCCGTCCTCGCGCGCGACGAGCGCGTTCCTCGCGCTCTCGATCGCTCTCGGGGCGAGCCCCGGGTGCGTGGACGAGGTGCGCGTGCTCGACGACGAGCGCGCGCGCCAGGCGTGTGAGGGCGCCCTCGGGCTCGCTGCGCCCTCGTTCGGCTGCAGCGTCGTCCAGGTCACCTCGCGCGAGCCGTGGGGCTGCGCGATCGACCAAGGCTTCGGCATCGTCGAGACGCGTGCCGGATCGTGGGTGCGGATCGCGCGAACGAGCGATCGACCGGCGACGCTGCGGCTCACGCTGCTCTCGGGCGCGCCGGCCGAGTGCGATGGCGGCGCCCCGGTCCCGTGCGATCTCGTGGTGCGCTCGGGCGCCGGAACCCCCTGCTCGTGCGAGCTGGGTCGCTACGCGAGCTACCCCGTCCCACCGATGGGCGTGCCTCTCGAGATCGATCTGTTCGACGTCGAGACCGAGGTCCTCCTCCAGCCCTACGGCGCGACGTTCGAGGTCGCGGTCTGCGACGGCCCGCCCTCGCCGTGAGCGGGAGCCGCCACGATCGGGCCGAGGCCCCGAGCCGCCACGATCGCGCGGACGTCGTGAGCCGGTCGACCGGCCTCGCGGCTCCTGTGCTCGAGCCGTCGGAAGACGGTCCCAACGAGGAGGCTCCGATGAAACGCTCGCTGCTCGCTCTCTTCACGATCCTCGCCGGATGCGCCGGCGCGCCGCCTGGCGACACGTCTCTCGAGGTGCAGATGCTCGGCGTCACGGGCGAGGTGGACGGTCAGCCGCTCGACACGAGCATGGTGGGCGAAGCGACCATCGTCGCGTCGCGCAACGGCGACGTCGGCACCTTCTTCATCGACGGGCCGAGCCTGGAGGTGCAGCTCTCGGCGTGCCCGCTCGGCTCGCTCGCCACCGACCCCTACGGCCTGGGCGGCGGAGGGCCGGTGGACGATCAGGGGCGTCCCGTTCCGCCGATCGAGGACGTGGCCCCGGGAGAGGGGAGCACCGTGACGGGCGCCTCGTGCGAGGCCGCGGGTCTGTTCGTGTGCAGTGGCCCGGGCTGCTCGGCCTTCGTCCAGCAGGACCTCGACCTGCAGATCGTCGAAGAGAACGGCTGGCGACGGGTGATCGCCGACGGATCGGGCGACAGCGGCACGGTCCACGTCGAGCTGCTGTATCGCGAGACGCACTGACCGAGGAGGGGACCGCATGCGCCGACTCGCCTGGGGCTGGGCTCTGTTCGGGACGCTCGTGCTCGCCGCGTGCGAGCCCAGCCCCGCGGATCTGCGCGCGCGGGTGGCAGCCGCCGGGGTGTACTCGCCTCGGCGCGTGGAGGTCGGCAACGGCGAGCTCGTGGCGCTCGGTCAGCTCCTGTTCTTCGATCCGGAGCTCTCGGGCAATCGCGAGATCGCGTGCGCGACCTGTCATCTGCCGACGCTCCACGCGAGCGACGCGCGGCACCTCTCGGTCGGGCGCGACGGTGCGCGCCTGTCGCGCGCGTCGGTGGACCTCTTCAACCGTGGCGCGCTCGACGCGATGTTCTGGGACGGCCGGCTCGCCCGCGAGCGCGGCGCCATCGTCGGTCCGGTCGCGCTGCCGACGGGCCTCTCGTCCTTGCTCGAAGCGCAGGCGCTCCTGCCGCTCCTCGATCGGCGCGAGATGCGCGGGCTCGTCGGCGACGTCGCCACCGACGGGGAGCCGAACGAGCTCGGTGCGATCGACGACACCGATCCCGGTGCGATCTGGACCGCCGTCGTCGCGCGCCTGCTCGCCATCGATGGCTACCGCGCGCTCTTCTCGGCCGCGTTCCCCGACGTGCCGCTCGCCGAGATCTCCATCGTGCACGTGGCGCGGGCGATCGCCGCGTTCGAGTCGCGGCTCTGGGAGCTCACGGACACGCCGTTCGACGACTACCTCGGCTCGGTCAGCGAGCCAGGCCGCGACGACGCGCTCGACGACTGGGCGCGCCAGGGAGCGCTCCTCTTCTTCGGCGACGCCGGCTGCGCGCGCTGCCACGACGGCCCGCTCCTCTCGGACGGCGAGTTCCACGACATCGGTGTTCCGCAGATCGGCCCGGGCCGCGACGAGGCGCACCTCGACGAGGGACGCTTCGCCGTCACCCAGGATCCTGCCGACCGCTTCGCGTTCCGTACGCCGCCGCTTCGCAACGTCTGGCTCACGGCGCCGTACATGCACGACGGCGCGTACGACACGCTCGAGCTGGCCGTGCGGCACCACCTCGATCCCGAAGGATCGCTCGCGCGCTACGACGCCACCAGCCTCCCGAGCGACCTCTCGGGGCAGGTGCACCACGAGCAGGACGAAGCGATCCTCGCGAACCTCGATCCCGACACGCGCCCACTGCGCGCGCTCTCCGACGACGAGGTCACCGCGCTGCTCGTCTTCCTGGGCACGCTGAGCTCGCGTACCGAGCAGGCCTTGCCGCCGGCCGCGGGCGCGCCGCGCGAGGTCCCGAGCGGCCTGCCGATCGTGGCGGATCGGATGGGGCCCGACGAGCTGCCGTGAGGGGTGCCCGGCGCGGCCGGGGAGTCGTAGAGTCTGCCCGATGAAGACCCTCGCCGCGCTCGTGCGCGCTCCTGGCGGACCGGACGCCATCGCCATCGACACGATCGACGTGCCCGCCCTCGCCGCCGGCGAGGCGCGCGTGCGGCACGCCTTCATCGGCGTGAACTACATCGACACCTACCATCGGAGCGGGCTCTACGCGCTGCCGATGCCCGCGACGCTCGGGGTGGAGGCCTCCGGCGTCGTGGAGGAAGTGGCGCCCGACGTGACGCGCGTGAAGGTGGGCGATCGCGTCGCGTACGCGTCGGCGGCTCGCCCGGGCGCCTACAGCGAGCGCCGCAACGTCGCGGCCGATCGTCTGATCCGCCTGCCGGACGCGATCGCCGACGACGTGGCGGCGGCCGTGATGCTCAAGGGCATGACGGTCGAGATGCTCGTGCGCCGCGTGCGCCCGATCGCGGCCGGCGAGACGGTGCTCTTCCATGCCGCCGCCGGCGGCGTGGGGCTGCTCGCCTGCCAGTGGCTCGCGCACCTCGGCGCGACCGTCATCGGGACCGTCGGCAGCGACGAGAAGGCGGCCCTGGCACGCGCGCACGGCGCCCACCACACGATCCTCTACCGGCGTGAGGACTTCGTGGCGCGCGTCCGCGAGATCACGTCCGGCCGAGGGGTGCCCGTGGCCTACGACTCGGTCGGCAAGGACACGTTCCTCCGGACGCTCGACTGCCTCTCGCCCCGCGGTATGGGGGTGAGCTTCGGCAACGCCTCGGGACCGCCGGCACCACTCGATCTGCTGACGCTCTCCGCCAAGGGCTCGCTCTACGTCACTCGCCCCACGATCGCGACGTACGCGCGCGAGACCGCGGACCAAGACGCGATCGCCGCCTCGCTCTTCGACGTGATCGCGCGAGGCCACTTGCGTGTCGAGGCGCGCCAGCGCTTCGCGCTGAAGGACGCGGCCGCCGCGCACCGCGCGCTCGAAGCGCGCGAGACGACGGGCTCGGTGCTGCTGGTGCCCTGATCCAGTGCCTGCAGGTCCGGAATCGTCGCGTCACGCGCCGGCCGCGCGCGCTTGCCGTGCCGTCGCGAGGTTCACCGTCTCGGTCTTCCGATCGAAGAGGACGACGACCTCCCCGCGCTCGAGCTGCCGGCGCACCTGACGAACCTTGTCTTCGAGGGGCACGTCGTGCTCGCCGTACTCGGTGCCTTCGCGTGTGACGAACTCCTCGATGACGCTCCGGAGGGCTCGCTCGCTCAAGCGATCCCACGGAACGAGGATACGCTCCGGCAGCTCGCTCGCGTCGTCCGGCGCTGCGTCGTCGCGCTCGATGCGCGTCTCGTCGTCGCTCATCGCCCTGGTGTAGCAGCCCGGGCACCGTTCCCACCCGGGAACGGCGCGTTGCCGCGAGCAGGGCTTGTGAAACGAGGGCGATGCCGCACGATCGGCCCATGACCACCGACAAGCTCACGCGCCGCGAGGTCCTCGCCGGTGTCGCCGGCGCAGCGCTCGTCGCGACGGCGTGTACCCCCGAGCGGGGGAGCGCGCAGCGGGGACCGCTCGCTCCGGAAGGCACCGGTGCAGGCGAGCCATCGATCGGTCGAGGAGGGCAGGGCTCGATGGGAACCACGGCGTCCGAACGGCTTCCGGTGATCTACCTGCCTCACGGCGGCGGGCCCTGGCCTTTCGTCGATCTCGGGATGGGTGATCCGCGCGAGCTCGAGCACCTGGCGAGCTACCTCCGCGGTCTCTCGTCGCTCGCGACACCGCGGGCGGTGCTGATGATCTCGGCACACTGGGAGGAGCGCGTGCCGACGGTGATGACCTCGCCACGCCCGCCGATGCTCTACGACTACTACGGCTTCCCGCCCGAGTCGTACACCATCACGTGGCCGGCTCCGGGATCGCCCGAGCTCGCCGCACGCGTGCGCTCGCTCTTGGCGTCGGCCGGCATCGAGAGCGCGGAGGACGCAGCCCGCGGCTACGACCACGGCACCTTCGTGCCGCTCAAGCTCACGTATCCGAGCGCGGACGTGCCCACGATCCAGCTCTCGCTGAAGGCCGGGCTCGATCCGACGACGCACCTCGCCATCGGCCGCGCGCTGGCGCCGCTCCGGGGCGAGGGCGTCCTGATCGTCGGCAGCGGCATGAGCTACCACAACATGCGCGGCTTCGGCCGCGCGTCGGCCGGGCCCGCCTCGCTCGAGTTCGACGACTGGCTGAGCGAGACCGTCGCGCTCCCCGCCGCCGAGCGCGACGCGCGCCTCACCGCGTGGTCGAGCGCGCCGCGCGCGCGCGAGTGTCACCCCCGAGAAGAGCACCTCTTGCCGCTCATGGTGATCGCGGGCGCGGCCGGCGCCGACCGCGGGTCCTCGCCCTACCGGGACTCGCTCATGGGCGTGCGCATCGCCGCCGCGCACTTCGGCTGAGAGGTCGGCGCGTCGCGATCAGCACGTCATCCCGCACGCGAACCCCGACGGGATGTGCGTCACGGCGCCCGGCTCGAGCCAGAGATCGTAGTGGGGCGTGCAGTGCGCCGTGCATCCGCCGCCCACGTCCGCATCGCCGCCGGCCTGCATGCGGCCCGGCTGCGCGCCCATGAACACGGTTCCGTCGTAGCCGCCGACGAGCTGGGCGAGGTCCGATCCGGAGTACGTGTTGCTCGGGCCCACGTTCCCGCCGTGCAGGACGTCCGAGGTGATCGCATCGCCGGTGGCGACGAAGATGGCCCGCGCCGCGCTGGGCGTGACGGCCGCGTCCGGGTCGGCGCGCCAAGCGTCGACGATGGCCGACGAGAAGATGCGCATGTTCGGGTCGCTCAGCGGCTGCACGTGCGTCGCGTAGCCCGGTGCCGTGATCCGGACCCAGCGTGGGGCGTAGTGCTCGCGGATCTCGAGCGAGAAGGTGCCGTTGGCGAGGGTCGTGGCCGTGATCGCGGGGCAGATGTCGACCGTCGTGACGGTGGCGCCGGCGATCGGAGCGCCGGTCATCGCGTCGGTCACGAGCCCCGTTCGGGTCGCGAGCAGGTCGACCGAGCCGACGCACATGCCCACGTCGCAGAGGCGCGCGCTGGTGCCGCAACTGTTCCCGCAGACGCCGCATTGATCGGACTGGTCGCACAGCGAGACCTCGCAGCCGTCGCTCGCCGCTCCGTTGCAGTCGAAGTAGCCCGCGTCGCATGCGATCACCGTGCAGTGCCCGGCGATGCACTCGAGGCTCGAGCCGGCGCGCGCGCAGGTCGCGCTCGCGCCCTCGTCGGTGCTCCCGTCGCAGTCGTCGTCGACCCCGTTGCAGAGCTCGGTGGCGAGCGGATGCACGGCGGCGTTCGTGTCGCCGCAGTCGTGCCCCTGGTTCGCCCGCGAGCTGGGGACGGTGCACACGATCTCGGGCGTCGCGGTGGCGTCGCCGTAGCCGTCGTGATCGAAGTCGGGCCAGGACTCGAGCTCCACGTTCTCGTCGGTGCGCTGGTCGCAGTCGTTGTCGATGCGATCGCAGATCTCGGTGGCGAGGAAGTTGATGGTCGGGTTCTCGTCGTTGCAGTCGCGACCGCACGCCATCGTTCCGTCGGACTGGGGGTTGCAGCAGAGCACGGGCACCGTGCCGTCGTGGTCGCCGTCGCCGCCGCCGAGCGTGGTGGGGTCGCAGTCGTCGTCGACCGAGTCGCAGATCTCCGGGTTGCCCGGGTACACGATCGGATTGCCGTCGTCGCAGTCGTTGCCGAGCGGCGCGCCGAAGTCGTCCATGCAGTGCGCGTCGCCGTATCCGTCGCCGTCCTCGTCGGGCGCGCGCGAGGTGCACGCGTGCGTCGTCTCGTTGCAGACGTCGCGCGTGCACGCGATGCCGTCGTCGCAGGCGATCGGCGTGCGCGCGCAGAGGCCGTCGACGCAGGACTCGGTGCCGTTGCAGTAGAAGCCGTCGTTGCAGTCTTCGTCGACGAAGCAGCTGCGGGTCGCCGCATCGCGATGGCCGCCATCGGTGGTAGCGCCGGCGTCGCCCGCCGGAGCAGGCGTTCCGCCGCATCCGGGACCCGAGGCGAGCACGAGCAGCGCAGCGAACGGCAAGCGAAGGCGCATTCACCCAAGCTAACGTGAGCCCTCGCGGCGAGCGAGCAGTTCCGCTCTCAGCGTTGGGCCGGGCTCGGATTCCGAGTGATCGCGCGGCCGGCGCCGACCTCACTCGTCGAGGCGGCGCAGCTCCTCGTCCAGTCGATCGTCGAGCTCGCTGCGCTCGGTCGCGGGCGCGGGAGCCGCGCTCTCTTTCGCGCCGGCCGCCTGGCCGCGATCACGCCAGCGCGAAGCCACCACCCAGAGCCCGACGAACGCCGCCCCGATCCCGAGGAGCGGCGCGGCCCAGAGGGCGCGGTCCAGGCCTTCGTCGGCGGGCACCGAGATGGCCTGGGCCCCGAAGCGGTCGCGATACTGCGCCTGGATCTGCACGACGCTCATGCCCGAGGCGATCTGTCCCCGGACCTCGGCCCGCATGTTCTCGGCCCAGCCGCAGCCACAGGTGGAGAGCGGCAGCCGCTGGCAGTCGCCGCACTCGCAGAGCAAGCGCTCGAAGACCTGCCGCTCCACCGGATCGTGAATCTCCACCGTGCCCGCGTGGAGCGAGCTCGAGCTGTCGGCCTGGGCGGAGGCGGTGCTCGCGTAGAACGCGATCCCCGCCGCGCCGAGCACGACGAGCAGCGTCGCTGCCGCCGCGAGCCCCGGCCTCGAGACCGGCCGCGGCTCGCGCTCGCCGAGCAGATCCCGGACGCCGGGCGCGGCGGCCAGGAACGCCCCGAGCAGCACGATGAGCCCGCCGAACCAGATCCACCACACGAGCGGGCGGTGGATCACGCGGAACGTCGCGCGGCCCGTCTCCGGATCGACCGTGCTCAAGATCGCGTACAGATCGGAGCTCGGCGTCGAGCGGATCGCGACCTCGGTGGTCGGCATCTCGGGGTGCGAGCGATAGACGAACTTCGCCGGCGAGACGTGGGCGACCGTCGCGCCACCGCGCTCGACCGTCAGGTCCGCGAAGAGCATGTCCGCGCTCGGATCGACCTCGGTGTGGGCGTGGTCGAAGCGCAGCGTGAAGCCGGCGACGTCCATCGTCTCGCCCGATCCCAGCGTGTCCTCGCGCTCGATGTCGTACGCGGAGCCGAGGAAGCCGAGGTACATGAAGACGATGCCGAGGTGCACCACGTAGCCGCCGTAGCGGCGCCGCGCGCGGGAGAACATCGTCACGAGCGCGATGGGCGCGCTCTCCTTGGTGACGCGCATGCGCGCCGCGGTCCCGCGCCAGAACTCCTGCGCCACCGTCGCGACGACGAAGCCGGCGAGCGTGGTGCAGAACAACGGCGCCACGCGCATCACGCCGACGAGGACCTCGCCGGTGGTCGTGCCGTAGATGTCGGAGCTCTCGACGATGGCCGGCAGGCCGATGCTCGGCCCGACGGCCGCGTGCAGCCCGCCGGTCACCACGCCGACGATGGCGGGCGCGACGAACGCTTCGCGGAGGTTCTTGCCCGTCGCCTTGCGCCACGCGATGAGCGGCCCGACGCCCATCAAGAACAGGAGACAGAGCGCGAGCGGCACCATCCAGCGGTTGTAGTAGGCGGGCCCGACCGTCACCGTCTCGCCGCGGATCCACTCGCTGATGAGCGGGAACGTGGTCGCGACGAGCACGAACACGAGCATGCCGAGCAGGATCCAGTTGTTCAGGAGGAACATGAACTCGCGCGAGAGCAGCGAGTCGATCTCTCCGGGGTGCTGCCGCGCGTCCACGGTCGGGCGGCGGATCAGCTCGATCAGCTTCGCGTAGCCGACGATCGGCAGCATCAGGATCATCCCGATCCTCGGGATGCCGCGCGAGTTGATCAGATCGTCCATCCCGATCAGCCGGCCGCGCAGCTCGGGCAAGCGCCAGCTGATCAGCGTGAGGATGAAGATCGCGAGGAAGAGCATGTACCAGGCGAAGTACTGCCCGATGTCCGATCGCGCGAAGCTGTGCACGCTGGCGATGAGGCCCGAGCGCGTGAGGAACGTGCCGAAGATGGTGAAGAAGAACGTCCCCGAGAGGAGCGCGACGTTCCATACGCGGAGCATCCCGCGGCGCTCCTGGATCATCACCGAGTGCACGTAGGCGGTGCCGAGCAGCCAGGGCATGAACGACGCGTTCTCGACCGGATCCCAGGCCCAGTAGCCGCCCCAGCCGAGCTCCTCGTAGCTCCAGAACATGCCGAGCATGTTGCCGAGCGAGAGGAACGCCCACGCGAGGATCACCCAGCGGCGCACGGCGATCATCCACTCGTCGCCGAGGCGGCCGGTGACGAGCGCGGCCACGCACATGGCGAACGGGATCGACCAGCCCGTCAGGCCCATGTAGAGGCTCGGCGGGTGGATGGCCATCCAGTAGTTCTGGAGCAGCGGGTTCAGCCCTTCGCCGTCGGCGGGCGACATCGAGGCGCCCGCGGTCCCGAACGGGTTGGCCGCGAAGAGCATGAGGCCCGAGAAGAACGCGAAGATGCTGGCGAGCGTCGCGAAGGCGATGGGCTGCAGCTCGCGGTACTTGTTCCGGATCCAGAGCGTGAAGCCGAGCGTGTAGCCGGAGAGAAGGAACGACCACCAGAGGAGCGAGCCGTCCTGGCCGCCCCAGAGCGCGGTCCAGAGGTAGCCCGCGGTCATCGAGCGGTCGCTGTAGCGCTCGACGTAGCGGATCCGGAAGTCGTGCGCCTGGAACGCGTACGCGAGCAGGAACACCGAGCTCGCGACGAGCGCCACGGTCGCCAGCAGCCCGGCGCGGGCCGCGGGAAGAAGGTGCGGCCGCCCGCGCCACGCTGCGATCGAGACCGCGAACGTGTACGCCGCGCACACGAGCACGGCGCCGAGCAGGATGTTACCGAGCGCGGGAACGTCGACCATCGCGCGAGCCTAGGGCCGCGCGCGCCCCGCGTCCACGGAGGCCATCGGTCGGGGGCGCGTCACCTCGCGTGGGGGCGAGGAGCCAGGGCTCGGCTCCGCCGGCCGCGAAGGCCCCTTCCGCCGTGTGGCACGACTGCGCATGCTGCCGGACGGCGTCTCTTCGGTGCGGGCAGAGCGTCGCGGAGCGCGAGCGCGGCCTCGCGCTACTGCCCGCCGCTCGTCCACGCCGGCGGCAGCGCGGGCGTGGTGCTCGTGGGTGGCGGGGTCGTGGTCGGCCGCTGGAGCGGCTGGATCGGCGGCGGGGTCGCGGTGCTGGGCGGCGGCGTCGCCGTCGTCGACGTCGAGAACGGGCTCGGCAGCGACGGGAGTGAGTGGATGATCGGGGCATCCACGATGCTCGGGATGGGCGAGGTCGGGAGCGGGCCGAGCGCGCCCTGCGTCGTCACGGGGCCGGCGCCCCCACCTTCTTCGTCGGTCGCTGCGCCGCGCGCCACGTCGACCGAGGTGGAGAACGTGTAGTCCCCGTCGTGGAACTGCACGTCGTAGCTTCCCGAGCGCGGGAACGTGTACGTCGCCGAGCACGTGCCCTCGATGCCCGTCGCCGTCGCGGTGACGGTCTGGCTCGTGTGGCGCCGCGTGGACACGATCACGAAGCGCGAGCCGTCCGTGCAGTCGTGGCCATCGTCGAGGGTCGCCGTCACGAGGACCTGCTCGCGCTCGACCGGGGAGGGCGAGACCACGATGCCCTGCGCGCGATGCTGGGTCGGATGCGCGAGCGCCTCGAGGCGCGCGTTGGCTTCGCTCGACGGATCGAGCGAGGCCGCCGACTCGTAGCTGGTGCGCGCGGTGTCCTCGTGGCCACGGTCGCGCTCGCGATCGCCTTCGTCGATGATCAGCTCCGCCGCGTCGTGCCGGATGCGGCGCGCGTCGGCGTCGTCGGGGTGCTCGGCGAGCAGATGATCGGTGGTCGCGCGCACGCCGTCCTCGCCGTCCCATCGGTGCGCGGCGAGCGCGGACTCGGCCTGGACGACGAGCTCGTGGCGGCGCTCTTCGGCCGAGGGCCCGGCGAACGCCCGCACGAGCAGGAGGATCCCGACCACGGCGAGCACGCCGACGAGGAACGCGCCGCCGACGGTGAGCGCGGAGAGGCCCCCCTCGCGGCGCCGCGCTTTCCGCATGCCGGCGGCCGAGAGCTCCTCGGTGGTCGAGCCGGCGCTCGCGCCGCCCAGGGTGCCGGTCCCGTAGCCGCTGCCCGCGCTCGGCCGCGGCTCGAGCGATCGCCGCTCCACCGGTCGCGAGGGCTCGCGCGTGCTCTCGCGGGCCTGGCTCGGCACCGCCGACGAGCCGTTCGAGGCGATCGGCTGACGCTGGCTCGGCTCGCGCCCCTCGGTCGAGAAGCGCCCGGTTCCAGGGCGGCGCTCGGGGATTCCGGCCCGCTGGGCGGCGGCGCGCAGCACCTCGCCGAGCTCGTTCGCGTCGTGGAAGCGGCCGTCGGGGTTCTTCGCGAGCGCCCGCATGACGACCGACGCGATCTCTTCGGGGACGTCGCGCCCGCCCGGCCGCGAGCGCAGGGCCGGCGGCGGCTCGTGGATGTGCTTCATCAGCAGCGTGACGGGCGCGGCGGCATCGAAGGGCGTCTCCGAGCAGAGCAGCTGGTAGGCGAGCACGCCGAGCGAGTAGACGTCGCTGCGCGCATCGGTCGGCTCGCCCGCCGCGCCCTCGGGCGAGATGTAGCGCGCCGTGCCGAACACGAGCCCGGCCTGCGTCGCTTGCGTCTGCTCCTCGGCGCGCGTGAGGCGCGCGATGCCGAAGTCGAGCACCTTCACGAAGTCCGGATCGCGCCCCTTCGTGACGAGCATCACGTTCTCGGGCTTCACGTCGCGATGGACGATGCCCTGCTCGTGCGCCTCGCCCACGCCGTCGCAGACCTGGCTGAGGATGTGCACGGCGCGCGCGAGCGGCAGGCGCGGCTCGATCCGCAACAGATCCGAGAGCGGCCGCCCGCGCAAGAGCTCCATGACGAGGTAGAGGCTTCCGTCCGGGAGCTGGCCGAAGAGGAACACGCGCACCACGTTCGGGTGGTCGAGCGCCGTCGAGATGCGCGCCTCGCGCTGGAAGCGGCGCACGGCGTCGGCGTTGTTGGCCAGGTCGGGGTGCAGGATCTTGATGGCGACGTCGCGGTGGATCGTCGACTGGTGGGCCCGATAGACGGCCCCCATGCCGCCCGTACCGATCTTTTCTTCGATACGGAACTGGTCGAGCAGGGTCTGGCCGATGCGCGGATCGCGCTCCTCGACCAGCGGACGCAGGATCGCCCCATCTTTCTGGCAGAACGCGGCGCCGCCGTCGTAGCGCGTTCCGCACTTCGGGCAGACCCTCGGACCGATGTCTTCCATCACGCCGTTCATGAGCCGGTCGTACGCCTGGGTACGGAGCGCAGACGCAGAGGTTCCCACAGATCGTTCAGACGTGCGAAATGGTGATTGGGTTGGCTCGCGCGAGCCGAGCGGCACGGCTCGGCCGAGGCTCGGCGGGCATCTCGGGCTTGTCCGGGCAATCGCGGACGCAGTAAGGTGGGCCTCTCGTCGGAGGCACCTGGCTCATGTCGAATCTCGCCCGTGGATGGATGCTCGCCGCACACGCGCTCCTCGCCCTCGCTCCGGTGGGGCTCGTGCTCGGCAGCGTGGCGACGGCCCAGGCCGACGAGACGGTCGTCGTGCTCGGTCTCACCTCCATCGACGGTGACGACGAGTACGCGCGGAACCTGAGTGGCGTGCTGCGTCATGCGGCCGAAGGCGTGCGCGGCTGGTCGGTCAGCGAGCGCGACGTGGCCCTCGCGAACCTCGAGCTCGTCGCCGGCTGCGAGGCGCCCGACCCGGCCTGCCTCGCGCAGATCGCCAGCACGGTCGGCGCCCAGCGCCTGGTGTTCGGTACCATCACCCGCACCTCCGGCTCGCCCTACCAGTTCGCCGTCAGCCTCCACTCGTACAGCGCCGCGTCGGGCGCGATCGAGGAGAACGTCGAGCGCACGCTCTCGAGCACGCGCACCGACATCGAGGACCTCCGCGATCCGGCGCGCGAGATGATCAACGAGCTCGCGAACGTGCCGCGCGTGGGCACGATCCGGGTGACGGCGGCGGCGCACCAGGAGGTGCGTGTCGACGGCACCGTCGTGGGCAGCACCGACGGCGGCGGCGTCTTCGTCGCGACGAACGTGACGGCGGGCTCGCACGAGGTCGTGGTCGGCTCGAGCGCGCCGCAGACGGTCTCGGTCTCGGACGGCGCCGAAGCGCTCGTCGCGGTCGACGAGACCCACCACGACGACGGCGGCCCGGGCGTGAACTGGGCCGCGGTCGCGCTCCTCTCGGGCGCGGGCCTGGCCGTGGTCGGCATGATCGTGTCGTGGGCCGAGCTGCTCTCGCTCTCGAACGACGATGCCTACACGCGGCACCGCGAGATGCTCGGCGCCATGGGCATGAGCGGAGACATCGCTTGCCAGGAGTCGAGCCTCGCCTATCTCGGCTCGGGCCCGATGAGCGCGCACATCCGCGACGTCTGCGGCCAGGGCAACACGTTCGAGATCCTCCAGTACGTCTTCCTCGGCGTCGCCGTGGCCGCCGGCGCGACCGGCATCGTGCTGCTCGTGCTCGACAGCTCGGGCGGCTCGCACGAGGACGCGAGCACCGTCTCGCTCCTGCCGAGCTTCGGCCCGACGCACGGGTCGATGGATCTCCGGGTCCGCTTCTGATCGCGCCCGCGTGATCGGCTGCTCGGTCCGTCGCCCACCCTCCGCGCGCTCGCCGGCGCGCCGGGGGCGGGGGGGCGTTCCGTGAGCGCGTCGGGACGTCTGCGCGTCGTGGGCGGTGCGCTCGCAGGCCGGCGCTTCGCGTCGCGCGTCGCGAGCACCACGCGCCCCACCTCGGACCGGGTGCGGGAGGCGATCGCTTCGATGATCGAGGCGCGCGGCGGCTTCGTGGGCACGCACGTGCTCGATCTCTTCGCCGGCACCGGCGCGATGGCGATCGAGGCGCTCTCGCGGGGCGCCGCCGACGCGGTGCTGGCCGAGCACGACCGCATGGCCGCGCGCGGGATCGCCGAGAGCCTCGCCGCGCTCGGGCTCGAGGCGCAGGCCACCGTCTCGAGCCTGGATCTCTCGGGCGCCCCGGAGAGCGTCGCGCGGAAGCTCCCGGGTGCCGCGCCCTTCGACCGCGTGCTCGTCGATCCCCCGTACCGCGAGGTGGGGCTGGTCCCGCCGCTGCTCCTCGCGCTGGCCGCGGCAGGCCGGCTGGCGCCCGAGGCGCTGATCGTCGTCGAGCATCCTTCCGCCCAGGCTCCCTTGCTCGACCAGGCGCTCGAAGTCGTGGCGTCCAAGCGCTATGGCGATTCGAGCGTGCTCGTCACGCGCTATGCTCCGGCTCGCGGCGGGGAGAGAGACTGACCGGATGAGAATCGCGATCTACCCGGGCTCGTTCGATCCGATCACGCACGGGCACGTCAGCATCGTGAAGAGCGGGCTCGTCTGCTTCGACAAGCTGATCGTCGCGGTGCTCGAGAACCCGCGCAAGACGTCGCTCTTCACCGTCGAGGAGCGGCTCGAGATCATCCGCGAGGAGTTCGCGACCGAGAAGAACGTCGAGGTCGACTCGTTCTCGGGGCTGCTCGTCGAGTACTGCAAGAAGAAGAACGTGCGCGTGGTGCTGCGCGGCCTGCGCGCCGTCGCCGACTTCGAGTACGAGCTGCAGATGGCGAACATGAACCGGCACCTCGACTCGAACGTCGAGACGGTGTTCCTCATGGCCAACGACGCGTACTTCTACGTGAGCTCGAACCTCGTGAAAGAGGCGGCCAAGCTGGGGGGCGACGTCACGGGCCTCATCCCCGAGAGCGCCGCCCGCCGGCTGAAGGCCAAGCTGGGGCACTGATCCCGAGCACGGGGGCTCGAGAGCGCCGTGGCCCGCCCGGACGAGCCGCCGGGGCCCGGGGCTCGGCCCTCGCGAGGCCGGGGTGAGGGCCCCGAACGGGCCTGCTCGCCGGGAACGTGCGGATCTGGTAGCGATCGCGCCATGATCCCGTCCATGCGGACTTCCCTTTCGTTCGTGATGTGTGGCCTCGCCATCGGGCTCGTCGCGGGATGCGGCGGGGGCAACGCGGCGAGCGGGCCGGCGACGCGCAGCACGGCGGCCTCCGCCGAAGGGCCGCCGCCGGGATGGCCCGCGGTGCTCCAGGTCGGGCCGCCGCAGGGACCGCTCCCGGCGCTCTACCTCGCGGGCGACGAGCACGCGCCTCCGTTCGGCTATCTGAGCGAGGGTGTTCGCGTGCGCGTGAACGGGGCTCCGGTCGCCGGCCGGCTGCCGGTGACCGTCGGCGGCCGGATGATCGTGCACGGATGGGTTCCGCTGGCGCGCCTGCGCGCGTTCGTCAGCCAGCGCGGTCGTATCGAGGGAACGCCCGCGTTCCTCGGCGTCGGCGATCCGGTCAGCATCGTGTCGCAGTCGACCGATGGCAGCTTCCGGGTGGAGATAAGGCCGCGCCTCGGTCGCGAGGGCGCGGCCGATCTCGGGCCCTTCATCGGGTCGGTGCCGGCCGACTGGCTGGCCGACCACGCCGACGGCGAGAGCGACTCGGGGCTGACGCCAGGCGAGCCCCGGCGCCTTCCCGCGGGCACCGAGGTGCCGGTCTACGATCGGCCGGGCGGAGCGGTGATCGCGCGTCTGCCGGCCCTCGATCCGCCGATCAGCGTCGTCGTGATCCGCAGCCAGAACGGCTGGAACGGCGTCCGCGTGGGCGTGGGCCCGTTCCTCGTCGGCTACATCGAAGGAGAGCTCGAGGCCTCGAGCGCCGATCAGCTCGGCGCGCGCCCGGTGACCGAGTCGATCGAGGTCGAGGCCGGGCACATGCCCGAGCGCATCGCGGTCGAGGAAGGCGCGCTCTTCCGCGTGCAGGCCGGCACCTGGATCCGCTTCTACGACGAGCAGGTCGCGCGCCTGCGCGAGACCGGCTGGGCGCGCGAGATGACGCGCACGACCGGCAGCGACGACGTGGACGTGTACGTCGCGGTCGACGATGGAGTCGCCGTGCGTGGCGTGGTCTCGCAGGCCGCGCTGACGCGCGTGACCGAAGGCGAGTGACCGAAGCCGAGTGATCGAAGGCGGGCCGAACAGGGGTCAGCGCGGCGCGGCCGCGTCGCAGACACGGAGCTCGATGCGGCGGTTGGCGCGGCGCGCTCGCTCGCTCGTGCCGGGGACGAGCGGCTGGGTCGCGCCGTAGCCCACGGGACGCAGGCGCTCGCTCTCGATGCCGCGCATGACGAGGTAGTCGCGCACGCTCTCGGCGCGCGCCTGGCCGAGCGGCCGCGCCTCGACGCCGCGGTCGTCGGTGTGACCGCCGATCTCGAGGCACGTGATCTCGGTGTGTCGCGCGAGGTGCGCCGCCAGCGCCTCGAGCTGCGGCTGGCTCTCGGGCAGGATGCGGTCGCGCTCGATCGCGAACGCGATGGGCGTGGCGAGCAGGAGGCGGTCGCCTTCGCGCGTGACCGACGGGTCGTCCGGCTCGGCGGGCGTGTCGCGCGGGGTCTCGTCGCTCGCCGGCGCCTCGGCGTCGCTCGCCGGCGCCTCGTCGTCGCTCGGCGGTCCCGCGTCGTCGCTCGCCGGCGCCGCGTCGTCACTCGCCGCGCGCGTGCCGGGGTCCTCGGTGCTCGTCGCCTGTTCCGCGCCCGCCGTGCTCGGCGCTGGCGGCTGCGCTGCCGGCGCGGGACATCCGCCGAGCGAGAGAGCGAGCGCCAGCAGTGAGACACATCTCGACATCGGGAGCATGGACGCGCGCGCTTGACCCGGATTCACGAGGCGACGAGCATCTCACGAGCGTGTCTCCTCCCGTCGAGCTCCGCACCGAGCGCCTCCTCCTGCGGATCGCGCGGGGCGACGAGGCCCGCGCCGTGCTGGCCTACTTCGAGCGCAATCGCGAGCACCTCGCGCGGTGGGAGCCCGAGCCGCCGGCCGCGTTCTACACGGAGGCCTTCTGGCTCGAGCGCCTCGCCACGTATCGCCGCGATGCCGAGCACGATCGCGCCTACCGGTTCCACCTCTTCGAGCAGCCGAGCGGGCGCATCATCGGGACGATCGGGGTCTCGAACGTCGTGCGCGGCGCCTTCCAGTCGGCGACCCTCGGCTTCGGTCTCGACGGCTCGCGCGAGGGCGAGGGCGTGATGCGCGAGGCGTGCGAGGCGGTCATCGCGCACGCGTTCGACGACCTGTGCTTGCATCGTCTCGAAGCGAACCACCGCCCCGAGAACCAGCGGAGCGCCGTGCTCCTGCGCCGCCTCGGCTTCGTCCCCGTCGGCTATGCGCGCGACTACCTGCACATCGCGGGCGACTGGGCCGACCACGTGCTCACGCAGCGCATCAACCCGCGCTGGGTGCCGCCCTCGCGCTGACCGAGCTCACCCCGGCGGGCGGCGGCCCGGGCGCGCGCCCGGCGTCTCGACCGGGAGCGGCGGCGGCGTCGCGGTCGCGAGCGTGCTCCCCTCGATCGTCCAGGCGAGCGAGCGCACGCCGGGGGCGAGCTCGAGCGCCTGCGTCTCGACGCGCTCGTCCTCGCGGCCCTCGTTCCACACCACGACCAGGCGTGCGTGCGCCGTCGCGATCCGATCGCGCGTCGTGCGGCGCACCTCGATGCGGTAGGTGCCGTCCTCGGCCTCCGTGGTCTCGAACGCCTCGATGCCGAGCTCGCCGTCGAGATCGGCCGGCCGCGCCAGGGGCCTTCCCGGGTGTGCAGCCCAGAGCGTGACGCCGGCGTCGGGGTGCTCCCACACGAGCGAGACGCGCATCGCGCCCACGCCGCGGAGCACGCCGCTGCGCCGCATGCGGCCGAGCAGCGCGCCGAGACGCGCGGTGTCGCCCTCGTTGCGCGCCGCCTGCCGCAGCTCCGCGAAGCGCACGCTCGACCAGAGCTGCGCGGTGCGCGCGTGCCCTTCGCGCGCGCCCGGCGGCGCCGTCTCCATCACCCGCTGCTCGAGCCGCAGCGCCTCGTCGATGCGCCCGGCGCCCGCCGCCGCCTGCGCGAGCAGCAGCATCACGGAGGGATCGTCGGGTCGGATCACGGCGAGCGTCTCGTACTGCCGGTACGCGTCCTCGTACCAGCCGTGGGCGCGATAGAGGTCGCCGAGCCGTCGCCGCGCGAGCTCGTCCTGCGGCGCGAACTCGACGATCTCGCTGAACGTGCGCCGCGCGTCCTCTTCGCGGCCCGCGCGCAGGTACATCTCTCCGATCGCCGTGCGCACGCCGGCATCGGCGAGGGGATCGACGCGCAGGCGCTCGGCGAGGCGGTGCAGCTCGGGCAGGTGCCCCTGGGCCTCGAGCTCCTCGAAGAGGCGCAGGCGCAGGTCGAAGCCGTTCGGCTGCTGTGCGATGAGGCCGCGAAGGGCGCGCAGGCGGGAAGTCGGCGTGGTCGCCCGCGCGAGCACTTGCTCGACCAGCACCCAGTCGACGACCTCGCTCGTGCCGAACGCGCCGCGCACCAGGCGCAGATCGTCGGGGGTCCGGACACGCCGGAAGATCGCGCCGCGCAGGAACCCCCGGGCCGACGCGTCGGTCAGGTACGTGTACACGTCGATCATCGACGAGAGCGAGCCGGCGCGGTCGATGACCGCCTCGAGGAACGCGCGCCGATCGCGCGAGCTCCGCAGCTCGCAGTCGCGGGCGGCCTGACGGTACGCATCGACCCACTCGAGGGCGCCGCTCGCGCGCCCGAGACGCTCGCGCCAGAGCGGGATTCGGTCCGCGAGCGCCACGTCGGCTGCGTCGCCGCACTGCGCGCGCGTGTGGCTGGCGCCGGCGGTGACGGTCGGCGGGGCGGGCGCAGCCTCGGCGACGCGCGCCGGAGGCTCCGACGTCGTGCAGTCCTCGCAGTCGAGCACGAAGGGGTAGTTCACCGCGACCACGCCGCCGCCGTCGGGCGCCGGGAACGTCCAACGCCGAACTGCCTGGGCCATGCACGCCTCGACCCGTGCGTTCTCGAGCGTGGTGTTGGCCACGCTCGCGGTCTGGACCGTGCCCGTGGCGCCGATGATGAACGCGATGGTCACGCGACCCGCGAGGTCGGGCCTCCCCATGACCTCCTGCTCGTAGCAGAAGCGGATCTCGTTGATGTGGCGCCGAACGACGCGTCGGATCACCTCGCGCGAGAGCGAGCCGCGCACTTCGCCCTCGCCCGTACGGATCGTGGGCACGCCGGCGCTCCGTCCGTGGAAGCCGCCGCCGCCGCTGCCGTAGCCCGACCCGCTTCCCGTCCCGGCGCCGTGGCCGATCGTGCCGAGGTTGCCGAGGCCGATGGTGCCCTCGCCGGTTCCGCCGCCTCCACGCCCGGTCCCGCGCAGGCCGAGGCCTCCGAAGCCGAAGTTGTCGCCGACCTCGCCACCCATCAGCGCGCCGAGCGCAGCGCTCGAGTCGGCGCTCGGGGCAGGCCCCGCCGCGAAGTCGGCGCGGTTCGCCTCGTCGGCTGCCACGGGCTCCGGCTCCTCGGGCGCCATGCGCGCTTCGGCCTGCTCGCGCGCGCTCTCGTGGTCCGACTCGCGCGCGGCCGGCTCGACGACCTGCGCTTGGCCCTCGGCCTCCGGCGCCGGGGAGGGCGCGCCCTGGGACGTGGGCACGGTCGCGGGCTCGGCCGAAGGCGAGGGCTCGGCCGAGAGCGAGCAGCCGAGCAGGCCCAGCGGGCCTATCGCGCGCGCCGTGGTGGCCCGCGCCAGGACGTCGCCCGCCGGCGCCCGCGGCGCCAAGAGGTCGCGGTGCTCGAAGAACGCGCGGCTCTGCACGCCCATGCGGTCGAGCTCCTCGGAGCTCGGGACGTAGTAGCTCGTGAAGGGCGTGATGAGGCCGTAGCGCGTGCCGAGCTCGGCGACCTCCTCGCGCGTCGCGCCGTCGCGGAGCTGCTGCCGGAGCCGCTCGCCCGCCCATCGGAGGCGCAGGTCGGTGCTGGCGTCGCTGGCGATCGTGGTGAGAGGCACGTGGTGCTCGATCGGCTGGCCACGGAACGTCCCGCGGACGACGAGCTCCGTCGGCGGCGTCTCCCGCACGCGTCCGGCGATCTCCAGCACCGATCCCCGCACCACGTCGACCGACGTGCGCGGGAACACGTTCTCGATGCCACTGCCGACCTCGACCGTGACGTGCTCGATCACCGGCCGCGAGAGGTGCGCGAGCACGTCCATCGCCGCGTCGGCAGCCTCCGTGCGCTCTTCGACGCGCACCGCGAGCCCGCCCCCGTGCGTCAGCTCGCCGAGCAGATCGAGGTTCGCATCGGCGCCCACCCCGATCGCGTAGAGCCGGATCGGATGCGGCTGATCGCGCAGGTGCCCGAGGAGATCTTCGGCACCCAGCTCACCGACGGTCGGCGCTCCGTCGCCCACGTACACGACCGCGCCGTCCCGCGCCGGATCGAGGAGCGCCGCCGCGCTCGCGATCGCCTCCCCGAGATCGGTCGCCCCTGCCGCCGGAACGCGCGCCAGGCCGTCGAGCAGTGCGCCGATGCGCGCCGGGCTCGCTTCTCCGAGCGCGACGTCGCCACCGTCGACCGGACGGATCGTGAGGTCGCTCGAGACGATGGACACGCGATCGCCCGGGCCGAGGTGAGAGGCGATCGCCTCGGCGACGCTCCGGCCGAGCTCGAGGTGCGCACGATCGGTGGCCGCCGACACGTCCTCGAGGATGACCAGGTCCAGGCCTGGCGCCGCCTCGCCCGCGAAGAGCGTGTCGGGCAAGCGCAGCGGTACGTACCAGTAGTCGCGCTCGTCTTGCTCGTTGACCACCGCGCGCGAGCCAGGGGCGCGCTCGGGCGGCACGTGCGGCGCGCGGTAGGCGAGCTGCGCGTCCTCGGCGGCCGGCGTGAGCTCGACCCACAGATCGGAGCGCGGCGAGAAGTCGCTCCGCCGCAGGACCACCTGATCGCCCTCGAAGCTCGCGCCGAGCCCGGCGCGCACGCGGGCGGCACCGGCCTCCGACACGTCGGCCACGAACGAGAGCTCGCCGAGGTGCGGCGCGCCGGCGCCGGCCGCCATCGGATAGCGGTAGAGCCGCGGGCCGCCCTCGTAGGCGCGCGGCAGCCACTCGGCGTAGCGGATCGCGATGCGGCGCAGCTCGCCCGCCTGGATCGGATAGATGCGCGCGCGGTAGCTCCCGGGCGCGTCCCACTCGAGCAGCGCCGGATCGAGCGTCGAGCCTCGATAGACCTGGGCCTCGTAGTCGGCGCGCGCCTGCGCTTGCTCGCGCACGAAGCCGTCGACGAGCTGTCCCCGGCGATCGACCGCGAAGCGCTCGAGGACCGCGCCCTCCGGCACGCGCACGCGGTACAGGCCCTCGACCGTCTCGGAGGCGGGGTTGAAGAAGACCTCCTGCACCTCGGTGATCGCGAGCTCGCCGACGATCCGGACGCGGACGTCGAGGCGCCGGATCACCAGCGGCCAGCGCGCCTGTCCGACCTCGTCGGGGATGCGCGCCTCGAGCGTGCCCATGCCCGGGGCGCTGCGCGGATCGGTGGGGCCGGTGCGCACGAGGCCGCCGGTCCAGTCGTTCCACAGCGCGCGCGGCTCCGTGGTGGCGCTCGCGCCGGCGATGGCCAGCTCTTCGCCTGCGCGGACGATGCTGCGCGTCTGATCGGTGCGGCGGCTGACCTCTCCACGAACGACGTAGAGGCGCGCTCCCTCGGCCGTGATCTCGACCGAGAGCGCGGCGTCGCTCGCGCGAATGCTCGTCCCGGCGACGTCGGCCACGAGCGCATCGCCCGAGAGCACGTCCACGTAGACGCGGCCGCTGCGGATCGCGACGCCGTCCTCGCTCGCGCTCACCTCGGAGCCGGCATCGAGGAGCAGCATCGGTCCGGTGTCGAGGACCAGGCGGGTCAGCCCGCCGGCCGGGACCGCGACGGTGCCGCCCACCGGCACGCGCGCGACGGGCGAGGTCGGCTCGCTCGTGCCGTCCATGGTCGTGAGCGCGAAGCTCCCGCGCACGCTTCGGGCCGTCCCGAGCGTCGCCTCGAGGGCCGACCCTCCGCCGCCGTCGCCGCAGGCGGCGAGCAGCGCACAAGCCCAGATTCCCAGCCACGTACGCGACATCGCAGTCCCCGCTCTCGCTCCGGCCCCGTCTCGCTCCGCGAGCATACGCGAGACGGACAACCGATCGCACCCTTCGGTTCCCGGCGGCTCGCCCGCCGCCGACTGCGCGGGTAGAGTCGCTCCGATGCGCCCGACCTCGATCGCCTTGGTGACGGTTCTCCTCGCTCTCCCCGGCTGCCCCGCCCCCGGCGCGACGCCCGCGTTCGACGCTGGCGCCACCGGGAGCGACACCGGCACTCCCGGCGACGCGGGCACCGGCAGCGACTCCGGCGGCGGCGTGGACGCGTCGACCGTCGATGCGGCGAGCGAACAGGACGCGGCCGTCTCTCTCGACGGCGGCGACGGCGGCGCGATGGTCCTCGACGGCGGTGGCTCGGACGCGGGGACGATCGGCGACGCGGGCGGCTCCGACGCGGCCACCGTCGGCGATGCCGGGGGCTCACCGGCGCCGGCGCACCTCGTTTTCAGCGAGATCGGGGTCGCGCCTGCGGGCGGAGAGATGATCGAGATCTGGAACCCTACCCCCGCCACGGTCTCGCTCGCCGGCTACTACGTGTCCGACAACTCGCTCTACCACCGCATCGCGGCGGGCATGCCGTTCAATCCACCGCTCGCCACGGCGGGGACCGACTTCCTCGTCACGTTTCCTCCCGACGCCTCGATCGGGGCCGGGCAGGTCGTCGTGATCGCGACCGATCCGAGCTTCGTCACGCAGTGGTCGCGCTGCCCGGACTTCATCCTCGCCGCGGCGGACCTCGCATGCGCGGGCGGCGGGACGGCGCGGGCGATGAGCGTGCCGACCAACGGCGCGCGGGGCGCGATGGCCGGCCTCTCGAACTCGCGCGAGATGGTGGTGCTCTTCCGCTGGAATGGCACCGAGACGACGGTGCACGACGTCGACTACGTGACGTGGGGCGCGACCTTCGACGCCGAGACGCGCATCGACAAGACGGGCGTGGCCGGCTACGCGGCCGATACTTCGGCTGCGGCCCAGCAGCCGGCAGCGGCCCCGATGGCGGGCGAGACGATCGAGCGCTGCGGCGGCGAGATCGGCGAGACCGCGACGGGCGGCAACGGCGTGAGCGGCCACGACGAGACGAGCGAGCGTCTCGACACGGCGTTCCGCGTCCAGACCGCGCCGACCCCGGGCGTGCACACGAGCTGTCTCTGATCGCCGTCGTCCCGGCGTCGCGTGACGCGACGATGGGCGCTCGCTCGGTCACCCCGCCGCCTGGAGCGCGAGCGCGCTCCGGCGTCGCTCGACGAGGCAGCTGTCGCCGAACTCGTGGGTGAGATAGCGACCCTCCTCGAGCGCTCGATCCGCCTGCGCCAGCGTCTCGGGATCGGTGAACGCGGCGAGCAGCGCGTGGTGGCTCGTGCCCCGCTCGTGGGTGCCCGACAGGACGGCGTCGACCACGCGGAGGGGCGTCGCCGCGCCGATCCGGAGCGTCGCCAGGCCCGGGCCGGGGCGCACGCTGCCATCGGCCCGTGCCGCCGACTCCAGCGCGCGAACGACGCTCGTGCCGATCGCGACGACCCGCCGCCCTCGCCGGCGTGCGCGTCGCACCGCCAGCGCGGTCGCGGGCGGGATCTCGTAGGGCTCGTCGAGCGGGAGCATCGCGTCGAGCGCGGCATCGCCGGTCGACGAGAGCCCGGCGGCGTGCGTGAGCGAGTGCAGCTCGATGTCGCGGGCCCGGAGCGCGGCGAGCATTCGGAAGTCGAGCGCGAAGCCGGCCGACGGAGCCTCGACCGCCACGGGCGGGCCGGCGAGCTTGGTCCAGACGTCCCACAGGCGCAGCGGCGCCGGCACGTGGGCGTACTGGATGGGGCGCCCGCATCGGGCGAGCGCCTCCCACACGTGGGCCGCGCTTCCTTCGAACACCACGTCGACGAGCCGCGGGTGGTCGATCCCGGTCACGCGGGCGACGAGCGAGCCGTCGCCGAGCACGAGGCGATCGCCGACGGCGACGGGCGGCGGCGGCGATCGATCCTCGGTGCGCTGCCGGTGATCTCCCTCGCCGAAGAGCACGACCCGGAAGCGCGACGGGTCGCGTGGGTCGGTCGTGCGGCGCGCTGCGAGGCGCAGCTCGATCGGAGCCCCCGAGGGCCCGTGGGCTCCGCGCAGGCTCGCCGGCAGCGTCGCGGCGTCGTTGGCCACCAGCAGATCCCCCGGCACGAGCACACGCGCCAGATCGTGACGCGCATGGTGCGAGAGCTGGCCGTCCGCGCCGACCACCAGCAGGCGCGGCTCGCCCGCCCCGCGCGCAGGATCGCTCGCCGCGATCACGAGACGCGCTCCGGGACCGGCGCGCCAGCGGGCCGCAGCCGCTCGGCGATGCGCGTGGCGATCTCCGCGGCGCGGGCCTCGGGGCGCGCGAGGCTCGTCCGGTCGGCGTCCGGGATGGCGATGGCGTGCATCGCGGTGTCCATGTCGCCGGGGTCCACGTTGATCAGGTGCACGCCCTCCCGGCCGAGCTCTCCGTCCCAGATCGCCGTCATGTGCGCGAGCGCCGCCTTGCTGGCGCCGTACGCGCCCCAGCCCGGGTAGGGCGTGACGGCGGCATCGCTCGAGATCGCGATCACCAGCCCGCCGGCTCCGCGTCGCGAGGACGCGAGGAGCGCCCCCAGCAGCGCCTTGGTGAGCCGGAAGGGGCCCAGCACGTTCACGGCGAGCGCCCGCTCGAGATCCTCGCACTCGGTGTCGGCGAGCGGCACGAGCGCCGCCTTCCCGTCGTTCGGCGTCCCGAGCGTCGAGGCGTTGTGGACGAGCACGTCCACGCCACCGAGCCGTCCGGTCAGCTGCATCGCGATCGGGTGCACGTCGTCCTTGCTCCCGACGTCGCCGACGACGCCGATCGCGCCGGGCACCTCGCGCTCGACGCGCTCGACCGCCTCGCGATGACGCGCCACGAAGCCGACCTCGGCGCCGCGCTCTCGCAGCTCGCTCACCAGCGCTCGTCCGAGCCCCGCCGTGCCGCCGGTCACCACCACCTTGAGCCCACGCAGTCCCCGCGCGCGCGCACCGTTCGTCCGTTCCGTCATCGTCGCCTCCGTGCTCGGAGACGATGCGTCCGGAACGGACGCGACGGGCGGATTCGGTCCAGCCCGTCGTCCGTCGGTCCATCCGGCGGGCCGCGTCGGCCCGCGGCGCTGCGTCAGCGCGCGTGGATGTTGAGCGTGAAGTTGCCGCCGTCCCAGGGGTGCGCGGCCTCGACCACGATGATGACGACCTGGCCCATCGCGACGGTGTGCGACACGCGCGAGAGCGTCCCGGTGCCGCCGTCCTCGTCGCAGCCGAACTCGAGGCCGCCCGAGCAGGCCGTGCGGAGCGCGATCAGCGTGTCGAACGTCCCGCCCGCGTGGGCGCTGTCCTCGGTGTCGAACACGTAGACGCCCGTCGTGGGCGCGGTCCACGCGATCTCGACCTCGCCGCCCTGGCCGTGGCTGCCGCAGGTCGCGTCCTGGCGCGCACCGCAGCCGTACGCGGTGATCGTGCCGTGATAGACGCCGTCTCCCACCATCGAGTCGATCGTGGCGTCGGGGCAGGTCGTCGGGGGCGGCACGGCCGGCGGGCACGCGCTCGTGCAGGCGCAGCTGGGATCGCCGCAGTCGTTCGCGCCGTCGGCGTCGTTGTCCATCCCGTCCATGCACAGCGCCGCCGTGCGCTCGCCGCACACCATCGCGCACTGCGAGTCGCTGCAGTCCACCAGGCCGTCGGCGTCGTCGTCGAGGCCGTTGGTGCAGTCCATCTCGGGCGGGCAGACGGCCGCCATCGCCATGCACTCGCTGTCCGCGCAGTCCGTCGCGCCGTCGAAGTCGTTGTCGACGTGATCGGTACAGTGCATCGCCTCCACGCAGGCCGCGAACGTGCTGCACTGCGTGTCCGCGCAGTCGATCCGTCCGTCGCGGTCGTTGTCGAGCCCGTCCATGCAGTTCATCGCCTCGTTGCAGGCGAGGAAGCTCGCGCAGCCGGAGTCGGCGCAGTCGACGAGGCCGTCGACGTCGTTGTCGATCATGTCGTCGCAGTGCATCGCCTCGTTGCACATCGGCTCGATCGAGCAGTCGAAGTCCTCGCAGTCGACGTCGCCATCGAGGTCGTTGTCGAGCGTGTCGGTGCAGTAGAGCGACTCGTCGCAGCTCGTGAGCGTCTCGCAGTCGATGTCCGCGCAGTCGATGTCACCATCGCCGTCGTTGTCGATCCCGTCGGTGCAGTGCGTGGCCTCGTCGCAGGCGGTGAGCGACGAGCAGTCGCTGTCCGCGCAGTCCGTGTCGCCGTCGCGATCGTCGTCCATCGCGTTGTCGCAGACCTCGGTTGCGATCGCGTGGATGTTCAGGACGTAGTCGCCCTGGGACCCGTGGCCGTCGACGACGATGATGATCTGCTGGCCGGCGGTGAGTGCCATCTGCACCAGCGAGTTGAGGCCGTCGCCGGCGTCGTCGTCGCAGTCGAGCTCGGTGCCGCCGCAGCGGTCGAGCACGGCCATCTGGGTGTCGTAGCCCGAGCCGTTGAGATCGATGACGAAGGTCCCCGTCGTGGGCGCCGTCCACGCGTACGAGAAGTCGCTCGCGGTGAGCGTGGTGCAGTCGGGCTGGTAGCGATCGGACGCGGTCGCGGTCGACCCCGTCGCCACGGCATCCCCGAGCGCCGAGCCCAGGTTCGCCTGGGCGCACGCCGGCGTCATCGCGCTGTCGACGACCGGCCCCGTGTCGGGCGCGTGCCCGCTGTCCGGAGGCGTGTTGCCTCCATCCCGCGTGCCCACGTCCTGGGTCGGCGGAACGAACGCGTCGACGTCCGACATCGGCTCGGTGCGGACGGTGCAGCCGAGGGCGAGGATGCAGGCCGAGAGCGTGAGCGAAGCGAGGAAAGGTGTGTGGCGCGCGGACATAGCCGCGGACTATAGCCTCCGGCCGCGCCTTGTCCCGCCGGGCCGAGGCGAATCGACCCGCCGCAACCCGCGCTCGATCAGGGGCTCTGCCAGTCGAGCACGATCTTGCCGGACTGCCCGCTCCGCATGATCTCGAAGCCTTCCTGGTACTTGGCGATCGGCATCCGATGCGTGAGCACGGGCGAGATGTCGAGACCGCTCTCGAGCATCGCGACCATCTTGTACCAGGTCTCGTACATCTCCCGGCCGTAGATACCCTTGAGGACGAGGCCCTTGAAGATGACCTGGTTCCAGTCGATGGACGTGGTCTCGGGCGGGATGCCGAGGATCGCCACGCGACCGCCGTGGTTCATGGTGGCGAGCATGTCGCGGAAGGCCGACGGGTTGCCGCTCATCTCGAGGCCGACGTCGAAGCCCTCGACCATGCCGAGCTCCTCCATCACGCCGGTGAGCTTCTCGTTCGACACGTTCACGGCGCGCGTCGCGCCCATCTTCTTGGCGAGGTCGAGCCGGTAGTCGTTGACGTCGGTGATCACGACGTGCCGCGCGCCGACATGCCGGGCGATCGCGACGGCCATCACGCCGATGGGCCCCGCGCCCGTGATGAGCACGTCCTCGCCGACGAGGTCGAAGCTGAGCGCGGTGTGCGTCGCGTTGCCGTAGGGATCCATGAACGCGGCGATGTCGTCGGGGATCGAGGCCGGCAGCTTGAAGGCGTTCTCCGCCGGGATGACGAGGTAGTCGGCGAAGCAGCCCGGCCGGTTCACGCCGACGCCGATGGTGTTGCGGCAGAGGTGCCGCTTGCCGGCGCGGCAGTTTCGGCAGTGCCCGCAGGTGAGGTGCCCTTCGCCGCTCACGCGGTCGCCTTCCTTGAAACCGCGTACGTGCGAGCCGACGTCGGTGACGACGCCCACGTACTCGTGGCCGACGTGCATCGGCACGGGGATGGTCTTCTGGGCCCAGGCGTCCCAGTTGTAGATGTGGACGTCGGTCCCGCAGATCGCGGTCTTGTGGATGCGGATGCGGACGTCGTTGGGGCCCACGTCGGGCACGTCCGCCTCGCCCATCCAGATGCCGACTTCTTTCTTCGACTTCACGAGCGCGCGCATCTTCGCCATGGCGGCCGCGAGCATAGGGCCCACCACGCGAGATGTCGCCGGTGGCGTGAGAGAAGCCGCGACTTGGCACGCCGCGTCACGGCGAGTGGAGCGATCGAGCGACCGCGCGCGGGGGCCGATCGACCGCTCTCGCGCGGCTCCCTCGGGGAGAGGGACCGCGAAGGAGGGGATGGCCGACGCTGCTGCGGTCGGCGAGCCCGCCACGCCGTGACGGCGCTCGTTCGTCGCGCGGACCGCTGGCGTCAGTCGGGCCGGGCAGCGTACGACTCCCGCGCCGAGGAGAGCTCCGATGAGTGAAGCGCCCGAAGACGTGATGGAACCGCGGCTCTGGAAGAAGAGCGGCTGGATCGCCAAGGTCATCAAGAACGAGGACGACGACGGCTGGGCCGTGGAGATGACGCGCATCGGCGACGCCGAGCCGGCGCTGGTCGGTCCCTGGACGATGGGCCGCGACAAGAAGAATCCCAAGCCCCTCGATGCGCCTTCCTTCATCACGCTCGTGAAGACGGCGAGTGAGGTGCTCCTCCGCCACGAGCAGGCCGCGCGCGCGCAGCTCCACAAGACGCTCTCGTTCGTCGACGACGAGGGCCGCCGCGTCCGCGTCGACTTCGACCTCGCGCAGGACGACGACGATCCCCACGCGATCCTCGCGGCCTCCGACGCTGCCACCGGCGAAGCGCTGCGGAGCGGCCGCGTGAGCCCAGCGTTCAAGCTGAGCGCGGCGAGCGTCAAGCGCTGGCTCGCGAGCGGCGAGGGGTGACGCGGCGCGCGAGCCTCGGCGCTCGCCGTGCACGGCGTGAGGAGTCTTCGCCGGCCATGCTCGCGCAGCGCGGCGCCTTGCCGCGTCGCGCGCGCTGGTCGACACTCGACGTGTGCACGCAGAGGAGTTCGACGAGGGAGAGTTCTTCGCTCGGATCGCGAACAGTGGCGCGCGCGTGCTTCTCATCGGTCGGCGCGCGCTCATCGCGATCGGGATCCCGGTGCTCACGGCCGACTATGATTTCTGGATCCCCAGCGACGACGCCGAGAAGCTGAACGCTGCGCTCGCGACGCTCGAGATGGTGCCGAATCGTGCTCCCGACGAAGCTCGTGCCGTGGGGCGCTACGCCATCGAGAACGGCGAGCACGTGGACGTCCTGGTCGCGCGCCAGGTCTCGACGCAAGATGGGGTGCCCGTGAAGTTCGAAGACGTGTACTCCCGCTCGGTGCCGACCCGTGTCGCCGGCGGAGCGACGGTGCGGGTTCCGACGATCGACGATCTCATCCTCACCAAGCGCTTCGGAGCTCGTCCCAGAGACCTGGCCGACATCGACTTGCTGCGCTCGTTCGCGGCGCGCGTCGGCAGAGGGAGCGGAACGTGAGCGAGCACGACGGCGTCGACCCCGAGACCGTGCGCATGATCCGTGCGGCCGCGGATGCCCCGCGCCCTCTCGAAGAGCTGAAGGCTCGCTGGGAGCGCGAGATCGGTCCGGTGGAGCTGCAGGAGAACATCGAGCTCATCGAGTGGTTCTGCCGACGCTATCCGACCCCCGAAGCGCGGCTCCGTTACGCCCGACAGGCGTACGCTCGTTGGCGCGCCGCAGCGCCCGGCTGACCGCAGAGCGAAGTGATCAAGCGTCGCGATGGAGCAGTGAGTAGCCGATCCCCTCGTAGCGCAAGCGGCAGAGCGCTCAGAGTCGGGCGCCGACACCGAGGGAGGCGAACGGCGCGCGTCGGCGAAGCCGAGCGTCGGGCGTCCGTCCGAGCGACCGTCGAGGCCGACGATCCCGCCGCGCACGCCGACGAAGAGCGAGATGCGCGGCGGGCCGATGGCGACGGCGAGCCAGAGATCCGCGTCGACGGCGAAGACGAGCGCTTCGCGCGACTGGGCGAGGACGCGCGCGGAGCCCGCGTGTCCGTCGAGGCGTGCCGCCGCCCGGTCGCGGGCCTCCACGATCAGATCGCACGCAACCAGGGCGAATGCTCGCGTCTGCGTCGTTTCACCGCTGTCGTGCAGGTCGACCGCGCGCGTGACCGATCTCGTCTGGTCGATCCCCAGGCCGCGTCGGTCGGGAGCGGCCTCTTGCCCGGGGACGCTCCGCGCGAAGGACGGCGCTCCGCTCATCGCGGTCAAGACCTCGCACCCGCCCGCGCTACCCATGAAGTGTGCTGCTCTGAAGACCGCGCCGCCTTCGGCACCTCCAAAGCCGAACCCGCTCCGCCGGTTCTGCATGGGCGACTCCGCGCATGGGCCGCGATCGACGGATCGTGACGACGACCCTCGCGCCGTGCGCCGTGCGCGGCACTCCGGGTGCTCGATCAGAACCGGAAAAAGAAGAACACGACCGCGGCCCACGCGGTGGGCACGCCGCGGGCGTGGCCCACGGTCGAGTGGTGCGCGTCCTCGACCGTGCCGTCGTCGCGGACGTAGCCAATCGTCGAGTGGTGCGCGTCCTCCACGGTGCCGTCGTCGCGCACGTAGCCCACGGTCGAGTGGTGCGCGTTCTGCACCTGGCCGTCGCGGACGTAGCCAATCGTCGCGTGGTGCGCGTCCTCGATCGTACCGTCACTCCGCAGGTAGCCGGTGGTCGCGTGCGACTCGTTCTGGATCGTTCCGTCGGCGCTCACGTAGCCGCGCGTCGCGTGGGAGGACGACTCGATGGTCTGCGCGCCAGCGAGGCACGGGGAGCTGGCGAGACCGAGGGCGAGAGCGACGGGCAGCAGCGTGCGCATGCCCCGAGCATTCCCCGTACGGCCCCGCTCGTCGAGGTACCCGCGCCCGGGCCGGCGCGTTAGGCTTCGCCGCCGTGAAGATCCGTATCGCCACCCGCAAGAGCCCGCTCGCCCTCGCGCAGACCCGCTGGGTCGGGGAGCGCATCCGCGCTCGTCGTCCGGACGTCGTGATCGAAGAGGTGCAGCTCGTCACCGAGGGCGACCGCGTGCTCGACAAGCCGCTCGCGAAGGTGGGCGGCAAGGGGCTCTTCGTCTCCGAGGTCGAGGCCGCGCTCGCCGAGGGGCGCGCCGAGATCGCCGTGCACTCCATGAAGGACGTGCCCGAGAAGCTCGCCGAGGGGATGACGCTCGCCGCGATCCCCGAGCGCGAGGACCCGCGCGACGTGATCGTCACGCCCGGAGGCGGCGACCTCTTCTCGCTCGAGGCGGGCGCGCGCGTCGGCACGAGCTCGCTCCGGCGCGCCGTGCAGCTCCATCGCATGCGCAACGACCTCGCGTTCACCGTGCTGCGCGGCAACGTCGGCACGCGTCTGCGCAAGCTCGACGAGGGCGAGGTGCACGCGGCGGTGCTCGCGCTCGCGGGTCTGAAGCGGCTCGGGCTCGATCGCGATCGCAAGCTCGAGGTGATCCCGATCGAGCAGTCGATCCCGGCCGTGGGGCAGGGCGCGCTCGGGATCGAGACGCGCGAGGACGCGGCCGACGTGCGCGCGCTGCTCGCGCCGCTCGAGCACGACGCGACGCGCATCGCGGTGGAGTGTGAGCGCGCCTTCCTCGCGCGCCTGCACGGGAGCTGCACCACGCCGCTCGCCGCGCACGCGCGCTTCGTGGACGGGCGCTTCCGGCTCGACGCGATGGTCGGCGCGATCGACGGCTCGCGCGTGCTCGTCACGAGCGACGACGTCGTGCTCGACCCCCGCAACGCCGTCGCGGCGGCGCGCGCGCTGGGCGCGTCGGCGGCAGACCGCCTGCTGTCCGAAGGCGCGGCCGAGATCGTGGAGAGCGCGAAGAAATCTGCCGATCCCTACGCGGGGCTTTACGCCTCGCGCTGACGCGCGAGCGCGGCGGCGCCCGTCGCGTGTCGGCGGCACCTTCGCGCGTGACGAGAACACGTGACGTTCTCGGATCAGGCCTGCAAGTAGGCCTCCGAACGTGAGACCGTGGATCCATGTCGATCCGTGATCTCGTCGCAGCGTGGGTCGTAGTCGCAGTCGCAGGCTGCAGCTCGTCGCCGGCGGTGCCGTCGACGTGCACGTCCTCGCGCGACTGTCCGGGGCTCGTCTGCGACACGGCCGCGGGGCGCTGCGTCGAATGCCTCGACGCGAACGATTGCCTCGGCGAGAGTCAGGTCTGCCGCGCGCACGCCTGCGTCGCGGTCACGCCGTGCACCACGAGCCGCATGTGCCCGGGACAGGTCTGCGACACGGTGCAGGGCTTCTGCGTCGACTGCCTCGCGGACACCGATTGTCCGGAGACGGATCGCTGCAGGGACGGTAGCTGCGTGCCGCGTCCGATGAGCTGCACGTCGGATCGCGAGTGCAGCACCATGGGTCTGGTGTGCGATCGCAGCGCCGGAGAGTGCGTCGAGTGCAACGCGGACACCGATTGCACCGCGCCCGAGACGTGCGCGGCCCACGCGTGCATTCCTGGCGACGCCGGGCCCGACGACGCCGGCACCGAGGACGCCAACACCATCGACGACGGCGGGCTCGACGCGTTCGTCGGGCCGGACGCCTTCAGCGCGACCGACGCGTTCACGACCGAGGACGCGTTCGTGCCGCCCGAGGATGCGTTCGTCCCGCCGGTGGACGCCGGGTCGGACGCGGGCGGGGCGTGCTCGCCGCCGTGCACGACCGGCCAGGCCTGCGTCGCCGGGACCTGTCAGGTGGTCTGTGGGCACGGGGGCGAGTCCTGCTGCACGGGCAACACGTGCAACGCCGGCTACGCGTGCACCGGCGCGGGCGGCACGTGCGTGATCTGCGGGGGCAGCGGTCAACCGTGCTGCGGCGCCAGCTGCGGCGCGGGTCTGCGCTGCATGGGCACCGCGCCGCCGTACACGTGCGTGCCCTGCGGCGCCGTCGGGCAGCCCTGTTGCGCCAGCGGGACCGACTGCGCGGCCGGAACCATCTGCGCGAGCAGCGCGAGCGGCTATCAATGCGCGGCGTGCGGCGGCGAGGGTCAGCTCTGCTGCGCCGGCAACGTTTGCAGCGGCGCGCTCGCTTGCTCGAGCGCCACGAGCACCTGCCTGCCGTGCGGCACCGATGGCAATCCGTGTTGCGCGGGGGACGTCTGCTCGGGCTCGCTCCGATGCGCGAGCGGGCGGATCTGTCGCCCCAGCTGCGGCGGCCTCGGTGACTACTGCTGCGTGGGTGGCGGCTGCCCGACGGCGGGGCCGAACTCGGCCTGCTACGACACGCAGTTCGGCAGCGAGCCCAACGACCGCTGCTACAACTGCAACGCGAACGGCCAGAGCTGCGGGTCGGACGCGAGCTGCTGCAGCTACCACTGCGTCAGCGCCTGGCTGGGCCACTCCTGCGCACCCTGATCCGACCGATCCTCCACGCCGAGCCGGTGACGCGCGTCGTGCTCGAGTCGAGTGAGGGCGTGCTCGCGCAGACGCGGGGCCCCGGCGGAGGGCCGACCGGCGCGTGTGGTGAAGGCCCGCCTCGGGGGCGGAGGAGTCGGAGCGCTACTCGAGCGCGATCGTGTACGCGTTCGTGGCGCCCGAGTAGCCGAAGACGCGCACGTAGAACGTGCCCGCACCGGTGACGCGCTCGACGTCGCTGGTGCCGGCGCTCGAGGAGAGCACGCTGCCGCTCGCGTCGAGCGCTTGGATGTCGAGGTCGCCGCTCGCGTGGGTGAAGCGCACGGCCACCGTGCGCGTGCCGGTGACCGAGACGCGGAACACGTCGGCGTCGCCCGCGCAGATGCGGCCGCTCGTGGCCGTGCCGCTCGCGAGCGCCACCGCGTGCGCGATCGTGCCGTCGTCGCCGCCGGCGTCGCAGGGCGTCGAGACCGCGCCGCCGAGCGAGCAGAACGCGGTCGCACCGCTGCGCACCGCGCTCGTGTCGCCGTGGGCATCGCGGCCGGCGCACGTCTCGTCCTCGCTCCAGGCGCGCCAGTCGCTCGCGCGGCCGATCGACGCCGCGTAGGCGCGCCACCGCGCATAGCCGTCGCCGCCGGCGTCGCGGTCGGCCTGCTCGGCGCGGAAGACGGTCGGCGAGACGCACATCCCAGCGCTCGTGGCGCGCGCCTGCTCGTCCCGCGCGTAGGCCATCACGATGTCGCCCATCGCGGCGGTCGTGGTGTTCCAGCAGCAGGTGCGCGAGCGCGGGTAGTCGAGCTCGCCGAAGACGAAGTCCTCGAGCGTGCGCTGCTCGCGATCGACGGACGCGCGGCTCGTGCCGAAGTCGTCCTCCATGACCGCATAGAGCTCGGCGAAGGCCTCTTCGCGCTGCGTGCGGGCCGAGCAGCTGGCCGGATGCGCGGCGAGGTGGGCGCGCGCCGCGGCGACGCGGGCGACGGCCGAGTCGCGGCGCTCTTCGGGCGAGGCGTTCGCGAGCAGGCCACCGAAGCGAGCGGGCCGCGCGCCGATCGTGGCGAGGTCGCCGTCGGCGATGGCGACCGTGCGATCGGCCGCGCGCACGAGGTTGCGCCAGCGGCCGCTCGCGAGGCTCGGCGTGCGCCAGCGACGAAGGCCGCCGCCGAGCGCTGCGTACGCGAAGCCGTCGCTGCTCGTGCCGAGGCCGCCCGTGTAGTCGGAGGTGAAGTAGTGCCGCGCGTCGGCGGTGTCGGCCCAGAGCGGCTGCCGGCGCGGCATCGAGCCCGAGGCGATCGAGACCTCGAACGTGCCGGCCGCGCCCTCGGTGCGCCGGAAGATCGGCATCACGTGCCCGATGCCCCGGCGCTGCCAGCGCTCGATGAGCAGGTCGCCGGGCGCGAGCGCCTCGGCCTCGAGCTGGAACGTGTTGGCGCCGTCGGCGAGGTTCGCGCTGCCGAAGTAGAGCAGGAGCAGGCGCATGAAGTAGCCGACGCGCTTGTTGAGATAGATCTCGTCGAAGTAGGCGCCCGCGCCGGCCGTCGTCGTGCCCGTGGAGAGGAACGCGATGGCGTCGTCGCTGCCGAGGTGCATCGCAGCGAGGCGCGTGTCGTGCGGCCAGCTCTGGCCCTCGCGCCAGCTCGCCGTCTCGTCGCGGTACTGCGTGCGGAACGACGGGAAGTTGGCCAGGCGCGCGCCGCTCGAGGTCACGAAGCCGAAGTGGCCGGCGTACATCGTCTGGCGGCCGGCGCTGTCCCAGCCGGTGAGGAAGAAGGGCAGGCCGTACCAGGACGCGAAGGTCGCGCGCAGGAACATCGCCGTCTCGGCGCACTCGAGCGTGGGGGCATCGAAGGCGCGCTCCCCGAAGGGCGTGCGCATGCGGAAGGTGCGGCCGCCGGCGGGGCGCGGGACGATCTCCATCGAGGCGATCCAGCGGTCGTACTTCTCTTCCCAGCTGAGGCCGGAGCTGGCCGGCCAGGCGATGCCGGCGCGCCGCGCTTCCGTCGTGCTGGTGTCCTCCCACTGGTTGCGGACGGCCCAGACCTCGGTGGCGCTTCCAGCCGCCACCGCGGGGCCAGCGGGGAGCGCGCCGTCGGCGGCGCCCTCGGGCGGCACGGCCTCGAACGGGCCCTCGATTCCCGTCTCTTCCGAGGCGGATTCGAGCTCGGAGGGGGCGCCCGAGGCGCAGGCGGCGGCGAGCACGGCGAGGACCGGAGCGAGGCGGCGCGCGGTGGTCATGCCCCGTGAAGAGCGAGCGCCGTGCCGCGCGGATCTGCGAGGGATCGCGCAGATCGAGCGGCCAGTGCGGCCGCCAGGTGCGGGACGGGAGTCCCCAGCGCCTGCGGCCGCGCCGCGCCCTCCGTGGCGCGCGGCTCCAGGCCG
>JBGALT010000041.1:0-50397 GCA_044223665.1 Sandaracinaceae bacterium | reverse complement strand
TCGTCTCGAGCTCGCGCGCGAGCGGCGCCCCGATCGAGGTCTGGGCGATCGATCGGCGCTCGAACCTCCTCGAAGATCTGCGCGGGAGCGACGCCGCGGAGGCGCTCTCGGAGCCGGACGTCGCGCGCGGCTACTACTTCGGACGCGAGACGGTGGGCGGCGAGGCCTTCGCCGGTTTCCGCACCCAGGCGAGCGTCGGGTTCATGAGCGAGTGGGGCCTCGAGACGTTGGTGGGCGACGTCCACGCTCTCATCGCGCACGTCGCGGCGACCGAGCGCATCGGCCACGTGTTCCTGCTCGGCCACTCGCTCGGCGGGACCTTCGCCGAGACGTACGCCGCGTGGCGCTTTCCCGACGGCACCACCGGCGCGCGCGAGCTGGCGGGCGTGATCCTGATCGACGGGAGCCAGAGCGGAACGGCGATCAGCCAGACCGACTACCACGAGGGCTTCGGAAGCGGCTTCACCATGTCCGCCGGGCTCGATGCGATGCGGCAGAACGGTGGCGACGTCTACTTCGCCTTGCCCATCCTGGGTGTGGCGACCTACGTGCGGGCCGACATCCTCTCGCTCGAGGCGTTGCTCGCGCCGGACGAGGTCGTCGAGGATCGCGCCCGAGAGATGCTCCTCGGGACCCTGCTCGGCCTCTCGCCGAGCGCCGTGCCTCCCATGACGAACGAGGCGGCGCTCGGCTTCGCGTTCGACGACGCCACCAACGGGCTCACGTTCGCCGCCGTCTCGGTGGGCGCGAGCACGGGCGGGCCGCTCGAGCCCTACACGAGCATCCTCGGACCGATGCTCGTCCATCCCTCGGATCCTGCCGTGACCTACGACTGGATCGACGCGCCCGATGCGACACCCGCCGAGGTGACGCCCTACACGTTGCTCGCGCACTCGTGGGTGGACGGCCGCACCAACTTCGCCGAGTGGTACTTCCCGGCGCGCCTGCCGCTCGATCTCGCGGCCGTCGCCGGTCTCGATCAGACCGACACCAGCTGGCAAGCGGACGAAGGCCTGCGCGCGTTCGACGGCGCCGCGATGGACGCGCCCGTGCTGGCCGTCGCGACCGAGCTCCGAACGGCAGCCGACTACGAAGAGAGCCGCGCGCGGGCCGGGGCGATCGGGCCGGGGCGCGTCGTGGCCGAGGGCACCCCGCGCAGCGATGCGGCCGCGTTCGACGTGCTCGACGCGCCCGCGCTCACCCACGTCGATCCGGTGATCGGGCCGTCGAGCGCACGGAACCCGGTGCCCGCGCGCGTGCTCGCCTTCGTCCGAGCGAACACCGCGAGCGGGACGATCACCCCCAGCCTTCCCTGAAGGCCCGACGCGAGACACGAACCGAGCCGAGCCCGACGAGCGATCACGGCACGGTCGTGGCGGCGAGCGTTCGCTCCCAGCGCGGCGCGATCTCCTCCGTGCAGCCCTCGGCCCAGCTCGCAGGCGGTGCCTCGCGGAGCACGTTCTCCGGACAGCCGGCGAGCCACAGCGCGAAGAGCGGAACGTGGGCGTCGGGCACGTCGAGGAGCTCGACGCCGCTCGCCTCGTCGCTCGGCGGCACGGCCACCAACACGAACGAGGGCACGGCCAGCGCGTGGATCGAGCGCGCTGCGTCGTCCAGGTGCGTGCGGTCCCCGCCGAGAACGGCCAAGACGTCCCCGAGCTCGGGCCGAGGCGCGGGCCCCGCCGCGAGCGCCGCGCGGCGATCCGCGGGCGCGCCGGCGGCGAACAGACGCAACAGGTCCACCGCTCCTCGCCCTGCCATCAGGCCGGGCCGCGCGAGCGCGCGAAGGACGTCGTCGAGCTCGGCCCGCGTCGGCGTCACGCGGTCCCGCGTGAGCCGGTGCGCGGTCGCGCCGACGTCGGCGGAGAGCGCGGCGAACAGCGCGGCACGGTGGGCCTCGACGGTCGGGTCGAGCCGCTGCGCGACGAGGCGCCGATCGGGCGAGTCGAGCAGCGCACCGATCGCCTCCGGCTCCACCGATGCCCCGAAGGCGAGTCGAAACCCTGGGCTCTCGCAAGAGCCCGAGGCCTCGTCCCGCGCTACCGCGAGGAGCGGAGGGGAAGGCGCGAGACGCTCGGCCAGCGCGATCCCCGACTCCAAGCCGCCTGAGCAGCTGCGCCTCGTGACACCCCGCACGAACGGGTCGAGAGAGGGCGACGGCTCCGCCGAGGGCTCGAGACAGACCAGCGCCGGATCGAGCGCAGGGTCGTCGGAGCGATCGGCGATCGCCCGCACGAGCCGCTCGCGCAGCTCGCCAGGCGCCCGGAACGCTTCGAGGAAGCGCGCTGCGGTCGGCGTCTCCACCCAGCGCTCGCACGCCGCGACGATCCGGCCGTCCGAGTACGAGAGCGGCCGCGCGCCGTGCTCCACGTGCTCGACGAGCAGCGGAGCCACGTCGGCGCCGAGGTGATCGATCGCTTCCCTCATCGTGGCGTCGGGCGAAGCCTCGGTCGCGAGCACCTCACGATACTCGGAGACGAGGTCGAGCTGCTCGCGCAGAGGGACGTCCGTGCGCTCGGTCGCCGGCGCGCCGACCCGTGTCCGGTAGGTGAGCACGACGTAGTCGCGGCCGAGCGCGGGCAGGTGGAGGCGCTCGGCGTCGGTGTAGACGTCATCCTCGCGCACGCGCGCCTGGATGAACGCACCGTCGGTCTGGAAGCGTCCCTGGTAGATCGCGACGCCGTTCGACTCGATGGTCGCGAGCTGGTGATCGCGTGGGATGAACGGCGCGACGAAGACGGCGGGGAGCACGAGGATGCAGAGGAGGCTGTGCCCGCACGAGGCGCTGCCCGAGCCGTACTCGTGCACGGTCTCGACGCGCGCGACCCCTCCGTGCTCGCTCGCATAGGCGTCGAGCGCGTCGAGGTCGACAGGCATCGTCACGCTGGGTGCCACGGTCGGCGGGACGGGCGTCGGCTCGTCGGCGCCGCCGAAACAGCAGGAACCGAGGGTCCACGCGGGGCCGAGCGCCAGCGCGGCGGCGAGGGCTCCACGGAGGGCCCGGCCTGCGCGGCCAGAGCGACGAGCGCCCAGGGTCGGGGCCCACGCGCAGACTCCGGCATCGGTGCAGACGGCCGGCCGCAGGAGGGCACACGCTCGCAATGGCGAGCGCCGTGGCCCTCTTCGCGCGCCGCTACTCGCTCGGATCGTCCTCGTCATCGTCGTCGCCCACCTCGACCTCGACGCTACCCTCGTCACCCTCGTCGATGCGCTCGCCGTGGCGGTAGCCCGGGTGTGGGCGCGCCGAGCGCGGCAGGCACTGCACGCCCGCGGGCGCGCGTCCGCGCCTCCAGCGCGCTTCCGGCGTGTGCGGGCCGATGTGCGGGCGGAAGAGCGCCGCCGGATCGCAGTGATCGCCGTCGTGGATCAGCATGAAGTGGAGGTGGGGCCCGTGAGAGAGCCCGCTGTTGCCGAGCGTCGCGATGCGATCGCCGCGCGCGACGACCTGGCCCGCGGTGACGAGCATCTCGCGGTTGTGGGCGTACGCCGTCACGAGGCCGCTCGGATGGACGATCATGACGAAGTTGCCGTAGCCGCTGATCTCGTCTCCGGCGTAGGCGACGATGCCGCGCTCGCAGGCGCGGATGGGCTGTCCGACGCGGCCACGGATGTCCATCGCGAGGTGGTAGCCGCCGGGGCCCGAGCCCCAGCCACGGATCATCGCGCCGCCCGCGACGGGCATGAGGAGCGTCCCCACGAGACCGCGCGGCGCGCCGGCGGCGACGACCCATCGTCGCTCGGGGGCGTGGACCAGGAGCGAGCGACCAGCGCGGGCGCGGCCGAGCCCGAGCCGCTCGGCCCTCGCGTGGGCCTGTCGCTGGACGCGCTCGCTGGCCGCCGATCCGTGCGCGGCCTCCACTTCCTCGCCCGGGCGCGGGATGAAGAGCTCCTGACCGTCACGCACCGAGTCCCCGGAGAGCCCGTTGGCCTCGCGGATCGCGGTGATGGTCGTGTGGTACCGCCGCGCGATGCGCGCCAGCGTGTCTCCGGGGCGCACGGTGTAGGTGCGCTGCGCGAGCGTGGGGCTCGGGGCGATCGCGGCGAGCGCGAGCAGGATCGCGAGCAAGAGCAGCGGCAGGCGCATCTGCACGGAGGGCGATGCCTAGCACGCCCGAGACGCCCCGGGGCATTCCCGCCGCCGGGCGGCTGGCGCATCCGGCCGCCACGCGCGAGGCTTGCGCCTCCATGCACCGCGCCTGGCTGATCGTGAGCCGCTCGCTGATCGTGTTCTTCACGATCTTTCCCATGTGGCTCGGCTACGCGATCCTCTTCATCGGTCAGGAGCGGTTCGGCGTGCCGGTGCGCGCCGAGCGCTGGAAGGGCCTGCACGCACGCTACGCGCCGCGCTTCTATCGGCTCGCGATCCGCATGCGCGGTGGCCTCATCAAGGTCGGGCAGATCATCTCGACGCGCGCCGACATCCTGCCCGTCGAGTGGACGAGCACGCTCTCGGGCCTCCAGGATCGCGTCGATCCGCTGCCCTGGAGCGAGCTCGTCTCCTACGTGACGCTCGCCTACGGGCGCGACCCGAAGTCGCTCTTCCTCGAGATCGACGAGCACGCGACGGCGGCCGCGAGCTTCGGGCAGGTGCACCGCGCGGTCACGCACGAGGGAGAGAAGGTCGCGCTGAAGATCCGCTACCCCGACGTCGACACGCTGCTCGCGATCGACCTCTCGGTGATGCGCTTCTTCATGCCGCTCTTCGGCATCTTCGTCCCGCAGATGAAGCTCGGGCCGATCCAGGCCGAGATCGCGCGCGCGCTGACCACCGAGCTCGACTACGACCAGGAGGCGCGCTTCACCGAGATCGTGCACAAGAACTTCGGGGGCACGCTGGAGACCGAGGCCGGGCGCATCACGATCCCGCGCGTGCACCGCGACCTCACGCGGCCGAACGTGATCTGCACGAGCTGGTTCGAGGGCAAGAAGATCATCGACCCCGCGCTGCTGGCCGACCCGCGCATGGACCGCCGTGCGCTTCTCGAGCTCGTGATCGAGGCGTGGGTGAAGATGATGTACGGCGACGGCGTGTTCCAGAGCGACCCGCACCCGGGCAACCTGCTCGCGCGCGTGGGCACCGACGGAAAGCCGGAGCTCTGCGTCGTCGACTTCGGTCAGGTGAAGATCCTGACGCGCGCGTTCCACGAGAAGCTGCTTCGCTCGGTGATGGCGTTCATCACGCGCGACGTGGAGGGCTTCGCCGCCAGCCTCGTCGAGCTCGGGCTCTTCGCCCCCGCGGACGCCGAGCGCGTGCGGCCGCTCATCGAGAAGATCCTCGAGCGCTACGCGTCGATGTCCCCCGACGAGATCGGGAAGATGGACTTCCATTGGCTGCGCACGGAGGTCCTCGGCAAGATCTCGGAGCTGCGCGGCATCGTGGTGCCGCAGGAGCTCGTGCTCTACGGCCGCACCTTCGCCTTGCTGGCCGGCCTCACGCGCCAGGTCGACCCGACCGTCGACGCGTTCTCGCTCGCGCGACCGCACGTGATGCGCGCGATGCTCTCGGGCGGCCCACCCGAGACGCCGACCTGAGCCGAGCCCGCTGCGCCGCGGCGATCACTCGTGCCAGCGCACGGGGATCCCTCGCGCGCGGAGCGGCGCGAGGACGTTCTTCTGCATCGCGTCGTGCGCCGTCTCGAGGTACGCGTCGGTCCGCAGCCAGCCGAGCGGATGCGCTTCGGAGTCTCGCTGGGGCGGCGCGCCTTCGATCTCGCGCCAGAGGGCGCGAATCGGCCCGATCGCGCGCTCGGCCGAGTCGGCCAACGACGCACGATCCCCCGCCGAGAGGCGCGGCAGTGCCCAGTCGAGGAACCACGAGCCGAACGTCCCGTGCGCCGCTTCGTCCTTCACGATCGTTCCGAGGATCGCCTTCGGCAAGGGATGCACCGCCGCATGCCACGCGCCACGCAGGAGCGGGATGCTGAGGGCCTCGCCGACGGAGTAGAGACGCACGACGACGTCGCTCGCGCGCAGGAGCGGCGACAGCGAGGCGTCCGGCGCGCGGATCAGCTCGTCCGGTCGATGGAGGACGTCGGTCCCGCCGCCGAGCAGCTCCGCCATGCGCGCGCACATCTCGACGTGCGTGACCTCGTCGAGTGGAAAGCGCGTCGCGACGCCGATCATGTCGAGCGGTGCCCGCGCCTCGACGAGCGCGCGCAGCGAGACGGACACCGCGGCGGCGGTCCGATGCTCCTGGAACGCGGCGCGCGTCCACGCAGCGCGCGCGGCGATGCGCGTGGGCTCGTCGTACACGGAGGGATCGAGCGTCCCCCACGGCAGCCGCTCCACCTCCGGGCGCATGCGTCGATAGCGACGCTCGATGCTCGCGCCGGACATCTCGAGCTCGAACGGCTCGAGATCATCCGTGCCCACGATCGTCAGGGCGTGCTCCCGCTGTCCGCCGTGCTCTCGTTCGTGTCGCTGGCAGCGTCGCGCGGGGTTGCGCCGTTCGCGTCGGTGCCGCCGTCACGCGGCTCCACGTTGGAGACCTGGAGGTTGCACGCCGTCTCGGCCACACCGACGACGACGAGCGTCGCGAGCGCGGCGGTGCGCTTGAGGAGCTTTCGAGCCTTCGCGGGCGTGGCCATCGCCGCGATCGTACCGCAACCACGCCGCGCTCGCCCGCGGTCGACGCGCTATCGGGTAGGCGCGCCCTCCAGCGCCGACGCCCAGTCCGGGTCGTGCGCCTCGCGCGAGCGCAGCGCCGCGCGCGCGGTCGAAGCGGTCCACGCGATCGGCGCGGGCGGGCCCGTGCCCACCTCGAAGGTGGCCGTTCCCGCGCCGCCCCTGGCAGTTGCCACGTAGTCGTAGGCCGTGCCTCGCGCCATCGCACCCGTCGGTAGCGCGCCCTCGAAGCGCGGAGCATGGAGCCTCGGACGCGTGGGGTCGGTCGCTCCGGGCCGATCGCCGTCGTGAGCAAGGCGCGAAGCGGGCCCTCGTCCCGAAAGAGGCTCGCCATGGCAGCGCACGCATGCCCGCGTCGCGTCGCCCTCCGTTCCCGCAGCGTCGTGACACGCCAGACACGTCCCGCGCGCGGTCCCGTCTCCGAGCAGCCCATGCGCGCTGGTGCGCGCGGTCGGAGCCGCGCCCGCGTGACAAGCGACGCAGTCGGTCGCCCGCACGTCACCCTCGATCACGCCGACGTGGGCGAGCTCGAGCGCGTGCGTGCGCGCTGTCTCGCCGTCGGCGTCGGCCCAGGTGGCGCCGGCGTCGAGCGCGTGCGCCGCGTCGAGCACCCATCGCTCCTCGACGAAGCTCACGACGTGCTCGTCGTGCATCACCCATCCTTCGTCGACCTCGAGCGGCGTGAGATCCACGTTCGCATCGAGCCCAGCGGCGATCTCCAGGCGCTCGGGCGAGTGACCCGCCGCGCTCACGCGCACGTCCGCGCGATCGCTGCGAACGTAGAGGTGGAAGCGACCTTCCCCGTCGGTCTCCGCGAGCGCACCGTCGGCCCCGATCACGCGCGCGCCGGCGATCGCGCGCCCGGTCGCCCGGTCGCGCACGACGCCGTGGACCTCGGCGTGACCGCCGCCGACGTCCCGCGCGGGAGCGCACCCGACGGACAACGCCAGCGTCCCCATCAAGGCGTGGAAGCCGTGGCGACGCGCTCGCACGGGCCGACCATAACACGCGCCGCTGCCCGCGACGGCGCGGGCGTCGATTTCCCCGGCGCGGGAGCCGAACGCGGGCGCGGTGCCGGCGCGAGATCCTCGGATCCGCGCAGCCCGAAGGCGGATTCGTGATGAATCGCGTACGATGCGTCGCTGTGAGGGCCCTCGGCGCGGCGATCTTCGGGTGCACGCTCGCGATGGCGCCGAGCGCGCGAGCCTACGATCGCACGACCGTCGACGGCTTCCCCGATCGCCCGCTCGCGTGGGCGCATCGCGACGTCGCGGTGGAGCTCGCGAGCGCGACGAGCACCCGCGTCGCGCCCGGGGATCTGCGTGCAGCGCTCGATCTCTCGCTGGCCACGTGGAGCCGCGCCGGTGGATGCACCGATCTCGTGCTGACCGACGCCGGCGAAGCGCTCGCGACGCGCACGAACCTCGACGGCGGCGCGTACGACGGACGGAATCGCGTCGTGGTGCGCGAGACGAGCTGGCCCGCCCTCGCGGGGACGGAGACGCTCGCGCTGACGACCATCCTCTACGATCGCGACACCGGCGCGATCCTCGACGCCGACATCGACCTCAACGCCAGCGTGCACGCGTTCTCGACGACGACGCCGCCCGCCGCGGGCGCCGACGACGTACAGAACACGCTGACGCACGAGCTCGGGCACCTGCTCGGATTCGATCACTCGGCCGACCCGAGCGCCACGATGTACGGCTCGGCGCTCGTCTCCGACCTCACCAAGCGTGATCTCGCGCCCGACGACGTTCGCGCCGTCTGCGACGTCTATCCGACCGGCGCGCCGTCTCCGACGGTCTGGCCTCCGCCCGCCGGTGGAGGCTGCAGCGTGCGACCGGCGGGCGCGCGCCACGGCCTTCCCGCGTGGGTGCTCGCGCTCGGGATCGCCACGATCATCGGTCGACGCGCGCGCGAGCGAGCGCGTCGAGCAGCTCGCGCGGCCGGAACGGCTTGCGCAGCCAGAGCACGTGCAGGGACGGCGGCAGCTCCCAGCCGAGCTCCTCGCGCGTAGCGGCCGAGAGCACGATGTACGTCGTCTCGGGACGGGCATGACCGCCCTCCGCGATCCGGCGCATGCAGTCGAGCCCGTTCAGCTCGGGCATCATCGCGTCGACGATCACGAAGTCGTAGCTGCCTCCGGTGAGCGCAGCGAAGAAGGCCTCGGCCGAGGGCTCGACGAGCGCCCGCGCACCGCCGAGGTTGGCGAGGGTCATCTTGAGCAGGCGCCGCGTCGGCTCGTCGTCGTCGATCGCGAGCGCGCTCTGGCCCTCGAGCGGGCGCACGATCGACGTCGCCGCCACGGGCCGCTCCGCCGACGGCTCCGGGCGCTTGCCCTCGAACCGGCTCGCCGCCTCGACGCGATCGGCCAGGGCCAGGACCGCGCGCTTCAAGGTCTCTGGGTCCCAGGTGCGCGCGCTCGCCTCGACCGCCGCGGCGGGCTCGGTGATGCCCTCGATGCCGTGGCTCCCGGCCGTCCCGCGCAGCTTGTGCGCCAAGCGCGTGATCGTCGCACGCGCCTCGGGCTCGCTCGAGGCGATGGTCGCGGCCGCCGCACGCAGCTCCTCGGCCCGCGCGGGCAGCTCCCGCCGCACCTGAAGGGCCAGCCCCGCGAGCTTCGCTTCGAGCGCCGCGAGGCGCGCGATTCCGTCGTCCGACATCCTGCGAAGTGTCGCACGTCGCCCTGCCGGGTGTGATCCAACGAGGTGGTGAAGTCTTGCGACGAGACCGCTGCGCAGAGCGGTCGAGGCCTCACGCATGTCGCGTCGCGAGGCCGGCCTTCAGGCGTCGCCTGGCGGCGGGGCCTATAGCCAATTGGCTATAGGCCTCGCCTTCCCGAGGCCGGAGCGGAGCGGCCTCGAGGCCGTGAGCACCGACCGCAGGGTGAGGTGGCGAGCGTCCGAGCTTGCTCTCGGACGCGGCATCAAGGCCGGGATGGCGGCGCGTCGCCGCTGAGCACCGCCGCCGTTCACACCCCGCCCTGCCTCCCGGCGCCGCGAACGGCTAGAGTTCGCCCCGGTGTCCGACCCGAAGCACGACGACCCCGCCGATCGCGCGACCGACCGACCCAGCGCCCGCCGCGACGACGCAGGCGAGCGAGGGCGGGTGCTGACTCCCTCCCCGACCTCGATCGCGCGAAAGCTCGCGTGGATCCCGACGCCGGGCGAGATCTTCGCCAGCACCTACCGGGTAACCCGCCTGCTCGGCGAGGGCGCCATGGGTGTGGTGTTCCTCGCCAAGGACATCCGCCTCGAGCGCGACGTTGCGATCAAGCTGATCCACCCGGACTACGTCGCCAGCCCGGAGTCGCACCAGCGTTTCCTCGACGAAGCGCGCGCGATGGCGCGCGTGCGACACGAGAACGTCGTCGAGATCTTCGCCTTCGACGAGCGCGACGGCGCGCCCTACTTCGTCATGGAGTACGTGCCCGGGATGCACGTCGAGGCGTGGCTGCTGAAGCGCGGCTCGACCTCGCTCGCGGTGGACGAGGCGGTCGGCATCCTCGATCAGGTCTGCCGAGGCGTCTCGGCCATCCATCGCGCGGGCACGATCCACCGCGATCTGAAGTGGACCAACGTGCTGATCGGCCCGGCGTTCCGCGTCTGCGTGGCGGACCTCGGCCTGGCGCGCATCCTCGATCGCCCGCGCCGTGACTCGCCCGGCACGGTGAGCGGCACCCCGGCCTACATGGCGCCCGAGATCATCCTCGGCAGCGTGGTCCCGGCCGGGATGCACGATCGCGCCGACGTCTACTCGCTCGGCGTGATGGCCTACGAGCTGTTGACCGGGCACCTGCCGTTCGAGACCGACGACGCCGTCGAGATGATGACGATGCACGTCGAGCGGGAGGCTGCGCCGCCGAGCGATCTGCGGCCGGAGCTTCCGGCGGCGTTCGACGGGGCCATCCTGCGGGCGATGGTGAAGGACCCGGCGCGGCGCACCGTGAGCCCGGATGCGTTCCGACGGGAGCTGCTGGCGGCGCGCGAGACGGCGAGCCAGTCCGTGAGCGGGATGCGCCTGCTCGTGGCGGACGACGACCAGGCGTTCGCGTCGCTGGTCGCCGAGACGCTCTCGTTCGCGTTTCCGGGCGCCGAGCTCGTCGTGGTGTCCGACGGAGAGGCGGCGCTTTCGGCGGTCGAGAAGCGCGCGTGCGCGCTCGCGGTGATCGACCTCGACATGCCCGGCCTCAACGGCATCGAGCTGACGGCCGCGTTCCGCGCGACACCGAAGGCCGAGACGATGCCCATCATCGTCGCCACCGCGACCGGTGGCGCGCCCGACTGGCGGCTCCTGCAGTCGCTCGGGGCAGCCGGCTTCCTCGTCAAGCCGATCGACGCGATGGCCCTCGTGGCGCTCGCGCGCAGCACGCTCGCCAAGAGCAAGTCGGGCACCCCGCCGCCCCCGTCGACCAAGTCGCGCTGACCGGCCCGGCGCTCGGCCTCGCCCCGTTCGTCGCGTCGCGCGACGCTCCTCGGGGGTCGTCGATCAGCGCTTCCACGGCGGCTCGAAGCCGGCCGGCGTGAGGAGCGGCAGACGGCGCGCCTCGACCTCGATGCGGAAGCGGTGGCCGCGCACCCATTCCTCGCCGTCGATCTGCGAAGCGATGCCCGCTTCACCCTCGCGCAGGAGCGCGAGCTCGAAGCGCGAGGCGGCGAGGTGCTCGACGGGCTCGATGCCGAGCACGTCGGGGAAGCGCGGCAGGCCCGAGAGATCGGTCGCGACGCGCGCGGCCCAGTCGCGGCGGCTCTCGACGGCGACCAGCTCGAAGAGCCCGTCGTCGGGCTCGGCGCGGCGATCGAGCACCCAGGCGCCGGCGAAGATCGGCGTCGCCTTCACGACCAGATCGGTGAGCGCGAGCCAGCTGCGCGAGAAGCGCTCGGTCTCCACGACCGCGGCGAACTTCGTCGGCTCGACGAACGACCCCAGCCAGCGGTCGAGCGCCGCGCCGACGTAGACCGCCTGATCGCGATAGAGGCTCGCGAGCAGCGGGATCTTCGCGACCTCGCGGCGGTCGCGGTTGCGCGCAGCGAGGATGTCGGGCGCGAGGCCGAACGAAGCCGAGTCGAAGAAGAGCGCGCGCTCGCGCTCGGCACCCTGCTCGTCGAGCGCGGCGACGTGGCCGACGTCGAGCATCGTGCGATGTCCCGCGAGCACGACGGCGAGGTGCTCCTCCACGTGCTCGCCGCCCGGCACGAGGCCGAACGAGCGACCCTGATCGTTGGCGGTGCCCATGGGCAACATGCCGAGCGGCACCTCGAGCCCGCTCGCGAGGATGCCGCGCGCGACCTCGTTGAACGTCCCGTCGCCACCGAGCGCGAGCACGACCGCCGGCACGTGCGCGGTGATCTCGCGGGCGACGAGCGCGGGCGTGCGGCCCTCGGGCTCGGTCGGGACGATGCGGACGGCGACGCCACGCGCCCGGAGCAGCGCCTCGGCGCGTGAGAGGACGGCCGCCGCGCGACCCGACTGCGCGCTCGGGTTTCCGAACAGGAGGTACGGGCCGCTCACGAGCCGACTTTCGGCTTGAGGCCGACCTTGCCGTTCTGCACGACGACGTCGAAGTCGATCGCCTTGTCGCCGTGCTTCTCCCGGAGCTTCGGGATCATCTTCTGCACGCTCTCGGCGAGCGACTCGAAGCGCACGTCGGTCCGCTCGTTGTTCTGCCGCCGTGCGTCGACGTAGCGATCGTAGATCGCGCGCATCTGGCGATCGTCGAGGTTGCCGCCCGCGGCGGCGGGGGGCGCCGCCGGACGCGGCGCCGCAGCGGCAGGTGCCGGCGCGACCGGTCGCGGCACGGCCGCGGTCGCCGGCTTCGGGATCGCCGCCGGCGTCGGCGCGGGCACGGCCCGCGGCGCCGGCGAAGCGGGCAGCTTGGCAGCGGGCGAGGCCGCGGGCGCGGGCCTGGGCACCACGGGGACCCCCGGACGCGGGACGGCCGCGGTCGCAGCCGGCGACGTCGGGAGCGCGGCCGCCGGGGTCGGGAGCGCGGCGGCCGGCGCAACCGGTGCTGCCGCGCGCGCCGCGGGCAGGGCCGCGTGTGGACCCGTGGACGATGCCGAGGGCGCGCTCGCCGGCGCGCTCGCAGCGCCGATGGGCTGTACGACGGACGACGCGGGCGCCGCCTTGTCCTGGGCTTGCCGAACGTCGCGCTGGCGGCGGGCGCGGCGCCCATCGCCGGCGTGGGACGCGCGATGCTGCCGGAGCCGGCCGCTGCGGCGGGCGCGGCTGCGCCGCTGGTGGGCGGCGCCGAGGCCGTGGCCGGCACGGGCCGGCCGAACCCGAACGGAGAGAGGGTACGCGCAGGCTTGGGCTTCTGCGCCTCGGGGGGCTGCGACGAGAGCGTCCCGAGGATCGCGTCGAGATCGTGATCATCGAACGCGAGCCCCTCCTTGCCGCGCTCGCTCGGGCGCCGCGGAGGCGCCGAGGAAGCGACCGCCGTGGCGACGAGGCCGGGATCGGTGCGCTCCTCTTCGATCGGCTCCATCTCGTCGAGCTCGACGTCGACGTCGAGCTCCCACGCTTGCTCGCGCGGCTTCTCGCGCGTGGCGCCGCGCTTCTTGGCGACGCGCACGAGGTCGCGCTTGTAGGTGCCTTCCTCGATCTGGCGCGCGATGCGGCTCCAGTAGATGCCGTAGGTCGAGTAGCGCGCGCTGAGCTGCTGCGTGCGGAAGCGCAGGGCGGTGTTCCGCGGGAGGTTCTTCTTCAGGAGCTCGAAGTGCCGCTCGAGATCCTTGCGCGCGACCGAGGGCTCCAGCTTCTCGATGCCCTGAAACCACTGCTCGTAGAGGGCCTTGAGGCGCGCGAGCTTGATCTCGCCGTCGTGGAGCAGCTGCTCGAACTCCTGCGGGGTCATCGCCGTCCGGGAACGAGGAGTATGCCCGACGCCGCGGGCCGTTGGCAGGGTGTGATCCACGGAGGGGTGAAGTCTTGCGACGAGCCTGCTGCGCAGAACGGTCGAGGTCTGCTGCATGTCGCGTCGCGAGACCGCCGAGCCCGAGGACGGCGCGGAGCGGCCTTGGGGCCGTGAGCACCGGCCGCAGGGGGAGGTGGCGAGCGTCCGAGCTTGCTCGGACGCGGCATCAAGGCCGGGATCGCGGCGCGTCGCCTCTGACCCCTTCCGCGATCAAGCCCCGTTGGCACCTCCGAAGGGGCGTCTCGCGAGCGGCCGCGTATACTCGCGCCCCGTGCGTCCCCGAATCGTCGCCTTCCTCGTCGTCTCCTTCGCATCCCTCGCGGCCGCGGGCCTGGCCTGTACACCGCAGGGAGACCCGTCCGTCGGCCCGGAGGGCTTCAGCGACGACTTCGAGCGCGAGGAGCTCGGCGAGCACTGGTTCAACACCGGCGCGTCGTGGCGGATCATCGACGGGCAGCTGAACATCCGGAACGCACGCAATCGCCCGCTCTGGCTGCGTCGCGCGCTACCGCGCGATGCGCGCATCGAGTTCGACGTGCGCTCCGAGGGCGCCGACGGCGACATCAAGTGCGAGGTCTACGGCGACGGCACTTCGCGCGCGACGACCGACTCGTACACGGCGACGAGCTACGTGATCATCTTCGGCGGCTGGCACAACACCATCAACGCGATCGCGCGCATGGACGAGCACGGCCACGACCGCGCCGAGCGCCGCACCCCGCCGCGCGTCGTCCCCGGCCAGACCTACCACCTGCGCGTCGAGCGCCGCGGCAGCACCGTGACCTCGTGGGTCGACGACACGCAGCTCGTGGAGCTCGACGACCCGAGCCCGCTCGAGGGCCGCGGCCACGATCACTTCGCGTTCAACGACTGGGAAGTCGAGCTCTGGATCGACAACCTCCGCATCACGCCCTTGTGAGACCCGCCCGTGATCGGGCCAGCGCCCTGGTCACGTGTGCTATCGTCGAGACATGGCTGCCGAGACCGACTTCGTCGCCTATGGCGCGGATGGTCGACCTCTCGTCGTGGAGACGAAGGTACGCCCCGGCGTCGGAAACCATCGCGAGTGGGGCACCGTCTTTCGCGAGAACCTGCTCGCGAGCGAAGCCCTTCCTCGAAACGCATGGTTTCTCCTCGCGACGCCCGAGGTCCTCTACCTCTGGAAACCGGATGAGCCCGCCGAGGCGCCCGCCGACTGGGAAGTCAGCGCGGAGTCGGTTTTCCGTCCGTACCTCTCCCGAGCAGGGATCGAGCCCAGTGCTCGCCTCCACGGCCCAGCCTTCGAGATGGTCGTCGCGTCCTGGCTGCGCGCGCTCCGCGCGGATGACGCGAAGACGCCGAGCGGTGAGTTCTTCGACGTACTGCGTGCCCGCCTCCGACACGGCTTGATCGTGCGAGCGCAGTCGGCGGCGTGAAGCCCTACGCGGAGTCGAACTTCGTCCTGCAGCTCACGCTGGAACAGGAAGAGAGCGAGGCGTGCCGCGCGTTGCTCGAGCTCGCCGCCGCGGGCAGCGTGACGCATCGCCCGTTCACGAATCGGTCTTCTTGAACGCGAACAAGCGCGATTTCGACCTCCCGGAAGTGCGTCAGCTGCTCCGAGAGCGCGGCATCGACTACCTCAGCAAGTTCGCCCATGGCCTCGCGCGAGCCGAAGCTCGACTCGGTCGTCGCTGAGGGCCGCTTCAGTCCTTGAGCTTGTCGTCGGGCTCGACGTCGACGCCGGCCATCGCGAGCAGGCGCAGGGCGTTGCTGGTCTGCACGACGCCGCGGCGGAGGCGGTAGTCGAAGGTCATTTCCCCTTCGATCAAGACATCCGTGAAGTGGAAGTTCTTCACGCGGCCGTCGAGCTCCTCTTCGAGCTCGCTGAGCGCGATGTCGTGCGTGGCCACGATGCCCATCGCACGGCGCGCGAGCAGGTGCAGCACCACGGCGCGGGCGCCGCGGTGGCGCGCGCGGGCGTTGGTTCCACGCAGGAGCTCGTCGAGGAGGAACAGGATCGGCGGCGCGGCGTCGGCCTCTGCGATCACCGTGCGTAGGCGCGCGAGCTCGGCCTGGAAGTAGCTCGCGCCGTGCTGGAGCGAGTCAGCGATCCGCATGCTCGCGCGCAGGCGCACGGCGGGCACGCGCATCACGTCGGCGGCGACCGGGCCGCCGGCGAGCGCGAGCACCACGTTCGTCCCGATCGCGCGCAGGAGCGTGCTCTTGCCCGCCATGTTCGATCCCGTGACGACGAGCGCCGTGCCCGGCCCCTCGATCGTCACGTCGTTGGCGACGCGGCTCGTCGCCGGCAGCAGCGGATGGGCCAGTGCCGTCGCGGCGAGCACACCGTCCTCGGCCAGCTCGGGCATCGTCGCGCCCACGTCGATCGCACGCATCGTGGCGAGCGAGGCCAGCGCCTCGAGCTCGCCGAGCGTCTCGAGCCAGCCGCGCGTCCGCTTGCCGGCGCGCTCGGCCCACTGCTCGATGCGCAGGAGCACGTTCGCGTCCCAGAGCAGGAGGATGTTGATCACCACGTGCACGAGGCCCTGCTCGCGCACCTCGAAGAGCGAGGCCCAGAGCGCCAGGCGCGAGAGCTCGACCGACGGCCGCGCGCCCGTGACCGAGAGCCGCTCCTTCAGCGCGACGAGCGCCTTCGCGTCGGCCGGCATCGTCTCGGCCACCTCGAGGATCGCGCGGTAGCTCTCGACGAAGCGGCGCCGGTTCACGACGCGCTCGTAGGCCTGCCGCACCGAGCCCTCGAGCTGACGCGCGATCAGCGCCTGGACGACGACGAAGGACACCCAGGACCCGGCCGGGAGCACCTCGCCGGAGAGGAAGATCACGGTGAGCGTCACCAGCGGCAGCACGCTGATCAGCGCGATCAGCGGCCCGCGCCCGGCGATCGCCTTCGGCCCCTCGCAGAACTCCACGAAGGGGCGCGCGTCGATGGACTCGCTCCCCGAGTCGAGCACCGCCGCCTCCAGCGCCTCACGCACGTCGAGGCGCCGGTCGGCCAGCTCCACCACCGCCTCTTGGCGCTCGCGCGCGGTGGCGATCGGCGCGGGCGCCGCCAGCCAGCGGCCGAGGGTCTCGCTGCCCGCGCTCGTGTGGGCCACACCGTAGCGCTCGAACCACGAGCCCGGGCCCACGAGATCGATGTCCGAAGCGTAGGGGTGGTCGTCCAGAATCGCGCCCGTTCCATCGGGCAGCCCCGCCGTCGTCCCTGCCAAGCGCCGCAGGTGGCGCGCATGGATCTCGCTGCGTACGCCGGCGCGCTCCTTCGCCGCGAGCACCCGTGCGTGCCAGACGACCGCGACCGCGAAGAGCACCGTCAGCACCACGCCGAGCCCCGCGACCGCGAGCGAGCGCTCGCCGAACGCGGCGGCGAACGCGACCACCGCGCCGAGGAAGAGCCCGAGGCGCAGGAACGAGATCCGATCGGCGCGCCCGCCGTGCACGAGCGCCTCGGCAGCGAACGCGTCGCGCCGCCGGACGTGCTCCGGCTCCGCCGAGGCGCGCGCGAGCCGCTCGGTCACTTCTTCTCGTGATCGTGGCCGGCGTGATCGTGCGTCGGCGGGACGTAGCCCTCGGGCTTGGCGCCCCCGTCACCGAAGAAGAACGCCTCGCACTGCTTGAGCAGGAACTCGGTGCCTTGCTTGGACGAGAGATCCAGTCGGTACTCGTTGATCAGCATCGTCGAGTGCGCGATCCAGGCCTTCCAGCCTTCCTTCGACACGTTCTCGAAGATCTTCTGACCCAGCTCGTTCTTGAACGGCGGCCGATCGAGACCCTCGCCATCCGTGCCGAGCTTCACGCAGTGGACCGTACGCATCGCGCGTCTCTTACCACGCGCGGCGGCGCCAGCACACGGCCAGCGCCACGAGCAGCACGGAGACCGCGAGGCCGGGCGGCGCCTGCGGCGCGACGCGACAGCCGCAAGCGCTCGACGGGGCGGGCGCCGGCGTCGCCGCATCCGGGCCGCTCGCGTCGAGCACCGCGGCGTCCGCCGGCGGCGCGCCGGCATCGGGCCCGACGCACGCCGAGCGCCCGTCGCAGGCTCGCCCCATCGCGCACTCGCTCTCCGGATCGGTGCCCGCCCCGTACGCCCGGCACGAGCCCGATCGCCCCGAGAGGTCGCACGAGACGCACACGCCTGCGCACGCGCTTTCGCAGCACACGCCGTCCGCGCAGAAGCCGCTGTCGCAGTCGGCGCCCGTCGCGCAGTTGCTGCCGAGCCCACGGATCGGCACGCAGTGGTGCATCGCATCGCAGCGCTCGCCGCTCGGGCAGCTGCCCTCGGTACAGGGAAGCTCGCACGTCGTGCCGTCGTCGGTGCACGCGCCCGAGGCGCAGGGCGTGGACGCCGCCGACGTGCACGCCCCCGCCGCGTCACAGCGGCCTTCGGGGAACGCGTGTCCCTCGGCACAGCGAGGCGCGGCGCAGCTCGTCCCGACGAGAACGGGCGACCAGTCCATGGCATCGCGCGTGGGATCGCACGCGAGGCACGGATAGGCGGGGTGGTGCGTCCCTTCGGCGACGCACTCGCCCCCGATGCGACATCCGCTGGTGAACGCGTGATCGCAGCGCGCCGCACCCTCGTCGCACGCGTCGGTCGTGCAGCTCTGCCCGTCGTCGCAGGGGCTCGCGCTCCCTGCCACGCAGTGGCCCGCGCCGTCACAAGCGTCGCCCGACGTGCAGAACAGCCCGTCCTCGCAGGACAGGCCCGAGGGCTCGTCGGGGTGCTCGCACGCGCCGGCCGCACAGCGATCGAGCGTGCACGCCCGGGCATCGTCGCAGGCGACGCACGCGTCCCCGCCCGCGCCGCACTCGCTCGTCGCTTCTCCGGGGCGGCACGCGCTCCCGTCCCAGCATCCGGTGCAGCACGCCCCCGCGCGACAGGTGCCCGCGACTCCCGACCACGACGAGCAGGCCGTCGCGTCGGGGCTCGCGCCGCAAGCGTCGGGTGTCCCCAGATCCCAGTTCACGATCGCGCGGGCCCAGGCGTCCGCGTGGGCCCGCGCCGCGAGCGGGAGCATCGCGACGCTCTGCGCGTCGAGCTCGGCTTGGGCGTCGCTCGTCGACTGGACGGCGAAGTGCAGGAACGCGAGCCGGCCGCGCGCCGGCACCGTCACCTCGAACACCACCGCGAGCTGGTCGCCCCCGAGCGTGACGAGCTGCGGCGGCACGCTCGCGCCGGCGCCGGCGAAGACGTGCGCGAGGGCCGGCGTGGCCGAGCCGTCGGCGTCGTCGGTCACGAGCCAGCCGTCGGCCACCGAGGGGCTCGCGCCGCCGCTCGACGTCGCGACGAGCCGAGTCGCCGCATCGCTCCCGAGATCGGAGGCCAGCGTGATCGTGGTGACGATCGGCGCCGCCGTCGGGTTCGAGACGACGTCGACGTAACGCGCCCAGCTGCCGCCGGTCTGCGGCACGTACACGTGACGCTCGACGAAGAGGCCGGAGGTCCCGATGGCGAGCGAAGGCAGGTCGATCTGGCGGCCGCCGGCCGACGTGCCGACCACACTTCCCGACGCGAGCGCGTACGTCGTGTCCCCGACGCGCAGTCGGTAGGCATCGTCGTAGGCGCCGAGCGTTCCTCCGACCAGCGCGCCCGTGCCGCCGGTCCTGCGGTCGTCGATCTCGAACGAGAAGCCGAGCGCGTCGTCGAGCGTGACCGCGCGCGCGATCCGCGGGAGCAGCGCCGACGCGATCACCAGCGCCACGGCCGCCGCACGCCGCCCCCGGCGGCGCGCGAGCACGCCCACGAGCAGCACCAGACCCGCGAGGACCGAGCCACACGCTCCGTCGTGCGCGCCCCCGGCCGTGCACGCGCAGTCGGCGCGAGAGCGGGGAGGCGCCGGCGGCACGTAGGCCGCATCGCTCGGCACGTGGGCGTCGGGGCCCGCATCGACCGCGATCGCCTCGCAGGCCCGCGCGCCGTCGCAGCTGGCGCGCCCGGCGCACTCGAGCGCCGGGTCGGTGCCCTCCGGGACCGCGAAGCAGCGTCCCTCGTGGGTCGGCAGATCACACGCTTCGCACGTGCCGCGACACGCGCTCTCGCAGCAGATCCCGTCGGCGCAATGACCGCCACGGCACTCGGCGTCCGCGACGCAGCTGGCCCCGTCGTCGCGCAGCAGCACGCACCGTCCATCGGCCCCGCACCGCTGCCCGTCGGGGCAGCCGCCCGTCGCGCAGGGCACCTCGCACGCGAGGCTCGAGGCGCAAGCGCCGGTCGGGCACGGATCGGCCACGGCGCTCGGGCACGCGCCGGCTCCGTCGCACACGCCGCCGCGGAAGAGCGCGCCCAGTGTGCAGTACGCGTCGGCGCATGCCTCGCCGGCCGGCACCGGCGACCAGTCGTGGTCGTTCGCCGTGGGATCGCAGGCGAGGCACGGGTAGCCGCTCGCGCGGGCCGCGCGCGGGACGCACTCGCCGCCGACCAGGCACGTGTCCGGCGCGAGCACGTAGCCGCATCGCGCCGACGCCTCGTCGCACTGGTCGGTCGTGCAAGCCGCCGCGTCGTCACAGACCTCGACGGCGCCCGCCACGCAGCGGCCGGCGCCGTCGCAGTGGTCGCCTCCGGTGCAGAAGAGGCCGTCCTCGCAGGGCGTCTCCGAGCCGGCGAAGGGAAACGAGCACGCACCGAGCGCGCACACGTCGCTCGTGCACGCGCGACCGTCGTCGCACCGACCGCACAGGGCGCCGCGCGCTCCGCAGCCGTCCGCGCTCGTGCCGTCCTCGCAGCGTCCCCGCGCTGCGTCCCAGCAGCCGGTGCAGCAGCGCCCCGCGTAGCAGGTCCCCGCCGCGCCGCGCTCGTCGGAGCACGCGCTCGCATCGGGCACCGCCGCGCACGTCGAGTCGCTGCCGGCGAGGTCGAAGCGCGCCGCGACGTCGGCGACGCTCGTTCCCCACACGTAGAACATCTCGAACGTCGTCGCGTCTCCCGGCGCGAGGTAGCTCTCGTGGAAGATCACGTCGACCGACTCGTTGGCGCGCACGCCGTTCGAGTCCGTCGGCGCCATCCACAGCCCCGTCGCGTCGGTGTGGGAGAGCCCGCCGGTGCTCACACGCGCGCGCGCGTCGTGCGCGCCGAAGCCGAGCACGAAGAGGTCGCCCTCGACGGCCGCGTCGCCGGCGACGGCCACCGCGAGGGCGTCACTGCCGCCGGCGGTCGGCTGGCGCAACACGTCGTTCGCGGTCTCGCTCGCCCCCGTCCCGGACGCCGGGCAGCGGCCGACGAAGCTCGGGTCGGCGTCCCGGAGCACGTAGACGTCGGTGACGGGAGTGGCCTCGAGGTTGCGCACCGTCATCCGCAGCCGGACGACGCGATCGCCCTCGTCGTAGCTCCACGCGGAGTCGATCCGGAGCACCGGCTCGTCGATCTCGCTCTCGAGGATTGCCGCCCACTGCAGCGTGCGGTCGATGCGGGTCGCCCCGTCCACGCGCCTGAGGTCGTGGGCGCTGAAGCGGTTGGTGCCGCGCACGACGTGGCTGCTCGCGCGCGTCACGGCGAGCGAGAACGTCTCGAGCGAGCGCGTCGTGAACGTGTTGCAGGTGGCGGTCTCGTCCGTGCCGAGCTCGGAGTACGCCATGCTCCGCAGGCCCAGGCAGAACGTGCGGGTCGCGTCACACGTGCAGCCGACCGAGCACGGCGCCGTGGTCGGCGCATCGCTCGCGACCATCACCCCGCTGCCGGAGACGGCCACCCAGCGCACGTAGGTGCCGGTCAGCTGGGCGCTGGGCTGGGCCAGCGCGGGCCGCGGCGCGAGCGCGAGGACGACCGCGAGCGCCGTGAGCGCCCACCCCTCACACGGCACGCTCGTGGCCCGTCGCGTCACGACGCCGCGCCGATGTCCCCGAGCGTGGGCGTCGTCGCCAAGGTGACGGTGAAGGCGCCGTAGACGCCGGTCGCGTCGTCTCCGAGGGTGATCGCGCTGCCGGTGAAGACGAGCGTCGGGTCGTTGTCGATGCTCGTCGTGGCGCTGTCCATCGCGAGCGTGTCGGCGCTCCAGCCAGGATCGGTACAGGGCTGGTAGCCGCCCGGCACGGAGCCCCCGTAGAGGTCCACCCCCGCGCAGGCGACGTGCCACTGGCAGTCGAGGACGCCGGGGCCTCCCGAAGAGAGGATGCGCGTCTGGGTGTACGTGCACGACGAGCCCGCCGCGACCGCGGGGACGCTGCCGCTGATGCTCGTCACGATCGCGGCGCCGGTCCGGACCACCGTGCCCGTCACGGCGGAGCTCGGCGCGGCGACCACGGACGGCGCGGCGAAGTGCATCGAGCTCGGCGTGGTGCTGGCGACGGTGGTGACGCCCAGCTCGTAGGGCTCGGGCGCCGGCGAGCTGTAGTTGCCCACGAAGACCTGGTACTCGCCGGCGGTCACGCCGTTCAGCTCCACGATCGGGTTCAGCCCATCGGCGTCGTCGACGCACGTGACCAGGCCGTTCGGCGCGCGCACGAGGAGCGTCAGGTCCGTGCCGCGCGACGAGAAGGCCATCACGCGCACGTACGGCAGCGGATCGGTGAGCGTCAGTACGTGGCTCGGCGCCACGGGGTAGCTGCCGGCGTAGCACGACGGATCGAACGAGGTCCCGGGCATCGGCCCGCCCGCGAAGCCCTGCGCGAAGGCGGGCTCGCTCGTCCCGACGCCGAACGAGATGGGCGTCCCGATGCCGCCGCCGCCGCCGCCGGGCAAGAGAGGCCCGGTCCCCGAGCCGGGCGCGACCGGCGGCGGGATCGGCGCCGGCACGGGTGCCGGCGGCGAGAAGCCGTCGAAGCAGCATCCCGTGACGAGCAACGCGAAGAGGCCCCAGCTCCGGACGGTCATCGTGGCCGAGCGTAGGATCGGGCGGCGGCCAAGTCGATCGCCCCGCCGCGAGCGGCTCCCCGGGCGCGCGGCCGGGCTTGACGGCCGGGGGGGCCGTGCCGATGGTGCGGCCGAGCCACCATGTCCGAAGCCCAGACCGTTCCCGATTCGCCCGCCCCCTCGACGCACACCTTCGAGGCCGAGGTCGAGGCCGTCCTGCGCCTCGTCGTCCACTCGCTCTACTCGCACCCGGAGGTCTTCCTCCGCGAGCTGATCTCGAACGCCTCGGACGCGCTCGACAAGCGCCGCTTCCGCGCCATCGCCGAGCCCGACCTGCTCCCGGAGGGCGCGAAGCTGGGCATCCGCCTCGAGCCCGACGAGAAGGCCGGCACGCTCACGATCGCCGACGACGGCGTCGGCATGACGAAGGAAGAGCTCGGCAAGAACCTCGGCACGATCGCCAAGTCCGGCACGCGCGAGCTCGCCGAGAAGCTCAAGGCCGCGCAGGACGCCAAGGGCGACCTCTCGCTCATCGGCCAATTCGGCGTCGGCTTCTACAGCGCGTTCTTGGTCGCCGATCGCGTGGACGTGATCAGCCGCGCTGCGGGCGCGCGCGAGGCCTGGAAGTGGTCGAGCGACGGCCAGCGCTCCTTCACGCTCGAGCCGGCGAGCCGCGTCGAGGTCGGCACCGACGTGGTCCTGCACCTCAAGGAGGACCAGCGCGGGATGCTCACGACGTGGCGCCTCGAGGAGCTGGTCCGCAAGTACTCCGACTACGTCCACTTCCCCATCGAGCTGAAGCAGGCGCACGAGAAGGAGGACACCCCGCCCTCCTACAAGAAGGTGAACCAGGGCGCGCCGCTCTGGCAGCGCCCCGCGAGCGAGATCACGGAAGACCAGTACGAGGAGCTCTACCGGCACCTCTCGCACGACTTCGACAAGCCCCTCGCGCACGACCACTTCAAGGTCGAGGGCACGCAGGAGTTCCGCGGCGTCCTCTACGTGCCGCGCGTGCCGCCCTTCGACCTGTTCCATCCCGACACCAAGGGCGGCCTGCGCCTCTACGTGAAGCACGTGTTCGTGCTCGAAGAGGCCGAGGAGCTCTTGCCGCGCTGGCTGCGCTTCGTGCGCGGCGTCGTGGACAGCGAGGATCTGCCGCTCAACGTGAGCCGCGAGGTGCTCCAGGACTCGCGCGTCTCCAAGACCATCAAGAAACAGGTGCAGAAGCGCGCGCTCGACCTGCTCGGCAAGCTCGCGACCGAGAAGCCCGAGGAGTACGCGACGTTCTGGCGGAGCTTCGGCGCGGTGCTGAAGGAGGGCCTCCATTTCGAGCCCGAGCTCGCCGCGAAGATCGGCAAGCTGCTGCGCTTCGAGACGACGAACGACGACACCGCGCTCTCTTCGCTCGACGACGTGAAGTCGCGGATGAAGGAAGGCCAGACGGCGATCTACTACCTGACGGGCGAGTCGAAGAAGAGCCTGCTCGGCAGCCCCCACCTCGAGGCGCTGAAGAAGCGCGGCTACGAGGTGCTCCTCCTCGCCGATCCCGTCGACCCCTTCGCGATGGAGGGCCTGCGCGAGTGGGAGGGCACCAAGCTCGTCAGCGCGGCGGCGGCCGATCTCGATCTCGGAGCGGCGAGCGACGAAGAGAAGGCGTCGCAGAAGGACGCCGAGGACCGGACGAGGAATCTCCGCGACCGGATGCGCATCCGCCTCCAGGAGCACGTGAAGGAGGTGCGCGCCTCGAGCCGGCTCGTGGGCTCTGCCGCGGCGCTCGTCGTGCCGCAGGGCGATCTGCCCGCGCACGTGCGGCGCCTGCTCGCGCGCGCCCAGCAGCCGATGCCCGAGGACAAGCGCATCCTCGAGATCAACCCCGACCACCCGACGATCCGCGCGCTCGCCGCCCTCGTCGACGAGAAGCCGGTGCACCCCGACATCGACCGCTACGTGGACGACCTCTACGTGCAGGCGCAGATCGCCGAGGGCACGCCGATCGAAGATCCAGGCACGTTCGCCCGTCGCTACGCCGACCTGCTGACGCTCTCGATCGAGGCCGCGCGCGGGCCGAAGAGCTGAAGGCGGGCGTCCCGCCTGCTCCTCGGCCGAGGAGGCGCGGGCAAGCGCGAGCGCGACCCGAGTGATCGGTTCCGGCGAGCTCGGGCCGGAGCTTCAGCTCGGCTCGCCGCCCGCGGGGCTCGCGCCGAGCGCGTAACGCACCACGCGCGCGCTCGCCTCGAGGGCGTCGCATGCGCGCACGATCTGCTCGTAGTCGGACGGCCGCACGACGGACGGCCTGAAGGCCTTCGCCTCGTCCAGCATCGCGGTCAGCGCGCGCGCGAGCGGGCTGCGATCCACCAGGTCCTCGCACTTCGCGCGGTGGATCGAGGCGTAGTTCGCCCAGAGCGTGCCGTTCACGTCCCGCCTCCGGCGGGCCAGAGCGCGGAGCCGCGGCGCGTCGCGGAGGGCCTCGTCGGCGAGCGTCGCCGCGAGCAGCGGCAGGGCGGCCAGATCGCGGCGACGGCGCTGCTCGCGACGCGCCGCGCGCGGAACCTCGCGCGCCGCCCGCAGAGCGAGCGCGCCCGGGCATCCCGCGGCGATCGCGAGAATCTCGAGGCGCTCGTCCAGACCGTCGACCGTCCACCAGCGCCGGTCGAGATCCGGGCTCGCTTCCTCGGCGAGGTCGCGCAGGACGCCGAGGTAGGTCGCCACCTCGAACACCGGCGCGTCGAGGCGTCCCAGTTGCTCGGAGGTGATGCCCATCCCGACCTCCAGGACCTCCTCGATGGCGACCACCACCTCGGGGCGCCAGCGAGGCAGCGCGCTCGCCGCGTCCGTGGGCGGCGGCTCCATGCGCACGTACGTCTCGTAGAGCAGCTCGACCCAGCGGCGCACGTCCTCGTCCACGGGCCGAGCCTACCTCGCCGGTGCCCGAACGAGAACGGCCCGGCTCCACGCGGAGCCGAGCCGTTCTTCGTCGTCCTGCCCGATCGGGCCCCTCGGTCAGTTCACGCCGGTGATGATCGCCCGGATCGCCTGAGTCGAGAGGGCGGCCGAGTAGCCGTCCTGGAAGCGGGCGTCGTTGTAGCAGTCTCGCCCCTCGACCCGCGTGCCGTTGCCGTCGATGCACGCCGTGATGACCGGCTGGCAGCGCGGCGCGCCGGCCGCATGGCCGGTGATCTCGTAGGTCTCGAGCCCGTCACCATCGAGGTCCACGTCGGGGTTCGTCGGGCGGATGCGGATCGTGGCGAGCGTCGCGCCGCCCGCGAGCCAGTCGACGAGCGACGACTCCTGCGTGCTGCCGTCGCAGGGCGGTTCGATCGTGATGAAACCCATCCCGAAGCTCGCGATGAGGCTCTCGTTGACGAACGCGAGGGTCTGCGACTGCACGACGCCGCAGATGAACGCGTCCTCGAGCGACCACAGCTCGCCGCCCATCGCCGCCGTCGTGCCGCGCAGGTACGCGTCACGCAGCGTCAGCGGGAAGAAGCCGAGGTTGAGATCGAGATCCTCGGGGCCGCCCAGCAGTGCGTTGGCCGTGATCGACGTCTGCAGCGAGACGGCGGGCGAGCGGTCCGCCGCGAGGGAGGCCATGTCGACGCGGAACTGGCCCATGCCCGTGAAGTTGTTGGCCGCGTTCCCGTCGGCGTCCGTGCCGGTGAGCCAGCCCGCGCGCAGATCCGGATCGTTCGCGCCCGACGCGTCGTCGAGACCCGAGTACGAGATCAGGATCGTCGGCCCGCCGCCCTGCATGAAGAGCATGTTGAGCAGGCTCAGTCCCGAGCCGAGCGCGTCGGCGAAGCGGTTGTCCGGGTTGCCGTCGCCCGAGTAGTCGCAGCCCATCCCGGCGCCCGCGAAGCTCTCGTCGTGAAGCACCATGGAGCGCTCGGTTCGGCAGTCCGCGCCGCAGCCGTCCCAGCGCGCCGGCGGCGTCGCCATGTCGTTGTCGCACTGCTCGCCGCTGTCGACCATCATGTTCCCGCAGAGCGGGAGCGAGTGACAGTCGGCGGAGCACCCGTCGCCGCCCATCGTGTTGTGGTCGTCGCAGACCTCGCCACGGGCGTAGTCGATGATGCCGTTGCCACAGCTCTCGTTCGAGAGGCAGTCCGAGCGGCAGCCGTCGCCGCTCGTGTGGTTTCCGTCGTCGCAGACCTCGCCCGGATCGGGGCGCATGTCGCCGCAGCGCGCTTCCCAAGCACACATGGCCGAGCAGCCGTCGCCGTCCATCGTGTTGGCGTCGTCGCACGACTCGCCGCCCTCGATGCGCCCGTTGCCGCACGCCGGCGGCGGGGGACCGGTGTCGGGCCCGGCGTCGGGACGGCCCGTGGCATCGGGTAGGTTCGCGTCGGGAACGTTCCCGTCCGGGAGCTGGATCCCGGCGTCGTTCTCCGGAAGCGGCGCGGTGTGCGAGTCGCTGCAGCCGGCAGCGAGGGGAGCGCCCGAGGCGAGCGCGGCGGCGACGAACAGCACGGAACGGAAGCGAAGCGACATGGCGAGCTCCTGTCCTGGTCTCGGTGAGAAGCCTGGCACTCTACCCGACTCGCGGGCGCAGCCCAAGGGCCGGACGTACGGCCGTCCTCCCGGAAGGGTTTCAGCGCCGACGCGCCGCAGGTCTGGCCTTCCTCCCGGGGCGTGGCGTGGATGCTCGGCACCTCACGGATCGGCGCGCACGAGCGTGAAGCCATCGGCGCGCGTGAAGCGGCGGATCCCCCCGTGGGCGAGGACCCATGCGCGTCCTCTCGCGTCGACGTGGAGCGACTCGGCGCCCTCGGGGACGCCGTCCGAGAGGACGATGGCGCGCGCTCCCTCGAGGCGCACCAGCGCCCGATCGACGATGGCGAGCGTGATCCGACCGTTGGTGTCCACCATGGCGACGCCCTCGGCGGTCGTCAGGCCCGTGCGCGCGAGCCGCCCGCTCGAGACGACCTGCACGAGCGCGGAGCTCTCGCCCTGCCCGCGCAGGCCGTAGACCGAACCGTGCGCGCCGAGGCCCACGACCACGAAGTTGGAGCAGTGGCGCCCGACGTTCGCGCACTCGGTGTCGTCGCGGAGCACGGAGGAAGCGAGCGTGCTCGCCGAGAGCCGATAGCGGCGCTCGATCACCGTGCCGAAGCAGCTGAGCCCCTCCGCGCTCCACACCTCGAGGCTCGGCCCGTGTGCGTCGGCCGAGGCGCCGGCGAGCGATGCGAAGAACGGGAGCGTCGCCGCCTCGCGCAGCGGTGCGCCGAGATCGTCGGTGACGACGATGCCCACGGCCACGCCCGACGGATCGGCGTCGCTGGGGCGCTCGCCGAGGACGAAGAGCCGCCCGCCCGCGCTCCGCACGCCGAGCGCCCGCTCGAACGGAAGCGGGATCGCGCGCCTACCGGCGGCCTCGAAGATCACCAGATGCGGCGAGGGTGCATCGACGAGCGCGACCACCGTCGCCGCGTCGTGGACGGCCACGTCGTCGACCTCGAGGCCGGTGTCCTGCCAGGTGAGCCCGTCGTCGCGCGAGATCGCGAGCGCCGTGCGCAGCCCGTCGGTGCGGTAGCACCACTCGGCGATCGTCGCGCCCGAGGACGCGATGCAGCGCTGCGCCCGTGCCGCCGCGGGCGCGACCAGCCCCGCCAGCAGCGCCGCGAGGAGCGTGAGCGAGAGACACCGCATGCCCGACTCCTACGCGGCGCGCACCCCAGGACATTCCCCGGGTGAGAACGGTGTGAGGGAGGCGCCGGCCGTTTCGCGCTCGCCTCGCGCAGGCCCGGCGCTCGACGTATCGTGAGAGGGTGACGGCGCGAGCACGCCCGAGGACCATCGGTGGGCTGGCGCTGCTCGCGGCGCTCGCGGTGCTCACCGGACAGGCCCGCGCGCAGGGCGGGAGCGGACGCTACTCCGCGCACGTCGAGGTTCGCTCGGGCACGTGTTGCTCGCAGTCGTGCGCGGGCATCTCGACGCGTGCCGATCTCACACTGACGCTCTCCGCCTCGGGCGCCGCGACGCTGCACTGGTCGCGGACCGGCTGCCACGTGAGCGTCGTCCCCGGTGCCGGCGAGCCCGCGGTGATGCCCCGCGATCCGGGCGCGCCCGAGGGCTTCTGCGGATACGCGCCGCCCGGCGCCGAGGTGCGCTCGCTGACGGCGGAGGCGACGTGGACGGGCACGTGGCACGGCGACGGAGAGGCGACCATCGTCTCGCTCGTTCCCACGACGACGCTGCGCTGCGCGCCGGAGACGATCGACGGGCACGCCGTTCTCTCGTGCCGGCTCGAGTCGCCGACGACGGACACCTCCGGGCTCACGCTCGACGGCCGGCTCTATCTCGCGCGGCGGCCGGGGCTGTCGGAGCACCTCGACCCCACCACCGACCAGCTCGTGCTCGAGCACTGACCGCGCCGCTCCGCGATCGACGCCACCCGCGCGCCGTCGGCGGCGTGGGAGCGCTCGATTCAGCCGGAGAAGAACGACGCGTAGATCAGCGCGAGCACCACGATCGCACCCAAGATCCCGGTCACGACGAAGATGCGGTCCTTGAGCATCGCCTCGGTCGGGCTCTCCGCGTCCGAGCTCTGGACGAGCTGCACGAAGCGGCCAACGCCCACGAACATGAAGACGCTCGTGACGGCGAGATAGGGGGTGTGGAACATCTCGATCGTGTGCGGATCGAGCGTGTAGACCGTGTACGTCACGCAGGTCGCCAGGCCCGTCACCGCGAGCAGCACCTTGAGCGCCCGCGGCGAGTAGCCGCGCAGCGCGGCCCGCGTGCCCCCGCCCGACAGGTTCGACAGCTCGTGGGCGCGCTTGCCGAGCCCGAGGAAGCTCGAGAGCAGGAAGGTCTCGACCAGCAGGTACTCGGAGGCGGGGACGTCGGTCGCGAAGGCGCCGGCGAGCACCCGCAGCTCGTAGCAGCCCGCGAGGGCCACCACGTCGAGGTAGGCGACCTTCTTGAGCGCGAACGAGTACGCGAGGTTCAGGATCAGGTACGCCATCGCCGCGAACAGGAACGAGTAGCCGAGAAGCGCCCCGCCGCCGATCGCGAGCGAGAGCAGCACCACGAACCCGGTCCGCGCCGCCTCGATCGAGAGCTTGCCGCTGGCGATGGGGCGATGCTTCTTCTTGGGGTGCTCGCGGTCGGCCTCGACGTCGACGAGGTCGTTCAGCACGTAGACCGAGCTCGACAGGACGCAGAACACGGCGAACGCGGCGAACGCCCGCAGCGCGTAGGCCGGCGTCGTCAGCTCCCGCGCGAAGATGAGCGGCGCGAGGACGAAGAGGTTCTTCACCCACTGGTGAGGTCTCATCGTGCGGAAGAGCGCCGGGAGCATCGGGAGCGCTCGTATAGCGCGAACCGCGCCCGATCGCCGCGATCTCGGCCACATCCGCCCGTCCTTCGCGGATCGGCAGGGATCAGGGTACGCTTGCGCGGTAGTGCTCCGGGTCGGTGAAACCGTCGGTCCGTACGAGATCCTCGCCCGCCTGAAAGCGGGCGGCATGGCCACGCTGTTCGTGGGGCAGAAGCGCGGCGCGGCCGGCTTCTCCCGACACGTGGCGATCAAGGTCGTCCACGAGCACCTCCAGAGCGATCCCGACTTCGTGCGGATGTTCGTCGACGAGGCGCTGCTCCAGGCCCGCATCCACCACCCGAACGTCGTCCACGTCGAGGAGCTCGGCGAGGCCGCCGTCCCGGGCGGCGCCATCCCCGTGCACTACCTCGTGATGGAGTACGTCTACGGCTGCTCCCTCGCGCAGATGCTCGACGCGCTCGCACGCCGCGACCGCCGCATCTCGCCCGAGCTCGCCGTGCACATCGCCATCCAGACGCTCGCCGGCCTTCACGCCGCGCACGAGCTGAAGGACGAGAAGGGCCACAACCTCGGGGTCGTCCACCGCGACGTCTCCCCCCAGAACGTGCTCCTCGCCTACGAGGGCCACGTGAAGCTGATCGACTTCGGCGTGGCGAAGGCGCGCAACCGGTCGCAGCAGACGACGGGCGCGAGCCTCAAGGGAAAGATCCGCTACATGCCGCCCGAGCAGGCGATGGGCGTGAGCGCGATCGACCGTCGCGCCGACGTCTACGCGCTCGGGATCATCCTCTGGGAGATGCTCACCTTCCGGAAGCTCTTCCACGCCAAGGACGATCTCGTCCTGCTCGATCAGGTCCGGAACCCGCGCGTCCTGCCGCCGAGCCGCCTGTCCAAGGACGTGCCGCCGGCGGTCGACGCGGTGGTGATGAAGGCGCTCGCGCCGAAGGTCGAGGATCGCTGGGCGACGGCCCAGGAATTCCGACGCGCGCTCGCCGAGGCGATGCCGAAGGCGATGCTCGTCGACGCCTCGAACGTCGCCGATCTGCTCGTCGCCGTGATGAGCGAGCAGATGAAGAAGGACCGCGAGGCCCTTCCCTCGCAGCTCTCGGCAGTGATGGCCGGCGAGCGCCGGGCCGAGAACGTCCAGGGCAACGAAGAAGTGCTGATGACGATGACCATCAGCGCCGCGGGTCGGGCGTACCTCGAGGAGCTGAGCATCGACGTCGAGGCGCCCAGCCCGGCGCCGGCGTCGCTGGCGCCGCCGATCGTGCAGCCGATCGGCACGCCCACCGGGCCGTTCCCGAGCGGTTCCTCCAGCGGCTCGGTGCCCGCGTCCCGTCCGGCCCGCAATGCCGGCGTGTCGGGTGGGTTCCCCGCCGCGCCGAGCGCGAGCACGTCGGGAGGCTTCGCGGCCGCGCCGCCGCCGACGGACCCGGTCCGCGCTTCGATCGGAAACGCTCCGACGCTCACGCCTGGCCAGGTCGAGGCGCGTCAGGTGCTCGGGGCCACCCAGCGCGAGCTCCCCCCGGTCCCGCCGCCCGCGCTCGCTCCGGCCTCGTCCGGCTCCCGCCTCCCGATCGTGCTCGGCGTGCTCGCGCTCGTGCTCGTGACGATCGCGGCCGGGGCCTGGTGGACGCTCCACGGCCGGGATCAGTCGGTCGCGCGAAGCCTCGCGACGAGCGTCGAGACCCGCCCCCTCGACACGGGCATCGGCGCGACGCCGCCGCCGTCGATCGCGACCTCGATCCAGGTCACGCCTCCTCCCGAGACGGGCGCAGCGGCTCCGCCGCCGACCACGACGATCGCGATCCCCGCGACGCCGCCGCCGAGCCAGGCGGCCGTCCCGCCCCCGACGAGCCACGCCGTCGCCGCGCCGCCGCCCACGACGAGCGTGGCCGCGCGCGGAGATCGCCCTCCCCCGACCACGGGTGGCCGCCCGCACGGGACCGGTCACACCGGCACGGGCCGCCGCCCGCCCCCGAGCACGAGTGGCGTGCCCCTCGCCGACGAGTGGTAGATCGGATAGAGAGCGTCCGTGCTCCCGGTCTTCTTCATCGTCCTCTCGAGCGCGGCCGTGCTCGGCGCGCTGGCCGCGCTCTTCGCCAGCCTGCGGGCCTCCCTCGGTGCGTCGAACGACGAAGCGCTCGCCGGAGCGGGCACCACGGACGTCGGCGCGCTCGAGGACGAGAAGAACGCGCTCCTCCGCGCGCTCAAGGACCTCGAGTACGAGCACCAGGTCGGCAAGATCGACGACGAGGACTACGCGCGCCTCGATCGCGCCTATCGCGCCCGAGCCAAGGACGTGCTCGCCGAGCTCGATCGCGACCTCAAGCCCTACCTCTCGCGCGCCGAGGCGCTCGCGGGGGCGCCCGCCGAGCGCGCCACGAAGGCGGACAAGAAGGCCAAGAAGAAGAAGGGCAAGGCGGCCAAGCAAGAGGGCGTCGCCGTCGAGCCGAGCGCCGTCGAGCCGAGCGCCGTCGAGCCAGCGTCGCCGCCTCCCGCGGCGGCGCCGCCCGTGCAAGCGGCGCCGACGGAAGCGGACGAGGACGACGAGCCCGAGTCGGACGACGAGGCGACGGCGCGAGCGCAGGTGTGCCCGAAGTGCGCGACGCAGAACGATGCCGACGCTCGGTTCTGCAAGAAGTGCGCGACGCCTCTCGCGGCGAGCGAGGAGGCGAGCTCGTGATGCGCGCGTGGCTCACGCTCTGTCTGATCGTCGCGGGCGCGCCGCTCGCGCATGCCCAGGTGCCCGACGAGCTGCCGCCCGGGCACCCGCAGGTCGACGATCCGCTCCCGCCTGGGCACCCGCAGGTCGATGACCAGCTCCCGCCTGGGCACCCGCAGGTCGACGATCCGCTCCCGCCCGGGCACCCGCAGGTCGACGATCCGCTCCCGCCTGGGCACCCGCAGGTCGACGATCAGCTCCCGCCCGGGCACCCGCAGGTCGACGATCAGCTCCCGCCGGGACACCCGCAGGTCGACGACAGCGGCGGTGACCCGCATGGAGGCGGCGGCGCCGGAATCCCGAGCGCGGACTTCTCGCGCGCCATGGCCTCCCCGAGCGTCTCGCACGGCGGTGAGAGCGACACTCTTCCGGCGGGCACCATCCGCGTGACGGTGGTCGACGAGACCGGCCAGCCCCAGGCGGGCGCCGAGGTCCAGCTGGGCGTCATGCGCGCCGGCGGCGACCGCGAGCGCACACCGGCGACGACGGGCGCGGACGGCATCGCGACCTACGCCGATCTGCCGACGGGCCAAGGACAGGCCTACCGCGTGAACGTGCTCTACCAGGGCGCCACGTACAGCTCGACGCCGTTCCAGCTACCGCCGACGCGCGGCTACGAGGTCACCATCACGCGTCTGGCGACCTCGCACGATCAGCGGCAGCTCCTGATGGTCATCGGCCAGACCTTCGTCGAGCTCCACGAGGAGCGGCTGCACGTGGTCGAGGAGATGCAGCTCTCGAACCTCGGCGAGCGCACGGTCGTCTTCCCCGAGGACGGCCTGATGTTCCACCTGCCCGAGGGCTGGCTCGCGTTCCAGACGCAGCCGGTGATGACCGACCAGCACCTGACGGAGGTGGCGGACGAGGGCGTCGCACTGCACGGCTCGCTCCCGCCGGGTCGGGTCACGCTCGTCTTCGCCTACGACCTGCCCATCGCGGGCACCGAGATGCACTTCGACGTGGCGCTCCCGGTGCACGCGTACATCTATCGCGTCATCGCCGACGCGCCCCAAGGGCTCTCGCTGGACGTCGAGGGCTTCCCGCGCGCGATCCACTTCGAAGACCAGGGGCGAGCGCTGCTCGGGACGGAGCTGCAGCGGCAGCCGGGCGATCCGCAGCTGTCCCACCTCGCGATCCGGCTCACCGGCATTCCGGGACCGGGCCCGCTGCGCTGGATCGCGCTGGCGCTCGCCGCGCTCTTCGTCCTCGGGGGCATCGTGGTCGCCACGCGCGACGGCGGGGCCGGCGCGCTGACGCCGGCGCTCCTTTCCCAGCGCAAGCGGGAGCTCCTGGCCGACCTGCGGGCGCTCGACGAAGAGCTCGAAGCAGGCGAGATCGGCCCCCAGTACCGTCAGTCGCGCCGCGATGCCCTCGTCCGTCGCTTGGCGGGCTTGCTCCGAGAAGAGGAGAAGCTGGCTTCCAAGAACGTCACCGCGGCTGCGGCCCGACGCAATGGATCGAGCAAGGAGTCGACAACGACGTCCGGATGAGGCCGGCGTCGCCGAGGGATCGCCCAGCGACAGAGCCCGGTCAGCGCAACGCTGGCCTGTGTGAGCCCGGCCCGCTCGAAGGGGCGATCCGGGAAAAGGAGAGAGAGAGCCATGGCGTCGGAAGGTCTGAACAAGGTGATGTTGATCGGGAACCTCGGAGCGGATCCCGAGCTCAAGTACACGCAGGGAGGGCAGGCGGTCCTCTCGCTCCGCATCGCGACCACGGAGCGCTACGTGAGCAAGGGCGGCGAGCGCCAGGAGCGCACCGAGTGGCACTCGGTCGTGATCTGGGGCAATCGCGCCGAGGCGCTCAACAAGTTCCTGGCCAAGGGCCGGACGATCTACGTCGAGGGACGGCTGCAGACGCGGTCGTGGGACGACAAGGACGGCAACAAGCGATACAAGACCGAGGTCAACGCCGCGCAGATCCTCCTGCTCGGAGGCGGCGGTGGCCGCGGCGGCGGCGGCGGTGACGACTTCGGCGGCGAAGGTGGCGGCGGCGGCGGTGGCCCGCGTCGCGGCGGCGGCGGCGGCGGCTACGGCGGCGGCGGCGGCGGGCGTGGCCCCGGCGGCGGCGGTAGCGGCGGCGGCGCTGGCGGCGGTGGTGCTGGCGGTGGTGGCGGCGGCGGCGGCGGCGGCGGTGAGGACTTCGGAGACGCCCCGCCCGACTTCGGCGACGACGACATCCCGTTCTGATCGCGCCCCGCGAGGATGGCGAGACAGCGCGTCGACGTCCTGCTCGTGGACCGGGGCTTGGCCCCGAGCCGCGAGCGGGCGCGCGCCCTCGTCATGGCCGGGAAGGTGTTCTCGGGAGAGAAGCGCCTCGACAAGGCCGGCGATCTCGTCGCGCTCGAGGCGCCGCTCGAGGTGCGCGGAGACGCCCTCCCCTACGTGTCCCGTGGCGGCGTGAAGCTCGCGGGCGCGCTCGATGCGCTCTCCGTGAGCCCCGCCGGTCGCGTGGTCGCCGACTTCGGCGCCTCGACCGGCGGCTTCACGGACTGCGTGCTCCAGCGGGGCGCGGCCAAGGTCTACGCGATCGACGTGGGCCGCGGGCAGCTCCACGAGAAGCTGCGCCAAGACCCGCGCGTCGTGTCGATGGAGCGCACCAACGCCCGCGAGCTCGGAGACGCGAGCCTGCCCGAGCGGATCGAGCTCGTCGTGATCGACGCGTCGTTCATCGGCCTGGCCAAGCTCCTTCCAGCCGCGGCCCGGGTGCTGCGCGGGCCGGGAGAGATCGTGGCGATGGTGAAGCCGCAGTTCGAGGTGGGCCCGAAGGCGCTGAAGAAGGGCGTCGTGCGCGACCCGCTCGCGCGCGAGGCGGCCATCGAGCGGGTCGCCGAGGAGGCGAGAGCGCTCGGGCTCGAGGTGCGCGGTCGCTGCGACTCGGTGCTGCCCGGCCCCGACGGCAACGTCGAGGCGTTCCTGCACCTCGTGCGAGCAGTGTGAGAGCGGCGGGCGGGCGCCGACCCGCCCCTCACCCTCCGGCCACGGGGGGCAGGATGGCGAGCACGTCTCCCTCGGCGAGCGTCTCGCCGTCGGCGGCGAATGCCTCGTTCTTCGCGACCCGCAGGCGCGCGTCGCTGGCGCCGAGCGCGGGATGGGCGCGCTCGATGGCGCGGCGCGCCTCCCCGATCGTGGCACCCGGCGCGAGCACGAGGTCGTCCTCCCGCGTGCCGGCGAGCTCGCGCGCCACCGCGAAGTAGAGGACGCGGACCTTCATCGCTCGGGCGCATCCTCGCGCTCGCCGCCGCTCGTCCGTTCGCACTCGTACTCGAGGTGGCGCGCCGTCACGGTGCGCGTGCGACGCCCGCGCTCGCCTCGGTGGGCGTCGTAGAGCGCGACGTCTCCGTCGGTGGACACCTGGACGCCGCTCTGGCCGTAGGCCCCGTCGGTGCCCTCGACCCAGCTCGTGTGGTCGCCGCTCTGCTCGGTCTGGGTCTGGGCGACGCGGTCGGACGCCGATCGCTCGTGCGTCTCTTCCTCGCCCACCTGCACGTCGCCCTCGAAGACGACGTCGAAGCCGGCCGCGCCGCAGTGCGCCCGCATCTGGCGCTCCGCGTCCTCTCGCGCCGCCGCGCGGTCTCCTTCGAGCGCGAACAGCCCCCCGTCGTCGTCGTGGGTCAGCACGCGCGCCGACCCGCCGCACGCGCCGAGCACGAGCGCGCACGTTGCGAACAGGAGCGCGCGCGTGCGAGCGTGGCGCCCGCGATGCAGCCGCGACGCTTCCCGATCCAGATCTACTACGAAGACACCGATCATTCGGGGCTCGTCTACCACGCCAACTATCTGAAGTACTTCGAGCGTGCGCGCGAGCACGTTCTGGGGGTCGAGGAGCTGGTGCGCCTCTACCGCGACGAGGGCATCGGCTTCGTCGTCTACAAGTGCGAGCTCACCTTCAAGGAAGGTGCGGTGTTCGGCGACACCATCGAGATCCGCAGCACGGCGAAGAAGGAGAGCGAGTACCGGGTCGTCTTCCAGCAGGACGTCTACCGCGGCGAGAAGCTCCTCGTGCAGGGCGTGGTGCACATGGTCTGCGTCGATCCGAGCAAGAAGCTCGTGCGCCTGCCGGAGAGCGTGATGCAGAGCCTCGAGCGAGAGCCGGCGTAGGGCTACGGAATCGCGATGCCCCAGCCGAGCGAGACCATGTTCACGTAGAGGCCGTTCGTGCGCTCGTAGTGATAGAAGGTCGCCTCCAGGTAGCTCGAGGTCGCGGTGAGCGCGCCCGCGCGCTCGTAGTACCAGCGCAGCGTGCCCCCGAGCTCGTGGGCATCGAGCGCGGCGAGGTCCGAGTCCGCCGTGCGCGGGAGCGAGAGGTCGTAGCCGGCCGGTAGGAGCGAGGTCCAGAAGCGGGCTGCGTTCTGGGTGTGGAAGCGGTAGCTCGCGCGGAAGGACCAGTCGCTGCCGAGGTACTGCGTGACGCTGACCTCGGGCGTGTGCGCGACGATCCCGAAGTCGTCCACGTAGAGCCGGTACTGCGCCGCGAAGAACGTGCGCGAGTCGGGGATGGCCTGCGAGAGCCGCCCCACGAATGCGTGGCGCATGCGTGTGCGCGGGAACAGGTCGCCCACGCGATCGCCGTTCTCGAGGGGCACCGAGTTCCACGGCGTCTGGAGCATGCCGGTCTGCCCGGTGAGGCCGTAGGCCGCCGACACGATCGTGGTCGGCGAGAGCAGCTGCGAGATCGACGCGTTCACCGTGCCCGTGAAGCGCGGCGTCTGCCCGGGGTCGTAGCCGGTGAACTGCACCTGGTCGGCGAGGTCGACGATCCCGTCGAACGAGATCGCGAGCACGGCGTTGTCGTCGGCCAGATCGCGCGACACGCCGTAGCCGAGCGTCACCGAGCGAAGCGGCTCCTCGATGTGACCGCCCCAGTGAAGCGTGTACCGCGTGTCGGCGTCCGACTCGTACGTCGAGTAGATGTCGAGGCTCGCCGCCTCGTTCTCGCGCGAGGCCGACGAGACGACGTCGAGCGCGTCGGTCGACGCCGCGCTGACGACGTCGACCGGGATGTACACGTCGTGGTGGATCTGGCGGTCCTGGCGCACGCGCCCGTAGAGGATCGGCTGGAAGATCCACGCCTGCTCGCTGCCGGGGCGGTGCCGATCGGGGCCGGCCTGCGACTGGAAGCCCCCTGGCCGCCCGTCCTGCTGGAACATCGCGAAGCGCGTCCCGAAGCGCTCGAGCGCCCAGGAGTCGTCCTCCAGCTCGACGATCGGATCGACGACCTCGCCGTTCTCGTCGATCGCGTCGCCATCGCGATCGGTGCGCGTCTCGGTGGGCGGGCGCGCGCCGTCTTGCGCGTGCGCCATCGGCTGCACGAGCAGCGCGATCACCAGCACGCTCGCGAGAGCGCGCGCCCGATCGGAAGTCGGCCCCATCGTGCTCACTGCCCGCAGGCGCAGCCGCCGCCCGCTGCGAGCCCGTCACCGCCGGAGGCTGCTTCGCGTGTGCCGTGCAGCTTGCGCAACGCGCGCTGCGCGAGCGCGTCGCCCGAGGTGTCCATCGCCGGATCGGCGACCCACTCGCGCGCGTAGCGCGGGACGATGACGCAGGAGGGAAGCGCGAGCCCCGCGAGGAGCACCGCGGCGGACAGAAGCAAGACCCGTTGGCCCATGTCGGCGCGAGGTTGGTCGCTCGGGCGCGGCCTGGCAACGCGGGCCGTGAGGTCGTGCAGGCGCGCGCGCGCCGTCTCCGTGCCAGAGTCGGCGCGTGACCGAGATCGTCCTCTTGAGGCACGCCGAGACGGAGTGGAACGCCGAAGGGCGATGGCAGGGCCAGAGCGACGTGGCGCTCTCTGGCAAGGGCCGGGGCGAGGTCGTCGCCGTCGCTCGGCGGCTCGCGACCGAGCGCTTCGATCGCATCGTGAGCTCGGACCTCTCGCGCGCCGCCGACACGGCGCGCGGCGTCGCTGCGGGACGTCCCGTCGAGCTCGACCCGGGGCTACGCGAGATGCACCTCGGGAGCTGGTGTGGGCTCCTGCACCACGAGGTCGCTCTCCGCCATCCCGATCAGCTGCGCGCGCTCCAGAACGCCGAGGACGTGCGCATCGGCGGCCACGGGGAGACCGTCTCCGAGCTCGGGGCGCGCGTCACCGCGGTCGTGCAGCGGATCCGTCGCGAGACGCCGGACGGGCGCGTGCTCCTCGTCACCCACGGCGGCGTCGTGCGCGCGCTGCTGCTCGATCTGCTCTCGCTCTCCGGCCGCGCCCGCCCGCTCTTCGGCGCGCGGAACACCGCGCTCACGCGGATCGACCTCGACGCCGACGGCGAGGGGCGCCTCGTCTCCTACAACGACGCGACCCACCTCGCGCACGACGCGCTCGAAGGCGAAGAGCTCGTGCGCGGCACGAGCGGCCACGCGCACGTCACGAGCCTGCTCGCGCTGCGCGACCCGCATCGGCTCGCCGCCCTCGCCGATCACCACGAGACGCGCACGGTCCCGGGCAAGAAGCAGCTGGTCTCGTATGGTGTCGCCCGCGCACGCGATGCCGAGGCGTGAGAGCATCGACGCCATGCGCATGCGCTCGTGTCTCGTCATCGTCGTGCTCTCGCTCGCGACGGGGTCCCTCGGCTGCAGCGTCCCGGCTCCGACGACGCCGGGACGCGACGCAGCACGGAACGCGGACGCCGGGACCGACGCCGTCACGTCCGTGGACGCGGGGACCGGCGACGACGCGCGCGCGCCGAACGACGCGGGCCTCGACGACGCCGATCGAGACGCCGCGCCGCTCGCTTGCACCGGCGCGATGGTGACGCTCCCGTTCCCGGCGATGCCCGACGGAGACGACACCGATCCGCCCGGCTGCACGAGCTGCCCGCACTTCACGAACGTGAGCGTGTCGACCTCGGGCACGACGGCCACGATCACCGGCACGGTCACCGGGTCGACGACGTGCAGCTGGACGCTCGTGAGCCCGAGCTGTGGCGGCACCTCCGGCCCGCTCGGGCCCGATCCCGAGTTCGGCGCCTTCAGCCGGACGATCCCGCTCTTCTGTGGGAACAATCGCCTCCAGCTCGTCTGCGACGGCCCGGGCGGCCACGCGGTCGCGACCCGCACGATCGCCGGGCCTTCGTGCGGCGGCCGCGCGGTGCAGGTGACGCTCACGTGGGGCGCGACCTCGAACGACCAGGAGCTGCACCTCGTGCGCGAGGGCTTCCACCTCAACGACGCGACGAACGACTGCACGTGGTTCACCTGCGTCCACGCCTCGCCCGACTGGGGAACGATCGGCGACGCGACCGACGACCCCCACAAGGACGTCGACTGGCTCCAGACCTTCGGCCCGGAGAACGTCTACCTCGAGCGCGCCGCCGACGGCCGCTACGAAGTGATGGTCGAGTACTGGGGCTCGGGCACCGCAGACACCTCGTCGATCACGGTGCTGCTCGACGGGACCACCGTGTGGATGGGCTCGCACGTCCTGAACGTGCACGAGGTCTGGGACGTCGGAACCATCACGTTCCCCGGGCGCACGTTCACACCGGTCGACGCCGTCATCCCGTGCGAGAGCGCGTGGCGCACGGGCGGCTCGATGGGCTGCGCGCTGCCGATTCCCTGATCGGGTCAGCGGTGGGACGCGATGCGGCCCATCCGCACCGGAGGATGCGACGAGACGCTCGGGCCGCCCATCTGCACGTGGGACGGCGGCGTCGCGATCGGCGCGGGATCCGGCGCCGGCACCGGCGCGAACGGCGCATTCCCCGGAGCACGCACGGGCGGGACCGGCGCCTGGGCGATCGCGCCCATGACGGCGACGGGCCCGTCGGGCGGCAACACGCAGGGCTCCCCCTGCGTGGTCGTGGTCATCGCTCCGGCCACCGCGGCCACGAGCGAGCCGGCGACCGCAGCGCCCGCCGCCAAGAAGCGGCGACGGCGCTTCTTCTTCACGCCGACCGGGCAGTCGCTGGTGATCACCGTCCCGTCGGCGCGGCGATGCAGGCGCACGCAGGGCGCCTCGCCCGCGCGCGAGAGCAGGGCCTCGGCCTCGACCGCCGTCATCTCCGAGAGGTCGTAGACGTCCTTGTCGCAGAGGCCGCAGTGGCGCACGCGAGCGTCACCCTGCATCTCGTCCCAGCGCGCATCGCAGGGGCTCGCGATCTCGACCCGCGCGAGGAGCGGCAGCGGGATCTTCGCGCGCTTCTTGCCGAGCTGGTCCTCCACGTCGCGCAGCGCCCGCCGGGTGCGCTCCTTCCGGTCGACGAGCGAGCGCTCGGTGCGCACGGCCGCGTCGATGCCGGCCAGCTCGCGCTTCATCGCGCGCTCGCGCTCTTCGTCGGCCCGGTCGTCGTCGCGGTAGGTCATGCCGCTTCCGACGCGGCGCGCTCGACCGACCTTGGGTGGGGAAGGTGCGCCGAAGAGCGCCGTAGAACCGCTATCGCAGGGCCGCGGCCAGCGCCGGCAGCACCTCGGTGCAGTCGGCCTCGATCCGCAAGCTCGCGAGGGGATCGGCGCGGCACTCGCCGAGATTCACGATCGCGATCGGCATCCCGCGGTCGATGGCCCTCCGTGCGAATCGGTGCCCCGAGAAGACCGCGAGCGAGGATCCGACGACGACGAGCACGTCGGACGCGTCGAACGCCGCGGTGGCCGCCTCCACCGTCGCGCGCGGCACGCTCTCGCCGAAGAAGACGACGTTGGGCTTGAGCGCGCCGCCACACGCGGTGCAGACGGGCGGGCGGAAGGAAGCGAGCACCGCGTCGTCGAGGTCGGCGTCACCGTCGGGCGCGAAGTCGATCGCCTCGGGGGCGAAGCCGGGGTTCTCGGCGAGGATCCGCCGCTGCACGTCGTGCCGGCTCTCGACGCGCCCGCAGCCGAGGCAGCGCGTCTCCTCGAGCGCGCCGTGCAGCTCGATGGCGGAGGTGCTCCCCGCGCGGTGGTGGAGTCGATCCACGTTCTGCGTGAGCAGCGCCGCGACGTGCCCGCGCCGCTCGAGCTCGGCGATCGCGCGATGCGCCGCGTTCGGCGCGGCACGCGAGAAGCGGCTCCAGCCCACCGCGCTGCGCGCCCAGTAGCGCGCGCGCTTGGCCTCGCTGGCGAGGTACTCCGCGAAGCGCACGGGCTGGCGCGCGCGGCGGCGCGTCTCGGGGCCGCGATAGTCGGGGATGCCCGAGCGCGTGCTGAGGCCCGCGCCGGTGAGCATCACGATCCGCCGCCCGCGCACGAGCGCCGCGAGGGCGTCGACGTCGGCGACCGGAGCCGTGGCCGCGAGCTGCACGCAGCGAAGATGACCGCTCGAGGCCTCGCAGTCGATGGCGCGTGCTCGTTCCCCGCCAGGCCGGCCGGGTGGCGTCACCGAACGGGGCGGGAACCCTCGAGCCGCGCCTGCGCCGCCGCCGGCGACGGGACGCGGATGGAGTCGAAGCTCGGCGCTCGGCGGGGTGCGCGACCGCGCGCGACGGACGCGTCATCGACGTCGGTCCAGCCTCGGACCGACATCGGCCATCAAGACCGACGCATGTCGGTCAGCACGAGGACGTTCGCCGCCGTGAGACGGACGACGAGCGTCACGCGCTCCGTCGCGCTCGCCATCACGAACGTGAGGTCGGTGTCGCGAGGGGGGCTCAGGACATAGCTACCGCTGCCGCCGGCGGTCGAGCTCTCGATGCGCCAGTCGTTACCGGCGGTCGCCACGGGCGCCCCGACCAGCGCCGATCCCGTGAAGTCGGCGAAGAGCAGGACCAGCCCCGCTTCGTGCTCGTCGGTCGTGAGGTGGCAGCGGCCCGCCGCCCAGATGATGCCCGCCATCGGCACCCCCGCGTTCGAGCCGCTCGTCGGGGCGACGAGGTCCTGCATGATCGGCGTCGCACAGGCGAGCGGCATCGGGCCGCCGTCGTTGCCCCTCAGCGGCGCCGGCGTCTCACAACCGGCACTGGACGCAGCCAGTACGATCATCACGACGACATCGATCCTCGCTCGCACGGGCTCAGCATACTCCGGGCGCCGCTGCGCGGCGCGGCGGCGGCGGTCCGATGCGGCGGATCGCCGTGACCGGTCGGGGAGCGCGCAGCCTCGATTCGAACGCGGCAAACGGAGGCCGTCGGCTACCACGACAGGCCGCCGAAGCCGCTCGTGCTCGCCACGCTGGCGCGCACCACGTCACCGCCGAAGAGGGTGCGCGAGACGAGGATGTGACCACTCCCATCCGCGATGGGGGGCGCGTCCAACCAGCCCGTCGTCTGGCTGACGATGTGCGCGCCCTCGGCGGACATCGCGAACAACGCGTAGCGCCGGCCGTCGAACCCGGCCGCGACGAGCGTATCGTCGGCATAGCTCGGAAACTGGAGGATCTGCCCAGCCGCCGCGCACGCGCGCGCCACCTCGCTGCCATCGAGATCGAGCGTGAGGAGGCAACGCCGCTCGGCGTCGGTCACGACGACGCCGTCACCCTCGGGCGTCATCGCGACCCCTCGATGCACCAGCGACCGCGGGTCGCGCTCGAAGCGTCCGAGCGTCTCACCGTGCTCGAGGTCGACGACACGCACGGTCATCCGAAGCGAAGGCGCGAGCTCGGTCTGCGCGCAACGCGGCGCTTCGCGCGCGCAGTGCAGGCCCCAGCGAGCGTCCGATCGCCGCGCGTCGTCGGTCGTGCGGGCAAGCGTCGGAAGCCGATCGAGCTCGAGCGTGGCGCCTCCGTCCGGCCGCACGCGGAGCGCGAGCGCGCTGCCGCCCTCCCCCGTCTCGAGCGCGAGGTAGGCGATCGCCGGTTGGTCCCGGAAGCGGAGCGCGCTGACGGCGACGACGGCCTCGTCGCGACCCGTCAGCGGCGCGCTCTCGTGCTCCGAAGCGGCGACGACGCCGAGATGATCGCCGACCTCGGTGAGCAGGACCGTCCGCCCTCCCGGCCACACGGCGACCGGCCACTCGCGGGCCGCGCTGCCGCGCCATGGGCGCTCACCCGACGCGTCGACGACCACGACGTCGGTCTCGCGCGTCGAGCGCAGCATCACGAGGCTCCCGTCGGGCGCCACCGCCATCGCTCCGAGTGTGCGGTTCTCGGGGAGAAGCGCGACGGTATGCTCGCTCACCACCGCCAGTCGTTCATCGAGCGCGAAACCGACCAGGCGCGCGGGCTCGCCGTCCCACGCGGTCATCGCAACCACGAGTGTCTGGCCACGCCACGCGAAGACGGGCATCCCGTACGCCTGCGGCAGCGCCGCGAGACGGCTCACGGTCGCGCTCCGACCGTCCGCGCGACGCATCACGCGGAGCGTCGTGAAGGCACCGCCATCCGGCGCCCCCGAGTAGGCCAGGAGCGCGCCATCCGGCGACCACGCGGCGACGGGCGCTTCCAGGCTCGGCATGTCGATCGCGCGCTCGACCGTGCTCTCTTCGCCTCGCACGCGGGCGATGCTCGCGTCGGACTCGCCGAAGCGCGCGACGTACTGCCCGTCCGGGCTCGGCACGTCGACCGCCGCCGACCACGCGAGCGGGCTCCACGCGAGCGATGCGACCGCGACCCGGCTCGCGTGGCCTCCCTCGTCGGCGACGAGGATCGTCTCGTCCGACGACCACGCGACCCGCGTGAGGTCGGCGCCACTGGGTGCGGCCGCCGATCGCTCCTCGCCGTCGGTGAGAGAGAGGATCGTCAGGCGTCGCGCGGTGACGTACGCGATCCTGCTTCCGTGGGTGGCCATCGCGAGCACGGGGTCACCAGCGGGCTGATGGGTGAGCGCTTCGAAACGCAGCATCGGAGCCGTGGGCCTCGCGAGGTGCGCGAGCACGGCCCCCGACAGGAGCACGGCGGCGGCGAGCGCCGCGATGGTCGGTCGCGGGGGGCGCGCCGCCGCGAGACGGCTCGCCACTTCCTGCGCGCTCGGTCGCGACGCGGGATCCGTCGCGAGCATCTCGCGCGCGAGCGGCGCGAGCCCACCAACGGCGCGAACCGGCCTCGCGCGGTCGCCGGGCCGGCGGCCCTCGAGCATCTCGACCAAGATCACCCCGAGCGCGTAGACGTCGGACGGCGGCCCGGCATTCGTCTCGTCCTCTTCGCGCTCCGGCGCGAGGTACCCCGGCGTGCCCGCGCTCGTCGGCCCGCCGAGATCGGAGTCCGCGATCCCCAGGTCGGCCACGCGCGCGCCGTGGACGGGATCGATCACGACGTTCTCCGGCTTGAGATCGCGGTGAACGATGCCGTGCGCGTGGAGCGCTGCGAGCCCGCGCGCGATGCCGAGCGCGAGCGAGCGAGCCCGCGCGGGAGGTAGCGGCGCCGAGAGCTGGTCGCGCAGCGACCCGTCGGCGAGCTCCATCGCGATGTAGAAGAACGCAGGGAGCTCGCCCACGTCGAACACCGTCAGCACGTGCGGGTCGCGCACGGCGGCGAGCAAGCGAGCCTCGCGGAGCGACGCCTCCCCGTGCTCGCGCCGCGAGATCTTGAGTGCGACGTCGCGTCGAAGGCGCTCGTCACGCGCTCGATGCACGACCGCGCTCGCGCCGCGACCGATGCACGCACCGAGGCGATAGGGGCCGACGAGCTCGCCTGGAGCGGGCCAGGGCATCACCGGCGGAGCGTGAGCGATCGCGCGGAGCAGCGCGTCGGCCTCGTCCGGCGGGCCGTCACCGAGGTCGACCGCCGGCGCCTCGTCGTCGTCGTCAGCCGTTTCCAACGGGCCCGACGACACTTCCACTCTCCGCCGCGAGACGCTCGCGGAGCGTCTCGACGAGGGAGCGCGGCGTCGTCGAGCGCCTCCGCGATCTCGCCCCAGCGCATGCCGCGATCGATCCGGAGAGAGAGGAGCATGCGGTCTTCGGGCGCGAGCCCCTCGCGCAGTCGCGTCACGAGATCCTTGTTCTCGGTCTTGAGATGCGGGCGCGTCGCCGTGCGCTGGCCGGCCGCGACGTCCGCGAGCGCGTCCTCTCCCGTGCGTCCGCGCCGGACACGCGCCTCCTTGCGGCCCACGCGCTCGGCGGCGTGGCGCGCGACGACGTAGCACCACGTCCGGAGCGAGCTGCGCCCTTCGAAGGCGGCGATTCCCTCCACGAGATCGAGACAGGTCTCGCCGTACGCATCGTCGGCCGCGTGGGGACCGAGCGCGTGGTGGAGGAAGCCGAGAAGCTCCGGCCCCAACGCGGCGACCACGATGCGAGCTGCCTCGCGTCGGTCTCCTCGGGCCACGAGCTCGCGCACGCGCTGCTCGATCGAAGCGGTGGAGTCGCCCATCCTGCTCGCACGAGCATGCCATCCCCGCCGCGCGAGCGGGACCCCGTGCACGTCACTGGAGGTGCTCCAGCGCGCGATCGAGCTCCGGATCTTCCGAGGCGACGAGGGCCTCGACGGTGACCGGGAGCCGCGTATCGGGCAGGCAACCGACGCCGTGAAAGCGGCTTCCGTCGGCCTGGAGCACGCGCATTCCGGTGAACGTGAGCGCGATGTCGCCCGCGAGCGCGATCCCGGTGATGTTCCCGTTCGCGCCCGCGGTCGGGCGCCCCATGACGTGCACGCGACGAGCGGCCTGCAGCGTGAGCGTGAGGTGCTCGGCGGACGACTGCGTCGTGGGACCGACGAGGATCACGATCGGGCCGGCATAGGCCCCCGCGGTCGGTTCCCACGGCTGGGGCGACGCGGCGCGCTCGCTTCCCGTCAGCCACACGTGCACCAGCTCCATCGACACACCCGGCGAGCCCTCCGGCAGCAGATCGGGAACGAGCGCCCAGGACTGTTCGCCGGGGTAGCCACGCATGTCGAGGAGCAGCGCGCGCGCGCGGGGCAGCTGGGCGCGGACCTGCGCGAGCTCGGCGCTGCCGAAGTGATCGCCGTCGAGGTTCACGTAGAGCACGTCCGACGTGGGGGAGAGCCACTCGACGCGACGCGGGATCACGTCGGGCACGGCACCGCCCTGCGCCGGCACGGTGATCGTCCGCTCGACACCGTCGGGCGCGCGAACGCGAGCACGCTGTCCGGCGCGCAAGGCTTGGAGCGCAGCGAGGCCGTTCCGCTCGCGGCTCGAGTCGCTCGAGGCGACGTACTCGAGGTAGTGGTTCACGACCGTGGTCGCGTCGACGTCGTCGACGCCGAGGATCACGTCGCCGCGCGCGAACAGCGAGGACGACGAGCGCCGCACGATCGGCTCGCCTTGCTCCGTCGTGTCGAGCGCGATGGGCAGCAGCACGTAGCCCCCGGCACCGCCGGTACGCTGCAGCGTGTCCCACACGAAGCCGTGGCTGTCGTGGAGCGCGCTCGAGAAGTAGCCGATGCTCGCGCGCAGCATCGACAGGTCGTCGCGCTGCTCGCGCGGAAGCGCGAGCGCGCCCTCGAGGCGTGCATCCAGCGTGTCGGGTACCACGTCGAAGTAGGGGAAGAAGCGACGCGACGCGGCGTGTGCGGTGAGGAGCGCCGCGATGCGCGCGGCCTCGTGGGTCTCGTGCGCCGCGACGGCGGTGCGGTTGGGGAGTGGACGCAGCGCGCTCCGCCGCGCTGGCCCTGTGGGGGCCGCGAGGGGACCGAGCGCCAGGAACGCCGCGCCGAGTGCGTCGTAGCTCGTGCCGAGCGCGTCGGGCGCGACGTGGTCCGGCAGAGCCTCGCTGCCGTGGAAGAGCCGCATCGTGCGAACCGCGAGCCCACCGTCGTCGACCGGGAGCATCCACGCCTCCGCCGACTCCACGTCGATCTCGTCGCCGAGGACCGCAGCGCGCCCCTCCGCACGAAGGGTCAGCACGAAGCGAGCCGCGCTCGGGGCGAGGTGGGGACCGACGACGAAGCCGAGGTGCAGATCGAGGGGCGCCCCCGCAGCAATCCCGGGCAGCGCCCGCTGCGAGATCGCGTCGTCGTACAAGCCCTCCGCTCCGAGAAGCAGGGGGGAGTACGCCTCGTCGCGCATGCCGACGTGCTCGCGCAGCTCCGCCGAGAGCGGCGGAACGGGCGTGTGGATCGCCCGCGATGCGTGCGCCTCGGGGAAGTCGGTCAACGTGGCCCCCTCGGGAACGGCCCGCAGATCGACGAGCAGGGCACGAGCGGTGCCCAGCTCGCGCGGCTCGCCTGGACGTGCCCACGCGAGCTCGCTCGTCGGTGCCGGCAGATCCGCGTCGGGGAGCGGCCACGCCGAGACGCGACAGCCACCGACGGCCTCGGCGTACCCCGTCCACGCGGCTCGATCGTGCGGCACATCGCCGCCGGTCGCGCCATCGAGCGCGCGGACGAGCGCTTCGTCGATCTGGAACGGGTCCTCGTGGTCACCGAAGTAGCGGACGGTGCCGTGCACGGCCGACCAGTCGAGCGCAGGCGCGCTCGACGCCGCATGGACCTCGTACCCGGAGAGCGTGCCGCATCGGCCGGTTGCGTCGAGCACGGGCTCGGCGGGCGCGCTCGGCGCGCTGGGCGCGGGCGGCGTGCCGCACGCGGCGGCTGCGGCAGCGACGAGCCACGGAAGAACGAAGGACCGAGCGTCCCGGGGAAGAGCACGGAGTCGAGTCATGGCTCCGGGATGGAGAGTGCTCGACGGGGATGTGACGAACATTTCTCGTGAACGGCGCCGAAGTCCGCCGTGCAGTTGCCCGCTGCAGCACGCGATGGTGGTTTCGACACCGTTCGGGACCGTGCCTCCGTTGGGTACGCAGCAGCGGTGCAGCTCGCGCCGTACCCGCGGCACGCGGCCACGCAGACCCGGCTGACCCGATCGCAGGACCCCGACCAGAACCCCGTCGTCTTTCTCCGAAGGTGGCAGCACGTGGTGGCAGCCCCCTGGTACGCGCCTCTGCTGCCGTTGACAGCCGGAGCGGACGCGCCGAGCATCGATCCCGGTGATCGACGCGGCCGGAGCGAGAGGTTCGCGAGACCAAACCAGCGTTTGGAACGACTACGCTCTCCGCGGGGCGCGCGGCAATGCGACGAGCGCGGGCCGTCCTGACCCCTGGCGCAATGCGGGATATGATCCCGAGCACATGCATCGCTCGAGGACCTTGGCGCTCGTGAGCTTCATCGTCGGGACCGCGGGTATCGGATGTGGTGGCGGCGGTGCGCCAGCTGCCGACATCGACGCCGGGATCGACGGCAGCGAGTCCCTCGACGCGGGCGGTGGGCGCGACGGAGGAACCGACGCGCCTTTCGCGGGCGACGCGGGCGCGGACGCGTTCCCCGACGCGAGCGGGGACGCGATGGCCACCGCCGACGCTGGGAGCGACGGCGGCGGCGATCTGTGTGGCGACGGGGTGGTGACCGCTGGCGAGCGCTGCGACGTCGCGGTCCCGGCCGGTGACCCAGGTGCGTGCCCCACGTCGTGCGCCGACGCCGACGCATGCACCCTCGACGCGCTCTCGGGCGAGGCGTGCCTCGTGACGTGCACCCACGAGGTCGTCACGAGCGTCGGGCCCGACGGTTGTTGTCCGAGCGGCGCGACGATCGCGACCGACGAGGACTGTCCGGTTCGATGCGGAGATGGCGTGGTGTCTGCCGGTGAGTCGTGCGACTCCGCGATCGGCTCGGGGATGCCGGGCTCGTGCAGCTACATGCCCCCCCGGCTCACGGGCCCCCTCGCGACGTTCGACTCGCCCTGTGTCTTCGATTGGCGAGCCGAGGCCTTTCCGGGCAGCGGTTGCTCGAACCTCGGCGACGTCGTGCCGTTCCGCTCGGTGACTTGCGAGCTGATCGACGGCGACACCGGGGCGGTGATCGCGAGCCGGAGCGGCGCCGCATGTGGCGCCACCGCGACCGCCGATCCCGCCGACGGATTCATGAGTGGCACGACGAACACCTCGTCGTGGGAGGCGGTGATCGAGGCAACCGGCCCACACACCTACCGCCTCGACGTCGTCGTCACTTCGCACGGCGGCGCCACCGCTCTCGGCAGCACGACGTTCGTCCTCGGCCCGTCGCTGTGTCATCCGCTCCCTGGCTGACGCCGCGACCCGGGGCTCCGATCGACGACGACGAGCGCTCGCTCTGCGCCGCGCTCACGCGCTCCACCACCGCGCTCCTCGCGCTCGCGCTCGCGGGCTGCGCCCCCACGCCGCCGGCGACGCCCGATCTCTCCGACTGGCGCGACCGCGTGATCTACGAGATCGTCACCGACCGCTTCGCGAACGGCGACTCGAGCAACGACACCGTCGACGGGATCGGCCCCGACCCTTCCGATCTCTCGCGCTGGCAGGGCGGCGACTGGCGCGGGATCACCGAGCACCTCGACTATCTCCGGCGCCTGGGCGTCTCGGCGATCTGGATCTCGCCCATCGTCCGCAACGTGCCGCGCCTCGCCGTCGCCGACGGCTACCACGGGTACTGGGCCGCCGACTTCACCACGCTCGAGCCCCGCTTCGGGACCCTCGAGGATCTGCGAGAGCTCGTGCGCAGCGCGCACGCACGCGACATCGCCGTCATCGTCGACGTCGTCCCGAACCACGCCGGGCGCGTCTTCGACTACGACCTCGATCGCGACGGCGTGGCCGATCCGGAAGAGGCCGAGCCGCCCTTCGCGGACACGGCCTACGACGTGCCGCTCCTCTTCTCCTCTCGTCCCTCGCTCCTCGACGCGAACGGTACGCCCTTCGCGCTCACGGCCGAGCACTTCCACCGGCGCGGGCGCGGGGACCTCGGCTTCTCGATCCAGCGCCGCTACGGCGACTTCCCCGATGGCCTGCGCGACCTCGACACCGAGCGCGACGCCGTCGTCGAGGCGCTCGTCTCCACCTACGCGCACTGGGCCGAGGTCACGGACGTCGACGGCTTCCGCATCGACGCGGTGCCCCACGTCGACGAGGCCTTCTGGCCGCGCTTCGCCGCCGGGATCCGCGCGCGCATGCGCGCGATCGGCAAGGACGACTTCTACCTGCTCGGGGAGATCTTCGACCAGAACGAGGTCATCGCCCGCTACACCGCGCCCGACGGGTCGATCGACGCGGGCTTCGACATCCCGTTCTGGGAAGACGTCATCTCGGCCGTCGTCCTCGGCGGCGCGCCGCCCTCCACCGCCGAGCCCACCCTCTCGATGGCGCGCGCCCAGTTCCGCGCCACCGAGCAGCCAGGCGGCATCGGCCTCTCGCCCTGGCAGGCGCGCGCCGCGATCGTCGACTCTCACGATCTCGTGCGCGTGCGCTCGGGCACCGATCCGTTCGCCGCCGATCAGGCGATCGTGCTGATGTTCACCGTCGATG
>JBGALT010000040.1:0-51574 GCA_044223665.1 Sandaracinaceae bacterium | reverse complement strand
GGAGACCGCTCCGCCATCTGGTGGCAGAGCGGCGCGAGCGCGTGGTGGATCGCGAGCGCGAGGGCCGGCGCGCGCGAGAGGCACGCGGCCTCCACCGAGAGGAGCGCGAGAGGAACGAGCCCCACAGCGAGGGCCGCCGCGGCCACGAGCGAGACCCAGCGCTGCGCGCTCACGAGGGCACCACCTTCACGGCTACGAGCGCGCGCGTGGCGTCGGGAGCGAGCTCGATCGACTGGCAGAGCCAGGACTCGTGGAGGTCCTGCGGCGTGCCCTTGGCGTCGCGCCACGCTGCGCGCACGTGGGCCGTTCCTTCCAGGTAGCCCCGCTGGCAGCCGGGGCATCCGAACAGGAGGGGCTCGACGTCGATCCCGCTCTGCGCGGCGAGGTGCGGTGCGATCTCCGCCGCCCCTCCGCGCCGGATGGCGTCGAAGGCCCACGCGGCGCGATCGAACGAGAGCCCCGCGAGATGGATCTCGTCCATGTACTGCTCGCAAGGCTCGCAGAACTTCTGCGCACCGACCGCCTCGTGCGCGGCGAACGCGGCCGCCCCGAGCGTCAGCAAGAGCCCCAGCGCGTACACGACCAGCGCGACCCAGCCCACGTCGGCGAAGGTGTGGACGAGGCTCGAGATCGCGAAGTCGTCGCTGGGATCGGCCGGCCCCACGGCCCACGCGAGCGCCTGGGGCACGAGCACCACGATCACGAGCGCGACGAGCGCCGCCGGCACCGAGACGGCCATCGCCGCCCAGCGGTTGCGGTTCTTTCCGCGCTTGCCGGCCCACGCCGCCACCCATGCCGGGACGGCACCGATGCCGAGGAAGGTCGCGCCGAGCCCGACGACGCCGATCGCCAGCTCGAGCAGCGCCACGATGCAGAGCACGCGCCCGCACGCGGCCGCCATCAAGCCGAGCAGACCTCCGACCAGCGCCAAGAGGAGCAGCGTGAGGCCGCCGAGCACCAGGCCCGTCACGACGCCCGCGGGCACGCCGGCGGCCGCGCCGAGCGAGAGCCACACGATCGCCGCGGGCGGCAGCTTGCCGCTCGGCACGTACGCCGAAGGGGCCTCCGGAAAGCGCACCTTGATCGCACGCACGTGCTCCGTGGCCGCCGGTTGGCTTCCGAGATCGTGCGGTGTGCCCCAGTCCATGTGCTCCCTCCGGGGCCCTTTCTGTGACGAAACGCGGCCGCCGTCGAGTCAGGTAGAGTTGCCGCCGAGGAGGCTCGCCGTGGCTCGATCGATCGTCGTGCGACTGGGAGACGAGGAGAGCTCGTTCGGCTTCACGAAGGTCGAGCGCGAGAAGCTCTACGGCCGGCGCGAGCGTGTCGTCGTGGACGAGACGGGGCGCGAGTGCGATGCCGCGTGGCTGACGCCCGACGGTGCGGTCCTGGTCCCGCTCGGAGGCACGGCCCACCTGTGGATGGACGACCAGGGCGAGGCGCGGGAGCAGTCCGATCGCGTCGCCGTCGACGCGGCCGGCAAGGCGCTCGACGTGCAGCCGTCCACGCTCGGGGTGGCGCAGGGTCTCGCCGAGGTCGACGCATCGCGCGTCCTCGAGATCGTGACGAGCGCCGTCTACCAGCTCGAGCCCGAGGCCCTCGGGCCGGCGCTCGGCGAGGCGCTGCGGGCCGGCCGCATCTTCGAGCTGCCCTTCGGCTACCGAGACGGATTCGAGCGCGACGTCGCGATCCTCCTCTCGAACGACGAGGGCTCGTTCGCGCTGGTCGGGCGTCCGGCGGGCTTCCAGATGGTCTCGCGCGAGGTGGTGGCCGAGGCCGACCCCGCCGGTCCCGACGAGCTCGACGGCGATCTCGACTTCGGAGTGCTCTGATGCCGCGCACGATCTCCATCACCGACGAGCGCAAGCGCGATGCGCAGATCGAGGCGCACGGGCCGGCGCGGGCCGAGCCCATGCGCTGGCTGAGCCGCACCGATCACGCGCCGCTGAAGCTCGAGCGCCTCGTCAAGGCCACCGAGAAGACCAGCTACGACGCGCTGCTGCGAGCGCACGGGACCCCGGAGGCCCTCGCCAGCGCGCGGGTCGAGGGCGATCCGGAGATCGACCTCGAGCAGGTCGGCCGCGGCGCCTCGGCCAAGCGACCCGGGTCTGGGTCGGCGCCACCGGACAGATCCTCTACGCGGCGCGCGTGCTCTCCGTCGTCACCGGCCCCGACGGCGTCGAGAAGAGCCGCGGCGACTTCGTGGACGTCGAGGCCACGGTGGGCGAGGACCAGCCGCCGCTGCCGTGGTCGGGGCGCCTCATGCCGGCCTCGCAGGTGGTCCGGCGCTTCGCGCTCGTGCGCAAGCAGCAGCTGCGGCACGTGAACGGCCTGACGTTCGACTTTCTCCACGACATCGCGGCGACGCTCGAGAAGTCCAAGCAGATGCTGGTGATGGGCGCCGGACCGCGCGCCCAGCAGCGGCTCATCTTCCAGACGAATGGGAGCGGGTTCTTCGGGTTCCTCGAGGGACGCACCGAGGGCGACAAGTACCTTCTCGTGCTGCACCTCTCGAACCTCGAGCTCAAGCGCGTCGGCGCGCCGGCCGCCAAGACGGAGACGCCGTGAGCGCCGCACCCTTCGCGACGACGTTCGAGCCCTACGGCAAGGGCCTGAAGGCGCCCGTCGGAGCGCTGCTCGACCAAGAGCTGCTCGCGCGCCTGCGTCGCTACAAGCGACAGGTGGCCAAGCGCTACCGCGTCGTCGAGCCCGATCTGGTCGAGCGCCTGCTGCCCGACGAGGCGATGTTCGTCTCGCCCAAGCTCGATGGCGAGCTCTGGTTCCTCGTGCACGTGCCGCCTCCCGCCGGCGCGGGTGTCGCGCTCGTCGCCTACAACGGCCGCGTGCTCACGGGCGTGACGACGCTCGCGGGCGTCCCCGAGCGGCTGGCCTCCGCGCCCTCGCTCGTGATCGCGGGCGAGCTCTACGCGCCGCCGGCGACCGGCGAGCGCGCGCGCAACCACCACACCGGCGCCGCGCTCTCGGAGGGCCGCCTCGAGAGCACGCTGAAGTTCCGCGCCTTCGACCTCGTGGAAGAGAACGGCGAGGACGCGCTGCTGCGCCCCTACGAGCAGCGCCTGGCCGCGCTCCAGCGCTACCTCGGCGACGAGCTCGTCGTCCCGACCGAGCGGGGCGACGCGGTGCTCGTCGCCAAGCGCTACCGCGAGTGGGCCGCGCCAGGCTCGTCCCAGAAGCACGAGGGCATCGTCGCGCGGAGCGAGCGCGGGCTGACGTACAAGATCAAGCCCACGATCACCGTCGACCTCGTGGTCGTCGCGTACGGCGAGCGCATCACGGGCGAGCTGCGGCAGGTCCGCGAGCTCGAGGTGGCGCTCGTGCGGGAGGACGGCTCGCTCCAGCTGGTCGGCTCGGTCGGCGGCGGAATGAGCGAGGACGATCGCTCGCGCTGGCACCAGCGCCTCGCCGCCATCGAGGCCCGGTCGAGCTTCCGGCTCGCCAACCGCGAGGGAACGCTGTGCCGCTTCGTGCGCCCCGAGATCGTCGTCGAGGTGCGCGTGTCGGACTTCCTCTCCACCGACGCGTGGGACGCCCCGATCCGGCGCATGGCGCTCGCGTACGACGCCGACCAGGGCTACCGCCCGCTCCAGGAGCTCCGCACGGCCGTGCTGATCCACCCGGTGCTGCTCCGAGAGCGGACGGACAAGAAGGCCGATGCCACCGACGCGGGCCTGACCCAGATCACGAGCTACCTCGAGGACGCGGCCCCCGAGGCGCGCGCGGTCGTGCCGGCGCGTCGGGCGAGCGAGATCGTCGAGCGCGCCGTCTACACCAAGGACACCAAGGGGCAGCGCGCGGTCCGGAAGTACGTCGTGATCCGTACGAACAAGGAGCACGAAGGCGCCCATCCGCCCTTCGTCGTGCACTTCACGGATTACTCGGCGGGGCGCAAGACACCGCTCGAGACGGCGCTCCGGACGGCGGCGACGGCCGAGGGGGCCGATCGCGCGGTGGCGGCCTGGATCGAGGAGAACGTGAAGAAGGGCTGGGTGGAGGCCGGCGCGGCCGGGGCGGCAGGCGCGCCGAACGTGGGTGTGGGTGCGGAAAAGCCCGCGGAAGAGGCGGCTGCCCCCAAGCGTTCTCGCGCGAAGAAGGCCAAGATCGAGGACGCCTGACGCACGTCGGAGCGGGACCGGGAGGGGCCCACCCTCCAGGTGGGTACAAACGGAACGAAACCCACGTAGGCTTGTCGTGAGGAGAGAGGTCCCAAGGCGGGCGTGCGCCGCGGGTCTTCTCCCCGGAGGACTCATGAAGTCGACCGTCCGCGCTTCTCTCGCCGCCGTGATGCTGAGCCTCGCCGTCGTGGCGCCGGCGCTCTCGCTCGCGAGCCCTGTCTCGGCGCAGGAGCTGACCGAGGCGATGCGCGTCCGGATCGCCCGGCGCCTGGCCCGGAGCACCGTGTCGGTGATCGACGGCGCCTCGAGCGGGTCGGGCTTCGTGGTGAGCGACGAGCGCTGGATCATCACGAACTTCCACGTCGTCGCCGACGCCGTCCACGCGGCCCACGGCTCGAGCCACATCCGGCCGGTGCAGGTCCGCTTCGGGACCGGCACCACGCTGCAGGCGAACATCCTCGAGACCGACCGCGACCACGATCTGGCGCTGCTCGAGGTCGTCGGTGGCCACGTCCCCTCGCCGCCGCTCCCGATCGGAGACTCCGACGACGTCGAGGTCGGCCAGCAGGTGCTCGCGTTCGGCTCGCCCTTCGGGCTCGAGGGAACCCTCACCGAAGGCATCGTGAGCGCGCGCCGCGACGTGCCCGGCGTCGGCGGCGGCATGGCCCACAACCTCATCCAGACCGACGCCCCGATCAATCCGGGCAACTCGGGAGGGCCGCTGGTCGATCGCCAGGGGCACGTGATCGGCGTCAACACCGCGATCTATGCGCCGGGCGGACGCGACTCGGGCAGCGTCGGCGTGGGGTTCGCGGTCCCGGCGAACTACGTGCGCGACTTCGTCGCCCGCGTGCGCGAGGGCCGCGAGAGCGCGACGACGGTGGCCACGACGACCACCACGACGAGCGGCAGCACGACCACGACGACCACCACGACCACCACGACGGCGGGAGTGGCGGCCGTTCCGAGCCAGTCGCTGCTCGGGATCCAGGGAGAGGACTTCGTGGAAGGCAGCGTGCAGGGGGTCCGCGTGACGACGGTCGCTGCGGGCTCGGCGGCTCAGCGCGCCGGGATCGGCGGCGCCGCCGGCACGCCTCCGCCGGCGCTCGCGAGCGCGCGCCTTCCGTGGCGTGGTCACGTCATCACGGCCGTCGATGGCCATCCCGTGCGCACGATGGCCGAGCTCGACGAGCAGCTCTCGGCGCACACCCCTGGGCAGCGCGTGCGCCTCTCGGTGTGGCTCGCGCCGCGCCGCGGCTTCTCGGGCGAGACGACGGCGACGCTCGACGCGCCGCGCTGATCGACGTAGCAGATCGGAGCTGATCAGGGAGCGATCGCCGTCGGCCAGGTCGCGCTCGCCTCGTCGGCGTGGGTCGCCGACCCGATCGTGGGAAGCGGTGCCGGGTCGGGCACGCCGCTCGTGTACGCGCGGAGCCACGCGCGCGCGCCGACGGTGGTGTCGTCGACGAAGGTGGGCTCCCAGCTCGTGCCGGTCGCGGAGCACGAGACCGCTCCCGCCAGCGCGCGGTCCTCCAAGTAGTCGAAGCGGCCGGGCGGGATCTGTGGGCGCCCGGCGCCCTCGACGTAGACGACGAACGGGATGCAGCCCGAGCGCGGGGTGACGGGCAGGCGCAGCGTCACGAAGCCGCCCGCGGTGGTGGGGGTCGGCGTGACCTCGATCAGCTCGTCGCTCGGCGTGTACCCGAGGCGCCGCAGCGCGATCTCGGCCTCGGCGTGGGCGAGCACCGCGTCGGCGGGCGCGCCCGTGCTGGTCAGAGCGGAGGGCGTGACCACCGGGAGCAGCCAGGTGCGCAGGACCACGTTCCCCGTGCCCTCGAAGCGCACCGGGGCGGTGCCGCAGCTCGCGACGCTCAGGGCCGAAGGGTCGGCCGCGCGGAACGAAGGGCCCCCGTCTGCGCCGCCGCGCGTGATCGTCGTGCCTCCGTCGCCGATCGCGAGCACGACGCCGCAGGCGCCGTCGAGATCGCCAGGGGTCAGCTCGGCAGGGAGGGCCATCGCGGCCGTCTCGGGCGCCACGCCCTGGACGTAGCCGCGCTGGCGCAGCGCTGCTTCGGCCGCCGCCCGCGCGGCGAGCGGGTCGCGCGACAGCGCCACGCCGCCGAATTGCGTGGCGCGCGCGGAGTCTCGCGAGGTGAGCGTGGCGAACGCGCTGGTCGCGCCGCGGAACGGCTCCGGGAGCGTCGCCGGGAGCCCGGAGTACCCGTACGGTGTCGCGGAGGTCGGGCGCAGCGAGGCCGCCACGCCGAAGAGCGTGCAGAGCGCAGCGAGCCCGACGATCGCGACGAGCGCGAGCCCGATCGAGATGGGCCGGTCCTTCGGCGATTCCCCGCGTGCCACGCGCGCCGTTCTACCACGCCGGGCGAGGGCCGAGCCTGCTCGCCCGGGGCAGAGCGGCGATCGGCGCGTCGCCGCTGAGCACCGCGGCCGATCCCAGCCGCCCGAGCGCGCGAGCTCTGGATCATGCCTCGTAGGGGAGCGTCCGCGGGTCGATGCGGTAGAGGACGGTCTGTGCGGGGCTCGTTCCGTTGATCGTGCACTGGATCAGCACCTCGGTCGGCGAGGCGTAGAGGACGTAGTTGCAGCCGACCCCGTCGGGGTTGCCGAGCCTCCGCAGGCGCCCGTCCGCGACGTCGATGATGTCGGCGCTGAAGGTCGGCGCGCCGCCGTCGCGAACCGCGACGTAGACGCCATCGCCGTACACGACGTCGTACGCGCGAGGCACGTCGCGCCGCACCAAGCGCGGGACCAGACCTGCCGACGTCCTGGCGAATGGCGAGGTCCAGAGCTCCGCCGGCTGACCGGAGTCGAACGGATCGTAGGCCCAGACCAGTGTCCCCCGGTCGACGAACGGCATCCCTACGTAGGCGGTCGACGGCGACGGCGAGTCGAAGTAGTTGGTGGCGCCGCCGTCGGGCGTGAAGTGCTCGAGGTGGAGCGAGTCGATGCGCTCCCAGACGAGGTGGTCGCCCTCGGCCGAGGTGCTCGCGCCCGCGCTGACCACCGTCGTCTCGCCGCCGGTCCCGATGGCCAGGATGATCCCGCTGAAGGCGATCTCGACGGCGGCGACGTCGCTGGCCACGGTGAGGCGCTGGACGAAGCGACGGAAGCCGACGTGGGGGGCGCCGATGATGGCGGTCGGCTCGGTGAGGGCGCCGAGCTCGGCGATGGGCGCGATGTAGATGCGATCCTCGTCGTTCGTCGCGTCCGCGTCGTGCCAGTTCACGACGACGCCGGCCCGCCCGCCGCCCCATGCCCCGAACGCCGCACGACAGAGGCCGTTGTGCGGAAACCGCCACGCCGCGAACGGAACGCCGTCGGCCCGCATCATGGCGTACACGTTCTTGGTCGGCTCGTCCGTGATGGACGTGACGCCGATCCAGCCCTCGCCGTCACGGAACGTCGCGTTGCCGAAGCCCACGCTCGCCCGCGCCGGAGGGAGCAGTGCTCGGAGGCACCCAGCGCCGCACTCGCTCCACGAAAGCCCGCCCACTCGCTCGGGATGCTCGGCGCGCTCGACGACGCAGCCGCCCGGCAGGCCGGGCAGCGGGACCCAGCCGGGATCGGTCGGCCCGCCGTCCGACCGATCGGCCATCGTGACGTCACGGCTCGTGTCCGCGGAGCCGTCGCGTGCGTCGGCGCCGGTGTCCATCGACGGCGCGTCTCGCCCGGCGTCGCGCGGTTGCGCAGCATCCGGGGGGTCCGCGTCGTAGATAGGGCAGCTGAAGAGCAGCATCGCCGCGTAGAGGTGCGGGTGCGCACCGAAGCGTCGGGGCGCGCTCATAGCCAGATCTCCCGGCCGCCGCGGCCGCGCAGGTCGGAGGCCGCGTACCCGACGACGCGCGCGTCGGTCCCGACGGAGATGGCCAGCGAGAGGCCGAGCTCGTTCGCGTACGCGCCGTCGCGCGTGACCCGACCGGGACGCGTGACCACGCCGTCGAGCACCCAGCTCGACGACTCGCCGCGCGGGCCTCGGCGGCACCGGTCCTCGCGCTCGCGCCCCACGACGGGAGTGCGCGGGCTGAGACGCAGGACGGTGTGCGCGTTGCCGCCCCGCGAGGCCGCGATCCACAGGTGGCCTCGTTCGTCGCCGCTGAGCGCGAAGGTCGTGCTGGGCGGTCGACCGCGGCCGCGCGGGTCGTCCTCGTCCGATCCGCGATCGGCGAGCCAGCGCGCCTCCTCGCGGCCGCCGCTCCAGTCCGGTCCGATCGACACCAGCCGCGTGATCCACCGGCCGCGCTCGCTCACCTCGTCGATCGCGTAGAGGCGGCGGTCCGCGGGATGGTACGCGAGCGCCTGCACGCGACCGAGCTCGAGCGGGGCCGTCGGCAGCGCCTCGGAGCTGCCGTCGATCGCGCTGGTCGCGATCACGTCGTGGAGCTCGCCGCCGTCCTGGTCACGACCGCCCGCGATCCAGAAGGTGCTCTCCAGCGCGGAGAGCGCCATGGCGAAGTCGGTGCGCGAGGCCGGCTTCGCGCTCGCCAGGTCGGGCGTGGGTGCGAGCGCGCTGCCGGGTGGAAGGCTCACCTCGAAGCAGCCGCCCTTGTTGCAGGTCAGCTTGCCGAAGAGCGCCAGCTCGGCGGTGGTGCCTCCGAGCAGGCGAAGCGGCAGGCCACCGTCCGCCGCGAGCGCGACGAAGCGCAGGCCGCCCGCCGTGCGGGACGCGGACTCGGGCGCTGCCATCCAGCGCGCGCCGGCGAGGCCCCCGAAGAGCATGGAGCTCGGCGCGATCGCCTCCGAGACCGACGGCGCGATGGCCACGTCGCCGAACACGAACGAGGGCGTGGTGGGCCCGCTGCCGGCGCAGGGCCGGTCCGGAGCCGGCGGGCAGGGAAAGCCGACCCAGGGGATCGGCAGCCTGGTGCCGCAGTGAGCGCACAGGTTCTCGAGGCCAGGCATGGGTAGGAACAGGTCGCGGGTTGTCCGGGACACGACGGGCGTGGTGCCGCCGACCGGGCCGCCGTGGAAGTGCGCGGCGAGCGGAAGCTCCTCCCCCAGCTCGGGACCGCTGCTCCCGTGCCTGAGCGTCTGCGTCCACACCATGCCGAGCGTGGAGGGCGTCCCGCCCGGGACTGCCGGGCCCGTGACACCGGGGGGAAAGCTGCCCGGCGCGATCGCTCGCCAGCGAGCGCGATCGGTGACGACGTCCCACCGCGCGCTGAGGTCGATGGCGGGATCGTACGCATGGGTCAGCGTGACCTCGGACGGCGCGTCCAGCCGTGGATCTCCGCTGAGCGTGGCCCGGAAGTAGGGCGCGCCTTCGGCGGCTGCGTACACTCGCCCTGTCTGCAACGCGCTGACCGGGATGGTGCATAGGCCGGTGCCGTCACCCAGGTCGACCGCGCACGCGGTGGCGACGCCGAACGCGTCGCTCACCCCCGCCGAGCACGGACAGAAGCGGAACCCGCTGTGGAACGGCTCGATGGGCGACGCACGACCACGCGTGGCGTCGACGAGCACCCGATCGAGCGCGAGGACGTCGCGTCGCGTACCACCTTCGCGCAGCGTCTGGCGCGCGCTCCCGAGCGTGGTGTCGCCGCAGGGGGTCGCATCGCACACGTCGGCGCGCGGCGCGACGCGGCAGACGCGCTGGTCGCAGACGTGCGGGGCCACGCACTCCGTGTCGCTCGTGCAGCTGCGCGCGGCGCAGACGCCGCGTGCACAGACCTCGTCCGCCGCGCATTCTCCATCGCCGCTGCATGCCCGGGGCAGCGCCCCCGCCTGGCTCGCCTGCACCGCGAGCTCCGCGTCGAAGTTGCAGTCGCGCGTCGAGGTCGTGGAGTCGACCGGACACGTGTCGCACGCGTTCGTGAAGCCGTCGTGGTCGTCGTCGGGCGCGCACGCCTCGGGCTCGCCGACGCAGTCGAGCCGCTGGCCCGGGTCGTAGACGGTCGGGCAGAGGTCGCACGGATCGGGGAACCGATCGTGGTCGCCGTCGATCGAGGGCTCCGCGCCGTCCGGCCCAGCGACGCGCGGCAGGCAGCGCCAGCTCGTGACTCCCCGTGCGAGACAGCTGCCTCCCTGGAGCGCCGAAGCACCGGTCCGCGGACCGAGGGCGTCGGCGACCGCGAAGTCGAAGGCCGTGTCGGAGATGGTGCCCCCGGGGTCGGACGCGTCGCCATCCCGCTGCCGCGGGTTGTAGACGCCCCAGCAGTTGTCGTGCGAGAGCACCAAGCCATCGCCGTCGGGGTCGAGACGGTCCGGCTCGCCGCACAGCTCGCATCGCGTGGCGAAGGGCGCGAAGCGGAGCTCCGGATCGTTGCACTGCCTGCCGAGTGCGCAGCGGTGGTCATTCGCCCAGCGCGCGCGGCCCGCCGGGTCACTGCGGGGCGGCAGGTCCAATCCGCCGGTCCAGACGCCGAACGAGGGCGCCGGCGGCCCCGTGCGCTCGTGCCCGCGACCATCGACCTGCACCATCGCGCCAGGAAAATGCGCGCTCACCGAGCCCACGTAGTGCTCGAGGAACGCGCGAATGTCCGGGTGAGAGACGCGAACGAACTGATCACCGCCGTAGCCGAACACGCCGATCAGCCCGCGGGGCGTGTTGTCGGGGATCTCGTCGAAGTGGCGCAGGTAGACGGGGCCGCCGCTGTCCCCGGGCCTGCCCACTCCGTTCAAGAACAGGCACGTCGTCCCCGCCCCCACGCACCCGGTGATCCCGACGCCTGCCCACTGGCGCAGCTGGTCATGCGAGCCGTCCAAGCCGGGGAGCCCGCGGATTCCATAGCCGACGAGCGTTGCGTTCGTGCCCGTCCACGGAGAGCACCAGAAGTTGCTGCAGCCCGGGTCTTCCTCGACGAGGCCGGCCGGCACGGCCGGGTAGACCGACGCTGCGCTCCCGTCGATGCGCTCGGCCAGGATCAGCACCGCGATGTCGTGCCCCCAGTGCCCGCCATCGAGGCAGAAGGCCGGGTCGCCACCGCCTGGGAGGTCGGGACACGCCTGACGACATCCTTCACCTACGAGCCCGGCGACCGGATCGGCGAAGCAGTCGATGACGCGGATCGCGACCCTCGATGGAATGGGCGCGCCGGTCCACGCCGCCCCGCTCGGGTTCTGAGGACCGAACGACACGAGAGCGTTAGCCCCCCCCCCCATGGCCTCCCATGCAATGCGCTGCGGTGAGCACGACACGCGGAGAGACCAGAACGCCGCTGCACCCGTTGCCCAGCCCCAGCGACACGAACACGCTCGCGTCGCGGATGGCCTGGAGCGGGTTCAACGCGGTGCCGCCGACGAGCACGATGTCGTCGTTGCCTTCGGCCGAGTCGATGTCGCTCGCCGCGAAGTCGACGCCGCCCTCGCGCGCACAGCTCGACGTGGCCAGGAACGCCGCGGCGCCCGCGAGAAGCCACCCTGCGACCCGCCGGAGTCTCTGTTGCGTCATCGGACCCTCCGCGATCGAGCATCTGCCCGGCGCCCCTCGGACGCAAGGGCCGCCCCATTTCGGACTCGCGTGGCCCCCGGCGCGAGCAGCGCGCTCGCCCGGTCCTCCCTCACCGCGCGACCACGAGCGGGGTCGGGCCCGGGCGCACGACCAGGAGCGACGTGGCGAGGCCAGCGAGCAAGCGGCGCCCGAGGGCGGTCGGCTGGAAGAGCACGACGACGTCTCCGGCGCGCACCTCGCTCGGCAGCGCGTCCGCGTAGTGCGCGCTCGCTTCGACGACGCGGATCGTCGCGGGCTCGACGAGCTGCTCGAAGCTCGTGTGCTCGTCGACGTGGCTCGCCGCGGCGGCCGCGAGGATCTGGCGCGCGAGCGCGTTGCGCGTCCACGTGGTCCGCAGGGCCGTGGCCTGAGCGTGCGCGACGCGCTCCGCGAGCGCCGCCTCGACCGCGGTCTCGTCCTGATCGCGCACGGCCAGTACGAGCGCGCGCAAGAGGGCGCGCGCCTGCTCGCTGCCGCCCGAGAGCTCGAGCGCGACCGGCTCGCCGGTGCGCCCTTCGATGACCGGCGCCGGCGTCCACGACGGCGGATCGCGATCGGTCGCGGGGATCGGCTCGTCGGGGATCGGGGGCGGAGCTCCGCCGCAGGCGGCGAGGATCACGGCGAGCGCGGCGAGCGCCTGCGGCCGTGCGTCAGGGCGAGGTGCCACAGCCCGGGCTCGCGTCGGCGGAGAGAGGAAGCAGGTCGGCGACGACCGCGCGGTCGCCGTCGAGCGAGACGATCTGGCAGCCGAGGAGCTCGTCGCTCGCGTCGGCGCTCCGCCGGCCCCACGCCTCGAGGCGCAGCTCGGACGAGCCCGGGGCGCGCAGCGCGAGGAAGCTGCCGTCGAGCGCGGTTCGATCGGCCGCTACGATGGGGAGCCCGCCGTGGCTCGCGTAGCGAGCCGCCGGGCCGCCGTCGAGGGCGAGCGCCACCGGCGCGCCGGTGCGAGCGTCGTAGATCCGGACCTCGGCGCGCTGGACCGCGCGAGCGTCGCAGTCGAGCACGCGGCCCACCGCGTACGCGAGCCCCTGCGAGAGATTGCGCAAGATGACGTCGTCGTGGATCGTGACGCCGGACACGACGAGCGAGCGGGCGCCCGACGCGACGGGGACGCCCGCGATCCAGGCCTCGCTGAGGTCGTAGGTCGGCGACCCACCCGACGAGCCGACGTAGATCCAATAGCGTCCGGGGGCGAGCGCCATCGTCACGTGCCCCGCGTCGTCGGTCGTCCCGCCGGGGCACGTGGTGCAGTCGACGGGCTGGTCCCAGCGCGGGACCGGCGAAGCGACGAGACTGGCCCTCGCGCGCGGCACCTGGTCGAAGAGAGCGCGGACCTCGACGTCGACGTCGACGGCCGGGCCGGGCCCGCCGATCGCGTCGGCCCCGAGGCAGTCGTAGCGGGCGGGCGCGAGATCGGGGCCGACGACCACCGGCCCGATGGCGCGCGGAGCGTCCGGTCGGTTCACGTCCTCGGCCGCGATCCCGGCGTCGGCGATCGGAGCGGCACCATCCATCGCGCTCGGCGTGGTGAGCCGGTAGAAGCCGGCGTCCATCGTGGAGAACGTGGCGCTCCCCTCGGAAACCGTGCTCGTGGCGACACGCTGGAAGCGCGAGGTCGCCGAGCTCGCCTGCTCGACGTCGGCGGCCACGACGCCGTCGTCGACGGGAAGCGTCACGACGAGCGCCGCGCGCGCCGGGGGCGAGATCGTGAGCTCGAACATCTCCGAGCGCTGTCCCGCGGCCCGTCCCGCCACCACCGTGCAGAGAGTGATCGTGGTGCCCGCGCTCACGGCGTCGGCGCCGAACGTGACCGAGGCGCCCGAGGGCGACATCAACGATCCGACGGTGCGCCCCTCGGCGACCGCGCTCGCGCAGAACGCGCGGCCGGTGCTGGCCGAGGCGGGGCCGCACGCGACGAACAGCAGCGTCGCGAGCAGGGCCCATCGAGCTCGCCGCGGGGGAAGGGTCACCCGATCAGGGTAGTACCCTCGATCCCGGTTTCGAGAGCGCACCGTGCGCTGGCGCGGCGCTCCCGAGGTCGCCCCGGCGCGCGTCTCGCGCCTCGCCCTCGCGGACGTGCGAGCCCTCAGCGACGTCCCATCGCGCCGAGCTCGGCGTAGAAGTGAACGTTCGCCAGGATCGCCTTCTCGAGCACGCCGAGGTGCATCGACTCGTCGGGGCCGTGCGCGCCGGTCTCGGGATCCATGACGCCGTTCAGGACGAGAGGTCGATCGGAGAAGCGGCGTCCGAAGAGCGCGACGAAGGGGATGCTGCCGCCGACGCCGATCGCGAGCAGCGGGCGTCCCCACGCCTTCTGGTAGGCGCGGTCGGCGGCGGCGAACGCCTCGCCGCGGGCGCCGAACGACTCGCGCGAGGGCGCGAGCCAGCTGAGGCCGGGCTTGCCGCGCGGCGTGAGCGTGACCTTCACCCCGCCGGGCGGGCTCTTGGTCAGCACCTCCGACACCTCGGCCATCAGCTCCTCGTGGGTCTGCCCGGGAGCGACGCGGAAGCTCAGCACCGCCGACGCGCGCGTGCGCACCGCGTTCTTCTCGTGGCCGGGGGTCGGCAGCGTGGTGGAGAGCACCGTCACCGCCGGCTGCCGCCACACCCACTCCGCCGGCGGCCGGCCGCGGTCGTCGAGCGGCCGCACGTCGGGACGCAAGCGCGCGCCCTTGCGGATCACGTCGTCGGTCAGGGGGACGTCCCACGCTGCCTTCGACCACGCCTCGGGGACGCGCTGCCGGCCGAGCTTCATGCGGCCGTCTTCGTCGACCAGGCGCGAGACGAGCATCATCAGCGCGATCGAGGGATCCGGGACGAGGTTGCCCCAGAGGCCGGAGTGAACGTCGCTCGTGAGCGAGTCGCACGCGAGCTCGACCTCCATGAGGCCCCGGAGCGAGACCGTGAGACCCGGGATCTCCGTCGACGGGTTCTCGCAGTCGGTGAGCACCATGACGTCGGACTCGAACGCCTCGGGGAAGGCGTCCATGTAGCGCTCGAGGTTCGGCGAGCCGATCTCCTCCTCGCCCTCGATGAGGAGCTTCACGTTGATCGGCAGCTCTCCCGCCACGCTCAGCCAGCTCTGGATGGCCGAGAGGTGGGAGATCCAGCCCCCCATGTCGTCGGCGACACCGCGCGCGAAGATGCGCTCTCCGTCGCGACGGATGACGTGCGGAGGCGAGGTCCACGGCTCGCCCTTCACCGGCTGCAGATCGAGGTGGCCGTAGATCAACAGCGTCGGCTTCTCGGGGCCGGCCGCGACGTGCTCGGCGGCGACGGCGGGCAGCGCGCCCTCGAGCTCGAGCACCCGTACGTTCGTGAGCGAGAGCGCGCGCAGATCGTCGGCGATCCGGAGCGCGAGCGCCTTCACGTCGGCCGCGTGGCCGGGGTCACACGAGATGGCCGGATGGGCGAGGTACTGACCGAGGCGCTCGATCGTGCGCGGGAGCTCGGCGCGCGCGTGCGCTGCGACTTCGTCGGTCTTCGGATGGGTCGTCGTCATGGGTCTCTCCGGCAGAGCGTGAACCAGAAATCGAGCTCGCGATCCCCCTGGTCGCGCTGCTCGGCGGCGCGCCCGATCGACATGTGCGTCGAGACGCGTCGCATGAAGTCGCGCGTGCGGAAGTAGACGAGGCGCTGCAGGCCCACCTGGTTCGGGACGACGGCGGGCCAGCCGGCGGGGACCTTGCCGTCCGGCACACGGAGGTAGTCGACGACGACCCCGCCGCGCTTCATCCACTCGGCGTTCCCGCGCGTCTCGTACGCGACGAAGTAGCCCGGGCGGATGAACCACGCGTTCGAGTCGTTGTAGCCGTTCAAGAGGCGCCCATCCTGCTCGTCGCGCGCGAAGACCTTGGCGAAGAGCTGGAAGTGGCGCGGCACCGGGATGGTGTTGCGGCCGGGGTGGCGAACGGCGACGTTCGGTGCGATCGAGCGCGGCACGAAGTGATCGGTCGTGATGACCGGGCCGTCTGCCGCGCGCTCCCAGAGCGCCCGCTGCTCTCGACCGTTCAGCGTGAGCGACTCGGCCTCGCGCGCGGTGGCGTCGAGACCGTCGAGGAAGGCGGCGATGTCGCCGATCGAGGCTTGGCCCGCGAGGAGCTCGCGCAGGGTGGTCACGGGGGCAGGAGGATACCCGCGGGCGCGCGCGATCGGGCTCGCAATCGTGCGTCGATTTCTTGCGGCCACGCGCCGAGCTCGGTTAGACGGGAGACACTCGAGGTGAGTCCGCGGATCGCGTAGAGCGAGCCGGACGAGCCTCTTTCCGAACGGAGGCTCCATGCACGCGCGCTCGTCCGCGCGAGGGCGAACGCTCGCCCTCGTGGTTCCCGCCATCATCGGGCTCGTCGGTCTGTCGCACCTCGCCCTCGCGAGCGCACAGCGCACCACGGGCGTCGTCATCGAGGACACGGGCGCCGTCGTCGGCGGCGCGCCCGCGGCCGCCGCGCTGGATGGTGCACTGCACGAGGCGCTCGAGGCGCAGCCGGGCTTCCGCCTCGAGGGCCGCGCCTCTCGGGCGCGCTACGTGATCACCGGCTCGGTGACCGAGTGGACGGCACGCGACGTCGTCGATGGCCACGAGTTCCGCTGCGGCGTGTCGCTGGTCGTCGCCGACTCCCACGGCGCCGTCCGCGCGATGCTGAGCGGCCGCGCCGCCGCGCGCGGGGAGGGCGACGTCGGCACGCTCTCGCAGCGCGCTCTGCTCGCCGCGACGCGCTCCGCGCTGCGCCCCCTCAGCACGGGGCTCTGACCGACCGTCCCGCGTCAGTCGCGCGGCCGGATCAGGTCGAAGTAGCGGCGCACGTAGAAGCGGAACCCCGGCGGGATCTCGCTCTCCTCGATCGCGCGCTCGGCGTGCGCCTCGTAGTCGGCGTAGACGCGCTCGTAGTCCCGCGAGGCGAAGCCCCGCGCGGCGCCGCCGCGGATGACCTCGGAGCGGCTCGGCCCGCGGCCGCGATCTTCGCCGTGGACCGCGACCGTCCGGTGATCGCCGCTCCGATCGGTGGGATCGTCGAGCGTCGCTGGCGAGTGATCGCTGCCCGCGCCACCGCCCGGCTCGTCGCCGTCGCCGTCGCCGGTGCCGCGCTGCTCGCCGCTGCCGCTGCGGCCCATGCCCGGCAGCTCGAGGATGGCCTGGGCTCCCTCGCCGCTCTGGTCGCCGAGCACGAGCACTTGCTCTTCGCGCTCGCCGCCCTCGCCGGCGCCGCCGCCGCTCGCGCCGCCCTCGCTCTCGCCGGCTCCGTCACCGCCTTCACCGTCGCTCGCGGCGCCGCTGCCGCTCGCGCCACCCGGGGATCCGCTCGGGCTCTGCGTCGGCGTGCCTTCCTGGCCCTCGCTCTCGCCGCCTTCGCCCCCTCCGGCGCCGCCCGGCAGCGCGAGCCGCGCTCCACCGCTGCCGTGCTCGTCGCCGCCGCCGGCGCGCAGGACGAAGCGGTCCATGCGCCCCTCGCGACCGCCCTGCGATCCGCGGCCCGAGCCCTCGCCACCGTCGCCGTCCTCGCCCTGGCCGCCCTGCTGCTGGCGCTGGCGCGGATCATCTCGCGGAGCTGGCGCAGCTGCTCGGCCAGCTCCTGCATCTGTTCTTCGGACGCTTGATCGCGCGCCGTGCGGTTCAGATCCTCGATCGCCTCGTCGAGCTCGTCGCCGGCGCGCTCCTGCTCGTCGGCCTCGCCGTCGAGCGCGTCGGAGGCCTCGCCGAGCTCGCGCTCGAGGCGATCGAGCTCCTCGCGCGCCGCTTGCTCCTCGGCGATCTCCTGACGGCGGCGCTCGACCTCGTCGCGTTGCTCTTCGAGGAGGCGCTCTTCTTCCTCGGGATCGCGCCTCGCCTGCGCATCGGGACCGCCGCCCTCGACCGTCTCCGGGTCGCTCTCCGCCGCTCGCCGCTCGCGCTCCGCGGCAGCCCGCGCCTCCGCGAGCGCGTCGCGCAGCTCGCGTCGCTCGGCGGCGCTGAGCGAGCCGTCGCCGCCCGCCGCGAGCGCCGCGAGCGCGGCCTGGGTCGCGGCCGCATCGCGCGCCTGCATCGCTTCGGCGAGCGCCCGCGTCGTCGCCCCGCGACCGAGGTGATCGCCGAGCGCCGCGAGCGCATCTTCGCGGACGCGCAGCGCGCTCGGCCGCGGGCGCTCGAGTCGATCGACCAGCTCGCCGATCTGCCGGAGCGCGTCGGCACGCTCGACACGACGCTCTTCGAGCGCCTCGAGCAGCTCGTTGGTGTCGTCGATCGCCGCGCGGAGCTCGGGGACCGGTGCCGCGCCCGCCGCGATCGCCTCGAGCGCGTGCCGCTCGAGGGCGACGTCGTCGGGATGGAGCAGGAGCGGCGTCAGGTGGGGGGCGGTGCGGGCAGGGGCTCGGGCGCCGGGGGCGCTGCAGGCTCGCCGCAACGACGAGGGCGCCCAGCGCCAACGCCAGCGCGCGGGCGCCCGCGGGGACGCGGTGGGGAACACGCGCGACGGCGATGCAGCGCCCGCCCGCGCAGGCGCGTCCTCGACCGCGAGCCGAGGCGGAGCGGCTCGTCCTCGCGCGCCAGCTCGAGGGCCGCCGTGAAGCGGCCGTGCAGGGCGTACGCGTGGTCGATCAGCGATGCGGGCAGCAGCGACGGCAGGGCCCGCGATGCGGCGGCCACCGAGGCGAGCGTGGGCACCGCCACGCCGATCGCGATCGCGACGCGGAGGTCGCCCCCGAGGATCCAGCCCGAGCGCTCGGCGGCGAGCGCCACGGCGATCCCGGCAGCACCCGCCGCGAACGTCGACGCTCCGGCGCGCACCGCGCGCGCCAGCCGGATTCGGCGGGCGACGGCGTCGGTGCGAGCGCGGAGCGCGGAGACGTCCATGAGGACAGGATAGAAGACTTCGCGGCGGGTGCCGCCCTTGGACTGCCCGCTCGCATCGCGGGGCCGCGGTTCGGCCCGCGATCAGAATGCCGCGTCGATCAGAATGCAGGGTCGATCAGAAGTGCAGCGTCGCCTCCACGCCGTTCGTCGTGCCGAACATCGGCCGCACGTGCAGGTCGAGGCCGGCGATGGGCTCGTAGTCGACGTAGTCCTCGCCGAGCGCGCCGAAGATCAGCATCGTGAGGCCGCCCGCCTGGATGAGCCCCTCGATCGCGATCCACGCGTACATGCCCGCGTCGGCGCCGGGCCACATGTAGCCCATCGAGACCCAGGGCCCGATCAGCGGAATCCAGGAGAACGTGAGGAAGTTCGAGGCCGAGTCGCTCGTCCACACGCACGCGCTCGAGCCGATCGACGACGAGATCGCGCAGCCCGTGGCGCCGAACACCCCGACCACGAGGCCCGAGAAGCCCGTCACGACCCAGCCGCCGACGAAGAGGCCGATGCCGCCGCCGAGCAGGCCGCCCGACACGCGGTGACGATGGACCTCCCGCATGCACACCGTCCGGCCGTAGGCGTCGACCTGGCTGAAGGTGCCCTCGGGGCACGTCACCACGGCCGGCGCCGGCACCACGTACGCGCTCTGCGGCGGGTAAGCCTGCTGCGTGACCACGGGCTGCGCCGACGGCTGCGCTTCTTGGATGATGATCTGCCCCTGCACCGTCGTCTGCGCGGAGGCCACCGCCGGCAGGCCGACCACGAACGCGGCGAGCAACAACGAGCGTCCGAGCCCGCGAACGGAAAGAGCAGAAGCGAGCGAGCCAATCGAGTCCATGTGAGAAACCCTCCCCCTGCGGGTGACGCAGGGCCAGGCGCGGCACAGCAAGGCCGGTGCCGGCACGAGAGCACGCTTCCACGGCTTCGCCGCGCTGTCCATGGGTCCGCCGGTTCACGGCGCGTGCCCCTGGAGCGCGAACGTTCGTTTGCATGCGCGCGCGCACCTCGGCACCCTTCGCGCCGCCATGACCGACAAAGCCTGGGGGGGCCGCTTCGACGAAGAGCTGGACGGAGTCGCCGCGCGTGTGAACGCCAGCGTCGACGTCGACCAGCGCCTGGGGCCGGAGGACGTCCGCGGATCGATCGCGCACGTCCGCATGCTGGCCGCACGCGGCATCGTCACGGCGGCCGACGCGGCCGCGGTGGAGAAGGGCCTCTCCCAGATCGGCGCCGAGATCGCCGACGGGCAGATGCGCTGGCGCGCGGACCGCGAGGACGTGCACATGAACGTCGAGGCGCTCTTGACCGAGCGCGTCGGCGAGGCCGGCGGGCGCTTGCACACCGCGCGATCGCGCAACGATCAGGTGGCGACCGACATGCGCCTGTGGACGCGCTCGGCGTGCGAGCGAACCGCCGCCAAGCTCGATCGCCTCGCCGCCGTGCTGGTCGTGCGGGCCGCGCAGAGCGTCGAGATCCCGATGCCCGGCTACACGCACCTGCAGCGCGCGCAGCCGGTGGTGCTGGCGCATCACCTGCTCGCGTGGGTGGAGATGCTGGAGCGGGATCGCGGGCGCCTGGACGACGCGCGCGCGCGCATGAACGAGTCGCCGCTCGGCGCCGCGGCCCTGGCGGGCACGACGTTTCCGATCGACCGTGCGCACACGGCCGAGGCGCTCGGATTCTCGCGGCCCATGCGCAACTCGCTCGACGCGGTGGCCGATCGCGACTTCCTGCTCGAGGCCCTCTCGGCGCTCTCGATCTGCGCGGTGCACCTGTCCCGCATCGGCGAAGAGCTGGTGCTCTGGTCGTCGCAGGAGTTCGCCTTCGTGGAGATGAGCGACCGCTTCACCACGGGCAGCTCGATCATGCCGCAGAAGAAGAATCCGGACATGGCCGAGCTCGTGCGCGGCAAGAGCGGGCGCGTGATCGGTGACCTCGTCTCGCTGCTCGTGCTGATGAAGGGCCTGCCGCTCGCGTACAACCGCGACATGCAGGAGGACAAGCGCCCCGCGTTCGACGCCTTCGACACGATCGACGACTGCCTCGACGTGCTCGCGGGCGCGCTCGCGACGGCGAAGTTCTCGGCGCCGAGGATGCGGCAGGCGCTCGTGGACGGCTTCACGGAGGCGACGGAAGTGGCCGACTGGCTGGCGGCGCACGGCGTGCCTTTCCGGCAGGCACACCACGTGGCAGGGCGCCTCGTGCGGCGCGCGATCGACCAGGGCGTGACCCTGCCCGAGCTCTCGCTCGATGCCTACCGCGCCGAGCACGAGGCGTTCGACGCCACGATCTTCGAGGCGATCCGTCCCGAGATCGCGATCGCCAGGCGCGACGTGGTCGGGGGACCCGCGCGGGCGCGGGTCGAAGCGGCCGTCGCGGATGCGCGGGCGCGGCTCGCCGCGCGTGGCGTGGACGCCGGCGCTCTCGCGGTGGCGCTCGGCGCAGGGGCCTGAGATGGATCGGGGCCGCGCCCAGAGGACTCCGGCGAGCGCGCACTTCGCCCCGTCGGGCGACGGGGCGCTCGCCGTCGACGGCGTGTCCCTCGAGGCGATCGCCGCCGAGCACGGGACGCCGACGCACGTCGCGAGCGCCGAGGCGATCCGCCGCGCGTACGTCGCGATCGCCGGCGCGCTCGCGACCCCCGACGCGAAGAGCCCGTCGCTCGTCGCCTACGCGATGAAGGCCAACGGCAGCCCCGCGATCCTGCGCCTGCTCGCGGGGATGGGCGCGGGCGTCGACTGCGTCTCGGGCGGCGAGCTCCACTGGGCGCTCCGCGCGGGCGTCCCCGCCGAGCGGATCGTGATGAGCGGCGTGGGCAAGTCCGACGCCGAGATCGCCGCGGCGCTCGACGCGCGCATTCGCGCCATCCACGTCGAGAGCGAGCCCGAGCTCGCCGCCATCGAGTCGATCGCGCGGCAGAAGGGCGTCCGGGCGCCGATCGGCTTGCGCATCAACCCGAACGTCGACGCCGCGACCCATCCGTACATCGCGACGGGGCTGCACGACACGAAGTTCGGTCTCGAGCTCGACGTGGCGCGCCGCCTGCTGCCGCACGTCGTGTCGAGCCCCCAGCTCTCGCTCCAGACGATCGCGAGCCACGTCGGCTCGCAGATCCCGCGGGCGAGCTCGATCGCCGACGCGGTCGCCATCACCGGAGCGTTCGCGCGCGAGGCGATCGCGGCAGGCGCCCCGGTTCGCGCCGTGGACGCCGGTGGCGGCTGGCCCATCGCCTACGGCGACGAGGACGAGAGCGCGGACACCCACGCTGCGTTCGGTCGCGCCGTTCGCGAAGGGCTCGCGCGCGCGGGCACCCCGGAGCTCGAGGTGGTGATCGAGCCGGGCAGGGCGCTGGTCGGGGACGCCGGCGCGATCCTGACGCGCGTGATCTTCGTCAAGGAGCAGGCCGGCAAGCGCTTCGTGATCGTCGATGCGGCCATGACCGAGCTGATCCGCCCGGCGCTCTACGACGCCTACCACGCGATCGTGCCGGTCCGATTGCGCGCCGGCGCCCCGAGCGCGTGCGACGTGGTGGGCCCGGTCTGCGAGACGGGCGACTTCCTCGCGCTCGAGCGCCTCCTCGCGCCGGTCCAGCGCGGCGATCTCCTGCTCGTGCGCGGCACCGGCGCGTATGGCGCCGCGATGGCGAGCGAGTACAACGCCAGACCGCGCGCGGCCGAGGTGCTCGTGGACGCAGGGCAGGCCCGGCTGGCGCGACGGCGCGGGCGGGTGGAGGACCTCCACGACGAGGAGCCCACGCACGGCGCCTCGCCGGAGAAGTAGTACGCTCGCAGCGTGAACCGCACCCTCGCCGCGACGCTCTTCGCTTGTGCGCTGGCGTGGCCCGTCCCGGGCCTCGCGCAGATCTTCCAGCCGGGCACGCAGCCGGCCGGGCACCCGGGCGGCATCGTCACGCCGCTCCAGCCCACCAACCCGTGCCGGACCTGCCACGCCGGCTACGACGACACGGACGACTACGAGCCGTGGGAGTCGTGGCGCGGCTCGCTCATGGCGAGCGCCGGGCGCGACCCCGTGTTCCGTGCCGCGCTCGCGATCGCCGAGGAAGACCACCCCGACGCGGCGGACTTCTGCGTCCGCTGCCACTCGCTCGGGGCCTGGCTCCGCGGGCGCTCCGAGCTGCCGGACTACGATCCGACCCAGGCCGACCCCGCCGATCGACCGCGCCTCTCCGCCGATCGCCCGAACCGGCCGCCCAGCGACGATCTCGACGGCGTCGGCTGCATGGTCTGCCACCGCGCGACGGATCCGACCGACGACCAGCTCTTCAACGCGCGCTTCGTCGTCGCCGACGGCGCCGGCAACGGCGATCTTCGCTTCGGTCCCTACGACTACGCGCCGGGCACCGATGCGGGCCATCCCACGGCCGTCTCCACGTTCCTGCCGACGAGCCGCCTCTGCGGACAGTGCCACGACATCACGAGCCCCGTGGCGATGGGCTACCGCGTCCAGGGCGGCACGACGGTCGCCACGGGGCGGCTCTTCGCGGTCGAGCGCACGTTCAGCGAGTGGCAGGCGAGCGCGTTCCCCGGGCGCGGCGAGACCTGCCAGACGTGCCACCTCCCCGTCGTCGATCACCCCGTCCAGGTTGCCTCGTTCGGCTCGTTCCCGAACACGCTGCGCGACGGCGCGGTGCGACACCAGCTGCTCGGCTCGGCGGCCTGGCAGCTGCGCGCCATCGCGGACACCATCCCCGACCCCGCGCCGGGCATCGCGCTCTACCTCGACGCGAACGCCGACCGCATCGACACCTTCATGCGCGGCGCGGCCAGCGTGGAGATCCGCGCGAGCGCGCTCGCCTTCGACACCGCGACCGCGACCGTGCGCATCACGAACCTCTCGGGCCACAAGCTCCCGACCGGCTACCCGGAGGGGCGCCGGATGTGGCTCGAGGTCGACGTCGTGGACGCCACGGGCAGGGTGGTCGCCGGCTCCGCGCGCTACGACGCCACGACGGCCACGCTCGAGGCGGATCCGCAGGCGCGCACGTACGAGGCACACCTCGGGGTGCGGCAGGCCGACGGAACGGCGCAGCCCGGCTTCCACTTCGTCCTCGCCGACGCGCTCCTCGACGACACGCGCATCCCGCCGGAGGGCTTCGCTCCCGCGGCCGATGACGACGACGCGCCGCTCGGACGCGACTACGTCGACCCCGGCACCGGCCAGTACCGCAACTACGACGAGCCCTCGTACACGCTGCCTTCTCTCTGTGGCACCGGCACGCTGACGCTGCGCGCCCGCCTGCGCTTCCAGGCCACGACGCGCGAGTACATCGAGTTCCTGCGCGACCACGCGCCCGTGAGCCTCGACCCCGCGATGGCGGGCCAGAGCTGGGGCCAGCTCGCGTACGCGGCGTGGACGGATCACGGCGGCGCGACGCCGATCGAGATGGCGAGCGCCGAGGTCGTGCTCGGTGCCTCGCCGGGCGCCTGCCCCGAGCCGACCGATGCGGGCGTCGACGCCGGCACGGACGCGGCGCTGATCGCGGATGCGTCCGCGAGCGATGCGGCCTCGAGCATCGACGCGGCGGGCACCGACGGATCCGTCGCGCCGCCGCCCGCGTCGTCGCAGTGCGGCTGCCACGCCGCCGGCACGGGCCGCGCGCCCGGGCTCGCCGGCCTCGGGCTCCTCGTGCTCGCGGCGGGCCTCGCCCGGCGGCGTCAGCCCATCGCGTCGGCGAAGCGGCGGAACAGATAGCGCGCGTCGTGCGGCCCCGCGCTCGCCTCGGGGTGATACTGCACCGAGAACGCGGGCGCGCCGGCGCCCGTCGTCTCGAGGCCCATGCACGTGCCGTCGTTCAGGTGAACGTGCGTGACCTTGCAGCGACCCTCGAGCGAGGCGACGTCCACCGCGAAACCGTGGTTCTGCGTGGTGATCTCGATGCGCCCGGTCGTCAGGTCCTTGACCGGGTGGTTCAACCCGCGGTGCCCGAACTTCATCTTGTAGGTGCGCCCGCCGAGCGCGAGGGCGAGCATCTGGTGGCCCAGGCAGATGCCGAACATCGGCTTTCGGCCCACGAGCTCTTTGATGGTGGCGATGCCGTGGGTCACGGCAGCCGGGTCGCCCGGGCCGTTCGAGAGGAACACGCCGTCGGGATCGTGGGCGAGCACGTCCTCGGCCGTCGCCGTGCTGGGCAGCACCGTCACCCGGCACCCGTGGTCGACGAGGTTGCGCAGGATGTTGTGCTTCACCCCGTAGTCGATCGCGACCACGTGGTGCCTCGGGGCGGCCTCGCGCGGGGCCCACGCGCCGGAGCCCTCGGCCCAGACGTACGCGTCCTTGGTCGACACGCGTCCCGTCAGGTCGAGCCCACTCATCGACGGAGCGGCCTCGGCCTTCGCGAGCAGCGGCTCGACGCCCTCGGTCCCGATCGCCGCCATCTGAGCGCCGTGGTCGCGCAGGTGCCGCGTCAGCGCGCGCGTGTCGACCCCGGCGATCGCGACGATGCCGTTCGAGACGAGGTAGCTCTCGAGCGACGCGCTCGCGCGCCAGTTGCTCAGCGTGGCCGACGCCTCGTGCACGACGAAGCCGGCCACATACGAGCGCTGGGCCTCCTGGTCCTCGGCGTTGGTGCCCGTGTTGCCGATCTCGGGCGAGGTCATCGTCACGATCTGGCCGGCGTAGGACGGGTCGGTGAGGACCTCCTGATAGCCGGTCATGCCCGTCGTGAAGACCGCCTCGCCGATCGTGGTGCCGGCCGCGCCGAGCGCGACGCCCTCGAAGACGGTCCCGTCCGCGAGGACCAGGTGTGCGGGCTTGGACGTCATCGCTGGTAGGCCACCTTTCCGGCCACGAGCGTGAGCGCGCATGCGCCGCGCATCGAGGCGCCGAGCCAGGGCGTGTTGAGGGACTTGCTCGCGATCGTGTCGCGGCCGACGGTCCAGGCGAGGTCCGGGTCCACCACCGTCACGTCGGCCACTGCGTCGACCGCGAGCGAGCCACCGGGCAGGCGCCCGACCTTGGCCGCGCTCGTCGAGATCGCCTCGACCAGCCGCATCATGGAGAGCTTGTTCTCGCGCACCAGGCCGAGCAGCAGGGGCAGCATCGTCTCGAGGCCGATCAGGCCGGGCGATGCCGCGGCGAGCTCGCACTCCTTCTCGAGAGGGCTGTGGGGCGCGTGGTCGGTCGCGATGCAGTCGATCGTGCCGTCGGCGAGCGCGGCGATCGTCGCCTCGACGTCCTCCGCCTCGCGCAGGGGCGGGTTCACTTTGCACGCCGTGCGGTAGCCGAGCAGCGCGGCGTCGGTCAGCAGCAGGTGGTGCGGCGTGACCTCCGCCGTCACGCGCATCCCCCGGGCCTTGGCCTCCCGGACGAGCCGCGCCGCGCCCTTCGTCGAGAGGTGCGCCACGTGGTAGCGCGCACCGATCCGCTCGTTGAGGACGAGGTCGCGCGCGACGATCACGTCCTCGGCCTCGCGAGGCCAGCCCTTCAGGCCGAGCTTCGTCGAGACGGCGCCCTCGTGCATCTGGGCGCCTGCCGTGAGCGTGTGGTCCTCGCAGTGCTGCGAGACGAGCAGGTCGAACGTGCGGGCGTACTCGAGCGCGCGTCGCATCACGGCCGCGCTCATCACGCACACGCCGTCGTCGCTGACGCCGATCGCGCCCGCGTCGCGCATGTCGGCCATCTCCGTCAGCTCGACACCCTTGCTGCCCTGCGTGATGGCGCCGAAGGGAAACAGCCGCGTGCCGCCAGCCTCGCGGGCGCGCGACATCATGGTCTCGGTGATCGCGCGGTTGTCGTTCACCGGCCGCGTGTTCGGCATCGGGCAGACGGCGGTGTAGCCGCCGCGGGCGGCGGCGCGGAGACCGGAGGCGATGTCCTCCTTGTACTCCTGGCCCGGCTCGCGGAAGTGGACGTGCAGGTCCACGAAGCCGGGCGTGACGATCTTGCCGCGGCAGTCGATCGTCGTGACCCGCTCACCCTGGACGCCCTCGGCGGCGCCGCGCCCGACCCGGGCCACGCGGCCCCGCTCGATGACGAGGTCGGCCTCGCCGTCCGAGCGCGTGGCGGGATCGACGATCCGGCCTCCCGAGAGCACGAGCGTCGAGTCGGACGCGCTGTTCGTCATCGGGCTCGCCGCTTACTTGGAACGAACGAGAGAGTCAACGACGAAGCCCCGTCGCGCGTCGTCGGGCGCGGCGGGGCTGGAGGGGCGTGTGACCAGGATGCGACGAGACCCGCCGACGCCGCTGTGCGGGCCCGGCGACGGGCTTCGCGCTGGAAGACGCGCTCCGCGCCGGAAGCCGGCCAGCAGGGGTCTCGCTCAGCCCACGTCCTCGAGCGCGTCCGTCTCGCCCTCGGCCTCGTTCGCCGCCGCGTCGGGCGCGTCGATGACGCCGACCGACGACTGCGCCGGCGCCTTGCGGGCGGGCACCTTGCCGTCCTTGATCTCCTGCACGCGCACCTTCATCGCCTGCACCTTGCGGCAGAGCGAGGCGAAGTCCTTCGAGCGGATCGCCATCGTGGGCGTCCCGCCGCGCAGGAGCGTGGAGAGGATGAAGTCGATGACCTGGATCTCGCCTTCGGAGAACGAGTTGCTGATGCGCATGGCGGGCGATCTAACAGACCCTCTCCGAAGTGACAATGCCCGACGTGACATGTGTGGTCACGCGCCGGTGAATCGAACATGAGATTCGCACGCTAAGCCCATGGATCTTCGAGCACTAAGTCCTCGACCGCGCCCGCTGGAGCGCGGCGGCGGATCCTCGCGAACGTCGCATGAATCACGATCGAGGCGCGATCGCGACCGAAGCCGCTGGATCGCGATCGCGACCGATCGGAATCGTGCCAGCGACGTTCGCGGCGGGGACGGCGAGCGAAGCGGATAGACTCCCGCCCGTGCAACGGCTCGGCCTCGCGATCAGCGCGCTCGCCCTCGTGATGCTGGGCGCGCTGGTGGCGATCTCCGGCGCGCGCGTGCGCGGGCTGATGGCCCGCGAGCTCGATCGGCCGGGGGAGCCGGCGGTGCTCGCCGCGGGCGTGGACAACGTGCTCGTCGAGGCCGACCTCGTCGAGGGCGACGACGTCACCTTCGAGCTGTGCTCGAGCGAGGGCATCAGCCCCGACCGATGGGGCGACGCGGTCGTGCTGGCCGTCGAGGCCGGCGACCGGGCTCCGCGCGACGTCGTGCTCGAGGAGCGCGTCGGCGCGAGCATGCTCGCGATGGCGCGCCGCAACACGCACGGCGCTTGCGTCGACTTCGCGCGCGCCGGGCCGCTCCAGATCGGAGGCCACTACGTCGTGGTGGCGCGCGAGGTCGCGCCCGCGCTCGCCGGCGTCGACGCACGTGCGCGCATCCTCGCCGAGTCGCCGCTCGTCGCGGGAGACCGCAACGCGGTGCTCGCGGTGCTCGCCGCGGCGCTGCTCTTCGTGATCGGCCTCGCGCTGCGCTCGCCGTCGTCGCTGGCGCACGTGCTCATGCCCGCGTGGCCGTTCGCGCGCGCGGCAGCGCTCGCGGGCGCGCTCGGCGTCGTCGGCCTCGCGCTCGCGTGGGTCTATCCGTGGCTCGCGCTCTCCACGCGCCTCGTCGCGACGGGCCTCTCGATCGTGCTCGCCGTGCTGGCGGGCGTCGGGCTGCGGCTCGGGCGGGCCGAGGCGCTCGCCGTGCTGGGCGTGATGGCGGTCATCGAGGGGAGCTTCACGATCTCGCTCCTCTCGTCGGCGGGCGCCGCCGCGGGCCTCGTGAGCGGGCTGACGCTCGCCGTCTGCGAGGTCGCGGTGGCGGTCGCGCTGGCCGGGATGATCGTGGATCGCGGTGCGATCCGCTCGCTGCTCGGCCTCCAGCGCCCCGCGCACCGGATGGTGGCGCTGCTCGGCTTCGGCACGGCGCCTTTCCTCGGCGTGATCCTGCGGATCCTCGCGACGCGCGCGCTCCAGAGCGTGCCCTCGACGGGAGAGGCGCCCATCGAGGCCTACGTGTCGTGGCCGAGCGGCTTGCTCTCGTTCGCCGTGCTCTCGGCGGTGGCCCCCATCGGCGAGGAGATCTTCTTCCGCGGGCTCGTCTACGGCGCGCTCTACGGCTCGGGCGGCCGCGTGCGCGCCGTCCTCGCGTTCCTGGGCGCGTGGGGGCTCTTCGTGGTCGCACACGCGCCGCAGACCTGGGGCAGCTGGGGCGGCCTGCTCGCCGTCGCGGTCGCGGGGCTCGGCTTCACCGCGCTGCGCGCGCTGACCGGATCGATCCTCGTCTCCTCGATCGCCCATCTCGTCTACAACGGGCTGCTCGTCGCGATGGCGCTCGCCTCGGCCGCGTAGCAAGAGCACGGTCGTGATCGGCAGCTGGCTCGTCGCGCTTCGCCTCGTGAAGCTCCTCGGCGTCTCGGCGCTCGCCGCGGGGACGATCGGTGCCTTCCTGCCGCGGGGCTACGACGACCGACAGCGCGCCGCGTACGGCCTCGCGGGGCCGGGCTTCGGCGTGTGCTGGATCGCGGGCTTCCTGATGGCCTGGGCGCAGGCGCGATCGCTCCTGTCGGCGTGGATCCTCTCCGCCATGGTGCTCTCGGTCTTCTCGCTCAACGTCGTGCTCTGGGGGGTCGGCAAGGACGGCCGCCGTGGCCCGCGCGCCGCCGCGCTCGCGATCGGCACGCTCGTGGCGACGATCGCGCTCATGGCGCTGCGCCCGGAGTGACGGCGTCGGCCACCTCGGTCGCGATCGCGACGCGAACGCCCGGCGCTATCGCCGATCGGCCGCGGTCGTGCGCACGCCCACGTCGCTGGGGGTGTCGTCCCCGCGGATAGTCGCGAGGCCGGCCATCCGGAGGGTCTGGATCCCCTGGCGGATCATCTCTTCCTTCAGCTCGGCGGTGGAGCTGCCCTGGAGCACGAGCTCCTTGAGGCGGTCGGTGAAGGGCATGACCTCGTAGAGCGCCACGCGGCCGCGGTAGCCCGTGTTGTTGCACTCGCGGCAGCCCGAGCCCTTGTAGACCTTGAGCGTCGCGACCTCGCTCTCGAGGAAGCCGGCCTGCACGAGCGCGCCCGGCTCGGGCGTCGTCTCCGCCTTGCACGCCTCGCAGATCTTCCGCGCGAGGCGCTGGGCGAGGACGAGGTTGACCGACGCGGTCACGAGGAAGGGCTCGACGCCCATGTTCAAGAGGCGCGAGACGGTGCTCGGCGCGTCGTTGGTGTGGAGCGTCGAGAGCACCAAGTGGCCGGTGAGCGCGGCCTTGACCGCGATCTCGGCCGTCTCGAAGTCGCGGATCTCGCCGACCATGATGATGTCGGGGTCCTGGCGCAGGAACGAGCGCAGCGCGGCCGCGAAGTTCAGGCCGATGTCGTCGTGCATCTGCACCTGATTGATGCCCATCAGGTTGTACTCGACGGGATCTTCGGCCGTGCTGATGTTGGTATCGACCTGGTTCAGCTCGCTGAGCGCGGAGTAGAGCGTCGTCGTCTTGCCCGAGCCGGTCGGGCCCGTGACGAGCACCATGCCGAAGGGCTGATCGATGGCCCACTTGAAGTCGGCGAGCGGCTTCGGGTCGAAGCCGAGCTTCGTCATGTCGAGCTGCAGGTTCGACTTGTCGAGAAGACGCATGACGATCTTCTCGCCCCACATCGTGGGCAGGCACGAGACGCGGAAGTCCATCTCGCGCCCCTTGCCGAGCTTGAGCTTGATGCGGCCGTCTTGCGGCAGGCGGCGCTCGGCGATGTCGAGCGAGCTCATGATCTTGAGGCGCGACGCGATCGCGTTCTTCAGCTTGAGCGGCGGCGCCATCTCTTCGACGAGGACGCCGTCGATGCGGTAGCGGACGCGGAGCTTGCGCTCGTAGGGCTCGATGTGGATGTCGGACGCGCGCTTCTTGATCGCGTTGAGCAGGATCGCGTTGCAGAGGCGGATGACGGGGGCGTCGGAGCCGGCGCGCTCGAGGTCGCCGACGTTCAGCTCTTCCTCGTCGCCGCCGACCTCGATCTCGCCCTCCTCGAAGCCCTCCATGATCTGGTCGTAGGAGATCTCCGGAGAGGCGTTGTAGTACTTCTCGATCGCCTTCTGGATGGCGCCTTCCGACGACACGACGGGCTCGACGTGGAAGCCGGTGAGGAACTTGATGTCGTCGATTGCGTGCAGGTTCGAGGGATCCGCCATCGCGACGATGAGCGTGTTGCCCGAGCGCGAGACGGGGATGACCTTGTGGCGCTCGCAGACCTCCTGGGAGACGAGCTTGCGCACGTCCTCGTCGATCTCGAACTCCTCGAGGTTGATCGACTGGACGCGGTACTGCTGGCTGAGGAACTCGGTGATCTCCTGATCGGAGATGTAGCCCATGCGCGCGAGCTGAAAGCTCAGGGAGGTGTTGCCCTTGCGCGACTCGTCCTGGGCGGCGCGGAGCTGCTGGAGGCTGATCAGCTTCTCGCGGACGAGGAGCTCGCCGAGACGGTTGCTCATGACGGCAGGCCTTCAGGCAAATTCATTCCGAATGACTCCCTGCTCGAGCGGCCGAGATGCATGGCCGGGCAGGGATCGTCGTGGATCGCTCGACGCGGTGTCAATGCGGGCGTGCGCGCTCGAGCGTCGATCCGCCTCCGCTGGAGCGGGGGCTCGAGGCAGGCCGGCCGTAGCGCGACGGGCAGGGGACCCGGCGCTCACGCGGTCGGTGGGCGCCGCGCCCGCCTCGTCCGACGCGACGTGCGACGCGCGAACAGCAGCGCAGCGAACGAGAGCAGCACCGTCCATGCGCCGCTCACGGTCTCGCCGCCGACCGTGCAACCGCAGCCCGCCGACGCCGGGACCGCCAGGCTCGCGTCGGGCGCCGCGTCCGAGCGGGATGCGTCCGTGCTCGCGTCGGCTCCCGCATCCAGCCGTCCGGCATCGCCGCCGAGGCCCGCATCGCCGCCGAGGCCCGCATCGGCGAGGACGCTCGCATCCACCGTGGCGGCGTCGGTCGCGCTCGCGTCGGCCTCGCCGCCTGCGTCGCTCGCTCCCGCGTCGGGGGGCGCTCCACCATCGGCGCCGTCGCCACCATCGATCGGCAGGGGCCCCGCGTCGGCACCCGCGTCGCCCTCGGTGCGGCCACCGTCGGCGCCCGCGTCGCTGCCGGCATCCGAGCAGAGATCCCGAGTGTGGCTGCACGCGTTGGCCGTACACACGTCGCTCGTGCACGGGTCCGAGTCCCCGCACTCGGCGCTCGACGTGCAGCATCCGGCGATCGGCAGGTGCACGCATCCGCTCGGCTCCGTGCACGTGTCCGTCGTGCAGACCGCGAAGTCGCTGCACTGCGGCGGCGCGCCACCCACGCACGCGCCGCCGCTGCACGTCTCGGCCCCGTTGCATGTCAGGCCGTCGAGGCACGGCGTCCCGTCCGACGCGCGCACGTCGACCGGGCACGCCGGCGCGACCCCGTCGCACGTCTCGGCGACGTCGCACACGCCTCCCGCACGACAGACGTGACCGGCCGGCATCACGCGTGGGGCGCATGCGCCGGCGCCGTCGCAGGTGTCGGGCGCGTCGCACGTCGCGCCGCTCGCCGGGGCGCACGTGACCGTGCTCGCGGGGAAGTGGCAGTCGGTCTGGCAGCCGCAGACCGTCGTCCCGTTTCCGGCCCCCGCGTCGCACGTCTCGCCGCCGTCGACGGCGCCGTCCCCGCAGAGGAAGTGCGTGCCCGATGCGCCGACACTGTGGAGCCGCAGCGTCTGACCGAGTGCGCCGACCGTCGAGAGCGTGAGCACGACTTCGAACTGTGCGCCGACGGCGATCGGCGGCGCGAACGTGACCGTGCCGCCGACGCTCACGTATGCCGCGAGCGCGGACACGCTGGCCTCGGCCAGAGGGCTGCGACCCGCGTTGACGAAACGGACGCGGATGACTCCAGAGCCTCGAGGCGCGCCGGCGTTGGCTGCGTAGCAGCTCCCCGGGAGGGAAGCGGCTGCGTTGGGCGTGATCTCGAGCGATCGGCCGATGAACCCGACGGGGGTCGACACGTTCGCTCCCGCCCGCAAGCAGCGCGCGTCGCACGTCCCACCGTAGGAGCAGGGCAGCGAGGCGAGGGGCTCGGCGATCGTGCCGTTGCTGTCGACGCCGCCCGGCGCCGCGGGGCCGCACGTCATCGGCATGGCGGTGGCGGACGAGTACGCGACCGAGCCTGGGGTGGTCTCGGTGACTGGAGCCTGCGCGCGAGCACCGCCGGCGGCGAGACCGAGGGTGAGCGCGAGCGCGACGGTCGCGCACGCGCGAGCCGGCGTGACGATCAGGTGGACGCGCTCGTCGACGGTGCGGTCGCGACGGGCGTGAGCGGAGCTACCCATGGTGCCGAGGATATCCGAGACCACCGAGATCCCGGGGCGGTGCTTCGCGGGGAGGCCGGGCACTGCCCGCCACGAAATTGCATGGCCGGGCCCCGGATCGCCGTGGAAAGCTCCGCCGCGCTCCATGAGCTTCTTCGGCGACCTCGGCGGTGGGCGTCTCAAGCGTGCACGCGCGCTCGAGGCCTCGGGCGACTTCCGCGGGGCCGCCGCCGTGTATGCCGAGCTCTCGATGTTCGTCGAGGCGAGCAAGGCGCTCGTCCACGCGGGGGAGAAGGCATCGACGCTCGAGTCTCGCATCGGCGCGTGGATGGACGCGCAGCGCGTCCTACCGCCCGAGCTCGTCGAGCTCATCCAGGAGATCGACGTTCGCATCGGGCGCGCCATCCTCGAGCACCTGCGGCCGACCGGCGTCGCGGGCCAGGCCGAGCGGCGGCAGATGACGGACGCCGCCGAGCGCCTCGAGCGTGCCGAGCAGTGGCGCGACGCGGCCGACGCGTGGGAGCTGCTCGGTCGCAAGGAGGACCTCGCGCGCTGCCTCGAGCTGGGCGGCGAGGTGGAGCGCCTCGAGCGGGTGCTCACCGAGCAGAACCGGGCCGATGCGCAGAAGGATCGCGTGCGGCGCCTGCTGTCCGAGCACGATCTGGCGCTCTCGCTCGGCCAGCGCGCGGCGGCGCGGCAGGCGCTCGCCGATGCGCTCGCGGTGGCGCCGGAGGACGCCGGGCTGCGTGCGGCGCTGCGGCGGCTCGAGGAGCGTGCGCTCGCCTCCGGCGTGCTGCGCCTCTCGCTTCCGGGGCGCACGCTGCGCATCGTGGGCAAGTTGCCCGTCGTGCTGGGGCGCGCGGAGGCGGACGTGGCGCTGCGCGGCGGGTCGGTGTCGCGGCGGCACGCGGAGCTGCGCTACGAGGCCGGCCGCTTCGTGCTGCGCGATCTGGGCAGCCGCAACGGCACGCTCGTCTCCGGCGTCGTGCTCTCGCGCGAGATGCCCGTCGACGGGCATCTCGTCGTCGGGCTCGGCGACGACGTCGAGCTCGCGCTCACGCCGCACGGCGGCTCGATGACGCTCGAGGTGCTGCGTGGCCTCGATCGCGGCGAGAAGGTGGTCGTCGGCGGCGGGGTCGCGGAGGTGGAGGAGCTCGGGATCTCGGTGCGGTTCCTTCCCGACCGCACGGTGATCGTCGCGGGCACCGGTCGCGTCCTGCTCGGCGAGCGGGCGGTGGCCGAGGTCGAGCTCTTGCGCGGCGACGTGCTCACCATCGCGGGCGAGCGCGTCGAGGTGATCGCGTGAGCGTCTGGGATCGGATGAAGAAGGTGCTCGGCGGCGCCCCGCCCGCGCCGGCCGCCGAGGAACGAGCGCCACCGCCGTCGACCGACTCCGACCGCCCGGGCGATCCGACCAGCGTCGTGCGTGTGCCGGACGAGCTGGCGAGGCTCGCCGAGTCGAGGTCGTTGCCCGACGGCGAGACGGTCGCGCTCGCGGCCTTCGATCGGGCATGTGCGCTCGGCCTCGAGGTCGATGCGCTCGACGTGGCGCGACGCCTGCTGTCGGAGACCGGGTGGCCGACGCTCTCGCTGCGCGTCGCCGAGCGCCTGGACGCGCGGGGCGAGGACGAGGGGGCGAGCACGGTCCTCGCGCCGGTGCTGGCGCGCGGGGGCGAGCGCGTACCGCTCGATGCCTGGATGCTCGCGGGCGAGATCGCCGAGCGCCGTGGCGATGCCCCGCAGGCCCTCGCGAGCTACGAGCGCGTGGTCGCGCGGGACTTCGCGTATCCGCGCGCGAGAGAGCGTGCGATGCGCCTCGCCGAGCAGCTGCGGGGCGAGCGCGACGTCGACGCCGGCGCGACGCTGATGGGCAGCGGCGGGACGGCCCGTCGCTTCCGCGTGGTGCGCGAGCTCGGCCGGGGCGGCGCGGGGACCGTGTTCCTCGCGGAGGACGTCCCGCTCGCGCGCGAGGTGGCGCTCAAGATCTACCAGCGCCGTGGGCGGGCCGATCGCATGCGGATGCTCCACGAGGCCCGGGTACCGGCCTTGCTGGCGCACGCGTCCATCGTACGGATCCTCGACGTCGACGAGTCGATCCTCGGGATCGCGATGGAGCTCTGCGAAGGCGGATCGCTGCGCGCGGAGATGATGCGCGCGCCCATGCCCGAGGCGCGCATCCGGCGGATCGCTCAGAACGTCGCCGAAGGCATCGCGCACGTCCACGCGCGAGGATGGGTGCACCGCGACGTGAAGCCCTCGAACGTGCTCCTGCGCGGGGGCGACGCGATCGTGCTCACCGACTTCGGCATCTCCGCACGCGTCGGATCGCCCGGCGCGCCGAACGAAGGGTCGGCGGGGTACATGCCGAAGGAGCAGCGCGCGGGCGCCGAGGCCGCGTTCACGATGGACGTGCACGCGCTCGGCATGACGCTCCTCGAGATGCTCGCGCCGCACGGGGAGTCGCTCGAGGAGCTCGTCTCGCTCGGGCGGGCCGCGATGCGGGCCGACCCGTCGAAGCGGCCGCCGCTCGCTCGCTTCCTCGCGCTCGCATGACCGATGTCCCCCACTCGCCCGCGGCCGAGCTCCGGATGAGCGTCCCTGCCGAGCCGAAGAAGCCGGGGCGCGCGCACGGGATCGATCTGCTGCGCCTGCTGGCGGCCGTGCAGATGATCTCGGGCCACACGATCGACGCGCTGATCGCGCCCGCGTGGCGGGCGGGGGAGGGCTGGGCGCGCTGGACGATGATCCGGGGGCTGACGGCGGTCGCGTTCCTGTTCGCGTCGGGCGTAGCGTTCGCGATGGTGGCGGCGCAGAGCCCGGACCGCCGCGAGGCGCGGGTGAAGCGGGCGCTGACGTTGATCGCGATCAGCTACGGCCTGCATCCGCCCGTCGCGATCTTCTCGAGCGACGTGCTCGCGCGGGACGCCTCGATCGCGTCGTTCTTCGCCGTCGACGTGCTCGCCTGCATCGGCGTGACGCTGCTCGTGCTGGAAGGGCTGGCGCGCCTCGGGCCGCGCGCGTTCGCGATCGGAAGCGGCGTGCTCGGCGTGCTCTCGATCCTGCTCGCCCCGCTCTGCGCGGGCATCGACGCGAACGGCCTGGCCGAGCCGCTCCTCGACTACCTGACCAAGAGCGGCGGCTCGCTCTTTCCGCTGCTTCCCTTCGCGGGGTTCGCGCTGATCGGCGCGTGCGTCGGCGCCGTCGCACGGCCGCGCGAGCACGGCGTTCGGGCATCGATCACGTTCGGCGCCGCGGCAGCGACCTCCGGCGCCGTGGCCTACGCGTGGAGCGAGCTCGAGCCGACGCCGAGCCACGAGGCCTACTACGCGTGGCCCGCGGCCTCGCTCGGCCGTATCGCCGCCGTGCTCGGGCTCGCGCTCGTCCTCACGCTGGCGACGCGCCGACTCGATCGCCTGCCCACGTGGATGACCACGCTCGCCGGCGAGACGCTCTTCCTCTACGTCTCGCACCTGCTCGCGCTCTACGTCGGCGGCATCGGCCTCGTGCACTTCTGGGGCGGTCAGCTCTCGCTCGGCCAGAGCCTCGCCGCGGCCCTCGCGCTCATCGTGGCCTGCGCCCTCGCCGCGCTCGCCTGGGCGAGGCGCGGCGAGAAGCGGCCGGCGCGGAGCGTCACTCGACGATGATCAGCCCCGCCATGCCGACGCCGAGGTCGCTCCCGTGCACGGAGCAGTAGTAGCCATACTGACCCGCGTGATCGAAGGTCAGGGTCTGGGCCGTGGTCGCGCCGGCCGGGATGGGGCTGTCGGCGGGTGAGCACGTTGCATCGGTGAGCGGGTGGATCGCCGCGGCGGCGATGGTCACCATGGTGCCGGTGCTGATTCGGATGCAGGGCGGGTCGTACGTGAACGTGGCCGTCGTCGCGATGGCCACGGTCGACATTCCGGTCATGTCCGTGGCGGTCGCCGCCGTACAGCCGTGGAAACCGGTGCAGTCGAGCGGGATGTTCGCGTCGAGAAGAAGGCCCGTGTCTGCCGCCATGCCGGTGTCCTCGGCCGGCGTGCCGGTGTCCTCGGCCGGCGTCCCCGTGTCCGTGGTGGGCGTGCCCGCGTCGGTGCCGCCGTTGCCGGTGTCCGCGCCGCCGCCGCCGGCGTCGGTCGCCGTGGTCGTGCCGTTGTTGCAGCCGGCGATGGCCAGGCAGAGTGCGAAGAAAGACGCGGTGCCGATCGAGCGCATGTGGATCCTCCGAGCGCAGAGAAAAGGGTACGAAGTGCGCCGACAGTGCGGGATCGCACGTTTTCCGTCAACCGAGCGGGCGCGCTCAAAAAGGACTGACACGTCAGTCCAGTGATGTTAGACCCCGCCGGGTGAACGACCAACCAGGACCGCTCGCGCGGCAGCACGCGGACGGGCGGGCGACTCGATGACCGAAGCCGCACTGGCTCTCGGACCCACGGCCTCGGCCGCGTTCTTCCGCCTCGAGGGTGCCGTCGCGCCCTTCGGTGCGCTCGACGCCGTCGCGCGGATCACCGCGAGCGCGCCCTCGATCCGCAAGCGCCTGCTCGGCCGCGCGCTCACCGCGATCGGCAGTGGGCTGACGATGCGCACGCCGGTGGCCGACCCGCGCACGGGCGCGCGCCTGGCGTGGGCGACCCTCGAGGGGCTCAGCCGCGATCGCATCGAGGTGCTCGCGATCGACTTCGCGAAGGACGAGGTCCTGCCGGCGATCCGACCCGAGGCGCGCCGCCTCGTCGCCCGCGCGAAGGCGGATGGCGCGCGCACCGTGCTCGTCAGCGACGGGCTCGACTTCGTCGCGGGCGAGGTCGCGAGAGAGCTCGGCTTCGACGAGGTCGTCGCCAACACGCTCGTCTGGGACGGCGAGCTCGCGACCGGAGAGCTCGTCCTGCCCATCGTGGGCACCGAGCTCGATCCGCAGCGCCTCGCCTCGCTCGCGCGTGGCTGGGGCGTCGACCTCGCGCGCTCCTCGGCCTACGGCGCGAACGAGGGTGACTCGTTCCTTCTGTCGCACGTCGGCCGCCCGTGCGCGCTCTGCCCCGACCGCACACTCTCGCGCGTCGCGCGGGATCTCGGCTGGCCGATCGTCCTGTCGGGAGGAGACGGACGATGATGTTCTCCGCGCGCGGCGCGCTCACCGGCAAGCGCATCCTCGTCACGGGAGTCACCGGCTTCCTCGGCAAGGTCTTCGTCGCCTTCCTCCTCGATCGCCTGCCCGAGCTCGGGCGCATCACCGTCCTCGCGCGCGGTCGCCGCGGGCAGTCTCCCGCCGAGCGCGTCCGGCGCATCGCCGAGCGCTCGCCCGCGTGGCGCCCCTTGCGCGAGCGCTATGGCCGCGCGCTCGGGGACATGCTCGCGGCGCGCCTCGAGGTGGTGAGCGGGGACGCGCGCGAAGAGTGCCTCGGCATCGCGCCGGCGCACCTCGACGAGCTCTGCGCGCGCCTCGACGCCGTGGTGCACGTGGCCGGGCTCACGGACTTCGTGCCGGACCCGGCCGACGCCGTGGCCGTGAACGTGCGCGGCGCCCTGCGCGCGGCCGACGTCGCGGCGCGCCTGCCGAGCAAGCTCCTCTTGCACGTCTCGACGTGCTTCGTCGCCGGCAAGGTCGACGGCGAGGTCGACGAGCGGCTCGTCCACGGGCTCTCACCGAACGGGACGCGCTTCGATCCGGCGGCCGAGCTCGCCTCGGTCGACTCGATGATCGCCGCCTCCCGCGCGCGCGAGCGCGACGGCCTCGCCGCGCGCAAGGCCCGCATCGAGATCGGCCAGCAGCGCGCGAACGCCCTCGGCTGGCCGAACCTCTACACGTACGGAAAGGCGCTCGCCGAGCACCTGCTCGTCGCGCGGACCGACGTCACCGTGCTCTTCGTGCGCCCGTCGATCGTCGAGTGCGCGCGCAGCTTCCCGTTCTCGGGTTGGAACGAGGGCGTCAACACGTCCGCGCCCCTCGTCTGGCTCACGGGCACGATGCACCGACGCCTGCCGTTCTCGGGCGATCACGTGCTCGACGTGGTCCCCGTCGACTCGGTCGCGCGAGGCCTGGTGCTCTCGCTGGCGCATCTCTTCGCGCGCACCGTCGGGCACGGCGACGTCGTCCAGCTGGCCTCGGGCGATCACAACCCGTTCACGCTGCGACGCTGCGTGGACCTGACCGCGCTCGCGCGGCGCCGGCAGTACCAGAAGTCGGACGACCTCTTCGAGCGCCTCTTCCTCGCGCACCTCGACAGCGTCGTGACCAACCGCCCGCCGGAGGCCGACGCGGTCGTGCCGGCGGCACGCAAGGCGACGCGGTCGGCGCGCGACCTGCTCGTCGCCTTCGATCCCGAGACGCACCTGCCGGCCGGGCTCCGCGACCGCTTCGGCAGCACGCTCTCGCGCTGGGCGCAGAAGGCCGGCAAGGAGCTGGGCACCGCGTCGCGCACGCTGGGCCAGGTCGAGGAGATGCTCGATCTCTATCAGCCCTTCGTCTTCGATCACGACCCACGGCTCGTGACGCGGCGCGCGCGCGAGTGGACGGCCGCGCTGCCGGCGGAGGAGCGCGCGACGCTCGGCTACGACACGGACACGATCGACTGGCGCGACTACTGGATGAACGTCCAGATCCCGGGGCTCGACCGCTGGTCCTTGCCGGCGCTCCGCGGCGAGCGCGTCGAGGGTGATCCCGTCTGGGATCTCGGCCGCGGGATCCGCGAGGTGGGTGTGGCCGAGCGCGAGGCCAGCGCGCCCCGCGAGCGCGAGGACGCGATGGAAGAGGGTGCGGAATGATCTTCGTCACGGGTGGGACCGGGTACCTCGGCGGCTACGTCGTCTCGCGCCTGATCGAGAAGCACGGTGAGCGCGTCGTCCTGCTCGTGCGGGCCAAGGACCGCGGCGAGGCGATCGGCAAGCTCTGGTCCGGCCTTCAGCTGCACATGGACGCAGCGCGCTTCGAGAAGGTGCTCCCGCTCGTCTCGTTCGTGCGCGGCGACCTCACGGCGCCCGGCCTGGGGATCGAGAAGGAAGCGCGCAAGAGGCTCGCGAACGAGGCCACGAGCGTCGTCCACATCGCGGCCTCGCTGAACCGCAAGAGCGAGAAGGCGTGCCTCAACGCGAACCTGCGCGGCACGCTCTCCGTGATCCAGCTCGCGAAGGACATCGCCGACGGCCGCGGCGGTCTCGTGCGCTTCTCGCACGTCTCCACCGTCGCCGTGTGCGGCAAGCGCGACCGCGAGGTCGTGCTCGAGGACGACGGCATCGACTGGGAGCGGAGCGACTACGATCCCTACGGCCGCACGAAGAAGTTCGCCGAGCACATGGTGCGCGAGCTCTTGCCCGGCGTGACGAAGACGTTCTTCCGCCCGTCCATCGTGATGGGCGATTCGCGCTTCCCCGAGACCACGCAGTTCGACATGGTGCGCGCGTTCTGCATCCTGTCGGACTTCCCGGCGCTGCCGATGCGCGCCGACGGGCGTCTCGACATCGTGAACGCCGACTACGTCGGCCGCGCCATCGCCGACGTGCACCTCAAGAGCAAGCCCGCGCACGAGATCTATCACCTCTCGAGCGGTCGCCAGAGCAAGACGGCGGCGGAGATCGGGCAGGCGCTGCTCTCGCGCTATCCCGATCGGCGGCCACCGCGCTTCCTGCCGCAGGCCGAGACGCCCTTCGCGCGCGTGGTCGATCGCATGGCGTCGATGACGGCGCGCAAGGGCATGCGCGGGCAGATGGCGCTGGTCGGCTCGCTGCTGAAGGTGTTCCTCCCGTACATCACCTTCGACACCGTCTTCGACAACGAGCGCATCGTCACCGAGCTCGGCGAGACGCCCGTTCCCTTCGTCGAGTACTGCGGCGCGCTCTACGAGTGGGCCAAGAAGACCAACTTCACCTATCCCTACCGGACGCTGGAGGCCGCGACGCTCGCGCGCCTGGCCGGCAGCGCCGAGACGGCAGGAGTGTCCACGTGGGCCTGATCTCCCTTCTCGGACGTGCGGCGGCGAAGGCCGCCGTGGACGGCGTCAAGCGCGCGCTCGATGCCGATGCGCTGCTCGGCACCGCGATGAGCACGCTCATCGACGCGCGCGCGGAGGAGCACCGCGCGCACCCGCAGCCGGCCTACCGCGCGAGCGATCCGCTGCGCCTCCTCTTCGCGGGCTACGTGGGCTCGCGCAACACCGGCGCCGACGTCCGCACCGAAGAGATGCTGCGGCAGTTCCGGCATCTGTTCGGCGACGACCACGTCGAGCTCTCGGTGCTCACGATCGATCCCGCCTGGACGCGCGGCTACTTCAAGACCGTGCGGCAGATCGAGGTGCCGCAGGTCTATCCGAAGTTCCTCTACGACGAGGTCGCGCGGCACGACGGCGTGGTCGCGTGCGAAGGCTCGATGTTCAAGAGCAAGTTCGCCAACGCGCTCACCACGATGATGGTGGGCTCGCTCGGCCTCGCCCTCGCGGAAGAGAAGCTCGCGATCGGCTACGGCGGCGAGGCGGGCGCGATGGACGAGCACGTGGAAGCGCTCGTGAAGAAGCACGTGAAAGGCGCGCTCGTCATCACGCGCAACCCCGAGTCGACCGAGGTGCTCGGCAAGCTCGGCATCGCCGCGAAGACCGGCACCGACACCGCGTGGACCTTCGGCGGCGCGCCGCGCTCGCTCGGCGAGAAGCTGCTCACGCGCGCCGGCTGGGACGGCCGCACGCCCGTCGTCGTGGTCTGCCCGATCCATCCGTTCTGGTGGCCGGTGCGACCCGATCCGGTGAAGGCCGCCATGCACGCGGCGACCGGCGCCCACGAGCACAGCCACTTCCGCAGCGTCTACTTCCACCACGACGGGCCGGAGGTGGAGCAGGAGCTGCGCAGCTACCTCACGCGCTTCGCCGGGGCGCTGCGCGACCTCTCGCGCAAGCGCCGCATCTTCCCGGTCGTCGTCGGCATGGAGGCGCTCGATCGCCGCGCATGCGAGCGCTTCGGCGACGCGTACGGCGAGAAGCTCCCCACCTTCGTCTCGGACGAGCACGACATGTTCGAGCTGGTCTCGATCCTGCGCGCCTCCTCGCTCGTCGCGAGCTCGCGCTACCACGCCATCGTCTGCTCGATGCCGGCGGGCGTCCCCTCGATCGGGATCACGATGGACGAGCGGATCCGCAACCTGATGGCCGACCGCGGCCAGCCCGAGCTGGCGCTCGAGTGCGACGACGCGAGCCTCGACGAGCGCCTGTTCTCGGCGATGGACGCCGCGCTCGCGCAGCCCGAGTCGATGCGGGCCGGGATCGACGGAGCCGTCACGCGGAACCTGCTCTCGATGGGCCGCATGGGCGCCTGGGCGGTGCAGCACGTGCGCGAGCGGCATCCGCGGATCCGGTTCCGGTCGGGCCTCGGCGATCCGAATCGCCCCGAGCTGCACCTGCCGCCACTGCCCGACGCGCAGGCGCGCCTGCTCGAGCGCGCGACCATCACCGACGTGCAGCGCACCAAGCCCTCGTGAGCGCCCGATGACCTCCTTCGTCGAACGATTCCTGACCAACCTCGAGGCGCACCGCGAGCGCGCCTTCGTGGTCGAGGTGCACGCGTCGAGCGGGCGCCTCGCGCCCACGCGCGGAGCGCTCTTGCGCGCCATGGTCGAGGACGCGCGCGCGTCGTTGCGTGTGCGCGGCGTGAAGCCGGGCGATCGCGTGGTGCTCGTGGCGCCGAACTCCACGCGTTGGGTCGCGATGGACCTCGCGATCCTCGCCGAGGGCGCCACGGCCGTGCCGCTTTATGCGCGCCAGGCGGTGCGCGAGCTCGCGGACATGATCCGCGACGCCGACCCCGTGTTCGTGATCGTGGGCGAGCCCGGGCTCGACACCGCGCTCGCCGAGGCGGGCGTCGAGAAGCGCGTCTCGCTCGAGGCGCTCTTCGAAGGACGCCGCCTCGATCCGCGGCCGGCCGCGTCGCTCGCGGCCGACCACGTGGTGACGATCATCTACACGTCCGGATCGAGCGGCGAGCCCAAGGGCGTGATGCTCACGCGCGCGAACGTGGAGCACATGCTGCCGGTGCTCGACACCAAGCTCCGCGAGCTCGCCGGCACTTCTGCCGGCGGAAGCGACCGCGTCTTCCACTACCTGCCGTTCTGCTTCGCCGGATCGCGCATGGTGCTCTGGGCGTGCCTGTTCCGCGCGAACGGGATCCACCTCTCGATGCGCCTCGAGGAGCTCGTGCGCGAGCTGCCGCTCGCGACGCCGGAGTACTTCCTCAACGTGCCCGCGCTCCTCGATCGCGTGCGCGCCGGCGTGGAGAAGAAGCTCGCCGAGCAGCCGCTCCCGATCCGCGCGCTCTACGCGCGGGCGATGGAGGCCGACCGCAAGGAGCGCGCGGGCGCGGCCGGCAAGCGGGATCTCGCGGTTCTGGCGCTGGCCGATCGCACGATCTTCCCGCGCATCCGCGGCCAGATCGGCCCGGCGCTGAAGGGCCTCGTCTGTGGCTCGGCGCCGCTCTCGGTCGAGACGCAGGCGTGGTTCGAGCGCATCGGGCTGCCGATCTTCCAGGTCTACGGGCTCACCGAGACCACGGCGATCGTCACCATCGATCGCAAGGACGCCGTGCAGCTCGGCCGCGTGGGCCACGCCATCCCGGGCTGCGAGATGCGCCTCGGGGAGGGCGGCGAGCTCCAGATCCGCGGCCCGAACGTCTTCCCGGGCTACTTCCGTCGCGAGGCGGCGACCCGCGAGGCCTTCACCGCCGACGGCTGGTTCCGCACCGGAGACCAGTGCGAGATCGACGGGCGCGGCAGCCTGAAGATCATCGGGCGCACGAAGAACGTGCTCGTGCCGAGCTCGGGCCACAACGTGGCGCCGGAGCCGCTCGAGGAGCGGATCCGCGCGGCCATCCCGGGCTGCGACCACGTCCTCGTCGTCGGCCACGGGCGGCCCTTCTTGTCGGCGATCCTCTCGGGGGCCGGCATCCAGCCGAGCCTGATCGACGAGCAGCTCGAGGCGATGAACGAAGGCCTGCCGCACTACCGTCGTATCCGGAAGGTCGTGATCGCGCGCGAGCCGTTCTCGCCGGAGAACGGGATGCTCACGGCCAACCAGAAGCTGCGCCGCGCGGAGATCGAGCGGCGTCACGCGAGCGAGCTCGCCGCCGTCTACGCGAACGGCCACGGCGCCGCAGCGGAGGCCCGATGAGCCAGGCGCTGCTCGCGCGTGAGGGGCTGACCGCGACGCTCGAGGGCGGCGTGCTCGACGTCGTCCTGCATCGCGGGGCGGCGAACGAGATCGGCCTCTCGCTGCTCTCCGATCTCGAGGCGCTGGTCGCGCTCTTCGGCGATGCCCGCGTGCGCGTGCTCCTGATGCACAGCGCCTCGCGTCGAGGCTTCTCGGCCGGTGCCGACCTGCGGGAGCTGCACGAGGGCAACGTGCGACGAAGGGCCGAGGGCGCGAGCGACGCTGCGCGCGTGGCCGAGGTGCGCGCGTTCCTCGACCGCATCCACGCGGTCATGGACGCGATCGACGCGGCACCGTTCCCCACCATCGCGGCGACCCACGGCGTCGTCTTCGGCGGCGGCTTCGAGCTCGCGCTGGCCTGCGATCTGATCGTGGCCGACAAGACGGCCCGCTTCGCGTTCCCGGAGCTGCGCCTGGGCCTCATCCCGGGCTTCGGAGGCCTGCCGCGCCTGCGCCGCGCGCTCGGGACGGCCGTGACGAACGACCTCGTGCTCACCGGGCGCTCGCTCGGCGCAGCGCGCGCCTACGAGCTCGGCCTGGTCTCGCAGCTCGTCGGGGACGGCCAGGCGGTCGAGGTGGCGCGCCGCGTCGCGATCCAGTCCACGCGCTTCGATGCGCGCACGACGCGCGCGGCGCTCGAGTTCGTTCGCACCGACCTCGCGGCCGAGCTCGCGCGCGAGAAGGACGTGTTCTGCGAGCTCTTCCTGTCGCCCGTCGTCGATGCCGCGCTGGCGCGCTTCGCCGCCGACACCTCGGCGCACCCCTACCTGCCCGCGGCCGAGCCCGCCGGAGGATCGCACTGATGGATCGCGAGAGCCTCACCTCCACGCTGCTCGATCTCGCCGCGAAGCGCTTCTCGCGCGAGCGCAGCGCCTTGAGCGCCGAGCAGGACTTCTTCGACGCGCTCGAGATCGACAGCGTCGACGCGATGACGCTGCTCACCGCCGTCGAAGAGCGCTTCGGCGTCGAGATCCCGGACTACGAGGTGCAGGACGTGCGCACGTTCGCGGCCCTCGCCGACGTCATCGCGCGGAGGCTGTGAAGGCCGTGCGGAAGGCGATGACCCGAGTGAGCGACGGAACGCGCGACTCCCTCTCCCGCGTGCGGGAGAGGGTCGCGGAGAGGGGCTGCGTAGGGCGGGGAGGGCCGGCTCTCCGCGATCGGCCGGTGCCCTCACCCCGCCTCTCCCATGAAGTGGGAGAGGGGCCGGGCTCCGAGATCGACGCGGCGCACGTTTCGAGGGGCATTCGATGATCCATCCCCCCGCCTACGGCTCGCTCGGCGAGCTCCTCTCGGACGCCCTGGTGCAGTGGAAGCGCGAGACGGCGCTCGTCGAGATGGATCGCAAGAAGCTCACGCACGCCTGGACGTACCGGGAGACGAAGATCGAGGTCATGCGCGTCGCGCGCTGGCTCGCCGCGCTCGAGCTCGCGCCCGGCGCGCGCGTCGCGATCGTGATGAGCAACCAGTCGCGCTGGCTCGTCGCCGCGTGCGCGCTGTTCCGCCGCGGCCTCGTGCTCGTGCCCATCGACTACAAGCTCTCCGAGAGCGAGCAGCTCGCGCTCCTCACGCATGCCGAGCCTTCCGTGCTCGTGATCGAGCAGCCTCTGCTCCGCCGCTTCGCCAAGGCGCCGCCCGTGAAGCACGTGCTCGTGTCGGAAGCGCCGGGCGCGCTCGCCGCGCAGCGCTGGGAGGACCTGCCCGAGGAGGACGAACTCGCCGAGGACGTGCCCCTCGTGACCCGCGAGCGCAGCGACGTCGCGTCGATCGTCTACTCGTCGGGCACGGGCGGAACGCCCAAGGGCTGCGTGCTGACGCACGACGCGTACCTCGAGCAGCTCCAGGCGCTGATGGAGCTGTTCCCGATGAAGCCAGGCCATCGAGCCTTCTCGGTGTTGCCGACGAACCACGCGATCGACTTCATGGTCGGCTTCGTCGGGCCCTTCGCCTGCGGATCGACGGTGGTCCACCAGCGCACGCTGCGGCCCGAGTTCCTCGTGTCGACGATGCGCGAGCAGAAGATCACCCACATCGCGCTCGTGCCGGTGCTGCTCGAGGCCTTCGAGCGCGCGCTCGACGAGAAGCTCGATCAGCGGCCGGCGTGGCAGCGCGCAGCGCTCGATGGCCTCTCGGCGCTGAACCTGGCGCTCACGCGCGACAAGCCCGACGCGGCGCTCTCGCGGCGCTTGCTCGGCGGCGTGCATGCGGCCTTCGGCGGCCACCTCGAGCTCGTGTTCGCGGGCGGCGCCTTCGTCGATCGCGCTCGCGCCGAGCGCTTCTACCAGCTGGGGCTGCCGGTCGTGATCGGCTACGGCCTCACCGAGTGCTGCACCGTCGCGACCGTGAACGACCTTCGCCCGTTCCGGGCCGACTCGGTGGGCCGCCCGGTGCGCGGCGTCGAGGTGCGCATCCACGAGCCCGGGCCCGACGGCATCGGCGAGGTGTGGATCCGCGGGCGCACCGTGATGAAGGAGTACCTCGAGGAGCCCGAGCTCACGGCGCGCACGATCACGCCGGACGGCTGGCTCCAGACCGGGGATCTGGGCGCGCTCGACGCGAGCGAGCACCTGCGCCTCGTCGGCCGCAGCAAGAACATGATCGTCACCGCCGGGGGCAAGAACGTCTACCCGGAGGACGTGGAAGGCGCGCTCGAGGGCTCGCCCGCCGCCGAGCTCGCGGTCTTCGCGTCGGGCTACGTGTGGCCCCGCTCGCGGACGCTGACCGAGGAGATCCTCTTCGCCGTCGCGCGGGCCAAGCCGAGCGAGGCGGACGCCGTCACGCGCTGGCTGAGCGAGCGCAACCGGCGCTTGCCCGAGCACAAGCGCCTGTCGGCGGTGCTGATCGTCGAGGACGCGTTCCCGCGCACCGCCTCGATGAAGCTCAAGCGCGACGTCCTCGCCGAGGGGCTCCGTGCCGACTTCGCCGAGCGGGATCTCGTCTCGCTCGGCCACGCGCCCAGCCTCGCGGAGGCCCGGCCATGAGCGAGCGCTTCTTCGCCATCGTGAACCCCCACGCCGGCGGCGGCCGCAGCGGCGCGCGCTCGGCGGCGGCGCTCGACGTGCTGCGCCGCCGCGGGATCGACGTGGAAGCCGTGCGCACGACCCACGCGGGCCACGCCGTCGAGCTCGCGCGCATGGCTTACGCGCGCGGCGAGCGACGTCTGCTCGCGGTCGGCGGGGACGGCACGGCCCACGAAGTGCTGAACGGCGTGCTGCCGCTCTCGCGCGAGAAGGGGGAGCCCATCACGCTCGGGATGCTGCCGCTCGGGACCGGGAACTCGTTCCTGCGGGACTTCGGCGTGCTCGGGCAGGACGCAGCGCTGGAGGCCATCCTCGGCGGCCGCGAGCGCGCGTGCGACGTGAACGAGCTCGCGCACGCGGGCGGCACCGTCTACTCGTTCAACATCTTCGGTCTCGGCTTCAGCGCGACGGTGGGCGCGATCACGAACCGTCGCTACAAGCCGCTCGGGCCGGCGGGCTACGTGGTGGGCGTCGTGCAGACCACCGTGAGCCTCGACTATCCGGTCTATCCGCTTCGGATCGACGGCGGCGCGCTCGACGAGCGGCCGGTGATCCTGCTCTCGTTCTCCAACAGTCAGTGCACGGCCGGCGCGATGAAGATGGCGCCGCGGGCCGACGTGTCGGACGGCGAGCTCGACGTGATCCGCATCGGCAAGATGCCGCGCCGCGAGTTCTTGCCGGCGTTCCCGAGCATCTTCCGCGGCGAGCACGTCACCAAGCCCGGCGTGGAGCAGAAGCGCGCACGGCGCGTCGACTTCGCCATCGAGCGCGAGGTCGACTGCATGATCGACGGCGAGATCCTGAGCCTCGTGCCGCGCTCCATCGAGGTCGTCCCGAAGGCGTTCACGGTGATCGCATGAGCGAGACGCCTGTCTACGAAGCGCCTCGCGCGGCGCCGAAGGAAGGGCGGCTCCCGCCGGTCCCGGCCGTCTCGCTCGCACGGCCGGGCTTGCGCGAGCACGCGCGCTCGCTCGCGGCGTGGAGCGTGGGGCTGCCCTTCCTCGCCACGGCGCTGCCGGCGATCACCGTCGCCTGCGCGACGCTCGGCGTGGATCGCACGCTCGAGGCGCAGCGCTGGTACGCGGGCTTGCAGCTGAGGCTCACCGGTTCGCGCTGGCGCGCAGTCGTGTCGCCGAAGGTGGACCCGAAGCGCGCGTACATGTTCGCGCACAACCACACGAACCACTACGACTTCATCCTCATGCACAACGCCACGCCCCACTACAAGCAGGGGCTGGAGCTCGAGAGCCACTTCGAGATCCCGTTCTACGGGTGGTTCATGAAGGCGCGAGGCGGCATCCCGGTGAAGCCCGGCAAGGAAGGGCAGTCGCCCGCCGTGATGGCTCACATGCGGCGCGAGATCGCCAAGGGGCACTCGATCCTGGTGTTCCCCGAGGGCCACCGCACGCTCGATGGTCGCGTGGGGCCTTTCCGCAAAGGGACGTTCTTCATCGCGCGCGATCTCGGCCTTCCGGTGTGCCCGGTGGCCGTGACGGGCGCCTACGACCTGATGCGCAAGGGGTCGATGATGATCCATCCCGGGCAGGAGCTGACCGTCTACGTCGACGATCCGGTCGAGACGGCGGGCCTTCCCGATTCGGCGATCCCCGAGCTCGCCGAGCACGTGCGGTCCGCGGTGGCCGAGCGCGTGGACGACTACTGGAGAGAGCGAGGATGGCCCGGATGACGGATGTGCTCGTCACCAAGGACAAGGACGGTCGCAGCCTGCGGGCGGAGGCGACGCGCGACCGGCGACGGCGGGAGCTGCTCGACGTCGCGCTCCGCGTGTTCTCCGAGCGCGGGTACCACGAGACCCGGATCGCCGATCTGATCGAGGCGGCCGGCGTCGCGCGCGGCACGTTCTACCTGTACTTCGAGTCGAAGAACGCGATCTTCCACGAGCTGCTCGACGAGCTGCTCGTGCGCATCCGCGGCAGCATCGTGGGGGTAGATCTGCGCGAGGGTGCGGCGCCTCTCCGCGAGCAGCTGATCGCGACGCTCGAGCGCGTGCTGGCCGTGTTCGAGCAGAGCCCGCAGCTCACGTCCTTCGTGCTGCGGGCGGCCGTCGGCCTCGACCCGGAGATCGATCGCAAGCTCTCGGAGCTGTACGGGCGCCTGCACGACTTCATCGCGATGTCGATCGACAACGGGATCCGTCTCGGGCTCGTGCGCGCGACCGACACGAGGATCGTGAGCTGGGCGGTGCTCGGGTCGATCAAGCAGCTGGTCGAGGTGCTGATCGACAAGCGCGAGCGCGACCTGCACGCCATGGCCGCGTCGCTCGTCGACTACAACCTCGCCGGCCTGCTCGCGTGATGGGTGGCGACGCCGGCACGTCGAGCCGTCGACTCGGGGTGCCCGCGCGCGCCGCGTGGGGCGTCGCGATGGCCCTCGTCGTGGTGTCGGGCTGCTCGGAGCCGAGCGTCGCCGATCGCCGCGATGGCGGAAGCGCCGACGCCGGGAGCACGGATGCGGCGCGCGCCGACGTCGGCGCCGACGCGAGCGAAGACGCCTGGGCACCGCCTCGATGCGGCGACGGTGTCGTGAACCAGGCCGCCGAGATCTGCGACGACGGGAACGACGACCGCTACGACGGCTGCCTCCCGGACTGCACGGAGCCCCCGGTGATCGGCCCACCGGAGCGCACGTGGACCTGGTACCCGATCCCAGGAACGCACTGCCTCGACGGCAGCGAGACGGGCTTCGGCGTGAGCACCGTGACCGGCTCCGCGGACTTGATGGTCTACCTCGAGGGTGGGGGCGCGTGCTTCGACGACGCGTGCGACTTCACCGCGCTGAGTGTCCCCTTCGTGCCGCCTCCCGACGGAATCTTCGACCGCACGCAGTCCGGCAATCCGGTCCGCGACTGGAACATGGTCTACATCCCGTACTGCACGGGCGACATCTACGGCGGCGACCGCGACACGATGCTCGGCGGGCAGCTGCGACACTTCCACGGCTACGTGAACGTCCAGCGCGACCTCGAGGCCATCGTGCCGGCGTTCCCCCACGTCACCCGCGTGCTCTGGACGGGGATCAGCGCGGGCGGATTCGGCGCCGGGCTCAACGCCGGCCAGGCGGCGCGCGCGTTCGGTCCCGGGCGCCAGATGGTCTTGCTCGACGACTCGGGACCGCCGCTCGGCAGCGACGTGATCCCGCCGTGCTTGCAGCAGATCTTCCGCGACGTCTGGGGCCTCGACGACACGATCCTCGCCGAGTGCGGCGCCGACTGCCCCGATCCGAACGACTTCGCCCGCGGCGTGCTCGCGCACTTCGATCGCCTCTACCCCGACGCGCGTGTCGGCCTCTTCTCGAACACCGGGGACACGGTCATCCGGACCTTCATGGGCGCGGGCTGGTACGACGGCATGGTCGATCACTGCACGGGCGTCTTGCCCGTCGCCGTGCCGCAGCCGGACTTCGAGCGCGGGCTGCTCGCGCTGCGCTCACGCTACGCGGCCCGGGCGTCGTTCTACTTCAACGGCACCACCGGCGTGGGCTTCGGGCTCGGGCACACCACGCTGCGCACGGCCTCGTTCTACACGCCGCTCACGGGCGGCGTGGCGGTGAACGACTGGGTCGGTGACGTGATCGACGGCACGATCACCCAGGTGGGTCCCTGACCTCGGCCTGAGCCTGGGCCTCGGCCTCGGCGGTGAACAAGACACCGCCGGCGACGGCCGCGGGCATGAAGAGGAGGTTGAGCAAGGGGACGACCAGGAACAGGCCGACGCCGGTCCCGAACCCGAGCATCGCGGCGAAGTGCTGGGCGAGGAAGCGGGCACGCTCTCCGATCGAGCGCCCGCGCGTCGCCTGCGGCACGTCCACGTATGCGACGCCGAAGTAGAGCGCCCACGCGATCAGACCGATCACGGTGATCACCGGCCCTGCGGCCGGGATCGTGATCCCGAGCACGAACAGGACGATGTTGATCATGCCGAACGTGGTCTCGATCACCACGCTCCGCACGAGATCGCGCGCCAGCGTGCGCAGGCCGAACGGCAGAGGGCGCACCCCGTGCAGGCGCTCGTCGAGCACTTCGGCCAGCCGCGCGTTGAAGGGCGCCGCGACGATGCCGCTCACGAGCAGCGTGGCCAAGAGCGCGAGGACCACGAGGACCACGTCGACGAGCAGCGCGAGCGCGCCGTGCGCGAGATCGAGCAGCCAGCCCCAGTCGCCCGAAGATGCGCCTGCCGAGCTCGGCCAGATCCACGCGGTGATCGCGCGCGCCTCGTGCAGGACGCCGGCCACGCTGGCGATCAACACCCCCAGCGTGATCGCGATCGGGAACACCCAGTAGCGCGCCAGGTCGAGGTGCTCGAAGTACACCAGGCGCGCACCGCGAAACGGGAGGGCGAGCCCGCGGAAGAACCCGAGGACGCTTCGCCGTGGAGCCGAGAGCGCTTGGCGCACGCTGCAGCCTGTCCGAGCACAGGCCGAGAGGCGAGCGCTCGCGATGCCCGTCGCGTCAGCCGCGCGCCGCCGCCATCGCGCGCGCGAACGTCTGGTCGTCGACCCGGAGCACGAGGCCGAAGGCTCGCTTGCGCTGCGCCGGGTGCAGGCGCAGCCAGAGCGCGTCCGGGACGTAGCTCGTCGCCTGGCAGTACTGGCACTTCACGATCCGCGGCGTCGTCGCGTCGCACCCGGTGGCGCCACCGCAGCCGAGGCACGAGAACAAGATCGTCTCTCCCTTCGGCTCCCGGAGGTCCCCGCGCGGCGCGGTCTCGCACGCGACCGCGAGCAGCTGCTCGTCGATCCAGGCCTTCTCTTCGGGAGCG
>JBGALT010000039.1:0-50767 GCA_044223665.1 Sandaracinaceae bacterium | reverse complement strand
CCGGTGGCGGCGGTGGCCCGAGCGCCGGCGCCGGCGGCAAGAAGAAGGACGGCGGCGACGTGATCGACGCCGAGTTCGAAGAGTCGAACTGACCGACGGCGTCCCGGAGTCGTCGCGGGACGAGAGGCGAGAGGGCGCGGGCCGAGAGGCTCGCGCCTTTTCTCGTTCTCTCGGCCGCGCGTGGGCACTTTCCCCACCCCGCTCGACCCGGCCCGTGCCCGCGAGCGAGACGCGCGCAGGCGAGCCGATGTACGCTGGCCATCGGAGGTTGGATGCGCCGATCGCGTGGGGGTCTCGCGTGCTCGCTCACGGTCGTGGCACTGCTCGCGCTCTCGAGTGGAGCGCGGGCGCAAACGGTGCCGCACGACGACTTCTCCACCGTGCGCTTCTCGCCAGCGCCCGGGCCGGGGAACTTCTTCTCCACCGACGGTGGCCGCGTGTTCGGTCACGTCTCCGGGTCGGCGGGCCTCGTGCTCGACTACGGCTATCTCGCGGAGCGTCTCTATCCGCAGAGCTGTGACGGCGTCGGCAACTGCGCGCCGGCCGTCGACGCGTCGGGGCATCCGCTCGGCACGAACATCGTCAGCGACCTCGCGGTCGCGCACGTCTTCGGCACCTTCTCGCTCTTCGATCGCGTGCAGATCGCGCTCGTCGTCCCGGTCGCGCTCTCCGTCGGCGACTCGCTGACCCAGCCGGGCCCCGGCATCCAGCCCTCGCTCGCGCCAGGAGGCACGGCGGTCACGCTCGCCGATCCGCGCCTGCACGTGAAGGTGAACCTCGTCGACGATGCGCCGACGGGCCTGCGTCTCGCGGTCGTCGCGTACGGCACGGCGCCCACGGCGCATCTGATCTCGCCGGGCCACTATCTCGGCGACCAGACACCCACGGTCGGCGGCCACCTCGCGCTCGAGCTCGCCAGCGCCGGGTTCCACGTGGCGCTCAACGTCGGCGGCGTCTGGCGCGACCGACAGCAGCTCTACTACGCGCGCACCGATCCGCAGCTGACCTATGCGATGGCGCTCGGCTACGACGTCACGCCGCTGATCGACGTCTTCGCCGAGATCACCGGTGCCTCGGCCTTCACCGGCCGCCCGGACGCGAACGGGCTCGAGGGCCGCGTGGGCGCCCGCCTGCGCGTCGACGACGTCGTCTTCTCGATCGGCATCGGCCCGGGCCTCGTGAGCGGCGTGGGCGTGCCGCTCGTGCGCGCGCTCGGGGGCTTCATGTGGGCGCCGGTCTCCGTCGACAGCGACGGCGACGGCATCGGCGACGCCAGCGACGCGTGCCCCTCCGAGGCCGAGGACGCCGACGGCAGCGACGACACCGACGGCTGCCCCGAGCTCGACGACGACGAAGACGGGATCGACGACGCGCACGACCAGTGTCCGCACGAGCCCGAGGACATCGACGAGGACCACGACGCCGACGGCTGCCCGGACGTGGACACCGACGGCGACGGCGTGCAGGACGGCTACGACTCGTGCCCGTCGCAGCCGGAAGACATGGACGGCGACCGCGACGAGGACGGCTGCCCCGACGACGACGTCGACCGCGACAACATCGCGGATGCCCAGGACCAGTGCCCCTCCGAGCCCGAGGACACCGACGGCTTCGGCGACGAGGACGGCTGCCCGGAGGTGGACTTCGACGGCGACGGCCTCGCCGACGACGCCGACCAGTGCCCCGATCGCACGGAAGACGCGGACGGATTCGAGGATGAAGACGGATGTCCCGAAGAGGGAGCGGCGGCGCCTCTAGCGCCGGCGGCTCCGGAGACCGGACGCGGACGGCGTCACGGTGGAGGCAAGCCATGAGAGAGAAGGCGTGGATGGCTGCTTCGCGCGCGTCGGTCACGGCGCTCGTCGCGCTGGCGCTCGTCGCCGGCTGTGACGCCTCGAGCTGGGGCGTTCCGGTGCCGATGGTCGACACGGGCACGCGCTTCGATGCCGGGGTCGGTGACGGCGGAGCGCTCGACGGGTCCATGGACGCGTCCGACGGATCGCGCGATGCCGCGCGTGACGTGGGCATGCCGACCGACACGAGCCCCGACGTCGGCAACGACGCGAGCGGCCGAGGTCTGCTCTGCGCCGCGTGCACGACCAACGACGACTGCTCGGCCAACTCGTTCTGCGTGCAGCTCGCGACCACCGGCCAGCTGGCCTGCCTCGTGCGCTGCGACGCCGAGATCCCCAGCTGCCCGCGCCGCTTCGACTGTCTGAACAGCGTGATCACGCCCACGCCGGGCCCGGTCTGCACGCCGGTCGGCGCGCCCTGCTGCATCGACAACGACGACGACGGCTACGGCGCCGGCATCGGCTGCCGCGGCACCGACTGCAACGACGACAACGCCTCGGTCTCCCCGATGGCGACCGAGATCTGCGACGGCGTCGACAACGACTGCGACGGCATGATCGACCAGGGCGATCCCGGCAGCGGCCAGGTCTGCTCCACCGGCATGCCGGGCGTGTGCGGCCCCGGCGTCAGCCACTGCGTGAGCGGCGCCATCGCCTGCCAGCCGAGCACGCCCGCGAGCGACGAGACGTGCAACGGCCTCGACGACGACTGCGACGCGAACCTCGACGAGGGCCCGAGCGGCGGCGCGCTCACCCAGAGCTGCTACGGCGGCCCGACCGGCACCGAGGGTGTCGGCACGTGCGCGCCCGGCCTAGCGACGTGCTCGGGCGGGACGTTCGGCACCTGCACCGGCGAGGTGCGGCCGGGCACCGAGACCTGCAACGGCATGGACGACGACTGCGACGGCACGCCCGACGACGGCAACCCGGGCGGCGGCGTCGTCTGCTCGACCGGTCAGCCGGGCGCGTGCTCGGCCGGCACGACGCGCTGCAACCTCGGCGCGATCGAGTGCGCGCCGAACCTGATGTCGATGGGCGAGACCTGCAACGGTCAGGACGACAACTGCAACGGCATGGTGGACGAGGCTTCCACCGGCGGCGGTGCGCTCACGCAGCCCTGCTACGGCGGCCCGACCGGGACCGACGGGGTGGGGCTCTGCATGGCGGGCTCCCAGACCTGCTCGGGCGGCTCGTTCGGCAGCTGTACGGGAGAGGTGCGACCGGCCACCGAGCTGTGCAACGGCGACGACGACGACTGCGACGGGACCCCCGACGACGGCAACCCCGGCGGTGGGTTCGCGTGCAGCACGGGTGCGGCAGGCGTGTGCTCGGCGGGCACCGCGCAGTGCCAGTCGGGCGCCATCGCGTGCGTGCCCACGATCACCGCCGGCTCGATGACGGAGATCTGCGACGGCCTCGACAACGACTGCGACGGCACCGTCGACGACGGCTTCACCGGCCTCGGCGGGCCCTGCTCGGCCGGCGTCGGCGCGTGCGCCGCGGCGGGCGTCCTCGTCTGCAACGCCGCGAACCGCGCGGGTCCCCCGATCTGCAACGCGACGCCGGGGGCTCCGTCGACCGAGATCTGCGACGGCATCGACAACAACTGCAACGGCACGACGGACGAGGGCTTCGCCGGCCTCTCGGGCCCGTGCTCGGCAGGCGTCGGTGCCTGCACCGCGTCGGGCATCGTGATCTGCAATCCCGCCAACCGCGCGGGCCCCCCGATCTGCAACGCGACGCCGGGCGCTCCGTCGACCGAGATCTGCGACGGCGTCGACAACAACTGCAACGGCACGACGGACGAGGGCTTCGCGGGTCTCTCCGGGCCCTGCTCGGCAGGCGTCGGTGCCTGCACGGCGTCGGGCGTCGTGATCTGCAATCCCGCCAATCGCGCGGGCCCCCCGATCTGCAGCGCCACGCCGGGCTCTCCGACGGCGGAGATCTGCGACGCGATCGACAACAACTGCAACGGCACCGTCGACGAGGGCTTCGCCGGTCTGGCCGGCCCCTGCTCGTCCGGCGTCGGCGCATGCACCGCCCCGGGCGTCCTCGTGTGCAACCCGGCCAACCGCGCCGGGCCCCCGATCTGCAACGCCACGCCGGGATCGCCGACCGCGGAGATCTGCGACGCGATCGACAACAACTGCAACGGCACGATCGACGAGGGCTTCGCGGGCCTGGCGGGCCCGTGCTCGTCGGGGGTCGGCGCGTGCGTCGCGAGCGGTGTCGTGGTCTGCAATCCCGCCGACCGCGCCGGGCCGCCGATCTGCAACGCGGTCGAGGGCTCGCCCACGACCGAGCGCTGCGACGGCATCGACAACAACTGCAACGGCACGGTGGACGACGGCTTCGCGGGCCTCGGCACGGCGTGCACGACGGGTCTCGGCGTCTGCTTGCGTGGCGGCGTGACGGTGTGCGCACCGAGCCAGCTCACGACGATGTGCACGGCGCCGATGGTCACGGGCACGGGCGAGATCTGCAACTACCTCGACGACGACTGCGACGGCACCGTCGACGACGGCTTCGTGAACGGCTCGGGTCTCTACACGGGCAACACGAACTGCGGCGCGTGCGGTGTCGACTGCACGATGATCTTCGCGCACCCGAACGCGTTCGGGACCTGCAACGTGTCGGGCAGCAGCGCCTCGTGCGTGATGAACTGCAACGCCAACTCGTTCGACCTGAACGCGGTCCCGAACGACGGCTGCGAGTTCACGCTCGACGCGAGCGCGATCTACGTCTCGACCAACGATCCGATGAGCGCCGACGACGCCACCTGCGGCCTCGGCCCGGTCGGCACCGGCGCGGGCCGGCACCCGTGCCGCACGATCGCGTTCGGTCAGTCCCGCGCGACGGCGACCAGCCGCACGCGCGTGCTCGTCGCGGACGGGCTCTACAGCGTCGACGTCACCATCGTGAACGGCCAGAGCCTGCTCGGCGGCTACCGCGCCGACACCTGGGAACGGCACGTCGCGACGACCCTGACGACGATTCGCGGCACCACCGGCGCCGGCCATCGCCGCGCGATCACGGCGACGAACATCACGATGTCGACGCTCGTCGAGGGCTTCAGCATCGAGGGGGCGAGCGCGAGCTCGGCGGGCGCGAACTCGTACGCGATCTACGTGAGCGGCGGCACGAGCGCGCTCTCGTTCCAGAACAACGTCGTCTACGCCGGCAACGGCGCACCGGGCGGACCGGGCAGCGCAGGCACCGACGGGCTCGCCGGCACCAACGGCGCCGTCGGGCTCGACGCGGTGGACGCCGGCGTGCGGCTCTGCACGATGTCGCGCGTGGGCCCCGCGGGCGGCGCGCGCACGTGCGGCGGCGTCTCGGTCGGCGGCGGTGCGGGCGGTAGCGCTCTCTGTCAGGCGGCCCCATTGAGCTCGCCCTTGAACGACGGGACGGCCCACAGCTCGCAGGTCGGCGGAACCGGCGCGACGATCGGCGGCGTGCTCGACGGCTCGGGCGGCATGGGCGGTGCGCGCGCGTTCGACGGCAACTACAGCACGGCGGCCTGCAACCTGTGCACGCTGCCGATGGGTGGCGGCCAGATGACCGGGACCAACGGTGCCTTCGGCGCCAACGGCCTCAACGGAGCGGCCGGGCTGGGCGCCTCGGTCGCGGTCGGAAGCGTCGTCGCGAGCGAGTGGGTCGGCGTGGTCGCGGGCAACGGCGGCGCGGCCGGTAGCGGCGGCGGTGGCGGCGGCGGCTCGGCGGGTGGTGGCGGCCAAGGTAGCGCGACGTGCCACGACAACCTCGGTGGAACCGGAGGGAGCGGCGGCTCCGGCGGCTGCGGCGGCGCGTCGGGCACGGGCGGTCTGGCCGGTGGCGGCTCGTTCGGGATCTTCGTGGTGAACACGGTGAGCTACCCGGTCCTCGTCAACAACATCGTCTATCGCGGCTTCGGCGGCACCGGCGGCAACGGCGGGCGCGGCGGCGGCGGCGGCGTCGGTGGCAACGGCATGGCCGGTGGCCGCGCCTGCACCGCGTTCGCGTGCTTCTGCACCGGCACCGGCGGCACGGGAGGTGGCGGCGGCAACGGCGGCCACGGCGGCGGCGGCGGCGGCGGTGCAGGCGGCGTCGCGTACGGCATCTACGTGAGCGGCGCGAGCGGCTACGGCTTGATCGGGAACACCTTCCCGGTCTCGGGCGGCGGCGGCGCGGGAGGCACGGGTGGCCCCTCGCTCGGCAACCCCGGCACGACGGGCGTGACCGGCGCGAGCGCGGCCACCGACTGACGGCGGCTCCGAGACGGATCGGAGAAGGGCGCGGGCACTCAGTCCTCGGGGGCCGATACGCGGCCCCCTCCATCGGAGTGAATCCCGATGGAGCCTCCCCCTCGTATCGCTCCGCGAGAGAGGGCGACAGGTTTCCTGTCACCCTCTGCCTGCGCCCTTCTTCTTTTCGAGTATCGTGCTCGGATGCTTGCTCGCGCAAAGGTCGCCCTCGCGCTCTCGACGCTGACGCTCCTCGCGGGTTGCGAGAGCGCCGCGCCCGCCACCGACGCTTCGCTCGGGAGCGACGGGTGGGTCGCGCCCGACGTGGGCGCCGATGCAGGACCGAGCGGCCCCGACTTCTGCGCCGAGATGTCCATCCCGCGCATTCCCTTCTCGACGGCTCTCGGCGGCAACCAGTTCGGCGAGCTCGCGGGCGACTTCACCGTGCACCCGCTCGACGGGACCGAGTGGCGCCTGCGCGAGCGGTGGACCGGCTGCGAGAGCTACGTGTTCCTCGTGAGCCTGCCCGGGGTCAACGACGCGCTCTTCACGAACAGCATCCCCGACGACCTGTTCCTCGTGGGCCCGCGCAACGCGCAGTACTTCTTCGTGAGTGATGCGGCCGACGAGGCGACGCGTCGCGACTTCGCCACGCGCATGGCGGCGCTGCTCGAGGAGTCGTTCGACTTCCGCTCGACGCCGCCCGCCGATCGCGAATTCTGGCGCACGCGCTTCCACTTCGTCGTCGATCGCGCGACGAACGCGGGCACCGTCGGCGCGCTCCTGACCGACTACCTCGCGTACGCGAGCTCGCCCTCGTCGGGCGTCGACGTGGGCGAAGGCCGGGGAACGGCCTATCCGCCCGCCCCCTCGGTGCTCGGCATCGATCGCGCGCAGCACTGGGATTCGGGCGACGGCCTCGCGCAGTCGGTCGCCGGGACCGACAACTCCTCGATGGGCATGGCCGCGTATCTGCCCGCCTTCTACAACTACCGCGGCGAGCTCGAGGCGCGCCTCGCGGCGCAGGCGAGCGAGGCCACGGTCGTGTCGCTCGTCGACGAGACGACCACGCTCCGCACCTTCACGCGGACCGTCACGCTCCCGAGCGCGAGCGAGATGGCGAGCCTCGACACCCTCGAGATCGACGTCGTCGTCGACTGCCAGGCCCGCAATCCCTTCGCCTGCTCGGAGTGGGATCGCATCGCCGACGTGCAGCTCTGCGTCGACGGAGCGGCCTGCACCGATCGGCGCGAGATCGGTCGCTGGATCACGCCCTACTGGCGCCGCGGGCGGCAGCACTACCTTCTCGAGGCCTCGCCCATGCTCGGCCTCCTGCGGGCGGGTGGACAGGCGACGTTCTTCGTCGAGCTCGGGCCGACCTTCGAGCGGCTGACCGAGTGGCATGCGTCGGTCTCGCTCCGCTTCCGCTCGGCCGGCGGCAGCGCGCCGAGCGCGAGCGGCGCCGTGCGCGCGTACGTCGGCGGTGCGTTCGACGCGACCTACAACGCGAGCCACGCACCGTTCGCGTTCACGCCGCCCGCGGGCACGACCCGCGTCGAGCTCGTCACGTTGCTCACGGGCCACGGCCAGGACGCGCGCAACGGCTGCGCGGAGTGGTGCGACCACCGCCACACGTTCTCGGTGAACGGCACCGCGCTTCCCACGATTCGCTACGACCGCGACGAGATCGGCTCGCCGTTCGGATGCGCGCAGCGGGCCTCGCTCGGCGTCATCCCGGGCCAGCTCGGCAACTGGGAGCAGTCGCGCGCGTACTGGTGCCCGGGCATGGCGGTGGAGCCGATCCGCACCGACATCACGAGCCTGGTGACGATCGGCTCGGAGAGCACCTTGACCTACCAAGGGTCGACCGGTGCTTCGGGGGCGCCCGTCGCGGGCGACATCGCGCTGACGACGTACGTCGTCTACTACCGCTGAGGCGCTCCCGGGATCGCGGGTCGGCCTGCGGATCCCGCGGCGAGGCGACGCGCGGGTGATGGCGAGCCGCTACCGGTGCTCGGCGCCCGACCCTTCGAGCGCCTCGATCGCGCGGGCGAGGTTCTCGTGTGCGCGCACCTCGAGCTCGGCGCGGAGGGTCGGCGAGCGATAGAGGGGTCGTCGCGAGGCGAAGCGTGCGAGCACGTGGGCACGCCCGGCACGGAACGCCGCGTCCTCGACGAAGGCGTACTCGGCCCGGATGGCGCGCTCGAACGCGTCGTACGCCTCGGGCTCGGCCCCGAGGATCGAGAGGTCGACGTCGATCACCAGCGCCACGTCTCCGACGCCCTCGTGCGTACGGGTGGCCTCGATCGCGGCGGCGACGCGCTCGATCGCGTCGAGCGGCGCGCCGGTGAGCACCTCGCGCGCGAGCGCGGCGCTCCGGGCCTCGTTGTCGGTGGCGCGCGGATCGTAGATCGCGTCGTGGAAGAACAGCGCGGCGAGCACCTCGCCCGGCCGCGCCGCCTCGGCGCGCACCGAGTCGAGCACGCGGAGGCACGCATCGAGGTGCGAGAGGTCGTGGTAGTACCGTCCAGGGCCGGACCATCGCGCCAGCAGCTCGTCGAGCGCACCGCGGGAGGCGCGGATCCCGAGCGCCCAAGCGCACTCGTCCCACGCGCGCTCCAGGCGCTCCCGCACCGACGAGCCACTCGTCCGGGCGTCGGACCCAATCTCCGATGGACTCAAGCCGACCCTCCTCGCCCGCCCGTCAGCGCCCGAGCAGGACGAGCAGCTGCGCCTCGTCGATCACCATCACGCCGAGCTGCTGCGCCCTCTCCAGCTTGCTGCCGGCCTCTTCGCCGGCGACGACGTAGTCGGTCTTCTTCGACACGCTGCCCGAGATCTTGCCCCCAGCGTTCTTGATCCGGTCGCCGGCCTCGTCGCGCTTGAGGGTCGGCAGGGTGCCCGTGAGCACGAACGTCTTGCCGGCGACGCCCTCGACGGCGACGACCGTGGCGCTCGTGGCCTCGAGCGAGACGCCCGCCTTCGCGAGGCCCTCGAAGACCGCGCCGATCGCGTCCGTCGCGAGCGCGCCGAAGATGACGTCGGCGCTCTTCTTCGCCAGGCCCTCGATCGCGCCGGAGCCCTTGTCGGGCGCGACCGTGGCGACGGCCTCGGCGTCGCCGGCGACGTACTTGCGCGCGAAGGCGAGCAGCTTGTCGGCGCTCCCGAAGGTGCGGGCGAGCTCCTCGCTCGTGCCTTCCCCGAGGAGGGGGATGGAGAGCGCGTAGAGCACCCGCGCGAGGCCGCGCGACTTCGCCGCCTCGATCGCCTTGACGACGTTCGACGCGCTCTTGTCGCCCATGCGCTCGAGCGAGGCGATGTCGTCCTTGGTGAGCGTGAAGATCTGGTGGGGCGCCTCGAGGCCGCGCTTCTCGATCAGCTGAGCGAGCGTGGACTCGCCCAGCCAGTCGATCTCCATCGCCTTGCGCGAGGCGAAGTGGGTCAGCCGTCCCAGCCGCTGCGCGGGGCAGGCCGGGTTCGGGCAGCGCACGAAGATCTCCTCCACCACGACCTGGCTCCGGCAGGCGGGACAGTGCGTGGGGCGTGCGAGCGGCACGCTGCCTTCCGCGTGGCGCACGCTCTTGATGATCTGCGGGATGATGTCGCCCGCCTTCTCGATCTCGACGTCGTCGCCCTCGCGGATGTCCTTGCGCGCGACCTCGCTCCAGTTGTGCAGGCTCGAGCGCACCACGGTCGTTCCGGCGAGCTGCACCGGCGCCACGTGCGCGAGCGGTGTGAGCAGGCCGCTCTTGCCGATGGAGGCCTCGATCGAGATCACCTTCGTGACCTTGCGCTCGGGCGGGAACTTGTAGGCGATCCCCCAGTGCGGGTGGTGGCCCGTACCGCCGAGCTGCGCGTAGTGCTTGCGCTCGTCGATCTTGATGACCATCCCGTCGATGTCGAACTCCAGCGCGCCGCGGCGGTGGGTGTAGCTCTCGCAGTGCGCGAGCACGCCCTCGGCGTCGGGGACCACGCGGACGTGCTCGAGATAGACCGGTGCTCCCGCCTCGGCGAGCATCTCGAGGATGCCGTGCTGCGTCGGCGGCATCGTCACGCCCTCGCTCCACGGCACCGAGTAGAGAAACGACGCGAGCCCGACGTCCTCGAGCCCCTCGATCTCCTTGCGCTTGGCCATGCCGGCGGCGCCGTTCCGCGGGTTGGCGATCGTCTCGTGACCGGCCCGCTCGAGCCCCGCGTTCCAGCGCTCGAAGGCGGCGCGCGGCCAGTAGATCTCGCCACGGATCTCGATGTCGCCGCCGATGCCCTTCAGCGCCAGCGGCACCGCCCGCGCCCGCGAGAGCTGCTTGGTGACGTCGTCGCCTTTCTTGCCGTCGCCGCGCGTGACCGCGCGCGCGAGCTTGCCGCCTTCGTAGTGGAGCGAGATGCCGATGCCGTCGATCTTCGGCTCCACGAAGAGCGGGAGTGGCGTGCCCGCGGTGAGCTCGAGGTCCTTTCGGCGGCGCTCGATCCACTGCCCCAGCTGCTCGCCGACCGGCACGGCCTCGCCCTTGTTGTCCTTCTTGCTCGGCGTGAGCTTCTCGAGCGAGAGCATCGGCACGCGGTGCACGACGACGACGAAGCCCTCGGTGTGGTCGGCGCCCGGCTTGGCGTCGACGCGCTCGCTCTCCGGGACGTCGAGGGCGTCGGCGAGCTCGGCGTAGCGATCGGCGATCTCGTCGAACGCTGCGTCCGAGATCTCGGGCTTTCCGGCCCGGTAGAGGGTCTCGTGGTGCTTGAACTGGCGGGCGAGATCCTCGAGCTCGGCGCGGACGGCGTCGTGTTCGTGCTTGGCCATGATCGGGCGATCGATCGCACCTTTCGTTTCGTCCTGGCAAGCGGCAAGCTGCCTCGTCGCGATGGCCCGCCGTCCGAAGAAGCGCCGTCCCCGCCTGCTCGGGTGGTACCGGGTCGATCGCACCGATCGTATCCGGCGCGTGCTCGTGCTCGCCTCGGCCTTCGTGGTGACGGGCGCCCTCGTCGGCGCGTCGGCCTTGCGCTGGATCGTCTGGCCGCTGGGCGTCGCGGCGCTCGCGCTCGTGCTCACCGGTGCCGCGACCGCCATCGCGGGGCTGCGGCGCGAGCTCATGGAGGAGCGCTGGCTCGCGCTCCGTACCGACGGCCTGGTCTACGCGCGCGACGGCAAGACGCGCCGCATGCCCTGGCGCTTCGTCGAGCGCGTCGCGGTCGACGGGCGCGCGCTCGTCGTCACGCTGCGGAGCGGCAAGCGCGTGGAGATCCGCGATCGCTTCGCCGGGACCAACCGTGCCGCGCTCGAGAAGGCGATCGAGCGCGCGCGGCTCCGGGCGGCCCACGGCTTGTTGCGCTGACGGCGAGCGCTCCTGCCGGCGAGACTACGCCGCGCGGCGGCCCTCGGCGCGCGCAGCGAGCTGCTCGGCGGCGACCCAGACGAGGCCCATGATCGAGTGCTGCGGGTTCACACCGAGGTTCGTCGGGAACACGCTCGCGTCCATGACGTAGAGCCCCTTTCGGCCGTGCACGGCGAGGTCCGGGCCCACGACGCCGCGCTTGGGATCGTTCGACGCGCAGGCCGTGCCGAACAGGTGCGAGGCGACGAGATGCACCTGCGGCCGGCGCAACGGCATCTTCTCGAGCTCGAGCATCTCGGCCTCCGAGCGCACGACCTCGGGGAAGCCGGCGATGCCCGGGTACACCTCGTCGGCGCCGGCCGCGAACATCATGCGGCCGGTGAGCACGAGCACCTCGCGGATCTTCGCGAGGTCGCGCTCGGTCGGCTCGTAGCGCACCGAGACGCCGTCGAGCCACGAGCTGCGCACGCGGCCCATCGCCTCCATGCGCACGTTGCCTCCCCACTGCGCGTAGTGGCCGAGCGACGAGAGTCGCTCCTGCCACGCCTTGCCCGCGCCCGGCAGGCGCGCGGCGAGCATGTCGGGCGGCAGCGCGAGCGCCTCGAGCTTGAAGCCGCGCTCGCGCATCGGGACCTCGTAGCCCTGCGAGGCGCCGAAGCCCATGTGCACGGGCGTCGGGAAGCGGCCGACGACGGCGGCGCCGGGATGCGCCGAGAAGCGCTCGCCGAGCAGCGCGTGGCGGATCCCGCTCTTGGCGAGCAAGAGCGGCGTCCAGATCGCGCTCGCGGCGACGATCACGCCGTGGCGCGCGCGCACCGAGAACGTGCCCGCCTTGCGGCCCTGCTCGTCGTCGACGCGCCCGATGACGCCGATGGCGCGCTCGCCCTCGAAGACGATCTTCTCGGCGTGGCAGCGCGTGTGCAGGCGCGCCCCCTTGTCGATCGCGCGCGGCACGTAGCTCACGTCCATGCTCTGACGCGCGCCGTTCGGGCAGCCCTGAAGACACCGCTGCGAGCCCTTGCAGGCCCGGCTGTTGCGCACGATCACGTGGCCCGGAAGGCCGAGCTTCTCCGCCGCCTTCTGCATGAGCAGGTTGTTCTCGCCGGCGACCGACGCATCGGTCGGCCCGATCATCAGCTCGTCCTCGATGCGATCGAAAGCGCGATCGAGCGCGCTCTGGCTGGCGAGGTCGCCGAGGCCGAACTCGCTCACCCACTGCCGCCGCACGTCCTCCGGCAGGCGCCAGATGATTCCCGAGTTCACCGCGGTGGAACCACCCACGGCCTTTCCCTGCAGGAGCGGCATCGGCTGCAGGCTGTCGGTCGCGAGCGTGGCCATGCCGCGCACCGCGAGCGCCATCGCGTCGACGAGCTCGCGCGGGCGATCCTCGGGCTTGAGGAAGGCGCCCTCCTCGATCATCACGAGCGAGTAGCCAGCCTCCGAGAGCACGCGCGCGGCCGTGGCTCCGCCCGCGCCCGTCCCCACGATCACGAAGTCCGCCTGATCTTCGAGCTTCATCGTCGGCATCGTCGTTCTCTCTCGTCTCGGGTCTCGGTCGTCTCTCGGTCGGCTTCGCGCGTCACGCGGCGAGCACGCGCAGGTGCGTGCGGCCGCTCTCCCGCGCGGGCGCGGTCTTCGCGGCGTCGTGCGCCGGATCGTCGTAGCTGGTGCGTGCGCGCAGCGAGCTCACGCGGAACATCGCCATGCACGCGACGAGCTTCACCAGCAGCGCCATCTCCCGGACGATGAACCAGCGGTGATCGAGCAGGCGCACCATCGCCTCGGCGCGCTCCTCGGCGCTCGCGCGCGCCAGGGTGCAGAGCCGTCCGATCGTGAACACGGGCGCGAAGAAGAACGTGATCATCGAGACCACGATCCCGAGGCGCGCCTTGTCGGACGCCGCGCTGAGGAAGCGGTCGAGGCCTTCGTTCCAGTCGACCTCGTCGGCGCCGACGGAGAAGCCGCTCGGCAGCGCGAGTGGCGCGAAGCTCGAGAGGACCACGGGCGCGAGCGAGCGTTCGATCGAGGTGAGCTTCATCGCGAGGTCTCCTTCTTCTCGTTCTCGCCCGTCTTGCCGGGCTTCTTCTTGCTGGCGGTGCGGCGGGGCGGCGGCAGAGGCGAGGGGGGCGCGCTCGAGGGCGCAGGGCGCATCTGCTCGAGCATCCCGATCGCCATCGCGATGCGGTCGAGCGTCGTGCGGTCGAGGCGGTGCAAGAGGCGCGCGGCGGTCAGGCGCGCGCGCTCGGCGTCGCGCGCCTGCATGCGATCGAGCAGGCGCCCGTAGACCCCGAGCGTCGCCGGTGCGTTCGCGAAGAAGGCGAGCTCGACGCCGCGGTTGCGCTCGATCGTCTTCTGCACCGTGTTGAAGAGGAGCTCGAACGCGAGGTTCTTCGTCGAGCGCACGAGCATCCGCGCGAAGCCGAGGTCGGCCTGCATGAACGCGTGCGGATCGGAGAGCAGCGTCCCGAGGCGTGCCACCTGCGCGCGCATCTCGCGCAGCTCCTCGATGCTCGCGCGCTCGGCGGCGATACCGACCGCCTCGATCGCCACGGCGCGGCGGAGCTCGAGCAGGCCGGAGACGACCTCGAGGCCGACCCGCTGTCCCGTGAGCGCGAGCTCGGCGAGGTGCCCGAGCAGCGCGACGTCGCCGTGCTCGCGGAAGTCGAGCACGCGCGTGCCGGAGCCGTGCACCGAGAGCACGAGCCCCTCGCTCGAGAGGCGCGTGAGGGCGGCGCGCAGCGTCAGCCGGCTCACCCCGAGCTGCTCGGAGAGCTCACGCTCGCCCGGGAGCGTGGCGCCCGCCGCGTAGCGCCCCGTCAGGATCGCCGAGCGCAGCTTCTGGGCGGCCGTGGCCACCGCGCTCTCCTTGTTGTGCTCGTCGTTCGTCATGGCCCGACTGGTATAACCAGTTGCCCATGTGGTAATACCAGTCGGCTGCGTAGGCAAGTACGCACTGCTTTCGTGGCCGAACCGTGACGATCGAAGGGACCGCCGGCGGCCGGGTAGGCCGGGCGGCGGCAAGGCCGGGCGGCGGCTAGGCCGGGCCGGCGGGTAGGCCGGGGTGCCGAGGGGATGGATGCTCGGACCGCCGACCCGTCTTCAGCGGGCCGCGACGGGATCGGCGAGCGCCGCGCCCTCCTCGGTCTCCTCGCAGCTGCACGCGCCCCCGTCGGGCAGCTCGTTCATCGCTTCGCAGGTGTCGACGGCCCCTTCGGCAGAGCTGGCGGCGAGGCGCTGGGGCTCGTCCTCACCCGGAACGTGACACAGGTAGGCCGGCTCGCCGCCGAACGACCCGCTCGTGGCCGCCGGAGCGGCCCGCGTCCCGGCGGGGCGCGCGCCGCCGGAGCTCATCCCGTCGAGAGCCGCCTGGATCATCGCTCGATCGAGCTCGTTCGCTGCCGAGGCGCTCGACCCCGTCGCGCCGAGCGCGCTGGCGATCGCCGTCGCGCAGCCGGAGCACGCGAGCCCCGCGATCGCGAGCACGACGAGCGCCATGCACCGAGGGGCCTCCACGAGCCGAGCGTACGTCCGCTCGCGCGGCGATCTGCCTTCCGCGCGAAAAGACCCGCAGCCCGATCCCATCGGGCCGTGATGCTGGTAGCTTCGCCGCCATGACCGAGACCTTCCCGATCGATCTCCGCGCCCTGAAGCCCCTCACGCTCGACCCGCGCTCGACGACGATGACGGCCGAGCAGAAGGCCGCGCTCGTGCACAACGTGCAGCTCTGTCGCGACGCGATCGTGTTCTTCACGGCGCTCGCGGGCGCGCGCGGTCTCTCGGGCCACACGGGCGGCGCGTACGACACCGTGCCGGAGGTGATGATCACGCGCGGCCTCATCGCGGGCGGCGCGCCGATCGTGCCGGTGTTCTACGACGAGGCTGGTCACCGCGTCGCGACGCAGTACCTCTTGAGCGTGCTCGACGGCTACATGCCGGCCGAGAAGCTCCTCCACTACCGCGAGTACGACAGCCAGCTCCCCGGCCACCCCGAGAAGCACCTGACGCCGGGCATCCACTTCAGCTCGGGCCGCCTCGGGCACATGTGGGCCTTCGTGAACGGCGTCGCGATGGCCAATCCCGGCAAGTCGATCGTGATGCTCGGCTCGGACGGAAGCCAGATGGAAGGCGACAACGCCGAGGCCGCCCGCCTCGCCGTCGGACAGAAGCTGAACGTGAAGGTGCTGGTCGACGACAACGACGTCACCATCGCCGGCCACCCGCACGAGTACATGCCCGGCTACGACGTCGCGCAGACGCTCGCCGGCTACGGCCTCGTCACCGAGACCGTGCTCGGCGAGGATCTCGACGCGCTCTTCGTCGCGCTCACGCGCGCATACGCGAACGAGGGACCGCACGCCGTGATCGTGAAGCGCCCGATGGCGCCGAAGATCCCCCACGCCGAGGGCAGTCCCCACGCGCACGAGGTGCTCAAGGCCGACGTGGCCATCGCCTACCTCGAGGATCGCGGCCACGCGGCGGCCGTCGCGCTGATCAAGGCCGCGCAGAAGGCCGACAAGAGCCCGCTCAGCTACCAGGGCAGCAGCGGCGCCGGCAAGAACCGCGACGACTTCGGCAAGATCGTCAACGAGCTGCTCGAGAAGAAGTCGCCCGAGGATCGCGTTCGCAGCGTGCGCGTCTTCGACAACGACCTCGAGGGCAGCTGCGGCCTGCACCACATCCGGAAGAAGTTCCCCGAGGTCTTCGTGCGCGGCGGGATCATGGAGCGCGGCAACTTCTCGGCGGCGGCCGGCTTCGGCGGCGAGCCGGGCAAGCAGGGCATCTTCGCGACGTTCTCGGCCTTCCTCGAGATGTGCATCAGCGAGATCACGATGTCGCGCCTGAACTACGCGAACGTGCTCGCGCACTTCAGCCACTCGGGTGTCGACGACATGGCGGACAACACGTGCCACTTCGGCATCAACTCGATGTTCGCCGACGGAGGCCTCACGCCCGGGCACGGCGAGGACACGACGCGCCTCTACTTCCCCGCCGATCAGCACCAGTTCGCGGCCTGCGTGAAGGCGATCTTCGAGGACCCGGGGATGCGCTTCGTGTTCAGCACGCGCGCGCCGGTGCCGGACATCCTCGGCGAGGACGGAAAGCCCTTCTACGCGGGCAAGCCCTTCGAGAAGGGCAAGGACTCGATCGTGCGCGAGGCGAACGGGGGCGGCTACGTCGTCTCGTTCGGCGAGACGCTCTATCGCTCGCTCGACGCGGTGATTCGCCTCCAGGCGGGCGGGGTGAAGGTCGGCCTCGTGAACAAGGCCTGCCTCAACACGTACGACGAAGGGACGATGAAGACGCTCGCGGCGGCGCCCTTCGTGCTCGTCGCCGAGGGCTTCAACGTGAAGACGGGCCTCGGCAGCCGCTTCGGCTCGGAGCTCTTGCGTCGCGGCTTCCGCGGCCGCTACGACCACGTCGGCGTGCACAAGGAAGGCTCGGGCGGTCTGTGGCAGCAGATGGGCTACCAGGGCCTCGACCCGGCCGGCATCGAGGCCGCCGTGCGCAAGCTCGCCGGCTGATCGACCAGGTCCGTCGCGCGACCCGACGCCGCGATCGGCGTGGGCGTGACGGCGCGCGCGCGCGGGGTGCTCGCCGAGCATCCGCAGGCCTCGATCGCCTCCGCGTCCCTCTCTGCGGCGCGTCGCGTCGCCTCACCGTCTTCCTCGGGCGGAGGTCCGGGCCCAGGCCGGCGCGACGCCGATCAAGTCGGCGCGCCACGCGCGACCCAGCGCTCGAGCGCGCGTACGTCGAGACCGACGTGCGCGAAGCCGGGCAGGAGCACGCCGTTCACCACCTCGTCGAGCGCCGCGCGAACGGCGTCCCGGTGCGGCACGCCGAGGGGCTCGAGCTCCACGTCGTCGGACACGGCGACGCTGCGCCACTCGCGAAGGTTCGCGACCGTGAGTGGTACGAGCCACCCCGACACACTCTCCCGTAGGTCGCGCGGGAGCGTCGAGAGGTACGCCCATCCCAGCCGTGAGTGATCGATCTCGTCCTTCAGCAGCTCGTGGAGGGCGGCGCGACCGAGCTGGCTCGTGCACCGCTTGTGCGCGGTCGAGAGGTACGCGCTCGCGAACGTCTCGTTGAGCGCGCACTGGCCGACGATCCAGAGCGCCTGCCGCTCGCGCTCGTCTCGCGCTGCCGGATGCTCCGGGCGCTGCATCGGTAGATCGGGAGAGCGGCCGACCGATCGACCCAGCACTCGCACGGCCATGTCCTCGCAGAGCGCCGCGTGTCGGCGCTCGTCGTCGATCGCACGGGCGGCCAGATCGACGAGCGGCTGGCCCGCTTCGAGCGCCTCGAGCGCATCGCGCACGATCGCGAACGAGGTAGCGACCCGGCGCTCGGTGGCGGCCTGGATCCACCAGATCTGCGCGAGTCTCTGGCGCACGGCGGGGGAGAGCTCGCGAAGCTCTTCGGTCCCGTCGGGCAGCTCCCGGCTCGTGACGCGGCCGCCCCAGCGGCCCTCGGCCCCGACCGAGCGCGTCATGGCACCGCCACGAGGATGCAGCACTGCGAGACGTCCACTCCGCCGTCGATCTCGTCGAGCCACGAGCAGACGTAGGTGGTGCCGTCGATCTCGATCGTCCGCTGCGCTTTGGTCGTCGGCCAGCCTGGCTCGCAGAGGCGAGGATCGGCGGCATCGGGGGGCGGTGCGGCATCGGGGGGCGGTGCGGCATCGGGGGGCGGTGCGGCATCGGGGGGCGGTGCGGCATCGGGGGGCGGTGCGGCATCGCGGGGCGCGGATGCGTCGGGAAGCGCCGCCGCGTCCGCCGCGGGGGAGCTCGCGTCGGGGACGTCCGTCCCGTGCGAGACCGCGCAGCCCTCGAGCAGCGTCGCGCTCGAGAAGACCAAGGTGTGAAGCAAGCGGTGTGGAGCGGTCATCGCGTCCTCGATCTCTCTCACCGAGATGTTGCCGGCGCCTGACGCACTCGACCATTCGATTGTTTGGATGCGAGCCATCCGAAACGGCGATGGCCCGCGGAGACCGGGAGCTCTCCCATGCGATCGTCGTAGCGGATCGCGCGCGCCCGCGGAATGCCGCCCTCCGCACGGCGCCCGTGCATCGATGCACCGGGCGCGCCGGTGCGGGCGTGGCCCGCGCACCCGTTCACGAGGTGCTTTCGCGGTGGGGACGCGCCGCGAGAATGGCCCGAGAAGTCGTTCGTCCTCGGTCAGCCCCTGCGACGTACGTAGGTACGTCTCGGAGCGTTCCTTCCGGGCGCGTCCATTTCCTGCCTCATTTTCGCGACGCGGGCTCGCATGGCGACTCGTCTCGGGGCCTCCACGGCGAGCCGTCCCCAGGCGTCACGGCGTACCGGCGTCCATGCACGTGTACGCGCCGGCGTCGGGCGCGAGGAACGTCGCGAGCATCCGGTTGTTGATCGTCATGACGCCGACGGTGGCGCAGGTGCTCCCACAGGTCGTCACCGCATCGGCGAGCATGTTGGTGCCGCCGCACGTGTCCTGGACCACGTTCTGGTCGAGGCAGTGGAGGCAATCGACAGCCTCGGTCACCTGCGTCTCGGTCATCGTGCTCGCCGCCGACGCGCACGCTGCGCGGCAATTCGTGTCGAACGTCGACCGCGTTCCCGTCCACATGCACGAGCTCTGGCCGATGACGCAGGAGTACATGCCGTCGCAGTAGGTCACGCACTCGTTCGCGATGGTCCCACCGTCGCCGCCCCCGCCTCCGCCGGAGTCGCCTCCACCCCCGCTCGTGCTGCACGCCGCCGCGAAGACCAACGCACCGATTGCCGTCCACGAGTGCTTCATCGCCACCTCCACGCGCAGCGTCCGGGCGGGGGCGTCGTGGTGTCAAGCGCGTCGCGCGTCGTCGCGGGGACCGCGTGCGGGTCGTGGCATGCCGTTTCGATGCGCTCGGTCGCTCAGAACGGGAACGCGAGCCCCGCGTCGCGCGCCCGCAGACATCGTCCCTCGCTGACGTCGGCCGCGACGACCGAAGGCGCATCGACGACGAAGATCGCGGGCGCCTCGACCCGGTACGCGGGCCACGCCGGGATCGTGGTCGGCGTCCCGGTCGAGGCGAAGCTCGTCCACGACGATCGCATCGTCTGCGAGACGGCGAGGTCGTCGGGAAAGCGCGCGGTCAGCTCGCTCTCGGGGGCGAAGAGGTACACCAGCTCGATCCCGCGGAAGGCGCCGAAGCGCTCGCCGATGCGGTTCTCGGGGTGACGCCGGAAGTAGTAGAGGTAGACGGGCGAGCCCCCTTCGCTCGCGGCGCGAGCCAGCTCCTCGGCGGCGCACGCGAAGTACATCTCGCCCGCGGCGCGCTGGAACGCGGCGGGCGCATCGGGCGCGATGCTGCGCGGCCAGATCGCGAGCGCCTCGGCCGTGTGCGGGGCGGCGATCGCGCCGAGCGCCGCGTCGTAGGTGTCGTCGGTCACGCGCTGCAGGGCGGGCGCGACCTCGGCGTCGGTACCGAGCACGAGCGGCACGTGCAGGTCGCCGCGGCGCAAGCGCGCGGCCGCCGTCTCGGGCAGCACGACACCGTCGATCACCGGGCCGAACGTGGGCACCGTCAGGTGGCGCTCGCCGCGCATGCCGGCCCGCACGAGCCGCGGCAGATCGGCCACGCGCAGGCAGCTCGGCACGTCCGCCGCTTCTGCGCAGCCGGCGGCCTCGACGATCTGAGCGCCTCGCTCGAAGCCGGAGAGGCGCCCGTCCACGCCTTCGCTCAGGGTCCGCCAGCGCGAGCAGCTGCCGGCGCTCGCCGCGATCGCGCGCGCGTAGAGGCCGTCGCCGAGCGGTGAGGCGAGGATCGCGCAGACCGACTCGCCGCCCGAGGCGTCGCCGAAGATGGTGACGCGCGCGGGATCGCCGCCGAGCGCCGCGATGTTGTCGCGCACCCACTCGAGCGCGACGATCTGATCGCGGATGCCGTCGTTGCCCGTCGCGCCGCCGTTCTCGGCGGCGAGCGTCGGGTGTGCGAGGAAGCCGAGGGTTCCGAGACGGTAGGAGACGTCGACCAGCACGACCTCGCTCTGCTGGACGATCGCGCTCGCGTGGATCGGGAGGTGCCCGCCGATCCCACCGTGCTGGAAGGAGCCGCCGTGGAGATAGACCATCACGGGTCGGGCCGTCCCGTCGAGGTGCGTCCAGACGTCGAGGTGGAGGCAGTCTTCGTCGCCGATGACCTCGCGCGGGCCGCGCCCGGGGCCCCGGCCCTCGCCCTGGCTCTCGCCCTCGAGCCGGCGCGCCGAGAGCTGGGGACAGAGCGGGCCCGGTCGGGTCGCGTCGATGCCGTGCTCGGAACGGGGGGCGCGCACCGGCGGCCGGAAGCGCGCATCGCCCAGCGGAGGCAGCGCATAGGGAATGCCGCGGAACGTCGCGGCGCCCCGACGAACGACACCGGTGAGGCGCCCCGCCGGCGTGTCGACCTCGATCGTGCTGCCGGGCCCGGCGTCCTCTTCTTCTTCCGGCGCCTCGACGCTCTCCGCGTCCTCGCCGTCGGGGCTCGGTCGCGAGACCACCGCACGCACGACGAGCACGATGCATGCGAGCGCCACGAGCAACGCGGCGACGATGCTGGCGACCCTCATGCGAGCCTCCCTGCCGCCAGAGCCAGCGCTTCGAGCGCCCTTCCGAGGGAGCGAGATCTCCCGAGCGCGCGCCGCGCGGCGTCGAGCTTCCGCCCGAGCCGCGTCGTCACGGCTTCGAAGCCGGCGAGTCGATCGAGCACGATCGCGGTGCGATCCGGATCGGCGGCACCGGCGCGTGCCTGCTCGGCGAGGTCGTGGGCCACGCCGACGTCGACCGCGAAGCGCAAGCTCGGATCGAGCGCATCGCCGTACGCGAACGCGCCCGAGGTCAAGAGCGTCGAGGCGCGCGCGCCCTCGCCGGTCCGATGGAGCGCGATTCCGAGCCAGCGGCGCGCGACGAGGCCGGGAAGCGGATCGTGCTCGATGGCGCTCTGCACGTCGGGCGTGCTGAGGACGTCCCGCGCTTCCGTCCAGCGCTCGCACGCCACGAGCGCGCCGCCGAGCGAGGTCCGCACCCAGCCCTCCTTCGCGTGCCCGCGCGCTCCGTCGAGGGCGCACTCCTCGAGCGCGAGCTCGGCCTGTCGACGGGCCTCGTCGAGGCGCCCGAGGCGCCCCAGCGCCTCGACGAGATACGCGCGGCTGCGAGCAGCGTCGGTCGGTGTCCGCTCGAGCGTGATCGCGAGGGCTTCGTGCAGGGGGACGAGCGCCGCGTCGTCGGCTCCGCGCGCCATGGCCACCAGGCCCTCGACGCCCAGCGCCTTGAGCAGCTCACCGCGCATGCGCGCGCGTCGTGCGATCGTCACCGCACGTCGTGCTGCGCGCCCGGCCTCGGAGAGGCGACCGCGGCTGCGCTCGAGCATCGCGCGCTGTCGCTCCAGCCGGCAGAGCGCGTCGTCCGGGACCGCGCACTGCCCGGTCGGGCTCTCGACGACCTCGACGGCCAGCTCGATGGCCCGCGCGCTCGCGGCCAGATCGCCCAGATGCCGGCTGGCGCCGGCGAGCTGGGCGAGCGCATCGACGCGCAGATCGGGACGACCGGTCGGGACGATGGCCAGTGCACGCGTGGTCGCCTCGCGGACGGCGCGCCAGCGGTAGCCGCTCCATCCGTCGCGCGCCGCGCGTGCGGCGCGCTCGACCAGCGCCTCGGGATCGCTCGTCGCCGCGCGATCGGCCAGACACGCCGCCTCGAGCGCATCGAGGCTCGCCACGCCGAGCGCGTCGCCATGGCCTTCGGCATCCGCCACCGGGCAGACGAAGGGGCTCGCGCCGACGGCCTGGGCGGCGGCCGCTTTCGCGCGCATGCCTCCGACCGACACCACGCGCTCGCCCTCGAGCGCGCCCGTCACGACCGCGCCCGCCCGCACGGGTCGATCGCGGAAGAGCGCCGCCGCCGATACGAAGCAGGCGGCGGCGAGCGAGTGCCCCTCGATCAGCGCGCCCTCGAGCGTCGCGCACGGGACGAAGCGATAGCGGCGCGGATCCGGCGGCGCCGGCATGCGCGCGGCCGCCAGCGCGATCGCGGCCTGGCACGCCGCGTCGGCCTCCGCCCCGAGAACGACGCGGGTCTCGAGCGGCTCGAAGGCGAGCTCGAACATCCGCACGACGGCGCGACCGCTCTCGGTCACGAGCGGGACCCGCACCGCGTGTGGGGGCTTGGCGCGCCGTGCCGTCTCCACCAGCTCCCGCGAGATGCCCAGCGCGCTCGCCTCGCGCGCCTCGGCGTCGGAGAGCGATTCGGGGTCGGCGCACGCGAGCGCTCGCTCGAGCCCGGCCCGTGCGAACCGCCGCTCGGCGATGCCGTGCGCCGCGCGCAGGCGCGCGAGCCACGAGGCGATCGCGTCCTCGGCCTCGACGTCGTCCTTGCCCATGGGGCTCGGCCGAGCGCCGCTCAGGTGAGCAGCTGCTCGAGCAGGGCGAGGTTCTCGCGCTCTTCGTCGGAGATCGTGCCGTCGGCGGCGATGATCTCTCGGGCCGCGTTGAGGAAGATCGAGCGGTGCGCGTGCGGCACCTGGGCCGGATCGACCTCTTCGGCGCGCGGCGGCAGCTCGAGCCAGCGCTCGACCTGCTTGGCTTCGTCGGCGTCGAGCCCGAGGCGCTGGACGAGCTTGTGCACCCAGCGTCGCTCCTGATCGGCGATCTCGAGGTCTGCCCACGCGAACGAGCAGACGAACTTCATCAGCTGGAGGCGCTCTTCCTTCGGGAGCTTGGCGAGCTTCATGGTGCCGCGAGGATACTCGCCGCGGCCGAGCCCGTCACGTCGCGCGATCGGCGATCCTGCTCGTCCCGACGCTCCCGTACGGGAGCGGGCTCCGCCCGCGTACGGAAGGGCCGTCGGGGCGAGCCGATCACTCCGGCTCGACGACCTCGAGGACGAGGTTGCCCTCTTCCTTCAGCTGGATCTGACAGCAGAGGCGCACGTCCTTGCCGTCGCCGAAGACCTCGAGCACGTCGAGCTCGTCGTCCTGCGCCTTGCTGAGGAGGTTGCCGCCCTCCTTCACGCGAACGCGGCACGTGCCGCAGCTCGCGGAGCGACACGAGAACGGGACCTCGGACTCGGGATGCTCGTCGCATACGTCGACGAGCGAGGCGCCCACCTTGACGTCGCACGAGTAACCGGACGGGAGAAAGCGGACCTTCGCCATGCGCGGCGGATATACGCGCCCTTCGCGTGGCGTCAACTCGCGGTTTGCGCGCGCGGGCCACGCTCGGTCATGCTCTGCGGGCCCCATGGCCGACCTCGAAGAGCATGCAGTCCAGCGAGATGGCCGCTTCCTGTTCCGGCTCTTCCTGAGCCTCGCCGTCGCGACCGTCGCCGGGCTCTGGATCGCGAGTCATCTCACGAGCGACTCGACGGGCAGCTGTGCGGCGTCGCTCTTCGGCGAGTCGCCACCGCCCTCCACGAGCGCTCCCTGATCGACCGCCGCGGAGGTCGCGGACGCGCCCGGGATCAGGGCGTCGTGGGCACCAGCAAGCAGCGGGGCTCCTCGGTCCGGTCGACGCACACGACCTGGCCGTCGGCGTCGCACCCCGCGATCGTTCCGTCCACGAGCACGTGGGCGCCGCCGGCCTGCTCCTCGTAGTGCGCCGTCGCGCCGGGAGCGTCGCAGACGGGTGTGGCCCTCGCGTCGGCGCAGAGCGCGATCCGCCGCCCCGCCATGTCGACCGGGCTCGAGCACGAGAGCGGCGGCGGGGACGCGCATGCGCTCGCGAGCACGAGGATCACGGTCCCAGCTCCGATCGTGCGCACCATCGGCGACAGTCTACGTCGTGCTGGGCGTCGTGGCGGGTCGCGGCGCGAAGAAGGGTGTGATCGGCGGCGGTGCTCAGCGGCGACGCGCCGCGATCCCGGCCTCGATGCCGCGCCCGAGCAAGCTCGGACGCTCGCCACCTCACCCTGCGGTCGGTGCTCACGGCCTCGAGGCCGCTGCGCTCCGTCCTCGGGCTCGGCGACGCCTGAAGGCCGGTCTCGCGACGCGACACGCATGACGCCTCGACCGTTCTGCGCAGCAGTCTCGTCACGAGACTTCACCACCGCGCTCGATCACACCCCGCGAAGAAGCGCTCGACGTCGGCCCGCGCGCGCGTGCGGGGCACCGGGGGAAGGCTCTCGAGAAAGCGCGGCCCGTAGCCTCGCTCCACGATCCGGGTGTCGAGGATCGCCACGACGCCGCGATCGCTCCGGGCGCGCACGAGCCGCCCGAAGCCCTGCTTGAGCGCCAGCGCCGCCGACGGCACGAGATACTCCATGAACGCGTCGTGCCCCTCCTGGGTGAGCTTGCGCGTGCGCGCCTCCACGAGAGGATCGCTGGGCACGTCGAACGGAAGGCGGTCCACCACCACCAGCCGCAGCGCCGATCCCGGCACGTCGACGCCCTCCCAGAAGCTCTGCGTCGCGAACAGGACGCCGTGCTCGGCCGCGCGGAGCCAGTCGAGCAGCGCGCTTCGTGGCGCATCGCCTTGGGTCCGCACCGGAAGGCCCATCGCCCGGAGCGGGCCCGAGAGCGAGCGGGAGAGCTCGAGCATGGAGGCCTTCGAGGTGCAGAGCACGAGCGCGCCGCCGCCGCTCGCGCGCACGAGCGCCAGCGTCTCTTCGCTGGCGGCTCGGCCGAACTCGGGGCTCCGTCGCTCGGGCATCACGGGGAGATAGAGGAGCGCCTGCGAGGTCCAGTCGAAGGGCGAGGGCACGATGGCCTCGTCCACCTCGAAGTCGATCCCGAGCCGAGAGCGCACGAAGCCGAAGTGGTTGCCGACCGTCAGCGTCGCGCTCGTCAGCACCACCGCGCGCCGGTCGCCGAGCACTTCGCGCCGGAAGATCGACGAGACGTCGACCGGCGTCGCTCCCAGGGTGACGCCGCGCCCCTCTCGGAGGGCCCAACCGACGCGCGTGCCGCTGCCGAGATCGTCGATCGCGCCGATGGCCGTTCGCACGCGGTCGCCTCGCCGGGCGATCTGCGCGATCGCCTCTCCTTCGTGCACGAGGCTCCGGCACAGCTCGGAGAGCGCCTCCACGGCGGCGTCGAGCGCGTAGAGGGCGTCCTTGGCGGCCGGAGAGCCCAGGTCGGCACCGATCGGCTGCCGCGTGTCGAAGGTGCTGCGCGGGAGCAGATCGAAGAAGTCCGCCGCGCGCACGCGGAGCGTCGAGACGGAGCGCTCCGCGACCGCGTCGAGCACGCCGGCGGCATCGAGCGCGCGCTCGGCATCGCGATCGAGCGCCTCGAGCCGCGCGAGCGAGAGCGAGACGCCGAAGAACTGCGCGCACACGTCCTCGATCTGGTGCGCTTCGTCGAAGATCACCGCGTCGTAGTCGGGCAGGACGCTCGTGAGGACGCGGCCGGCGCTGGCGCGCGCTTCGGCGCGGAGCGCGAGGTCGGCGAAGAACAGGTGATGGTTCACCACCACGATGCGCGCGTCCTCGGCGCGCCGGCGCGCCCGCGTGACGAAGCACTCGTCGTGGTAGGCGCAGCGTGGCCCGATCCGGGTGTCGCTGCTGCTCGCCGAGGCGAGGATCGCCGGGTGATCCTCGGCGAGCTCGGCGAGCTCGCGGAGCTCGCCCGTGCGGCTCGTCTCGATCAGCTTCTCGAGGAGCGGCAGCGCGCGGGCGATCGCCCGATCGGTGACCGACTCGGCGCTCCGCGCCAGCTCGGCGTGACGGCGCCGGCACAGATAGCTCGGAAGCCCCTTGAGGACGGCGATCGAGACCTCCTCGCCCAGCGCTCGCGCGAGCTGCGGCACGTCGCGCTCCGCGATCTGATCCTGGAGCGTCTTGGTCCCGGTCGAGACGATCACCTTCTTGCCCGAGAGGATCGCGGGCACGAGGTACGCGAACGTCTTGCCGGTGCCGGTGCCTGCCTCGATCAGGGCGACGCCGTCGTGGGCGAGCGAGGCCTCGACGAGCGTCGCCATCTCGAGCTGGCCCTCGCGCAGCTCGTGCCCCGGCCGACTCCGCGCGAGGGGCCCGCCTTCGCCGAGCACGTCGCGCGCCGAGCTCATCGCCGCCTCATCGCCGCTTGACGTAGAGGCGCGCGAGCTCGCCGAGGCTGCCGGCCATCGCCGGCATCCGGAGCTTGCTCCCCGTCACGTCACGCCACGCGTGGACGGGGACCTCCAGGAAGTCGCGGTCGGTGAGGTGTGGCTCGTCGCCCAGTCGCCCGAGCAGGCGGGCGAGCAGCTCGACGTCGAAGACCCACCGGGATCCGAACGGGCGCGAGAGCGCGTGATCGAGCGCCGCGCTCTTGCGGAACCACTTGGCTCCGCACTGCGTGTCGTACACGTTCGCGTCGATCGCCTTGGACGCCAGCGTGGCGAAGACGCGGCCGAGCACGTGCCGGACCGGCGAGCGCTGGATGTCCGAGCCCAGGCGCAGCACGCGCGAGCCGAGCACGACCTCGTGCCCGCCCTCCTCGAGCACCGCGAGCAGGCGCAGGATCTCGCTCGGCGGCGTGGCGAAGTCGGCGTCGGCGTAGCCCACGACGCTCGCGCCGCGCTCGAGGCAGGCGCGCATGCCCTGGCGCACGGCCTCGGCCTTGCCGGAGTTCTCGGCGAGACGGTGTGCCGTCACGTTCGCGGCGCCGAGCTCGGCGACCGCGCGCTCGAAGAGCGAGAACGTTCCGTCGGTCGAGCCGTCGTCCACGAGGAAGAGGTGGAGGTCGGGCCGCGTGCGGCGCAGCTCGCGGAGCGCTCCGAGTGGCAGGCGCTTCTCTTCGTTGTAGCAGGGCAGCACCAGCCCGCGCGCGATCGGGATCGCCGCCGTCATCGGATCCTCCGCGCGAGCGCCCAGTAAGAGAGGCCCGGCAGGCGTAGCCCCAAGCGAGCGGCGCGGAGCGAGAGCCGTGCGTCGGCCCCGAGCGCGCCCATGACCGCCGACGTGATCCAGGCCGGGCGGTCCCAGGCGATCGCGCCCTCGCTCGCGGCTCGTGTTTCTCGCCTCCGGCCCAGCGCCTGCCCCACACGCTCGGCGGCGACGGAGGCCGCGCGGGGCGCCACGAGCGATCCGAAGAGGCCGCCGCCCGTCTCGATCGAGAAGCCGGCCTCGGCGAGGAGCGCCGCCGCCTCGCGATGCGCGTAGCGCCGGTGGTGACGCAGGGCCACGTCGTGGCTCGACCAGAGCCAGCGGTAGGCGGGCACGCTGAAGAGGAGGTGCCCTCCCACCGGGAGCCAGCGCTCGGCGATGCTGCGCACGAAGCCGCGATCGTCCTCCACGTGCTCGGCCACGTCGAGGGCGATCACCACGTCGAACGTCTCGTCCGGCACGTCGCGCACGAAGCGCAGCGCGGGATAGAGGCGCGAGAGGCGCAGGACGACCCCGTCGTCGTAGCCGAGGTCGGCGCACGTCACGCGAGCGGCGGGGCAGCGCGCCGCGAGCTCGCTCGCGAAGAAGGCGTCGCCGGCACCGAGATCCAGGACCCGCCCGCCCTGCGCGCAGACGCCCGCGAGCCGCTCGACGAAGAACGTGCTGCGCGTGCGCTCCCACGGATGGCGGCGCGCGCCCTCGAGCGGGCTCTCGGAGAGGTCCATGCGGGCTGCGGTTATGCCGCGCGTCCCGCGCGAGCGCCATCCCCGTGCTCGCGCATATACTCCTGCTCGCGATGTCCTCGCTTCGCCGTCCCGCGCTCGCTGCGCTCTGTGCCCTCGCCGCCACGTGGGCCCTGCCGGCGACGGCCCACGCGGCGCGCGTGCTCCTCGTCTCGGACGGGATCTCCGACACCTCCATCGAGGCGGTGCTGCGTGGGGACGGGCACGACGTCACGCGCGTCGACGACGACTTCGTGGCGGGGATCAACGACACGCTCGAGGCCGACCTCTCCGGCTTCGACTGCGTCGTGTGGAGCGCCACCAACGACGGGACCGGCGCGCGCCACACCGATTCGCTCGTGTTCTCCAACCTCGAGGGGTACGTCGCCGACGGCGGCAGCGTGCTCGTCACCGGTTGGGGCTCGATCAGTCACGGCGACACGATGCTGGTCGACTTCCTCGGCGGCACGCGAGGTCAAGCGTTCACCGGCGCGCCCGCCGAGATCGTCGACCTCGAGACGAGCCTGACCACCGGCGTCGTCGACATCCGCGGCATCGTCCCCACCGACTACGCGATGCAGGCCTCGGAAGCGCTCACCGGCCTGCGAGGGGACACCACGGTCGTCGTCTCCGCGCGCCTCTTGCCCGAGGGGGCGCAGTGGACGCTGCGCTCGCTCGGGTCGGGCCAGATCGCGTTCGTGGCCGGGATCGCCAACGTCGATGCGCAGTGGCTGGTCGAGGCCGATGGTGCCGATGGCGTCTACAACGCGGCGCTCCGCAACTTCGTGGCTTCTTCGGAGGGTGCGGCGTCGGCGCCCGGCGCGCCGCGCGTACGCTTCTCGGCTCCGTACGCGGCCGAGGAAGGCGAGGCCCTGCGCGTCTCGGTGACGGTGAGCGACGACGAGGGCGACTCGACCACCTTCCGCTGGGACCTCGATGGAGACGGCGAGTTCGCCGAGATGGCGAACGTCGACGCCGTCGAGATCCCAGCCGGGACCACCGACGGCCCGAGCGCGTTCGTGGTGGCGGTCGAGGCCTCCGACGGGCTGCACACCACCCGGCGCTCGCGAGCGATCGCGATCTCCAACGAGCCGCCCGCGATCGTCTCGCGCCCGCCGACCGTGGCCGCGATCGGCCTGCACGTCCGCTACAGGCTCGACGTCCGCGACCCCGGCGGGCTCCACGACCCTCCCGTCTTCGATCTGCGCACCGGGCCGGCGACCGCGGTCGTGACGAGCGCGGGCGTGCTCGACTGGACGCCCAGCGAGGCCGAGGTGACGGCGGCCGGCACCATGCGCTCGATCTCCATCGACGTCGCGGACGGCGACGGCGCGAGCGACACCCAGCGCTGGGCCATGGTCGTGCTCGACGACCATGCTCCGTCGGACCCGACGCTCCTCTACCCGACGATGGACGCCCCGGTCCTGCTCGAAGGGCTGCACCTCACGATCGGCAACGCATCCGATCTCGACGGCGACCCGATCTCGTACCGCTTCGAGCTGGACAGCTCGCCCGCGTTCGACTCGGTCGACCTCCAGCACGCGGACGCCGTGATGGCGAGCCCGACCGGGATCACGACCTTCACGCCCGAGGCCGCGGCCCTGCACGAGGGCAGCTGGCACTGGCGCGTTCGCGCCTCCGACGGACGCGTGGAGACCTTCCCGATCGGGACCTCGTTCCGGATCGTCCCCGATCCGGCGACGTTCCCCGACGCCGGCGCGGACGGCGGCCCCGACGGAGGGATGGCCCCGGCCGGCCAGGCCGACTGCGCGTGCCGGGCGGGCCCGGGCCGGGGCGGACCGCGGTGGCGGGTGCTGGGGCTCGTGGGGATCGCGCTGCTGGGGACGGCCCGCCGCGCCCGCGCACGCGCCCGGCGTTGACCCGCTCGGGGGTGCGTGCTACACGCGCCGCGCTTCGAGGGCCGGAAAACAGCGCGAATTCGCTCGCGCGGTCCCGGCGACCCGAAGCGCCCCGTCGTCACGACGGACCCCGCGCAAGACCCCGCGAAAAGACATCGGACAGAAGCATGACGCAGACGGCAAACATCGGTCGGATCACGCAGGTCATCGGTCCCGTCGTGGACGTGGAATTCCCGCCGGGCGCGCTGCCCCAGCTGCTCACCGCGCTGCGCGTGTCCAACAAGGGCATCTCGGACGAGAAGGACAACCTCGTGCTCGAGGTCGCCCAGCACCTGGGCGAGGGCACGGTCCGCGCGGTCGCGATGGACACCACGGACGGCCTCGTCCGCGGCCAGGAAGTGAAGAACACCGGCTCGCCCATCACGATGCCGGTCGGCCCCGAGGCGCTCGGCCGCATCCTCAACGTCGTCGGCGAGCCCGTCGACGGCGGCCCGCGCGTGACGGCCAAGGAGAACTGGCCGATCCACCGTCCCGCCCCGCAGTTCGTCGAGCAGTCGACGAAGGTCGAGGTCTTCGAGACGGGCATCAAGGTCATCGACCTGCTCGCCCCCTATCGTAAGGGCGGCAAGATCGGTCTGTTCGGCGGCGCCGGCGTCGGCAAGACCGTCCTCATCCAGGAGCTCATCAACAACGTCGCCAAGGCGCACGGCGGCGTCAGCTGCTTCGCCGGCGTCGGCGAGCGCACGCGCGAGGGCACCGACCTCAAGATCGAGATGACGGAGTCGCTCCTCGAGACGGGCGAGCCGGTCATCACCAAGACGGCGCTCGTGTACGGCCAGATGAACGAGCCGCCGGGAGCGCGCGCCCGCGTCGCCCTCTCCGCGCTGACGGTCGCCGAGTACTTCCGCGACGTGCAGGGCCAGGACGTGCTGCTCTTCGTCGACAACATCTTCCGCTTCACGCAGGCGGGCTCGGAAGTGTCGGCCCTCCTCGGCCGCATCCCGAGCGCCGTCGGCTACCAGCCGACGCTCTCGACCGAAATGGGCGCCCTGCAGGAGCGCATCACCTCGACGAACAAGGGCTCCATCACGTCCGTGCAGGCGATCTACGTCCCCGCCGACGATCTCACCGATCCGGCGCCTGCGACGGCCTTCGCCCACCTCGATGCGACGACCGTGCTCTCGCGCGACATCGCCGCGCTCGGGATCTACCCGGCCGTCGATCCGCTCGACTCGACCAGCACGATGCTCTCGCCCGCCATCCTCGGCGATCGCCACTACAACGTCGCGCGCCGCGTCCAGCAGACCCTCCAGAAGTACAAGGACCTGCAGGACATCATCGCCATCCTCGGCATGGACGAGCTCAGCGAGGACGACCGGCTCACGGTCGATCGCGCCCGCAAGATCCAGCGCTTCCTCTCGCAGCCCTTCTTCGTCGCGAAGGTCTTCACGGGCTCGGACGGCAAGTACGTCAAGCTCGAGGAGTCGATCAGCGGCTTCGAGGAGATCCTCTCGGGCGCGCTCGATCACATCCCGGAGCAGGCCTTCTACCTCAAGGGCAACATCGACGAGGTCAAGGCGGCGGCGGCGGCCGAGCTGAAGGCCTGAGGCAGCGATGGCCGACACCTCCCTGACTCTCGAGGTCGCGACGCCGCTCGGGCTCGCGCTCAACACGTCGGCCGACAGCGTGCAGGCGCCGAGCGTGAACGGTGAGTTCGGCGTGCTGCCGGGCCACCTTCCGCTTCTGGCGGCGCTCAAGCCCGGCGTACTGCGCTACCGCTCCTCGGGGAACGTCTTCGTGGCGGCGGTCAGCGCCGGCTTCGTCGAGGCCGGCTCCGACAAGGTGCTGATGCTCACCGACGCGTTCCTCGCGCCCAAGGACATCGACGAGAGCGCCGCCAAGGGCGATCTCGAGCGCGCGGAGGCGGACCTCGCCGGCTTCGGCCAGGAGTACGAGGGCCGCGAGTACGAAGAGCTCCGCCGGCGCATCGACTGGGCGCGCGCGCGCCTGGACGCCAAGGCCGAGTCCAAGCGATAGCAGCCGAGCGGGCCGTCCGCGTTTTGGCGCGGCCTCGGCCCATGGCCTAAGCTCGCGCTCATGTTGCGGTCGGGGATCCTCAGCTTCCTGCTGGCGCTCGCGCTGGTGGTTCCGTCCTGCGCGTATCCGCGCCGCTCGACCTCGCTCTCGGAGGTCCACACGACCGCCGGGGGCCCGGGCGAGCCGTCGAACGTGTACTGGATGACGATCGTCAGCGCGCAGGTGCCCACGCGCAACCGCGGCAACTCCGACTGGGACGACGGCGCAGGCCCGCCCGACCCCTTCGTGCGCGTGTATCGCGACGAGACGCTCGTCTTCGAGTCCTCGACCCAGGACGACACCACCGCCCCCGCGTGGAGCCAGACGCTGCCGCGGAACATCGAGATCCCGCCCGGGTCCTCGTTCCGGCTCGAGGTGTGGGATCGCGACGCGGTCGGCGCCGACCCCATCGGCATCTACCGCGGCCACGGGCGCCCTGGAAACGCCCTGCCGGGCGTCGAGGCCCGCATCCTGCTCGAGGGCGAGTCGTACCTGACGATCCGCCTCGACGAGCCCCACGCGCACCGCGGGATCGGGATCAGCGCCTTCGAGGTACGCGGCGGCGAGCTCGTGGTCGTCTCGGTCGAGCCGCACTCGCCCGCGGGCCGCGCCGGCATCACCGAAGGCGATCGCATCGTGTCCATCGGGGGGCGCACCATCTCCGAGCTGGGCCAGCAGCAGGCGACCGGAGCGCTTTCGATGGCCTCCGAGCGGCACCAGAGCCTCTCGGTCATCACGCACGGTCAGTCGCAGGCGCACGACGTCGAGCTCGACCACGGCTACGTCTGGCTGACGATGTGACATGACGGCGACGCGCTGGGCCGCGCTCACGGTGCTGGTCGTGGCGGCGGCCGTGCCCGGGCGGGCCGGCGCGCAGATCGACGCTCAGGTCACCTCGCGCTTGTTCCTCGGCGGTGGCGCCGAGCTGCCGGCCGAGCGTCCGGTGGCGGCGCTCTTCGACTTCGGCGCGCGGGCCGAGCTCCTGATCGGCGACGCGGCGGCGCAGCGATTCCGCATCGGGCCGGGCGTCGACCTCCGCACCGCCACGTTCCAGACCTTCGAGGCAGCCGGCGGTGTCGCCGTGCTGCTTCCACTCGGCTTCGACTTCGCGCTCGAAGCGATGCTCGGTGCCGGCTACGCCGCGCGTCCGGCCGGGCGTGATGGCGGCATCGGCGTGCTGACGCTGCGCGCCGCCTACCAGCCCTACGACCACTTCGATTGCTACACGCACGGGGTCGCCATCTACGCGACGGGCCGCGCCGGTCTCGACGGCCGGACCTGGGAGGTCACCGGCGGCCTCGAGATCGACTTCGAGTTCTTGATCGCGACCCCGATCGTGTACGTCGTCACGGCCCTCTCGGGCCATGATCCCGACGAGCCCTCCGCTCCTGCCCAGAGCGAGTAGAATCGCCGGCCGATGGCCGACACGATCCCGAAGCGATTCTTCGAACAGGTCCGGAAGCAGTCCGATCGCAGCGCGTACCTCGTCAAGCGTGACGGCGTGTGGAAGGCCGCCACGTGGACCGAGTACGGCGTGCAGGTGAGCCAGGCGGCACGCGCGCTCGTCGCGCTCGGCTTCGAGCCTGGACAGCGCGTCTGCATCCTCGGCTTCAACCGCCCCGAGTGGGTCGTCCTCGACCTCGCGGCGATGTGCGCGGGCGGAGCGCCCGCGGGGATCTACACCACCTGCTCGCCCGACGAAGTGCAGTACATCGTGCACCACGCCGAAGCGCCGCTCGTCCTCGTGGAGAACGAGATGCAGTGGCAGAAGCTCGAGAAGAAGCGCGACGCGCTCCCGGGCCTCAAGTACGTGGTCTTCATGGGCGGCGTGACGCCCCCGAAGGCGCCCGAGGGCGGCCCCACGCTCTTCTCGTGGCAGGACTTCCTCGCCCGCGGCAGTGCCGTCCAGGAGAAGGAGATCCACGCACGGGTGGAGGCGCTGAAGCCCGACGGCGTCGCGACGCTCATCTACACGTCGGGCACGACGGGCCCCCCGAAGGCCGTCATGCTCACGCACGAGAACCTCGCGTGGACGTCGCGCATGCTGGCGGACGTCACGAAGAACGACCCGAGCGCGCGCACGCTCAGCTACCTGCCGCTCTCGCACATCGCCGAGCAGATGGTGACGATCCACGGCCCGGTCACGGCAGGCGGCACCGTCTACTACGCCGAGTCGATCGACAAGCTCGCCGACAACATCAAGGAGTGCCGTCCCACGCTCTTCTTCGGCGTGCCGCGCATCTGGGAGAAGTTCCACGCGGCGATCGAAGGCAAGATGAAGAACGCGACGGGCGCCAAGGCTCGCATCGCCAAGTGGGCGCGGGGCGTCGGCGCCGAGGTCTCGGCGCTGCGCGCGCGCGGCGGCGTGCCCTCGGGCATGCTGGCGATCGAGCATCGCATCGCCACGCGCCTCGTGTTCGCGCCGCTCAAGGAGGCGCTCGGCCTCGATCAAGCCACGTGCCTCGTCTCCGGGGCGGCGCCGATCGGCAAGGAGGTCATCGCGTTCTTCGCGAGCGTCGATCTCGACGTGCAGGAGATCTACGGGCAGAGCGAGGACTCGGGACCGACGAGCTTCAACGTCCCAGGGCGCACCAAGCTCGGCTCGGTCGGGCCCGTGCTCCCCGGTGTCGACGTGAAGATCGCCGAGGACGGCGAGATCCTCGTGAAGGGTCGCAACGTCTTCCCCGGCTACCTCAAGGACGCGGCCGCCACGCGTGACACGCTCACCGACGACGGCTGGCTGCGGACCGGCGATCTCGGTCGCTTCGACGAGGAGGGCTTCCTCTTCATCACGGGCCGCAAGAAGGAGATCATCATCACCGCGGGCGGCAAGAACATCACGCCCAAGAACATCGAGGAGCTCGTGAAGCTCTGTCCGCTGGTCGCCGAGGTCGTCGTCATCGGCGATCGCCGCAAGTTCCTGTCGGCCCTCGTCTGGCTCGAGCCCGAGACCACCAAGAAGTGGATGGCCGAGCGCGGGGCGACGGGTGAGCCAGGCACGAACGCCGACGTGCGCGCCGAGGTGCAGCGCGCCGTCGACGCCGCCAACGAGAAGCTCGCGAAGGTCGAGCAGGTGAAGAAGTTCTCGATCCAGGCCCGCCCGCTCGCCATCGAGACCGGGGAGCTGACGCCGACCCTCAAGGTGAAGCGCAACAAGGTCGCCTCGTCCTTCGCGACCGAGATCGACGCGATGTACGAGGGCGCTTCGGACGCGGGCTGAGGCGAGCAGTCCGAGGAGCGAGCGTCGTGGGGATCCTCGGCCCGAGCAGGCCGAGGGAGCCCGCCCTCAAGGCGCGATGAAGTGCGCCGCGGGATCGCCCGCACAGACGGTCATCACGGCGTTGGCGTCGGCGTAGGGACCGCCCGCGTAGAACCAGTTCGCGGTCTCGCCGAAGCCGGCCTCCGTGCGGCCACAGCCGCCGAGCGCGCTCGCGCGTGGGCACGCCGCGTCCGCCCACGTGCCGCCGTTCGTCGTGCAGCTCGTGTGGTAGGCGGCGAGCGCAGTCGCCGCGAAGGCGTACTCCTGACAGTACCCGGCCGAGGAGCGCAGATCGCAGCTCCCGACCGAGCTGGACGAGCCGCTGTCGCTGCCCTGCGACGCGTCGACCCCGGCGCTTGCGCCACCGCCTCCACAGCCGAGGGTCAAGGACGCGAGGCCGACGGAGACGAGCAGGGCGGGCTTGAGCATGACCGGGAGTCTCGCACACGACGCGCGCGGGCGGCCTGCGCGTCACCGGGGGAGCGTCGCGATCTGCTTGAGCAGCAGGTTCTCCAGGTAGGGCGCTCCGTCGCGCCCGGCCTTGGCGGCGTGCGCGATCTGCTCGGGTGAGCGCGCGCCGACGAGGGCGGTGCTCACGAAAGGGGTCGAGAGCACGACGCGGAGCGAGAGATCGGCGAGATCGCCGTGCGGGCTCATCTTCGTGAGGGTCGCGACTCGCTCGAGGCGGGCCTTGAGTGACGTGTCGGTCCAGCGATCGCGACGGTGGTCCTCGGGGCCGAACTTGGTCTGCTCGTTGATCCGGCCGCCGAGCAGGCCGTACGCGAGGGGCGAGCGGGCGAGCAGCCCGACGCCGTTCTCCTTGAGCATCGGCAAGAGCTCCTCGACGTCGTCGGGCGCGAGCACGTTGAAGGGGAGGCACACCGCCTGCGCGCCCTGCTTGATGGCGATGCGCGCGCCATGGAGGGTGCCAGTGCTCACGCCCCACGCGCGCACCTTGCCCGATGCCATCGCGGTTCCGATGCCCTTCGCGAAGCGCTCGGTCTGGAGCGCGCCGTCGGGCGGATTGTGCAAGAGCACGACGTCCACCCAGTCGCGGCCGATGCGCTCGAGGCTCAGGTCGATCGCTGCGCCGATGGCGATCGCATCGAACTGGCCCAGGACGCGGTCGCCGCTCTCGACCTGACCCACGCGGGTGACGAGCACGGCGTCGGCGAGGTGCTTGCCGAGGGCCTTGGCCGTCACGCGCTCGCTCGCGCCCCAGAGCGGCGCGACGTCGAACGTGGTGACCCCCGCCTCCCACGCGGCGCGCACCGTGTCCTCGAAGCGCGTTTCCGAGACGGGGCCGTACGCGCCGCTCGCAAGGCCCCAGGTTCCCAGGGCGATCTCGCTCAGCCGCACGTCGGTGCGGCCCAGGAAGCGCGTCTGCATCGGACGAGCGTGTGCCTCCCCGTGCGCGTTCGCGCAAGTCGGACCAACCTCCATCCCGATGTCGGCCGAGCTCCCGGGGTTCCTGTCGCGGCACCGAGCCGGCTCGCTCGTCGCTACCGGCACCTTCCCCCGCAGGGTCGAGGACCTCGTCCGAGACGTTCACGCGCTCGCCCGTGCCCTGCCCGAGGACGTGGCGGGGGGCGAGGTCGTCCTCGTCGCCGACGACCGCTACCTCTTCACGGCCGCCTTGATCGCCTGCACCCTGCGCGGGGCCGTCGTCGCGCTCCCGCCGAGCGCCCAGCCCGAGATGGTGCGCGAGATCCGCCATCGCGAGAACGTCCGGACGGTCCTCCACGACCGTCCCGGGATGTTGGGCATCGACGTGGCGGCGATCGTCCAAGCCGACGCGCGCAGCTCGGGGCCGCCCTTCGCGTCGTTCCCTCCGCTCGACCGCGCGCGCCCGATCGTCGACGTCTACACGAGCGGGACCACCGGCACGCCGATGCGGTGTCCCAAGACGGCGGGCCAGCTCGTCGGCGAGGCCGACACGCTGCGCGCGATGTTCGGCGTGGACGCGACGACCCCGATCTTGGCGACCGTCCCGCCGCACCACGTCTACGGGCTGCTCTTCGGCGTGCTCTTGCCGCTCGTGAGCGGCGCGCCCTTTGCGCGCGAGACGGTGCTGCACGGCGAGCCGCTCGCGGCCCTCGCACGACGTGATGGCGCTCGCATCCTCGTCAGCGTTCCGGCGCACTTGCGCGCTCTGCGCTCCCTCGACCCCGGCGCGATGCCGCCCTTCGACCGCATCTTCTCGTCGGGCGCCCCACTGCCGCGCGAGACGTACGACGACCTCGAGGCGCGCTTCGGCTGGCGCGTCACCTCCGCCTACGGAAGCTCGGAGACCGGCGGGATCGCGCACCGCTCCCATCCCGACGATCCGTGGACGCCTTTCGACGGCGTCGAGATCGTGGTCGGCGACGACGCGCGCCTGCTCGTCCGCTCGCCGTTCGTGGATCCGAGCGCGCCGCAGCCGTTCGCGACGGGTGATCGCGCCGAGCGGGTGGGCACGAACGGGTTCCAGCTCCTCGGCCGCATGGACGGCGTCCTGAAGATCGCCGGAACGCGCGTCTCGATCGCCGAGCTCGAGCACCGCTTGCTCGCCGTCCCCGGCATCGACGATGCGGCCGTGCTCGCCGTCGACGTCGGCGGCGCGCGCGGCACCGAGGTCTGGGCCGTCATCGTCTCGAAGCAGCACCACGACGCGCGGAGCGTGCGCGCGGCGCTCCAGCCCTACCTCGAGCCCGTCGTGCTCCCGCGAAGGGTACGCGTGGTGGATGCCCTTCCGCGCGACCAGAACGGCAAAGTCCGGCGGGCTCTGCTGCATGGTCTGTTCGACAAACCGTGACGAGGCTCACCTCCGGCGTCGGGTTCGTCACACGGCCGTCACCTGAGACATGAGCCCAGGTGACGCGATCGCTCGCCAAGGGCTCGAATCGTCACGTGAACTCGGTGATCGTGGCACTTCGGGACGAAGTTCCCGTCCTGTCGCACGGGTTTGTGACGCCGGCTGCTACACGACCCCGGAGCGAGTCACCGATGCGTCACACGTCCGCACGAGATCGCCTGGGCTCCGGCCTGCAGGCGTCGGTTTCGTCCAGGCAGGTCGCGGTCGCGCACCATCCGGTGATCAGCAACTGCGGTCGTGTCGGCCTCCCGTCGAGGATCGCCACGCGCTGGCTGCGTCTCGCGCCGGGGCGCCACGTGAACTGCGGCTGAACGCCGTCGTCACGGGGCCGTCACGCGAGAGCGATATGTCCGGGCTTGCCCGAGCGAGGAGCGAAGATGAAGAGGGTTCACCTGGCGACCAAGACGACGGTGCTCACGGCGCTTGCCGCGCTCTTCGTGGTGGCTTGCAGCGGCGGTCATGGCCGGAGCGCGACGAGCGAGCCCGTGGGAAGCGGCACCGGCCAGACCGAGGGCACCGGGTCCGCGCGCGGCGGCACGCTCAGCCTCAAGGGCTCCGACACGATGGTCATCCTCGCGCAGCGCTTCGCCGAGGGATACATGCACGCCCACGAGGGCACGACCATCCAGGTCTCGGGCGGTGGCTCGGGCACCGGCATCGCGGCGCTGCTCGACGGGACGACCGACATCGCGGACTCGAGCCGTCCGATCAGCGAGCGCGAGACGGCCGACCTCCAGACGCGACAGCACGCGGCGCCGCACGAGACGCGCGTGGCGATCGACGCGCTGGCGATCTACGTGCACCAGAGCTCGACCGTCCAGTCGCTCTCGCTCGACCAGCTCCAACAGATCTTCACCGGCGCCGTCACCAACTGGTCGGCCGTGGGCGGGCCCGACGCGCCGATCGTGCTGTACAGCCGCGAGAACAGCTCCGGCACGTACGCGTACTTCAAGGAGCACGTGCTGCACGGAGGTGACTTCGCGGCCCAAGCGCAGACGCTTCCGGGCACGGCGGCCGTCATCAACGCGATCAGCCACGACCCGAACGGCATCGGCTACGGCGGGATCGGGTACGCCGAAGGCGTGCGCGTGTTGCCCGTCTCGAACGGAGGCGAGCCCATCCCGCCGACGATGCAGAACGCGCTCAGCGGGAGCTACCCCATCTCCCGCTACCTCTTCATGTACACCGCGGGCGAGCCGAGCGGTCTGGCCGCCGACTTCCTGACCTGGGTCGTCTCGCCGGAGGGACAGGCGCTCGTCGAGCAGGCCGGCTACTACCCGCTCCCGCGCGAAGGCACGGCCGCCGCGCCGGCCCCGACCGCGGCGCCCGCGGACCCCGGTGCGGCACCCGCGCCCGCCGACCCCACGGCCCCGGCCCCGGCCCCCGCGACCACGGTTCCGCAGGAAGCCGCGTCGTCATGAGCCCGGGCGCGAGCGAGGTCAGCCCTCCGGTCGACAGCGCTCCCCGCGAGAGTGGTGAGCTCGACCGGCCGCGCCCCTCGCGCGCGCCTCGCCCGCGCCTCGGCACTTCGTTTCGCGCGCCGCTCGGTGATCGCATCGCCGAGGGCGTGATCCGCACGCTCGCGTTCACCGCGATCGCCGCGATCGTCCTGATCTTCGTGTTCATCGCGAAGGAAGCGCTCCCGATCTTCTGGGAGCCGGATGCGCAGGCCCACGTCGGGGGCCTCGGGGCGCTCCTCGCTCCGCGCACCTGGCCTGGCCACCACGACGCCGAGTACCTCTGGCAGCCGGTCGGCGACGTCGCGAAGATGAACGTCGTCCCGCTCTTCCTCGGAACCCTTCGCGTCACCGTCCTCGCGCTGCTCATCGCCGTCCCACTGGCCTTGCTCTCGGCGATCTACGTCTCGCAGTACGCGCCCAAGCGCGCGAGAGAGATCCTGAAGCCCGCGATCGAGCTGCTCGCGAGCATCCCGAGCGTGGTGCTCGGCTTCTTCGCGCTCATGGTCGTCGCGACGATCGTGCAGGACGTCTTCGGGCTGACCTATCGGCTCAACGCGCTCGTGGCGGCGATCGGGCTCGCGATGGCGGTCGTCCCGCTCGTGTTCACGATCTCCGAGGATGCCCTGCGCGCGGTGCCGAAAGAGCTCGAGGCCGCCGCGCTCGCCCTCGGCGCGCGCAAGCACCAGGTCGTCATGCGCGTCGTGCTCCCCGCCGCGCTCCCGGGGATCGCGGCGGCCGTGATCCTCGGTCTCGGACGCGCGATCGGCGAGACGATGGTCGTGCTGATGGCCTCGGGCAACGCCGCCGTGATGGACGTGCTCTCGCCCGGCGCGAGCGCGCGCACGGTGACCGCGACGATCGCCTCCGAGCTCGGCGAGGTCACCCAAGGGGACGCCCACTGGCGGGTGCTCTTCCTTCTCGGCGCCGTCCTGTTCGTCATCACGTTCATCCTCAACCGGGCCGGGGCGACGATCGTCGACCGCCTGCACCAGCGGCTCACGGCCGCCTCCCGCGGCCGCTGATGCGCTACACGACCGCCGACTGGATCCTGGCGGGAGCCTCGCTCCTGGCGGTCTCGCTCGTGCTCGGCGTCACGGCGGTCCTCCTCGTGCAGGTCGGTGTCGAGAGCGCGCCGCACCTCTCGGCGGCCTTCCTCACCGAGTCGCCGACGGCCGACATGATGGGGGGCGGAATCTTCCCGGCCATCTACGGCACGGTGGTCCTGACGTTGCTCATGACGATCATCGGCGTCCCCATCGGTGTCGCGACCGGGATCTACCTGTCCGAGTACGCGCCCCCACGCTCGAGGATGGCCTCGCTCGTGCGCGCCGCCGTGCAGAACCTCGCCGGCGTTCCCTCGATCGTCTTCGGTCTCTTCGGGCTCGGCTTCTTCGTGATGTTCGTCGGACGCGGCCTCGACGAGGCGTTCTACGACGCGAGCGAGGGCCCGGTCTGGGGCCAGCCGGCCGTGATCTGGTCGTCCTTGACGCTCGCGGTGCTCACGCTGCCGGTCGTGATCGTGACGACCGAAGAAGCGCTACGAAACGTCCCGCGCGATCTGCGGATGGCGGCGATCGGCCTCGGCGCGACGCGCTTCCAGACCCTCGTGCGCATCGTCCTGCCGAACGCCTCGAGCGGCATCCTCACCGGCGTGATCCTCGCGGTGAGCCGAGGGGCGGGCGAGGTCGCGCCCATCATCTTCACGGGCGCCGCGAACTTCTTGCCCTATCTGCCGACCGATCTGCGCGACATGTACATGCACCTCGGCTACCACGTCTTCGCGCTCTCGACGCAGAGCCCCAACGTCGATCAGGCCAGGCCGGTGCTCTTCGCGACCGTCGCCGTGCTGCTCTTGCTCACGTTCTCGCTCAATCTCACGGCCGTGGTCTTGCGCAGTCGCACGCGGGCGAAGTACGCAGTGTGACCCAGATGCCCGAAACGAGCGCCGAGGCGGAGCCGGCCCCGAAGGTCGAGACCCGCGACGTCAGCGTCTTCTACGGCGACAAGCGCGCCATCTCGAAGGTGACGCTCCCGATCCTCGAGAACCGGGTGACGGCCCTCATCGGCCCCAGTGGCTGCGGCAAGTCGACCTTCCTCCGCACGCTGAACCGGATGAACGACCTGCTCGACGGCTGCCGGGTCGAGGGCCGCATCCTGCTCGACGGCGAGGACATCTACGCGCGCAACGTCGATCCGGTCGAGGTGCGCCGCCGCGTCGGCATGGTGTTCCAGCGGAGCAACCCGTTCCCGAAGAGCATCTTCGAGAACGCGGCCTTCGGCCTACGCATCCACGGCGAGAAGCGCGAGCCGGTGCTCGCCGAGCGCGTCGAGAAGTCGCTCCGCGGCGCCGCGCTCTGGGACGAGGTGAAGGACCGACTCGACGAGTCGGCGCTCGCGCTCTCGGGCGGCCAGCAGCAGCGGCTCTGCATCGCGCGGGCGCTCGCGATCGCGCCGGAGGTCATCCTCATGGACGAGCCGGCCTCGGCGCTCGATCCGATCGCGACCGCACGCATCGAGGAGCTGATCCGCGAGCTCGCGAGCGAGTACACGATCGTCATCGTCACGCACTCGATGCAGCAGGCGGCGCGCGTGAGCGACTTCACCGCGTTCTTCTACATGGGCGAGCTCGTCGAGCACGGCGTCACCAACGAGGTGTTCACGCGCCCGCGCGTGCGCCGGACCGAGGACTACATCACCGGCCGCTTCGGCTGACGATCGGTCGAGGGCGCTCGGGCGTGGTCGCTGGCGGTGCTCGGCGGCGACGCGCCGCGATCCCGGCCTTGATGCCGCGTCCGAGTAAGCTCGGACGCTCGCCACCTCCCCCTCCGGGCGCTGCTCACGGCCGGTCGGCCGCTGCGCTGCGTCCTCGGGCTCGGCGACGCCTGAAGGCCGGTCTCACGACGCGACATGCCGCAGGCCTCGACCGTTCTCCGCAGTCGCCCCGTTGCAAGACTTCACCACCGCGCTGGATCACACCCAGGGCGCTCACCGCAGCGTGCCCCGCCGCGAGCGCTCGACGCGCGGCAGTCGGGCGGAGCGGTGCTCACGCCAACGGGTCCTCCTGCTCGACCTCCACCGGCACCTCTTTCGCGCGTCGCTCGGTCTGCTGGCGACGAACGAAGTCGACCATGACGTCCACGTACGTGGCGAAGCGCGGGCACGTCGGGCCGCCCGAGCCCAGGATCTCCCGCGCGCCGCGGTCGTCGTACGACACCTCGGTCGCGAGCTGCTCGAGGAACGCGCGCGGAACGTTGGCGAAGCGCTCGAGCCCGGGCGTTCGCAGCAGCGCGGTGGCGAGGTTGGTGGGCACCGAGCCTCGTGGCGAGGGCCTTCCTGCGGAGTGCGCGATCAGCTCGAAGACCTCGCGGGCCGTCGCCGGCTTCGGATCGACGAGGTGGAACGTGCGCCCGATCGAGCGAGGATCGCGGGCGATCGCCGAGCCGGCCTCCACGACGTAGTCGATGGGGACCACGTTGAGCGCGACGTCGCCGCTTCCAGGCAGCGGAACGCGGAGGTCCACGGGCGTGCTGAGCATCAGCACGACGAGGAGATAGGGGCCCTCGAAGCGATCGATCTCACCCGTGGTCGAGTCACCGACGAGGATCGACGGCCGGAGGATGGTCACCGGGAGCGACGACGACGCTGCCCGCACGAGACGCTCGGCGTGCCAGCGCGTCTCCTCGACCACGTTCCGGAACGGACCGTGATCGACATCCTCCTCCGACACGACGCCGCGCCGCTTGCCGGAGACGAGCGCGCTCGACCAGTGCACGAGCCGCTCGAGGTGAGAGGCCTCGCGGGCGAGCTCGAGCACCTCCCGCATGCCTTCTACGTTGAGCCGCTGTGCGACGTCCCGCTCCACACCGAGGTAGGTCGCGGCGGCGCAGTGGTGGATCACGTCGACACTCGCCGCGAGGTCGAGGAACTCCGCGCCGGAGAGGCCCATGTCCATCGATGCGACGTCGCCCTCGAGCAGGACCAGGCGCTTGCGGTGCGCCGCCGGCAGCTCGCGCGCGATCTCCTCGGCGCGCGGCAGGAACTTCTCCTGGACGAGGCAGCGCACCTCTCCCTCGGGGTCGCTCTCGAGGAGCTTCCGGGTCATGCGCGCGGCGAGAAAGCTCGTCGGAAAACCAGTGACGAGCGTCGTGCGGGGGGTGCGCGAGGCCATGGCCGATGCTCTCATTCACCGAAGCGCGCGAGAAGCGCCGCGTGCACCTCGCGCGTCCGGGCCTCGAGGCTGGCGAGGTCACCATCGTTCCAGATCACGTGGTCGGCCACGGCGATCTTCTTCTCCAGCGGATACTGGGCAGCGAGCCGGGCGCGCGCCGCGCTCTCGTCGAGCCCGTCTCGGGCTCGGACGCGCGCGATCTGGGCTTGCTCGGAGGCTGCCACCACGACCAGCGCCTGCAGCATCTTGTAGGAGCCGTTCTCGACGAGCAGCGCCGCTTCGTAGATGGCCAGCGAGTCGCCGCGGGAGGCCGCGGCTGCCATGAGCTGCATGCTGCGCGCGAGGATTCGCGGATGCGTGATGGCCTCGAGGCGCTTGCGTGCCTCGACGTCCTCGAACACGAGCGAAGCGAGCTTCTTGCGGTCCAGCGTCTCGTCCGGAGCCAGCACCTCGCGCCCGAACGCGGCGACGATCGCGGCGAGGCCTTCGCTTCCGCGCTCGACCACCTCGCGCGCGACCTCGTCGGCGTCGATCACGGTCGCCCCGAGCGAGCGGAAGATCCGACCGACCGTGCTCTTGCCCGACGCGATTCCCCCGGTGAGACCCACGAATGCCGTCACGACGGCCTTCCTACCACGCGTTCGGCGGGGTACACCGGCTCGCATGCGGGCGGTCGTCCAGCGGGTGCGCAGTGCCTCGGTCGAGGTCGACGAGACGACGGTCAGCGCCATCGAGCACGGCCTGCTCGTCTATCTCGGAGCGGAGAAGGACGACGCGGACACCGACCTCGACTACGTCTGCGGCAAGATCGCCGGGCTCCGCATCTTCACGGGCGACGACGGCAAGATGACCCTGGCCGTGGGCGACGTCGGCGGGGCGATCCTGGTCGTTTCTCAGTTCACCCTCTTCGGCGACGTGCGCCGCGGTCGCCGACCCTCGTTCGACGATGCGGCGGCCCCCGACGTCGCCGAGCAGCTCTACGAGCGAGCGTGTCACCGCCTGCGCGCCCTGGGGCCGAGCGTGGAGACGGGCCGCTTCCGGGCGCACATGCGCGTCCGGAGCGACGGGGACGGCCCGGTGACCATCTTGCTCGACAGCCGAAAGCGCTTCTGACCATGCCGATCCGCTACGAGATCCGTGCCGCGACCCGGGCCGACGAGGACGATCTCGTCGAGCTCGCCCGCTACCTCGACTCCGTCAATCTGCCCAACGATCGCGATACGATCGCGCAGATCCTGACGCTCTCGGAGCAGAGCTTCGACGGCACGATCACCGATCCGCGTCGCGCGGAGTACGTCTTCGTGCTCCGCGACCTCGAGGAGAAACGGGCGGTCGGTACGTCGATGGTGATCGGCCAGCTGGGTCGACGAGACGCGCCGTACATCTACTTCGACGTCCACACCGAGGAGCGGTACTCCGCGACCCTCGATCGCCACTTCGGCCACGAAGTGCTGTCGATCGGCTACTCGTACGACGGTCCCACGGAGATCGGCGGCCTCGTGGTCCACCCCGATGCCCGACGCGCCCCCGAGCACCTCGGGATGCTGATCTCGTACGTGCGCTTCCTCTGGATCGCCGCTCACCGCGACCGCTGCCAGCCGCGCATCCTCGCCGAGCTGCTGCCGCCGCTCGAGCCGGACGGCACCTCGCACCTCTGGGAAGCCGTCGGGCGCCACTTCACGGGCCTCACCTATCGCGAGGCTGACCGGCTCTCGAAGAAGAACAAAGAGTTCATCAGGGGCCTGTTCCCTGACGGCGACATCTACGCGTCCCTGCTCCCGCCCGACGCTCGCGCCGTCATCGGCAAGGTCGGGACGCAGACCCGCGGCGTGGAGAAGCTATTGAAACGAATCGGGTTCCGGTACTGGAACCGCGTCGACCCGTTCGATGGTGGGCCGCACTTCGTGGCCCCGCTCGACGAGATCACGCTCGTGCAGCGCACTCGCCACGTCGAAGCGCGGGCTGCTGCGGCGGACCTGTCTGGGCTCTCGCGCTGCTTGCTGGCCGTGGAGCACCCGCGTCCCCCTTACTTTCGCGCAATTCCGACTCATTTCCGCGCCGCGCCCGGCACGGCGGTGGAGGTTCCGCGGGATGCGCTCGCTCATCTCGGGCTCGCGTCGGGCGCCGCAGCGATCGCGCTCCCGCTCGACTGAGCAGGGTGCGAGACGCGCTTTCGGGCGTATTTCTAGGGTCCAACGCGGAGTGAGGTCGATTTCTTCGTCCTCACGTTTGACAGCCCCAGGGTCGATGCTAGATCCGGCGTCCCTCGAGCGAGGAGACAGGTTTCGGCCCAGAAAACGGGCACTTCCAGCGCTCCTCGAGGTGCCAGTTCGAAGTCGGAGAAGTGGTCGAAAAAAGTTCTTGACGGCCCGCTGAAACAGAGTACAAAGCGCGCCCCCACTGAAGAGCCGGTCCGAAGCGTACGGCTCCACGAAGACGAGGTTTCCGAAAGACGAGGTTTCCGCGGCTCTTGCCCCCGAAGCCCGATCGAAATCACCGAACGCGGCGACGTGGCCGGTGACTCGAAACAAAGAAGTTGACGCGAACAGCAATGTTCGCTAGGCTCCTAAGCCCCCGAGACGGGCAGCCCCGCTGCCTCTCTCCTCGGTCCTTGAAAACCGAATCGGACGACTCCGTGATTGAGTTCACGGGTCCAGCATCTCGAAAGAGATGCAACGGCATCTTCGGCTCGTTCGAGCGCGAAGATGTTTCCGAGTACGAGCAACGAGCTCGATTCGCGTCGGTTCCGTTCCGCTGTTCGTTCAGCACAACGGATTCGATGACGAAACAGCTTGGGTCTCGCTCACAGTAGGCGGTCTTGCTTCGGCAAGACTACCAAGATTCAACTGGAGAGTTTGATCCTGGCTCAGAGCGAACGTTAGCGGCGGGCCTAACACATGCAAGTCGAACGCGAAAGGGATTCGTCCCCGGTAGCGTGGCGTCCGGGTGAGTAACACGTAGGAAATCTTCCCTAGAGCGGGGGATAACGTCCCGAAAGGGACGCTAATACCGCATAAGCCCACGTCGACTCCGGTCGAAGAGGGAAAAGCTGGCCACTGTATACAAGCTAGCACTTTAGGATGATCCTGCGGCGCATCAGCTAGTTGGTGGGGTAATGGCCCACCAAGGCTAAGACGCGTAGCTGGTCTGAGAGGATGATCAGCCACACTGGCACTGAAACACGGGCCAGACTCCTACGGGAGGCAGCAGTGGGGAATATTGGACAATGGGCGCAAGCCTGATCCAGCCACGCCGCGTGAGTGATGAAGGCCTTCGGGTTGTAAAGCTCTGTGGGGAGGGACGAAAACGGCCCAAAAGAAACGGTGGGTCCTTGACGGTACCTCCTTAGCAAGCACCGGCTAACTCTGTGCCAGCAGCCGCGGTAATACAGAGGGTGCGAACGTTGCTCGGAATTACTGGGCGTAAAGCGCGTGTAGGCGGATCCGTAAGTCGGGCGTGAAATCCCCAGGCTCAACCTGGGAACTGCGCTCGAAACTGCGGGTCTTGAGTGTCGGAGAGGATGGCGGAATTCCTGGTGTAGAGGTGAAATTCGTAGATATCAGGAGGAACACCGGTGGCGAAGGCGGCCATCTGGACGACAACTGACGCTGAGACGCGAAAGCGTGGGGAGCAAACAGGATTAGATACCCTGGTAGTCCACGCCGTAAACGATGGGTGCTAGGTGTCTCGGGTATTGACCCCTGAGGTGCCGTAGCTAACGCGTTAAGCACCCCGCCTGGGAAGTACGGTCGCAAGACTAAAACTCAAAGGAATTGACGGGGGCCCGCACAAGCAGTGGAGCATGTGGTTTAATTCGACGCAACGCGCAGAACCTTACCCGGGCTAGAAAAGTACGGTAGTCGGTGGAAACACTGATTTGCTCGCAAGAGAGCCGTAATCCAGGTGCTGCATGGCTGTCGTCAGCTCGTGTCGTGAGATGTTGGGTTAAGTCCCGCAACGAGCGCAACCCTTGTCCTCAGTTGCCATCATTTAGTTGGGCACTCTGGGGAGACTGCCGGCGTCAAGCCGGAGGAAGGTGGGGATGACGTCAAGTCCTCATGGCCCTTATGTCCGGGGCTACACACGTGCTACAATGGTCGGTACAGAACGTCGCGTACCCGCGAGGGGAAGCCAATCGGCAAAAGCCGACCTCAGTACGGATTGCAGGCTGCAACTCGCCTGCATGAAGCCGGAATTGCTAGTAATCGCTGATCAGCAGGCAGCGGTGAATACGTTCCCGGGCCTTGTACACACCGCCCGTCACACCATGGGAGTCGACTGCTCCAGAAGTGGCTAAGCCAACCCGCAAGGGAGGCAGGTCCCCAAGGAGTGGTCGGTAACTGGGGTGAAGTCGTAACAAGGTAGCCGTAGGGGAACCTGCGGCTGGATCACCTCCTTTCTAAGGAGCGAATGCTGACTCTCGGCTCTTCGGAGCGACAGAGAGCAGCCAGCTCGGTCAAGCCCGTCGATCTCTAGTGGCCTTGAGCCACAAAATCACACAAAGTCGTCCGATCCGGTTTTCAGGGGCCGACCCCGTCCGCCTGCGCGCACCGAGCGAGGCATGAAGAGACGGTCGCTCCTTGAAACGACGAAACCCAACGCAGCGCGATTCGCGCGCGTCCCCAACATCGGGGCTATAGCTCAGGTGGTTAGAGCGCACCCCTGATAAGGGTGAGGTCGCTAGTTCGAGTCTAGCTAGCCCCACTCGATCATCAGTCGGTTCGTGCCGGGGTTGTAGCTCAGCTGGGAGAGCACCGGCTTTGCAAGCCGGGGGTCACCGGTTCGATCCCGGTCAGCTCCAATCGTCGTTGGGTTTCATTCGGAGTCGTTCGCTGGTCTTCTCGCACGAGCTCGCTCGTTCCAGAAGACGAGGTAACGCCTCGACCCTCTCACGAGGTTGCTCTCTGAAAACTGAAGAAGGAAGTGTGTTGCTGAGGTCAGCAAGCCGTTCGAGGCTTCGCTGACGAATAGACGATCGTCTATGGCGCGACACCGTGGCGAGTCGAATCGGGCTCCATCTTCGGATGGTGTCTCTTGCGACGAACCCCGGTCTCGAGCCACGACGCGTGCCTTAGGGATATACGGTCAAGCTAGAAAGGGCGCGTGGTGGATGCCTAGGGATTGGGAGGCGATGAAGGACGTGGACAGCTGCGATAAGCTTCGGGGAGCCGCTAACAGGCATTGATCCGGAGATTTCCGAATCGGGCAACCGGATGGCGATGAGCCATCAGCATCATGGTGAATACATAGCCATGGAGCAGCCAACCCGGGGAACTGAAACATCTAAGTACCCGGAGGAAAAGAAATCAACCGAGATTCCCCCAGTAGTGGCGAGCGAACGGGGAAGAGCCTAAACCGTCGTACGAAAGTACGGCGGGGTCGTGGGACCCCAACGTGGGAGAGTAGAGGTTAGTCGAACGGTCTGGAACGGCCGGCCAGAGAGGGTGACAGCCCCGTACGCGAAAACCAAAGCTCCTCTAGGGTGTTCCCGAGTATCGCAGGGCACGAGCAACCCGGCGAGAATCTGGGGAGACCATTCTCCAAGGCTAAATACTACCCAATCACCGATAGTGCACAAGTACCGTGAGGGAAAGGTGAAAAGAACCCCGGCGAGGGGAGTGAAATAGTACCTGAAACCGCGCGTCTACAAGCAGTGGAAGCACTATGCCCGCAAGGGAATGTGCGACCGCGTACCTTTTGCATAATGGGCCTGCGAGTTGCGTTTCGTCGCAAGGTTAAGCCGTTAGGTGTAGCCACAGGGAAACCGAGTCCTCACAGGGCGAATCAGTGGCGGGACGCAGACCCGAAACCTAGTGATCTACCCATGGCCAGGTTGAAGGGAGGGTAACACCTCCTGGAGGACCGAACCCACTAACGTTGAAAAGTTAGGGGATGAGCTGTGGGTGGGAGTGAAAGGCTAATCAAACTGGGAGATAGCTGGTTCTCCGCGAAATATATTGAGGTATAGTCTCGGACGAATTCCACCGGAGGTAGAGCACTGAATGGGCTAGGGGTCCTACCAGATTACCAAACCCAATCAAACTCCGAATGCCGGTGAGTACTATCCGGGAAACAGGCAGTGGGTGATAAGGTCCATTGCCGAGAGGGAAAGAGCCCAGATCGACAGCTAAGGCCCCAAAATCCGAACTAAGTGTAAAAGGATGTGGGAGCGCTCAGACAGCCAGGAGGTTGGCTTAGAAGCAGCCATCCTTTAAAGAAAGCGTAATAGCTCACTGGTCGAGCGAACCTGCGCCGAAAATATAACGGGGCTCAAGTTCGGTGCCGAAGCTTCGGGTTCTCGCAAGAGAGCGGTAGCGGAGTATTGTCAGGCAGATACACGGTGTACCGGCAAGGAGCACTAACGGGCCTGACAAGAGCTTATGCAGGCATGAGTAGCGATAAACAGAGTGAGAAACTCTGTCGCCGTAAGCCCAAGGTTTCCTGGGGAAGGATAATCCTCCCATGGGTTAGTCGGATCCTAAGCCGAGGCCGAGAGGCGTAGGTGATGGAAAGCAGGTTAATATTCCTGCACCGCCAAGGACATCGTTGAAGCAAGCGGGGACGGAGAAGGGTAGGCCTGGCACTGCGGTTGGTTTGCAGTGTTCAAGCTAGTAGGGTGGTCATGAGGACCCGGTAGGGACAAACCATGACCGTACGCCCGAGAAGTGATGAGGTCCAGACCTAGTCTGGGATACCAGGTGAGCCCATGCTTCCAAGAAAAGCCGCGTACTGAGCTGCTTTGGTGTCCGTACCGCAAACCGACTCAGGTGGGCGGGGAGAGAATCCCAAGGCGCGTGAGAGAACCCTGGTTAAGGAACTCGGCAAATTGGCACCGTAACTTCGGGAGAAGGTGTGCCACTGGGCGTGAAGGGGCTTGCCCCCGGAGCGCTCGGAGGTCGCAGTGAAATGGCGGTTGTGACTGTTTACTAAAAACACAGGACTCTGCAAAGTCGTAAGACGACGTATAGGGTCTGATGCCTGCCCGGTGCTGGAAGGTTAAGGGGATATGTCAGCGCAAGCGAAGCATTGAACCGAAGCCCCAGTAAACGGCGGCCGTAACTATAACGGTCCTAAGGTAGCGAAATTCCTTGTCGGGTAAGTTCCGACCTGCACGAATGGCATAACAACATCCGCACTGTCTCGACCAGGGGCTCAGCGAAATTGCATAGGG
>JBGALT010000038.1:0-51033 GCA_044223665.1 Sandaracinaceae bacterium | reverse complement strand
CGGCGGGCGCGCCTGGGCCGAGAACCGCGAAGGCGGCGGCGCGAGGGTCGGCCTCCGCGTGGCGCGCGCGAAGAAGCCCGAGCCCAGCCGCGCCTGACGCTCGCCGAGCGCGCTCCGCGCGAGCGCGGCGCGCCGAACGACCGCGCCGACGCCACCGAGTCGGATGCGGTTCTTCAGCCGGGCTTGTGGACGAGGCGCTTCTTCGAGCCGTCGGTCAGCTCGACCTCGATCCACGTCGTGTCGGCCAGGACCACCGTCACGAGCCCGAACTTCTTGTGCTCGAGGCGCTGGCCGAGCACGAAGTGGCCGCTCGCGGCGTAGGGGACCGGTGTCGTGTCGACGGGCGCCGCCGCGGGTTTGGCGGGCTCGAGAGGCGGCAGGAGCTCGGTGCGCAAGAGCGCGACGATCGTCTTGCGCTGCTCGGGGCCGCGCTCGTACTCGCCCACGAGGTTGATCCGTGCGAGCAGCTCCGCTTCCGCTGCCGCCAGCGCGTCGAACAGGTGCGGGCCGTCGAGCGCGCCCGCCGCGCGCGCGAGCGAGCGCGCCGCCTCCGGCACGTGGTGGCCGCGACCGAAGGTGTCGTTGCGTGCCCCGGTGCACGCCTTGGCCGCCGTCTTCGCGAGCTCGCCGTTCGCTTCGCTCGGCGCGGCGAGCCAGGCTTCGGCCGCCTCGAGCGCCTTGCGCGGACGAGCGTCTCCGTTCTGCTCCGCCTCCCAGTCGGGCAGGACGATCTTCACCGCGCTCGCGACGGCGCGCATGATCGCCATGCGGTCCATCTCGCCGAGGATCTCGGCCCAGTGCTCGGACGCCATCCCGCTCGTGGAGAGCCGATAGCTCACCAGCCGATCGAGCTTGGTCGCGATTCGCTCCCGCTCCACGTGCCTCTCGCGTGCTCCGAGGCCGGCTCAGGCGCTCGATCGCGAGCGCTTCGGGCTCGGCGCGCTGCGAGCGCCGGGGCTCGTCTCGGCCTTGCGGGGCATCCGCGGCTTTCGCGCCGGCGGCGGCGGCGGCGGCGGCGGCGCGTGGATCTCGAAGAACCGGATCGCGCTCTCCATCGACGACACGATCGCGTCGCGCACGATGCCGGCGAGTGCGTTGTCGTTGGTCTTCAGCGCGTCGTAGTAGCGCTGGCGCTCGGTCGAGTGGATCACCGCGGGCGGATAGTCCCCCGAGAGGAGGATCATGTTCATCACGAGGCGCGCGAGCTTCCCGCTGTGCTTGGGGAACGGGTAGATGTGCAGCAGCTGGAAGTGCGCCTTCGCGGCCAGGCGCGTCACGTGCGTGGTGCGCCACGTCTCCGGGTCGTTCACCCAGTCCATGAACTGACGCAGCTTGTAGGAGATCTTGTCGGGGGTCGCGATCTCGTGGAAGTAGAGCCGGTGGATGGGCATGTCCTTCCGGTACGCGGGAGGCTTCTTGCCCTCGACCTCTTCGGGCGCGAGGCGCTCGTAGAGCTCCTTGAGCGTGTTGAGGTCGATGCGGATCTTCTTCTTCGATGCCATCTCGCGGACGAGATCGATCGCCGCCTTGTTCTGTCGGATCTCGTCGTAGAGCGGCACGAGCGCCGGGTCCGTCGGCGCCTCGCCGCGGAGGGCCGCGGCCAGCTCCGGAGGCGCGTAGACCACGCCCTCGAGCGCCCCGTCGTGGTGAATCCACGAGAGGTCCATCCGGTCGTTGAACTCGGACTTCGTCTTGTCGGAGGCGCCCTCCATGAGGGCCTTGAGCACCGAGAGCCGCTGATCGAGCTGCTGCGCCTGCTGCTGCACTCGGGAACCTCCAGAAAAACCAAGCACTTACCGCGTCCGAGCCCCCCAGGGCGGAGCCACGAGAGCCCCCGTCGGCGAATGCTCGCCCGACCGTGACGCCCCACCGGATGGAAAAAGACCGGCGAGTCGCGCCGAGCATAGCGCCGAGGTCGGGCGTCGTCAAAACGACACCCCGCTCGACCGTCCCAGGCAGCTCCTTTTTCGTCCATGGGCGCGCGCGCTCACCGGCCACCCTGGGCGAGCGCCGCGCTTGGCCACGGCCTGGGTTTCGAATGACGGCGCTGGCCCGGACGTCCAAGATGAGCCCCCCGGAGGTGCTCATGCGCGTGCTCGCGATCGCTCTCTCGCTCTGCCTCTACGCGCTGCCCGCCGCGGCCCAGCACACGAGCGACGTCGAGTCCGTGCGGACCCTCGAGACGTGCATCGCCGAGCACCAGACGCACCTGACGCGCCTCGTGCGCCTGATGGACGAGGCCCAGGAGCGCACGTCGTCGTCCGACGAGCAGATCCGACACGACGCCGAGCTGAGCATCGAGACCCTCCTGCAGCGCGCTGCCGACGTGCGCGAGCACCTGCGGCTCTGCGTCCAGCACGCGACCTTCCACGCCACGCCGACCGAGACGGTGGTCCACGAGACCACGCCCGACAGCGCCGCCGATCACGTCGCCGTCAGCGGCAGCAGCATCCACGAGGTCGAGGCCGACGAGGCCCTCGGCGACCACGCGCACGTCGTCCGCGGTGAGCGCGTGGACGGCGCCGGCTCGGCCTCCGACGACGCGGTGAGCGCGGCGGTCCACGGCACCGGATCGAGCGTCGCGATGTGTTACGAGTCGTACGAGGCGCGCGGCGCGCACCACGCGGGCACCGTGCACGTCTCGTTCACCGTGACCGAGGGCGGCCGCGTCGCGGAGGCCACGGTCGAGCGCGGCGGCTTCGACACCCAGCTACGGCAGTGCGTCCAGCGCGCGTTCACCACGATGCACGTCGCCGGCGCGCACGGACGTTCCGTCTACGGATACGAGCTGCGCCTCGGCGACTGATCTCGGACGCCGCGAGCGCGGATCGACCGCTGATCCCGGCCGCTCACCAGACCACGCGCAGCGCTCGGTTGTTCCGATCGCTGAAGAGTACGTGGTTGCCGAGGTACGCCGTCGGCGACAGCGGGTAGCGGAGCAGGCCGGCGCTGGCCGGTCCTCCGTCCCCGGCATCGCCCGCCGTGCCGCGCGTGCCCGCGACGTCGTAGATGCGTCCCATCGTGTCGATGCGGCGGATCGTCTGCGCGCTGTCGCTCGTGATCCAGATCTCGCCGCTCGGTAGCGCGGTGAACCACCAGTCGTTGCCCTCGATCGGCGCCATGCGCGCGTCGAGGCCATTGCTGAAGTCGCTGCTGTTCGCGCCTGCCACGATCTGCACGTTCGTCGCCGACACGTCGGTGCGGACGATGCAGTTCACCGACGCGGGGAAGATGAAGCAGTCGCCGCTGAACAGGACGTCGGACGATCCCGGGATCGCGACCGGCCGCCGCAGGAAGGAGCCGATCTGCACCGAGCCGTAGGTGTACTGCGCACGGAGGATGCGGTGGACGCTGCCGGCCGTGTCGATGAAGCGCAGCACCCGGACTCCTTCGACCGAGCCGTTCTGCGTGAAGTACACGCCGCCCGCGTCGTTCACGGCGAGCCCGAGGATGCCCGAGCTCGTCGCGTCGAGGGCGCGCCCGCCATCGCCGGTGTCGGAGCACGCGCCCTGCGCGCCGAGCACGCGGTGAAGGGTGCGCGTGGCGACGTCGACCGAGTACAGGCCGCAGTCGCGCGAGAAGTAGAGCAGGCCTCGCGGCGCGTCGTACGCGATGTTGACGTCGACCGCCGCGCCGATGTGCGCGGCGAGCGCCGAGCCACCGTCGACGAGGCCATTCACACCGCAGCAGCCCGCGCCCAAGAACGGGACTACCGAGCCGTCGGGACGGATGCGGAGGAACTGATCGCCGGCCCCGAAGAACACGTTCCCGTCGGCGCCCGCGCTGACCTGCGAGATCGCGCTGAACGTGTCGCCGGACTGATCGTAGGCGGGGCCGCTCGCCGGATGGAAGTTCGTGCCTCGCGCGCCGTTCAGCACGCTGAAGATCGTCCCCGGCGCGGGCGCGGTCGCCGTCACGGTGGCCGTGCGGTCGGGGATCCCGAGCGCCTGGAAGCGCACCGTCTCCGTGCCGACGGGCAGCGGCGCCCGCAGCCGGAACGTCGCGTTGCCCGATGCGTCGGTGACGACGGCGTAGCCGACCGAGCTCGTCACGCTCGTCGTCGAGAGCGTCACGGTGCGGCCGACGAGGGGCATGCCGGCCCCGTCGACGAGGTGCACCACCGTGGGCGAGGCCACGAGCGCGTGGATCGGCGCGCTCTGCGCGTCGCCCGAGCTCACCGTCATCGTGCTGCCGCAGCTCGCCATGCCGCTGCAGCTCGTGTCGGCACAGTCGATCACGTGATCGCAGTCGTTGTCGATCGCGTCGGCGCAGCTCGCGCCGGTCACGCTCTCGTCGCCGCCCGGCCGGGCGCTCGCGTGGGCGTCGTCGCAGTCGGTGGCGCTCGCCACGTAGCCGGCGACGGCGCCGCACGAGCGCGTGGTGAGCATGGGGTCGCCGAAGCCGTCTCCGTCGGCGTCGCGATAGAGGGTGCTCGTCGTGGCCGACTCGTCCACGCGCAGATCGCAGTCGTCGTCGACGCTGGCGGCGCCCGTGCAGTCGTCGGCACGTCCCGGGCTGCGCGACGCGTTGTTGTCGTCGCAGTCGCCGTTCGCGCCCGCGTAGTTGGCCGGCGCCGCGCACGCCATCATCGCCGTGCCGACGCCGTAGCCGTCGTGATCGGCGTCGGCGTACCAGCTGCGTAGGACCACGTCCTCGTCCCGCGTCCCGTCGCAGTCGTCGTCGACGCCGAGCATGCTCGTGCAGTCGTCGGTGCGGCCGGGATGGATCGCGATCGAGGTCTCGTCGCAGTCGCCGCCCTGCGCGACGTAGCCGCTGGGCGTGCCGCACACGAGGGCGCTCGTGCCCGAGCCGTAGCCGTCTCCGTCCACGTCGCGATAGACGGGGACGAACGTCGCGGCCTCGTCCACGCGCGTGTCGCAGTCGTCGTCGACGCCCATGGGCCGCGTGCAGTCGTCGGGCGCGCCGGGGTTGCGCGCGGCGCTCGTGTCGTCGCAGTCGCCGGGGGTCGAAACCGTTCCGGTCGGGGCTGCGCAAGCCGGCATGGGCGCGCCCACGCCGTAGCCGTCGTGATCGGCGTCGACGTAGAAGTCGCGGAGCGCCAGCGCCTCGTCGACCGAGCCGTCGCAGTCGTCGTCGAGGCCGCGCACCGTGGCGCAGTCGTCGGGGACCATCGGGTTGCGGAAGCGGTTCGCGTCGTCGCAGTCGTCCCCGTTCGGGACGGCGCCCGGTGCGGGCGTGCAGGTCGCGGTCGGCGCGCCGCCCCCGAACCCGTCGCCGTCTCCGTCGCTCCAGTAGCTCGGCGTCGTCGTCGTCTCGTCGACCGAGCCGTCGCAGTCGTCGTCGACGCTCGCGATGCCGGTGCAGTCGTCGTGCGCGCCCGGGCTGCGCCGCGGGTCCTCGTCGTCGCAGTCGCCGTCGTGGGTGGAGCTGTGCGCGTCCGCTTGGCACGACGCGTAGGCGGCCCCGGTGCCGTAGCCATCGTCGTCGGCGTCGACGAAGAGCGTGATGTGGCCACCGCCCTCGTCGATCGTTCCGTCGCAGTCGTCGTCGACGCCGAGGCGCGTCGTGCACGAGTCGACCGCGCCAGGGTGCGTCCCGCGGTCCGTGTCGTCGCAGTCGTCGTCGTTGCGGACGCGCCCGGGCACGATCGGGCAGCTCCGGATGGGGGCCGAGCCGGGGTCGCCGTAGCCGTCGCCGTCCACGTCGGCGAGCCAGTCGCCGGGGGCGGTGTCCTCGTCGACCCGCCCGTCGCAGTCGTTGTCGTGGAAGTCGCAGAGCTCCGGCGTGCCGGGCACGCTGTCGAGCGGATCTCCGTCGTTGCAGTCGCTCACGACGGGCGCCGCGAGCCCGCACGCCACGTCGGGATAGCCGTCGCGATCGTCGTCCTCGGAGTCGTGGGCGGCGATGAAGTAGTCCGCGCGCCCGTTGCAGTCGTCGTCGCGGCCGTTGCAGACCTCGGCGGCGGTCGGAGACACCGCCCCGTCGTCGTCGTCGCAGTCGCCCGGCCGGATCGCACGCCCTGCGGGCGGCACGCAGCTGTCGATCGAGGGGCTCGTGGCCGACACGGTGCCCCAGCCGTCTCCGTCGAGGTCGACGTACCAGGGAATCGCGACCGTGTCCTCGTCGACCGTGCTGTCGCAGTCGTTGTCGATCGCGTCGCAGATCTCCGGCGCGGTCGGGCGCACCGAGGCCAGCGTGTCGTTGCAGTCCCCGGCCACGGCCGAGACGCCCGGCGTGCCGGGGCAGGCGACGAGCGGTCGCGAGAGATCGCCGATGCCGTCGTGGTCGCCGTCGAGGTACTGCGGAAGGACGAGGCCCTCGTCGGTGGCGGCATCGCAGTCGTTGTCGATCGCGTCGCAGACCTCGGGCGCCGTGGGGTTGGCGTCGCGCCGCTGGTCGTCGCAGTCGGCGCCGCAACGGGTGCCGTTGCAGCAGCTGGCGCTCGTCACGCCGTCGCCGTCGAGGTCACGGTCACCGACGGTGTCGGGGTCGCAGTCTTCGTCCACGCCGGCGGCGTCGCAGACCTCGCTCGCGCCGGGATGGCGCGTCGCGCTCGTGTCGTCGCAGTCGTCGCCGCCGCAGTCGACCGCGCCGTGCCCGTCTGCGTCCGCGTCGGTGCAGTCGGCGGCGCAGCTCGCCATCGCCTCGTTGCACGTCATCGGCGGCGGGCACGCGCGTGCGGCCGGCGCGACGCAGCCGTGCGCGTCGGCGCTCGCGCTCGAGGGGGTGCACGTCTCGCGGCCGTTGCAGAAGACCCCGTCGTCGCAGTCGCGATCGAAGGAGCACAGGCCGCTCGCGCCGTCGGTGGCCCCTCCATCGGCCGCCGGAGGCGGAGGGTTACAGCCGGCGAGGCCAGCGAGCGCACCGAGCCAGACGAGTCGTCCCCAGCGAATCATGCTGCCGAGGGTAGGGCGCGGGCCGGCGGGGCGCGCCTGAATTCATCTTACGTGCGGTGTCAGGCAGGGGTGCTCGCTCCGCGGAGCTCCCGGACGGAAGCGGCGCGGCCGCGGACGGGAGGGGGCGGGAGCGGGGCGAGCCGATCAGGTCCGCGGCGGAATCGCGGCGCGAAAACGGTCACTTCGCGCGGTAGACGATCATCCCGTGCGTCAGATCGTAGGGGCTGAGCGCGACGGTAACGCGGTCTCCCAGGATCACGCGGATGCGGTACTTGCGCATGCGGCCGCAGAGCTGGGCGCGAACGATCGGGCCGGTGTCGGTCTTCACCTCGAACTGGCCGCCCGCGAAGACGTTCGTGATGACGCCGTCGAGGCGGACGTGGTCGTCGCGCTCGCTCTCGCCCTCGTCGCCGTACTCGTCGCGGTTCCTATTGCGCTTTGCCACGCGGAGAAGCTCCTTCGCCCGACGAAGAAAAAGGTCTCGCACCCCGACGGGCGCGATCGGGGGCTGGCTATAGTGCGGGCGGGCGCCGGAAGCAACGCAGAAAACCCGCCCGTTCGGGGCTCTTTCAGGCGAGCGCGGCCCGCATTCCGGCGGGATCGTTGGTGATGATCGCGTCGATCCCCGCGGCCGCCAGGGCCCGGGCGCGGGACGGATCGTCCACGGTCCATGCGCCCACGAAGCGTCCCCGGGCCTGCCAGCGGGCGATCCGCGCCGGGGCGGCGAGCAGGTGCTGCGGGTGCATCCCGTCCGGCCCGAGGGCTCGGGCGAGCACCCGCGCGCGGAAGATCCCGGTGTGCTCGGCGTCGAACAGGAATGCGACCGGGACCCCGGCGCCGAGGGCTCGGAGGGCGGCCAGCATCTCGGGGCGGAAGCTCGAGACGAGGATTCCGTCGAGCTCGGCGCGGCGGCGCCGGCGGAGCAAGCGCGCCACGGCGCGGACCAGGCGCATCCGATCGGGGACGTCGCCTTTGATCTCCACGTTGAGAAGGCGATCGCGACCGCGCACGAGATCGATCACGCGATCGAGCGACGGCACGCGCTCGCCGCCGCCGAGGTCGGCCTCGGCGAGCTGCGCGAGCGTGGAGGCAGCGACGACGCGTGGGCTGCCCGCCACTCGCTCGAGCGTCGGATCGTGGGTGACGACGACCGTGCCGTCTCCCGCGTCGCGCACGTCGAGCTCGACTCCGTCGGCGCCCTCGTCCAGCGCGAGCGCGAACGCCCGCAGCGTGTTCTCGGGCGCGCGTGCGCTCGCGCCGCGGTGTCCGTAGATCCAGGGGCGTTCGGTCGCGCGGCGCATGACGCAGCCAAGATAGCCCGTGCGGCGGTGCGAGCGAGGCCGAGAGCCGCTATGGTCGCGCCATGTGGGATCCCGACGCCAGCGCGCGCCTCGCGCGTGCCGAGCGCCTACGGAACGAGGGGCGCTACGAGGAGGCCATCGCGGCCTACCGCGAGGCGATGGCTGCGCATCCGGTCCTGGCACCCTATCGCTTCGCGGTCGGCGAGCTGCTCTTCGAGCTGCAGCGCTACCAGGAGGCGGCCGCCGTCTTCGCGGAGATCGTGCGGGCGGAGCCCCAGCATGCGCAGGCGTGGAGCGGGCTCGGCCGGGCGGCGCACCTGGTCGGCGAAGACGGCCACGCGCTCGCCGCGCTCGAGCAGGCGATCGCGCTCGCGCCCGAGTGGGGCGAGCCGCTCTACGAGGCCGCCGTCCTCTATGCCGAGCGTGCCGAGCACGCGCGGGCCGAAGACCGCCTGCGGCGTGCGCTGGCCCGCGATCCGAAGCTGGTGCCGGCGGCGGAGGACGAGGGCCTGCTCGAGCGCTACCCGGGAGCGCGGCCATGAGCGGGAAAGAGGTCGAGATCGCCTTCGACGTCGTCTGCCCCTACGCCTACCTCGCCTCGACGCAGATCGAGGCCATCGCGGCCCGGCACGCGGCGCGCCTGCGCTGGGAGCCCATCCTGCTCGGCGGCGTCTTTCGCGCGATCGGCCAGGCCGACGACCCCAATCGCGCGATGAGCGAGGCCAAGCGGCGCCACGTCGACCTCGACCTCCGTCGCTGGTCGGAGCACTTCGGCGTGCCGCTCGTGCGGCGAGCCGATCACCCGCGACGCAGCGTGAAGGCGATGCGCGCGATCCTCGCCACGCCCGAGCCGGAGCGGGTGCGCGCGATCCACGCGCTCTTCGCCGCCTACCATGCGCGCGGCGAGGACCTCGAGGACGCGTCGGTCGTGGAGGCCGCGCTCGACGGCGCGGGCCTGCCGGGCGCAGCGATCGTGGCGCGCACGGAAGAGGCGTCGATCAAGGACGAGCTCCGCGCCCGCACCGATCGCGCCGTACGGCGCGGCGTCTTCGGCGTGCCCGCGATGTTCGTCGAGGACGAGCTCTTCTGGGGCCAGGACCGCCTCGACTGGGTCGAGGCCGCGCTCGCTCGCTGATGCGACGCGCGCGAGCGGCTCACGGGCTCCAGCCGAGCCGGGAGACGTCGGGCGGGCCCTCCTCGACGCGGCCCCGATAGCCGAGGGTCACGAGCTCCAGCGTGTTGCCGAACGGGTCGGCGAAGTAGACGGAGGCGTGGCCCGGAGGGCCCAGGCGCCGCGGGCCGTCGGTCGGGACGCCCGCCTCGCGCAGGCGCTGGTGGAACACGTCGAGCTCGTCGTGATCGACGTTCATCGCCAGGTGCGGGTGGGGCGCCGGCGTCGGCGTCGCGCGGCGCTTCTGGAGGAAAAGGTGCAGCTCGGGGCCGTCGGCGAAGCGGACCGCCAGGTGCTGGGGGCTGTTGTCGGCGTCGACCTCGTGGGCGCGATCGGGGCGAAAGCGCAGGAAGGTCTCGCGATCGAAGCGGCGCACGAGCGTGGCGCCCAAGAGGCCCACGTAGAAGCGCTCGGCGAGCGCCAGGTCGTGCACGGGGAGGGTGATGTGGCCGAAGCCGTCGAGGGTGGGGGCAGTGCCGTCGGGAACGTTCATGGGACCTCCGATCCATGCGTATGCTTGCCGCGTCGTGACCGGAAGTGATGAGATGTGATGAGTGATATGCGCGACGTGAATCTCGCTGCGGTCGATCTCAACCTGCTCCTCGTCGTCTCGACCGTGCTCGAAGAGAGGAGCGCGACGCGCGCGGCGGCGCATCTGCACGTGGGGCAGTCCGCGGTGAGCAACGCCCTCCGCCGGGCGCGTGATCTCTTCGGCGATCCGCTCGTCGTTCGCGAGCCGCACGGGCTCTCGCCCACGCCGTTCGGCGCCGCGCTGGCGCCGCGCCTCTCCCGGTGGCTGGACGAGGCTGCGCGCCTGGTCGCGGGCTCCCCGCCCTTCGATCCGCTCACGAGCACGCGGACGTTCGCGATCGCCTGCGCCGATGCGCTCACCGTGACCTTGATCCCTCCGCTCTTGCGCGTGCTCGCCCGGCGGGCGCCGCGCGCCGGGCTGCGCGTGGTCACCCTGGACCGGCTGATCGCCGAGGACGGCCTGGCGCGCGGCGAGGTGGATCTCCTGGTGGGCATGCCGCCCGAGATCCCACCCGGCCACGACGCCGAGCTCGTCCATCGTGATCCTGCGCGCTGCCTCGTACCGAAGGGGTCGCCTCGGCTCACGCTCGAGCGCTTCGCGTCCTTGCCGCACGTCGAGCTGGCGCTCTTCGGCGAGAACGAGGACACGGTCGATCGTGCGCTGGCGCGCCGAGGGAGGCATCGGCGCGTGGCGGTCTCGCTGCCGCACTTCACGGCGATTCCCCTGGCGGTGGTGGAGACCGGGGGCGTGGCGACGCTCATGGAGCGCGTCGCGCGCGCGCTCTCCCGCGGCCTCCCGCTCGAGGTCGTCGCCCCGCCGATTCCGCTCCCCGCCCTCGCGGTCCACCAGCTCTGGCGCCGCACGAGCGGGCCCGACGAAGGCGTCGCGTTCCTGCGCGCCGCGGTCCGCGAGGCCTCGCGCGCCAGCATTCCCGCACGGCGACGCGCGCGGGCGGATTGATGCTCGGCCGCCCGACGGCGTACCTTGCTCGATCATGCCGTCGACCTCGCCGTTCCGTGTCGCGCTCGCCCCGCTCGCCGCCGCCCTCGCGCTCTCTGCGTGCGCGCCCATGAACCGAGACGAGTTCGCTGCGCAGGAGGCCGAGCTCACCTCGTGCCACACGACGTTCGTCGAGGGTGTCGACGTGGCGTCGTTCCAGGGAACGATCGACTGGAACATGGTCCACGCCTCCGGGCGCGGCTTCGCCATCGCGCGCATCGGCGACGGCACCTACTCGGACCCCACGTTCGTCCGGAACTACCAGGGCATCCGCGACGCCGGCATGGTGCGCGGCGCGTACCTCTTCTTCCGGCCCACCGTCGGCGTCGCCGCCCAGGCCACCGCCATCGCCGACGCCGTCGGCACGCTCGGGGCGGGTGATCTGCCCGTCACGATCGACGTCGAGTGCATGTGCCCGTTCCGCAGCGACGGAGCGTGCGGCTCGGCCACCGCGGGCTGCGCGAGCATCGCCACCGCGCGCACCGCGCTCGAAGATCTGATCGCGCGCGTGACGGCGTCTCCGGGTCGCGCACCGATGATCTACACGGGCGCCTGGTTCTGGGACGGCAACGGCTACCTCGCCGGACAGGTCACCGAGCCCGCGCTCCCGCTGTGGATCAGCGACTACAGCACGTCGCACTACAACATGAACTGCGCCAACGTCGCGACGGGCTGGGACGACTGGCACTTCTGGCAGTACTCGAGCGGCTGCACGAACTGCCCCGATCGCAGCCCGATCCCGGGCATCGCCGGGACCAGCATCGATCGCGATCGATGGAACGGAGACCTCGCCTCGCTGATGGCGTTCACCGGCGGCGGTCACCCGATCTACGGCGCGCGCTACGTGATGCAGTCGTTCCCACTGGCGAGCGCCGGCCCCCTTCAGATCCGCGCGGGCGAGAGCGCCGCGGCGTGGATCGACCTCCGCAACAGCGGCACGGCCGACTGGGACGAGCACACGCGCCTGGGGACCACCGTCGAGCGCGATCGGAACGACCTCTTCGAGGGGCCCGACTGGCTCGCGCCCAACCGCCTCGCCGGAGTGCCGGCGGGCACCACGGTCGCGCCGGGACAGACCCATCGCTTCTCGTGGACGTTCTCGGTGCCGGCCGGCACGGCGCCCGGCACCTACGACGAGCACTTCGGCATGGTGCAGGAAGGGGTCGCGTGGTTCGGCGATCCGGGGCAAGGCGGCCCGAGCGACGCGACGATCGAGGCGATCATCGAGGTCCTGCCCGGGGTCGACTCGGGCATCGCGCCGGTCGACGCGGCCATGGCCTCCGACGGCGGCGCCGGGCCGGGGCCCGATGCCGCACCGTTCCGCCCCGACGCCGGCAGCGAGGCGGACGGCAGCACCACCGGCGCGCGCGGCAACCTCTCGGGTGGCTGCGGTTGCTCGGCGGCGGGAAGCTCCCACGCGAGCCACGGCGCGCTCCTCGTCCTCTTCGTGCTCGTGGGCGCCGTGCTACGGAGGAAGCGATGAAGAGCCCCGACGATCACCTCGACAAGACCGATGCCGAGTGGCGCGCGCAGCTGACGCCCGAGCAGTACCAGGTCGCGCGGCAGTGCGGCACCGAGCGCGCGTTCACCGGGGTGTACTGGAACCACAAAGAGCCGGGCATCTATCGCTGCGTGTGCTGCGGCGCCGAGCTCTTCGAGAGCACCACGAAGTTCGACTCCGGCACGGGCTGGCCGAGCTTCTACGCCGCGATGGGCGAGGTGCTGGGCGGCCAGGGCGCGACCGATCGCGTGAAGACCAAGGTCGATCGCAGCTACGGCATGACGCGCGTCGAGATCGAGTGCGCCCGCTGCGACGCGCACCTCGGGCACGTCTTCCCCGATGGGCCGCGGCCGACCGGCCTGCGCTACTGCGTCAACTCCGCCAGCCTCGCGTTCGACGGGGCAGGTGCGGCGGGCCCCGAGAAGAAGTAAGCGTTCGGTCGAGCGAGCGACGGCGATGGGGACTCGATACGGGCTGGCGGTGGCAGGGGCAGTGGCGGCGATCGCCGCGATCGTCTTCATCCTGACGTGGCGTGGCGAGGAGCCGGCCGGCGCGCCCGGGACGAGCGACGTGGATGCGGGTGCTCCGTACGGCGAGGGCATGGACCCCGAAGAGCCGGCGGCCCTCGCTCCGTCGGGCGCCGCGCCGCGCGGGGCGCCGAGCGCGCGGCCCGATCCGACGACGGCGCCGGTGGGAGAGCTCGATCCCGCGGTCGAGGCGGTGGCCCAGGCAGCGGGCGCGAGCAGCGTGGGCACCGGCACGCCGCCTCCGGCACCGGCGCGCACGGGCGCGACACGCATGAGCGACGAGAGCATCTACCAGGCGACCGAGATGCTCCTCGGGCTGATCGAGCAGCGACGCGTCGACGTCGCGCGCGAGCTCGAAGCGGCGCGTGCGCGCGGGGACCAGCCACGCGTGCAGCGCCTCGAGCGACAGCGCGATCAGCTCGCCGCCTCGCTCGTGCACGCCGAGGAGGCGCTCGAAGAGCTGACGCCGCCGGCACCGACCGAGGCCGACGAGGGCGCGGCCCCCGCCGACGGCGAGGCGGCGACGGACGACGAAGGCGCTGTCGACGACGAAGGCGCGGCGCCGGCGCCCTGACGATGGCGCGCTGGGACGTGCAGGTGCTCGGGGTCGATCAGGGCAGGCCCCTGCCGGTGGTCATCGCCGATGTCGCGCGCCGGCTGGGCGCCGAGCCCTCCGAGATCGAGCGCTTGGTCGCGCACGCACCGACGGCGCTCGTGATCGACCTCGACGAGGAGGCCGCCAAGCGCCTGGTGCTGGAGCTGCGCACGATCGGGCTGCGCGTGAAGCCCCGCCCGTCGAGCGCCGAGCCGCCGCCGCCAGCGCCGACGCCGGCACCGACGGCGCGCGCGTCCGTCGCGCCGCGATCCATCGCGCCCAGCGAGCCTCTCTCGGTTCCCGAGACCCGCGCGGGCCTCCCCGCGGACGACCTGGGTGGGGCCGCCTCGCCGCGCTCGAGCCTCGAAGAGATGTACGAGCAGAGCCGCGCGTCCTCGGGCGGCACCGGCCTCGAGCTCGAGGACGTTTCACCGGCGCGCCCGCGGCTCTCCGCCGGCGTCGGGCGTGAGGCCGACTCGCGTCGGCCGGGCCCGGTGGGTGCGCCGGCAGCGCCCTCGGCCCCGAGCTCGGCCGCGCCCGAGGCCAGCCTCGCGCCGCCGTCCCGCAGGCCGCCACCCGCGGCCCCGTCGCCGAGCACGAGCGCCGATCCGGACGGCGACGCGTCGCCGCGCGTGTTCTGGTCGGCGCTGCCCTCGGCCTTTCTCGTGCCGCTGCGAGGGCCCGTGCTGCCGGGCCTGGTCGCCGCGCCGATCTGCGTCGGCGTGGCCGTGCTCGCCACGATCTTCGGCACCTTCACGGCGGCCGTGCTCGTCCTCGTCCTCATGGCGGCGTTTCTGGGCATCACGCTGCAGGTCGCTCACCGCTGCCTGTGGGCGACCGCGGTCGGCGAGCGCATGCCCGCCACGCTCCCTTCCGACTTCCTCAGCGAGTACGCGTTTCCCGGGCTCGGCGTGATGATCCTGGTCGGGATCTTCTCGGCGCTCACCGGCTGGGCCGCCGCGCAGGGGCTGGCGATGGGCGCGCCCATGCTCGTCGTGCAGGCGGGCTTCTTCCTCTATGCGCTCTACCTCGTCATCGGCTTCGCGCTCTCGGCCGCGTCGCGCTCGGCGATCGGCTACCTCGACGTGCCACGCATCGTCCGGATCCTGGTGCGAGCGCCGGTGCCGGTGCTGGCGATCGCCGCGATCGGCGCGCTGGTCCAGGGCGGCGCGACCGCCATCGCGGGGGCGCAGTTCGCCGCCGTCATGACCGACGAGCCCGGCATCGGCGCGGCGCTTCTCGCCGCGGCCTTCGCCGTCTATCTCGTCGCGCTCGCGGCGGCCTACGGCGCGGCGCTCACCGCGACGATGATGGGCATGTTGTTCTGGGCGCGCCCGGACGTGGCCGGCTGACCCGCATGCCGGAGCTCTTGCGAGGGCGCGTCCACGTCGCGCGCAGCGGCTTCTTCGAGGTCGAGACCGAGCGCGGGCGCATGACCGCGAAGCTGCGGGGCCGCCTCAAGCGCGAGAAGTGGGACGCCGACCTCGTGGTCGTGGGCGACGAGGTCGAGCTCTCGCCCAACGACCGCGGCGAGGCGTCGATCGAGAGCGTGCTGCCGCGCCGCACGCGCCTGTCGCGCCGCCACCCGCTCTCGCGCGGTCGCGAGCGCGAGGACGTGATCGCCGCCAACGTCGACGTCGTCCTCGTGGCGGTGAGCGCCAGCAAGCCCGCGCTCCGACCGCGCTTCGTGGACCGCTTCTTCGCCATCGCCGAGTGGAACCGGATCGATGCCGCGCTCGTCGTCACGAAGATCGACGAGGCCGAGGACCGCCCCGCCATCGACGACGTCGCCCTGCTCTACCGCTCGATCGGGCACGAGGTGGTCCTCACCAGCGTACGCACGAACGAGGGCGTCGACGCGCTCGCGGGGCTGCTCGAAGGGCGAACGGCGGTCCTCGTCGGCCCCTCCGGTGCCGGCAAGTCGAGCCTCGTCAACGCGCTCGAGCCTGCGCTCGCGCTCGAGGTCGCCGCCATCGGCGAGCAGGGCAAGGGCAAGCACACCACGCGGGCCGCCGTGCTCCACCCGGTGCGCGGCGGGCTGCTCGTCGACACGCCCGGGATCCGCGAGCTCGCCTCGTTCGCCATCCCCCCCCGCGAGCTGGGCGGCTGCTTCCGCGAGCTTCGCGTGATCGCCGAAGGGTGCGCGTTCCGCGACTGCTCTCACCTCGCCGAGCCCGGCTGCGCCGTGCGAGCCGCGGTCGATCGAGGCGAAATGGCGAAGTCCCGCTTCGAGGCCTACGCGTCCTTGGTGCGCGGCGATCCGGACTGACAGGTCGATCGAGCCACGCCGAACCGCGGCGGGCCGTGTGTGGTAGGGTCCCTCCGATGCCTTCGACGATCGAGCGACGTTGCGTGGAGAAAGGCCTGCGCATGACCGAGCAGCGGCGCGTCATCGCGCGCGTGCTCTCCGAGGCGCAAGACCATCCCGACGTCGAGACGGTCTACGAGCGCGCGGCGGCGATCGATCGCCGGATCGGCCTCGCCACCGTGTACCGGACGCTGCGTCTTTTCGAGGAGGCCAACATCCTCGAGCGCCACGACTTCGGGGACGGGCGCGCACGCTACGAAGAGGCGCAGGAAGAGCACCACGACCACCTGATCGACGTGCAGAGCGGCAAGGTGATCGAGTTCAAGAACGCCGCGATCGAGGCGCTCCAGGCGAAGGTGGCCGAGGAGCTCGGGTTCCGCCTGGTCGACCACCGCCTCGAGCTCTACGGCGTGCCGCTCGCCCTCGAGGGCGACGCGAGCCGCGACCGACCCAAGAGCTGATGCTCGGGCTGGCCTGGAAGAGCGCGCCGCTCGGGAGCCCGCGCGAGGCCGCGGAGCGTTTCACGTCGGCGCTCGCGCTCGAGGCCGCAGCGCTCGAGCCCGTGGTCGAGCGCGACGAAGACCAGGCGCGCATCGGCCTCCATCCTGCGGCGGGCCCGATCGTCGTGCGCGTCGAGGGCGATCGGATCGTGCTCGAGGCCGACACCGGCACGGCCGGGCCCGGCTACCACGAGGAGGCGGTCCGCTGCGCCGAGCGCGCCGCCGAGAGCGCGGCGATCGTCTGGTCCGCGGGGCGCGAGCCCTTCGATCGCGCGCGCGTCGAGGCCGAGCTCGATGCGTGGCTCGCCCGCACCGCGGCCGACATCCTCACGCTCGCCGGGCGTGGCGCGGTCGGGTTCGGGATCCTGCTGCCCGAGGGCGTCGAGTACGCGCACGAGGGCGTGGTGGCGACCCCGCTCGGCCCGCGCGATCGCCGCTGGCTCGAGCGCGTGGCGCAGGGCTCGCCCGAAGGCCGGGACGTCTTCGCGTGGTGGGATGCCGGTCTCGGCGCCGGCTACTTCGCGGGGCTCGCGCGTGTGCTCGCATGGACCGAGGCGCGCTGGCGTGCGCCCGTCGACGATCGCGAGCGCGCGCTGCTCGACCGCATCGTCACCGCGATCGAGCGGGCGCACGGGCTCGAGCCGTCGATGGAGCTGCCGTGGATCGAAGCCGCGGAGATCTACGAGCTGCTCGGTGAGAGCTCGCTGCGGGCGACGCGCGCGGGCGTCTTGGCGGACGCTGCCCGGGGGCGCGGCGCGCGCAGCCGCATCGGCTACCGCCGGGGCCCGGTGCGGCTCTCGCTCTCGGGCGGCTGGTCGCTCGTCGTGCCGGGCGAGCTCGCCGAGCGATGGGAAGAGCGCGGCACGTGGGTCGGCTGGGACCGCACGCGCACGGTATGGATGAGCTCGCTGACGGCCGAAGGGACGCGCGACACCGAAGCGGTGCTCGCGGGCTTGCCCGAGATCGCCGGCGAAGGGGACGTCCTCCGGATGGAGCGGGGCCCCATCGTCGGGCACGCGCGCTTCGCGATCGAGGAAGAAGACGGGCGGCGCGTCGTCGTGATGCGCGCGCACGCTGCGTGCGGGCCGCACGTGGCGCTGGGCACGATCATCCTTCCCGAAGACGCGGACCGCACGTGGGCGCTCGAGACGTGGGGAACGCTCGATCGCGAGGACGGCGGCGAGACGCCTTCCTGATCGACGTGGGCCCGCTTCGGTGCGCGAGGTGCGCCCGCGATCAGATCGAGGGGAAGCGCAGCTCGAAGGTCGTTCCGGTCTGGCCCTCGCCGTGGCGGGTCGTGACGTCGATCGAGCCGCGATGGGCCTTGACGATCTTGCGCACGATCGACAGGCCGAGCCCGGTGCCCGCCCCTTCGGCCTTCGTGCTGAAGAACGGATCGAAGATGCGCGGCAGGTGCTCGGCCGGGATCCCGGGCCCGTCGTCGCGGATCTTCACGATGATCTCGTCCTCGCCTCGCGGCGAGCCCGACCGATGGGCCTCGACGTGCACGTGGCCGCCCCCGCGCGCGGCGAGGGCGTGCGAGGCGTTGGTCACCAGGTTCACGAAGACCTGGTGGAGCTGCCCCCGGACGCCGGAGATGGGCGTGAGATCGGCGTCGAAGTCGGTCGTCAGCGTGACGTTGCACTCGACCAGCAGGTGCTCGCAGAAGCGAACTCCCTCCATCGCCACCTCGCGGACCGAGAGGGCGGCCTCTTCTTCGTTCGAGGGGCGCGCGTACGTCACGAGATCCCGCGTGAAGCGCGACATGCGGCTCGCGCTCTCCACGATCCGGCGCAGCTTCTCCACGTCCCCCGGCTCGGCGGCGTTGCGCGACGCCTTCGCGTGCAGGTACTCGCCGTAGACGGTGATGCTCGTCAGCGGGTTGTTGAGCTCGTGGACGATGCCGGCAGCGAGCTGGCCGAGCGTCGCGAGCTTGTCGGTGTGGAGGATCTGCTCCTCGAGGTGATGCACCTCGGTGAGGTCGCGCCCGATGACCACCGCGGCGCTGGCGTCGCCGTCGGGGTCGTAGATCGGCGCGACGTTCCACGCGACGCTCGCGTGGTCGCCCTCGGGGAGCAGCACGTCGAGCTCGAGCGAGCTCGTCGCGCGACCGGCGAAGGCCTGGGCGAGCGCCAGATGCGCCGCATCCCGCTGTGCGTCGCCGATCATCGCGAGGAAGTCTTTCCCGAGCACGTCGGGCTTGGGGGCCCGGACCAACGAGAGCGCGGCGCGGTTCGCCGAGCGGATCGTGCGCGATCGATCGAGGACGAAGATCGGAGCGCTCGCGTGCTCGAGCGTCTGCGCGAGGTAGTCCCGGAAGAACAGCGCCGCCCGCTCGAGGCGTGCGTTTCGCAGCGTGGCGCCGAGCAGCGCGGCGAGGCTGGCCGCGATCGTCTTGCTGCCGCGCGCCGACCCGGGATGCGCCTCCTCGATCGACACGATGCCGACCAGGGTCCCGGCGTCGACCAGTGGGACGTCGACGAGCGGCGAGGCGGTCTCGTGCTCGGAGGCGAGGAAGTAGGCGCCTTGGACGCGCACGAGCTTCACGCCGGCGGCGCGGGCCGACTCTTCGGTCACCCCGAAGCTCGCCGCCCCGCTCTCGCTCAGCTCGAGCACCTCGCGTCGGGACTCGATGAGCCTGCCGTTCGCGTACGCGAAGCCGAGGGTCGAGCCGCCCTCGCCCTGGGTCGGCTCGAGCAGCCGAGCGAACACGAGGGCATCGGGCGCGACCAGCGCCAGCGCATCGACGAACGCCCGGACCAGCCCCTCGTCGCTCTCGCGCCCGCGCTCCGCGTGCGAGAGCGACGCGATCGCCCAGAGCGCGCGCTCGAGCGAGAACGAGCGCCCCGGCGAGGCGAGCGGCGGCGGCTCGATCGAGGGACGCGAGGCGACGGGCGGGGGCTCGATCGACGTCCGCGCCGGCGCCGGCCACACGTCGCTCCGGGGATTGCCGGCGTCGAACGGATCGACGGAATGCTCGCGCGTGCCGGTGCCCGGATCGGGGGGAAGCGCGGGTCGCTTGTCGGTGCCGGAACGGTCTCTCACGGCGTCGTCTTGTCCTCTCCAGCGGCTCGATCGAGGTCGAGGATCTTCTGCGTGCCGACGTAGCTCTTCGTCTCGTACTTGGTGATCTTGCCGATCTTGCGGACGATGTCCGCCATGCGCTCGGCCTCCCGCAAGATCACGCTCGCGGCGTGGTGCTCCGCGGTGCCGGCCGCGGTCTTGCGCCCGAGCAGCTCGGCATAGCCCATCACGCTCGTCAGCGGCTGATTCAGCTCGTGCGCGGCCGTCCCGGCGAGCTCGGCGATGAGGGCCTGCTTCTCGCTCATCGCGAGCTTCTCCTGCGCCTGCTGCAGGCGCTCCTCCACGCGGAGCTTCTCGCGAAGATCGGTGAAGATGCCCACCGTCGCGTAGGGCTTGCCGAGCTCGTCGAAGATCATGGCCGCCGAGAGCGTGATGGGGACGAGGCGTCCGGTGCGATCGAGGGCATCGAAGCGGATCGGCTCGAGGCGACCCGGGCCTCCGTGGCCGGGCGCACGCAGCATCCGCATCACGTCCTTGGCGCCGCCCGGCGGGTACAGGTCGCGCGCGTTCATCTTCCCGATGACCTCGTCCTGCGACCAGCCGTAGATGTGCTCGGCCCCGGTGTTGAAGAGCAGGATGCGCCCGCGCATGTCGGCGGCGATGATCGCGTCGACGCTCGCGTCGATGAGCGACTCGAGGAACTCCTTGGTGTTCGCGAGCTCGGTCGCGGTCTCGCGGTCCTTGGTGACGTCGCGGAACGAGAAGAGGACCGCGCCGTCGCCTTCGAGCAGGGACGAGAACGAGCAGTTGAGGGTCCGAACGCCGCCCGGGAGCACCACGCGCAGATCGATGTCGCGCGGGTAGCTCCCGGTGCGCCGCACGCCGCGCCAGATGCGCAGCATCCGCGCCCGGTCCTCGCGCGACACCAGCCCGAGCAGCGCCTTGCCGCGCACGTCGGCCTCGGTCACGCCGGCGATCTCGAACGCGCGCGGGTTCGCGAACAGGAGCTGGCCGTTCTGATCGACCGCCACGAGGCCATCGGCCGCCGACATGAACAGGTTCGCGTAGCGCTTGAGCGCGCGCAGGCGCCGCTCCGCCTCGAAGCGCGCGAAGCTCACCTGTTGCGTCTGGTCGCGCAGCGTCTGCATGACGCGCGCGTTCCGGAGCGCCACCGCGGTCGCGTTGGCGGCGATCTGACAGAACTCGATCTCGCGTGCGCGGAGCGCGCCGCGCGAGGGCGATGCGCGGAGGAAGAGGACGCCCATCGCTTCTTCCTGGAACATGATGGGCAGCAGCGTGAGCGCGCCGAGGACGTCTTGCGGGACGCTGCGGCGGACGCCCTCCAGCACCGGATGCGTCTTGGCGTCGCGGATCGTCAGCGGTACGCGCGTCCGGAGCACCTCGAGGATCTCCGGGTACTTCTCCAGCTCGATGCGGAGGTTGGTGATGCCTTGGTTGTCGCTGGCCGCGACGACGTAGCCGAACGAGAGCGGCGCGTCCTCGGGCGCGAGCACGATGCTCACGCGGTCGACGTTCACGACCTCGGCCACGCGCCGGACGACGGTGAAGAGGATGTCGCTGAAGTCGAGTGACGAGCTGAGCGTCTGCGTCAGCTCCAGCATCGCCTTGGCGTCTCGCTCCTTGTCGGCGAGCTCTCCGATCGTCTCGGCGACGCGTGCGTGGGCACGGGCGCGACAGCGCAGCTCGTCGGCCTCGCCCGGCCAGCGGACGACGTCGTCGGCGCCCGCGTCGATCAGGGCGGCGATCGGCACCGGCGCATGCGCGATGGCGAGGAGCGTGGCGCTCCGATCGAGCATCGCCGCGCGGAGCCGGCGGATCGGATCGAGGTCCTCGGCGCGGGGCCCTTCGACGGCCACGAGCACCACGCCGGCGTCGGAGCTGGTGAGGTGCGCGATCGCGGCGTCGAGGTTGGCTGCCTCGAGCACGAGGTCGGCGGGGCGGCCCTCGGGGTGCAGCGCCGAGACCACCGCCGCGCGGCGTTCCGCGACGCCGTCCACGACCATGATCTCGGGAGAGCCCACCACGTTTCGTGCCTTCCAGGGTAGCAGATGGGCGGATAGCGCGCGTACCATGCCCCGATGCGGCGTTCGGTCGCCGGTTGGCTCGCGATGGCTCTCGTCCTCGCTCTCTCGGGGCAGGGAGTCGTGTACGCCCAGGGCCCGGAAGGCGCCGCGCCGGAGATCGATCCGGCCAGCCCTCGCGAGGCCGCGCCCGATCCGGCCTCTCCCGATACGGCTGCGCCCGACGCGGCCTCGCCCGACGCCAGCTCGGCGTCGCCCGACACTGCCTCACTCGACACCGCCTCGCCCGACACCGCCTCGCCCGACACCGCTTCGTCCGAAGCAGAGCCCCCGAGCCCTCCGCCGGCGAGCTCGCTCGCGCCGCCTCTCGACCCCGTCGCCGTGCTGCTCCTTCCTTCCTCGGGCGTCGATCCCGACGTCGCCGATGCCTTGAACGAGCTGCTGATCGCTGCGGTCGCCGAGCGCGGACCGACGCGCATCGTGGGCAAGGAGGAGTTCCAGGCCCAGCTCGGGCAGGGCGATGCCAGCACCGCGGAGTGCCTCGAGTCGATCACCTGCCTGGGCCGCGTCGGGGTGGCGCTCGGCGTGCGCGAGGTGGTGGCCGGGACCATCGGGCACCACGGCGATACGTGGGCCTTCGCGCTCAGCCGCATCGACGTACGGACGGGCACCACGCGCGGGCGCGTGTTCCGCGAGGTCGCGGGCGATCTCGCCTCCGTCGTGCGCTCGCTCCCCGAGTCGATCGACGACCTCTACGAGGAGATCGTCACTCCCGGTCGGCTGGTGGTTCGAGCGAGCGTGGAAGGCGCCGAAGTCTGGCTCGACGGCGCGCTCGCGGGCACGATCACCGACGGCGCCCCGGTGCGGCGCGATCTGCTGCCGCCCGGCCACCACGACGTACTGGTCACGGCGCACGGGCACGCCAGCTTTCGCCGCACGATCGACATCGAGCCCGACACCACGTTCGCGCTCGAGGCCGAGCTCGTCGTGCTGCCGCACCACTCGTTCGAGGTGCCGGTGCTCACGTGGATCCTCGGTGGCGCTGCGTTCGCCGCCCTGGCGGCCGGCATCGGCCTCGGGGTCTCGTCGTCGGGCGATCCGCCGGCCGACGCCTCGATGCGTGCCGTCCACGACTACTTCGCCGCGCGGGCGGGCGAGGCGATCGCCGCGGACGTGTGCTTCGCGATCGCTGCCGCGGCCGGGATCGGCGCGCTCGTCCCGCTCGTGCTCGCGGCGCTCGACGAGGGCGAGCCGCACGAGGCGCCCGCGGTCTCACTGGCCCCGGTCGCCGGCGGCGCCGTGCTCTCGTGGTCGGAGGCCTTCTGATCTACTACGTCCCAGAATCGTCGCGTGGCGCGACGATTGGAAGAGGCGGGAGAACAAGCCGCGCAGGGGGCGCTCGCGAGCTGCGGCAGCCCTCGATCGCCACGGCATGGTTCCGAGACAGCGCGCCGCGCTGCGGCGCCGATGTCGTTGGGCTGCGGGCTACGCCCGCGCTGTGCTCCCCCGGCGCGATCTCGTGTCCCGGCGCGACGTCTCGGAGCGAGCGTCGCGTCTGCCTGCGCGCCGAGCGGGCGACGACGGGGCCGTTCGCGAGGCTCGGCGGCCCCCGCGCTCGCCACACGCTCCTCGCGCTGCTCGGAGCGCTCGTGGTCGCGTGCGTCCCGCGCTCGCCGGACCTCGCCGATCGCGCATGGCCCTGCGCCCACGACGAGGACTGCGTCGACGGCTGGGTCTGCGCCGATCTCGGCGTGCTCGGGAGCGACACGTGCCGCCCGGCCTGCGATCCGGCCGACGCCGACGCGGGCTGCCCGGGTGGCTTCTGTCGGTCGGACGGAACGTGCTGGGACACGTGCGAGATCGCGAGCGACGGAGCCCTCGACCGCGCCTGCCCGGCGAGCCTCACCTGCGTGCGCCGCCACGGTCTGACGGGGCAGGGCCTGTGCATGCCGGCGCCGGGATGCACGGTCTCGACCGACTGCAGCGAGCCCTCGTTCGATTGCGCGAACGAGGTGTTTCGTCTGCCGGCCAGCGACGGATCGTCGACGTTCTCTGCCGACCGCTCGTTCTGCATCGCGACGCCGCAAGGCGAAGCCGCCGATCGCTGCCCCGAAGGCTACTTCGCCAACGGAGGCATCTGCATCCCGAGCTGCGATCAGGGCGACGACCGGTGCCCACCGGGCATGGCGTGCGTGAAGGGCCTCGGGGGCGTGCTCGGCGCCGCCGGTCGAAGCGCGTGCCTGTACGGCCTCGCGGGCCTTCCCTGTCGCGACGACTCGGAGTGCTTCGCGGGGCGCTGCCTGGTGACGGCGGCGGGGCTCTCCGTCTGCACGTACACGTGCGCCGAGCTGGCGGCGACGCCCGGCGGCTGCGACGCGCTCGACGGCTACACGGTGCCCGGCTTCGGCGGGCTCGACTTCGAGTGCGATGGGGCAGGCATCTGCGCGGCCCACGGCGCGATCGGCGCGCCGTGCAACGAAGCCATGCCCTGCAACGAAGAGATCGGCTGCCTCAACGAGTCGGGCGGCGTGTGCACGCGGCCCTGCGGGGGCGACGCCGAGTGCTTCGTCCCGGGCGTCGACGATCCGGCGTTGCGCCGCGACGTCTACTGCGCGCCGCTGCGCTCGCCCACGGGCTCGCTCGATTTCTGCCTGAACCAGCGCCCGATCGGTGCGAGCTGCGACTCGTCCGCGCAGTGCGTCTCCGGCCGCTGCGCCAACAACGTCTGCGCGCCGCCGATCCTGCGCTGACGGCGGGGCCCGTCATCGCGCGCAGCGCAGAGGGAGGGCGGAGATCGCGTCGTCGGTCTCGAGCATCGCGAGCGCGCGGCCGCCCGTCGGCTCGACGAGCACGGCGTGAGGGCGAGCGCCCGCGGGAACGGGCACGGTGGTGGCAGCCCCACGCGGCGTGCCGTCGGGCGCGAGCGCCTGCACGCGCAGCAGCCACTCGGACGCCGCGCCCGAGTGCCACTCGAGCCACGCGTAGAGCGCGTCTCCGTCCAGCGTCGTGGTGAGCGCGTGGCCGTAGAGCGCGCCGCTCGCCTCGACGTCGCGCGCCGCGCCGAAGGGTCGGCCGTCACGGTCCACGGGCTGCACGCGCAGCGGCAAGCCGCCGGGCTGCGCCGTCATCCACGCTGCGAGCGCGCCCGCGGCGTTGGGCGAGACGAGCAGCGAGACCGCATTCTCTCCGATCTCGAACGCCGGGCCCGGCGCCGAGATGTCCTCGGGATGAAAGCGCTCGAGCCAGCTCCGGTAGCGGGCCGTCGCGAGATCTTCGGCGAAGGAGGACACGAGAAACGATCCGTCGTCGAGCATCGCGCGCCCCGCGAGCGATCGTCCTTCGTGGGTGACGAGCCCGACGAAGATCGAGCCGTGCACGTCGGCGCTGTCGAACGAGAGGACGCCGCCGAGGTCCTCCAGCCACGAGTAGCCCGTCGGCGTGGCCGCGAGCCCCACGCACGTCGCGCTCGCCGTCTCCGAGCCGACCACGCCGAGCTCGCGACCGGCCTCGTCGAAGAGCCGGAACTCGCATCGGGGATTGCCGAGCAGCGCCCCGACGCCTCCTGGGCCGGCTGCGAGGAGCAGCGACCCGGCCATCGCGCCCGGCCCGCGGTGCTCCTCGATCGCCGCGGTCGGCGCGCCCGACCAATCGGCCAGCCGCGTCTCGTAGCGCACGTCCACGCTCGCGCTCTCGGTGTGGGAGATGCTCCAGCCCGCGAGGACGCCGCAGGGGCGCGCGATCGCCGAGCCGAACACGACGTCGATGTCGCCGGGGCCGAGGGTCACGAGGTCGATCGGATCGCCGGCGAGCTCCCACGCGCGGCAGCCTCCGCCCGTGGGCGACGGGCACGTCGAGGCCTCGGGCGACGACACCGACGCGTCGCCGCCGGGCCCGGTCCGCTCGTGGGCGAGGTGGCATCCCGCGCCGAGGGCCGCGAGCGCGACCAGTGCGACGACGGGCGCGCCGCGAGGGCGGCCAGCTTCTCGAAGCCTCGTGCCCAGAACGTCGGATCGCGGGAGCTCGCTCCGCACCGCGCCTCGCTCAGATCGTGCCGGCGAACGCGCGGCCGAACTCCATCGGCGTGGGCCGGTCCTTGGGATCACGCGCCGTGGCCGCGCGCATGAGCTTCACGAGCGCAGCCGGGTAGGTCGCGATGCGTGCGGGGTCCTCGAAGGGATCGCGGTTCATGTGGGCGATGATACGGTCGCGCGGGCTCTCGAGGTCGTCGAAGAACGTGCGGCCGGTCGTGACGTTGTAGATGGTCCCGGCGAGCGCGTAGACGTCGGCGCGGCCGTCGAGCTCGACCGGATCGAGCACCTGCTCGGGCGCGATGTAGCCCGGCGTGCCGGCGACGAACTTGCCCCCGGCGTCGGTCGCGACGCGCATCGCGCGCACCATGCCGAAGTCGATCACCACGGTCGCGAGCGGGTTGGTGCGCGCCGGATCGCGATGCTTGTCGGGGTCGAACTTCTCGCCGCCCGCCAGCGGCAAGCGCAGCCAGAGATTGGCCGGCTTGATGTCGCGGTGCACCAGGCCCGCGTTGTGGAGCGCGGCGAGGCCCGCGCACGTCTCGAGCACGACCTGCTTGAGCTCGAAGAGGCTCATGAGCTTGGCGCCCGCGTACTGCTTGAGGTCGGCGCCGATCAGCAGCTCGAGCACCAGGAAGGGCACGTTTCCCGCGATGCCGCGGTCGATGATGTTCGCGACGTTCGGGTGATAGAGGCCGGCGAGCGCCTTGGCCTCCTCGACGAACGAAGTGAGGATTCCCTCGCGCTCGGTGTCGCTGGCGTTCGCGAGCGCGTCCGCCTTGGGGATCTTCAAGACGAACATGCGGTCGGCCCCGGGCTTGCGCACGAGCCACACGCTGCCGATGCCACCTTCGCCGAGCGGCTTGAGCAGCTCGTAGCCCTCGATGATCTTGGGCTCCTTCTTCTTCGGCGCCGGCGGCGGTGGCGGCGAGCGCTTCACCGCGCCTCGCACCGCGCTCTCGACGAGCGCCGAGGTCACCGGGCCGAGCGACGCGAACCACACGTCCAGCATCGAGAGCTCGCGGGTCCGGATCGCGCGCGCGAGCAGGCCCGCGACGCGCGGCGCGTTCTCGCTGGCCGCGCGCGCCAGCGAGTCGCCCTCGCTCTCGGCGGACGCCGGATGGAGCGCCTTGACCGGATCGGCCAGCGCGCCGTGGAGGCGCTCGGCCGACAAGACCAGATCGAGACACATGGCCTCGAGGTTCGGCTTGGGACCGGCCGCGGTCGCGAAGCGATCGAGGCCCGACGCGAAGCCGGCGAGCGCCTGCGCGAGCTCGGTGTCCTCGGCGTGCAGCTCCTTGAGCGCGTCGGCGCAGGGCGCGCCCCATGCGCCGTCTTCGGATCCGGATCCGACGGCCATGCGGATCGTCTCGGCCAGCGCGCAGCACGTCTCGAGCGCGCCGTCGGCGATCATCGGGAGCGCGGTCGCGATCTGGAGCAGCATCGTCGGGCGGTCGATGACGAGCGCCCACCACGCCGCGAAGGGCCCGAGCCAGCGTACGTCGTCGACCTCGCCGAGGGCCGTTCCGCGCGTGGTGTCGACCAGGCGCCAGAAGAGCGCGGAGAGCGAGGTCTTGACGTTGGAGGGCAGCTCGCGCGTTCCATCGGCGAGGCCGTCGAGCTTGCGCAGCCAGAGGCACGTGTCGTGCGCCGCGGCGCCGCGGCCGGGCCCGAGATCGCTGTCCTCGCCGAGCGCGTCGAGCGCGTATCCGCCCAGGCGGAGCGCGAGCATCTCGATCGCCACGTTGGTCTCGGGATCTTCCTCGCCACCCTCGGCCTGGCGCCGCTCGCGCGCGACGTCGAGCAGCTCCTCGGGCGTGCGGGCGACGAGCTTCCACGTCTCCTGCAGGTCCGGCTCCGAGATCGGATCGCCGGCCGGTCGCGTGGCCAGCTGCGGGCCCCATAGGCGCAGTGCGAGCGAGCGCGCGACGCCCTCGAAGGCGTTCATCGCCGCGGCGCGGTGCCGCACCGAGCCCGAGCCCAGCGAGAGGCGGCGCGCCTCGAGGAACGTCGGCGAGATCGACTCGGCGAAGCGCGCCGCGCGGGCGTCGGCCTCCTCGTCGTCGTACTGCGCGGCGAGCCGGACCAGGTTCTCGAGGCCGAGCTCGAGATCGAGCGGGTCGCGCTCGGCCGCATCGATCGGATCGGTGACGGCCATCACCTCGATCCAGCGGCGCATCTCGGCGAGCGAGTCGGTGCGGGACCGGCGCGCCATCTCGCGCAGCTGGCGCAAGGGCCCTTCGATCGCGTTCTGCTGGGTGCCGCGGCGCCAGAGCGTGCCGAGCCCGCGGGCCAGCGCGCGCGCGGTGATGGCGCCACCTTCGCCCTCGAAGATGCGCTGGGCGAGGCGATCCCAGAGGTCACGCTTCTCGAAGAACAGGTAGGGCGTGGCGGCGGCGACGGCGGCCAGCGTGCCGGGGTCGCTGTCGGGCGAGGTGACGATCGAGAGCAGCTGCGGCTGGTAGGCCTTGATGCGCTCGCCGGGCAGCGACGCGAACGCCGTCGTCGCGCGCTGGCGGAGCAGCGGGTTGTCGCCGAGCGCCCAGTCCATGATGGTCGCTTCGAGCTGCTCCATGATGCCCGTCAGCCGTCCGAGCGCACGCGCGGCGTGGACCCAGACGAGCGGCTCGGGGTGGAGCAGGAGAGGCTGGAGGATCTGCAGCGTGCGGCCGAGCAGCTCGGGCTCCGCCGTCGGCGGGATGCCGCGCACGCTGATCTCGAGGCAGCGCGCGGCGAGCACGCGCCCGCGCAGCGATCCGTGCGCGGGCCCGGCGATCACGGCGTCGAACGTCCGTTCCGATCCCCAGATCCAGGGCCCGAGCTCGGGCACCGCGAGCGCGCTCGCGCCGGCCTCCCAGAGCAGGATCTCCATGCGCGCGGCCGCCGTCGCGTTCTCCGGCAGGCCGAAGCGATCACCGGTTCCGAGCAGCGGCGCGCACGCGAGCGAGTCGAGCAGCGGGCCCTCGACGATCCGATCGCGCGCGACGTGCTCGACGTTCTCGGCGACTCCTTCGATCGTCGCGGCCGTCGCGAGCAGGCGCGCCAGGCGTGCATCGCGGCGGGCGGCGTTGGCCGTGCACCAGACGAAGACGACGTCCCCGGCGCTCGTCCCGAAGAGCTGACCGAGGTCGTTCACGCCGTTCTGGGAGCGTGTGAGCGTGGGAAGCGCGCGGTCGAGCACGTCGGCCGCGCCGAGCACGTCGTCGGGCAGATCGACGGAGGCCTCGTAGCCGCCCGAGCGCCAACGCGTGTGCAAGCCGTGCGCGAGCGCCGGAGACGCTTCGAGCGCGCTCGCGAGCGTGGCGAGCGCGTCCGTGACTGGCGGCGGGAGCATCGCGATCGAAGCGTACACGTGCGCCCGCGGCGCCGGAAGAATGCGGCGTGATGGCGGCGGGAGACAGGGTCGTCCTGGTGCCGTATTCTCGTTGGCGGTGGCCAGGTCGACCGATCAAACGTGGGCGCTGTCGCCCATCCCACTTCTCGTGCTCACGTACGTCGGGCTCGTCGTCGCCGGAGCAGGCTGCAGCCTTTCTCGCGCGGCGATCGGCAGCCGCGACGCGGGCCCGGCCTTCGACGGCGGCGCCGATGCGGGGTTGGTGGACGACGTCGGCATCGACGCCCCGGATGCACCGCTCGATGACGCGGGCATCGACGATGGCGGTCCGATCGACGGCGGTCCCATCGATGTCGGTATTGGGGATACGGGTGTCGATGGCGGCTCGCCCGACGCCGGGTGCACCCCGATGTGCTCTGGCTCGATGCTGACGGGATGTGGACCGCCGACGGCGTGCCCGCTCGGGTGTGTCGTGGACCGGTGTCGCGAGCTGGTGCCGGCCAACGTCGGGACGCGCGCCGCATTCACCGAAGCCACGGCCGGAGTCTTCGTCGAGTCCTTCGAGCTCGCGGTCGTCGACACGGACACCGGCGTCATCGACGTTCGCACCACGGCAGCGCCCGATGCGGTCATTCGCACCGTCCGCAATGCTGGCGAAGGCATCGATGGTGGCGTTGGTTTCCACGTCATCGACGGCTTGGCCACGTTCGTGTTCACCACGATCGAGGTTCGGAACGCTGCGCGCCTCGAGGCACGGGGTTCGCGACCGCTCGTCCTCTTGGCCGCGGGCACGGTGGTGATCGGCGGTGTGGTGTCCGTCTCCGCCAGCACGATGCGTCCGGGACCCGGCGGCGGCGCGGGTGGTGCGGATCTGACGATGGGAGGCGGTACCGGCGGTGGCGGACCGGGAACTCCAGCGGGTAGCGGCAACGACGGCGGCGGGGCCGGCGGGAGCTTCGGCTCGTACGGCGCCGGCGGTGGCGGTGTTTTCGCCGGGATGGCTGCGGCGCCCTACGGCACCAGCGTGTTGCGGCCCCTCGTCGGCGGCTCGGGCGGTGGTGGGGCGGCAGCCGCGACGGGGGGACATGGCGGCGGCGCGATCCAGATCAGCTCGCGGGTATCGATCACCGTGCGAGCCACCGGGGGAGTCGAGGCGAACGGCTCCGGCGGTCACGGTGGCACCGCAGCCTCGACGATCGGTAGTGGCGGCGGTGGAGGCGGCTCGGGCGGTGCGATATTGCTGGAGGCGCCGACGGTAACGCTCGACGGCATCGCATCAGTGCTCGGCGGAGCCGGAGGCCAGGGCGCTCCGTGCGAGACCGGCTCGTGTGAGTCCGGGGTCGATGGTGCGCGCCCCAACCCCTACACGCGTACCGCAGCTCCCAGTTCCCCGAACACGGGCCAAGGTGGGGGCGGGGGTGCCGGCTCCTCCATTGCCGCCGGAACGCCCGCGCCGGGCGGAAGCTCGCTGAACGGTGGAGGCGGAGGAGGAGGCGCAGGGCGTATCCGCATCCAGACACTCATGGGAAACGAGACGTACCCGAACGGCCTTCCTACCAACGCGCTGCTGGTGAGTATCGGGCCCATCGCCACGTCTCCACCTTGAGCTCGGCCGGGGCGATCGAGGTCGCCATCGACGGTCGGCTTGCGGGTGACTTCCGCCGCGCCAGCTAGCTAGCGCGTCCGATCGCTTGGAGCGCGAACTGCGAGACAATTCGTAGCTCCCGCGTTACGACTCGGCGCCATGCGCGCCCGGACCCTCTCGTGGACGATGTTGTTCTCTCTTCTGGCCCTGCTCGGCGGGTGCGAGTGCGGTCGTCACCGGGACCGGCATCACGGCCACGAGGAGGGCAGCGGCGAGGGCGAGGGCACCGAGGGCGAGGGCACCGAGGGCGAGGGCGAGGGGGAGGGCGAGGCTCCGGAGCAGGAGGCACCCGCCGCGCATCCGGTCGGTCCCTTGGGCTGGACCAGCGTCGTGGAGACGGAGACCGAGGACGGAGAGTACGTGGAGCACCGGCTCTTGCTCTGGCGCACCGGTCCCGCGAGCGGCGAGCGTCCGGAGTCGATGGAGCTGCTGGGGCACTTCTCCAATTGGGCGGGCGCGTACACGCTCTACGTCTCCGGCTCCGAGGAGACGTCCGACGTCCCCCTGACGCTCTTCGGGCTCCGCGGCCGCTGCGAGGCCACCGCCACGCGACGCCTGCACCTGCGCGTGAGCTTCGATCCGCACCGTGGCAGTGACGAGGAGCGCCTCTACGACGCGCTCGAGCTCGAGGGCTGTGATGGCCCGTTCGCGTTCGGCGCCGAGGGGTCGGTGCCGATGGTGGAGCTCTCGACGCGCACGATGGACACCCCGCCCGAAGAGGTCGCGGCCGTGGTCGCGGATCGGGAGCAGGACATCACCGAGGAGTCCGGCGACGAGCCGATGCGCCTGGTGGGCCGGGAGATCCCGGAGCTGCACGTCTGGGTCCTCTCCGGCTGGGAGAACTACGTCGTGCGCGGCACCACGATCGTCGCGCACACCGAGGACACGGTGATCGGTGCGCTCACCATCGGCGAGCGCACGCTGCTCCTGTTCCGTGGCGAGGACGGGCCCGAGCTCCGCGTGCCGGACGGCGACCGGCTCGAGCGCGTGAACCCCGATGCCGATCCCGCGGGCAGCACCGAGGGCGCCGCGGACGACGAGGCCGAGAGCGAGCACGCCGAGTGAGGGGCGTCGGGCCAGCCCTGCGCACCCGCGCCTTCGGCATGCTCGCCGGGCGCGTGCTCGCGCTCGCATCGATTGGCGGGTGCGGCAGCGCGTTCGGTGTCGAGCACTACCGCGAAGGGCTTCCTTCTTCGGACCTCGCCGTGCGCTTCGTCGCCGACGACACGCACGAGGCCGAGACGACGCTGCCGCGCCTCGGGACCGAAGAGCCCATCGGTCTGAGCGCGGGCACGCTGGTGCGTGCCGAGCAGATCGAGCACGTGCGCCTGCTCGAGGCGGCGGAGGGAGGCCGCGTCATCGTGCTGGTGCTGCGCGACGAGGGGCGCGAGCGCCTGCGCGAGGCGACGGCCGATGCGGCGGGGCGGCGCCTCGCGATCGTGGCCGGCGGACACGTCATCGCCGCCCCGACGGTGCGCGGCCCGCTCACCGAGAGCGAGGCGTACGTCTCCGTGTCCGATGCGCAGCTCGAGACGGCCTTCGGCTCCATGACGCTCGCCTCTCCCTGACGGCGTTGACATCGCCCTGCGGAGCTTCGACGCTCCGCCGATGATCGAGCGTTCGCTTCCCGTCGCGTGGGCCCTCGCGATGGCCCTGGTCCCCGCCTGCTCGTCGGAGACGGCCCCGAGCCGCGAGGACGCCGGGACCGACGCTCGACCCGCCTCCGACGTGGATGCCGGCATCGACGCTGCGCGCGCCGGCGATGCGTCCACCGTCTCCGACGCCGCCGCGAGCCCGGACGCTCCGCTGGCCCGCGACGCCGGCCCTCCCGTCGACGGGGGGATTCCTGCCGACGTCGTCCCGGTGCCCGGCGAAGTGACGATCGTGCAGCTCGCGCTCCCCGCGCTCGGGCTCGTTCCGCAGACGGGCGAGGCCGCGATCTTGGTCGGCCCCGACGGCACGATGGTGCTCCTCGACGTCGGCAACGACCGCCACCCCGACACCGTCCGGGCAGCGATCGAGACGCTGAACACGACGTGGATCGTCCCCGAGCGCGGCTTCCCGCGGCGCCGCGGACGGCTCGAGGTCGACTGGATCGTCCTGAGCCACTTCCACAGCGACCACGTCGGAGGCTTCGCCGGTCTCTTCGAGGGCGATCCGATCACGCTGGTGCACGGCGTGGTGCATCGCGGCTACGTCGATCTCGGCGCCGCGGCGAGCGAGCCCGAGTTCGAGACGATGTGCGATGCGCTCGCCACGGGCGCGCTCGCGGGTCGCAGCACCTCGCTGTGCCGGGCGGCGCAGGCCGCCACGTGCGTCATCGCCGACCTCTCGGACGTGCGGCCCGCGCTCGACTGCAATGGCCTGTTCGCCGGCGATCTCTCGGATGGCAGTGACGACGCGCTCGGCGAGCCGAGCCGCATCGAGCTGGGCGGCGGCGCGCGCATGACCTTCCTCGGCGCCGACGGCTTCGTGTCCGACGGGAGCGCGGCCATGGCGATCGCGTTCGGCCACTCGGACTCCAACGAAGAGAACGCGCGCAGCCTGGTGACGATCGTCGCCCACGGCGCGTTCCGCTACCACTGGGGCGGCGACCTGACGGGCTCGGGCGACACCGGCGAGCCCGACGTGGAGAGCCACGTGGCGAGCGTCGCAGGCGCGGCGTTCTACGGCGCGCTCGGGATGGACGTGACGCACGCGCATCACCACGTCCGTGCCACGAGCAGCAACGCGACCTTCGTCGATCTCTGCGCGCCCCGCGACGGCCACGACCGCAACGTCGTGGGCGGCATCAACGCCGGCTACATCCGCTCGCCCTACAGCGAGGTGCTCGCGCGCTGGGCGGACGACACGCGCCTCGGCACCGGGCACGTGTGGGTCACCGCGACGGCGCCGCTCGGCGCGAGCCACCCGGCGCTCGTCGACGCCGGCGGCGGCGTCACGGTGCAGACCTTCGGCGCCGGCGCGGGCTACTTCGTGCAGGCCGACGGGACCGTGCACGAGGTCGAGCGCTTCGACAGCGTCCGCGGCCTCTGACGCCGGGCGTCAGCGGCTCGAGGGGTCGTCGTGGCGCTCGCGCCGCCGATCGTGGCCGCGATCGTCGAGAGGTCAGGCCCCGCCCGTCGCACGGCGATGCCAGCGCGATTCTCGGCTGATGCAAGGACGTGCCGAAAGCTCGCTCGGCTGCGTGCGCCCTGCCACGATCGCGCGCATGGACCGAGACGCATTCCGCGAGGCGCTCCTCACCGTGATGGAGAGGAAGAAGCACTGGGCGTGGCCCCTCTTCACGTCGGGCGTGGTGAAGAAGGAACGCCTGCACGTGCACCTCGAGCAGGAGTGGGACGTCTACGTGCGCGACTTCCCGATCCTCGTCGGGCGTGCCTACGTACAGTGCCCGATCGCCGCGGTGCGGCGCGAGCTCGCCGAGAACCTCTACGAAGAAGAGACGGGAGGCCTGCACGCCGGTCGCCCGCATCCGGAGCTCTTCCTCGAGTATCCACGTGGGCTCGGATTCGATCTCGCGCGCTTCGAGAAGGTCGCGCTCCTGCCCGCGGCAGCCGCGTACCGGGCGTTCCTCGACGATGCGACCCAGCAGCGCGGCTGGGCCGTGGCCGCTGCGATCGTGACGCTCTTCGTCGAGGGCACCCCGCACGAGCGCTCGCTCTTCGATCCGAAGGCGGAGCCGCGCCCGGAGCCGCCGCTCGCCGAGCACCCGCTCGTCGTGCACTACGGCTTGCCCCTCGAGAGCCTCGCGCTGACCAAGGCGCACCGCGGCGTCGAGGGCGAGCACCGAAAGGCGGCGTGGAAGGTGATGCTCGATCACGTGCACCCGCTCGAGCGCCGCGACGTCGTCGACTCGATGCACGAGGCGGTGAGCGCGTGGCTCGGCTACCGCGACGACGTCGCCGTGCTCTGCGGGCTCTCGAAGGACGCCGCCGCCTGAGCTGGGGGACCGGGGGCGCGGCGGCGCCGCTCGCGCCGCCCTCGCGCCCGTTCGCGTCGCGCGTGGAACACGGGGCTTCGCGAGATCGTTGAGCGCCCGTGGGGAGCGACGCGAGCGCGGGAGGGGAGCGGCCGTCACGGCTGCGCGTGCTGGTCGAGCTCGCGCTCTTCGTCGCGGTCCTGCTCGTGCCGCTCGTCGCCGTGTGGGGAGCCTCGAGCCTGGCGGCGATGTGGACGGGGCGCGCGGACGCGGCGGCGGCGCTGGGGCTGCTGCTCTTCCCCGTGCTGCCCGTGGGCTGGGAGGTGGCGTCGCTCCGACGGCGCGCGAAGGAAAAGAAGCCGCGCCCGCGGATCCTGACGGCGGTCGATCGGCTCACGCTGCGCACCCTCGCGACGACGCTGCCCTTCCTGGTGCCGATGGTGTGGCTCTGGCCGGCGCCCTTGTTCCAAGCGCTGACGACGCGCGGCGATTGGTTTCTCGATGGGGTGGAGGCTCCCTGGGCTGCGGGCGCTCGCAGCGCGGTGCTCCGCGCCGCCGATGGCCTCGTGTGGATGCACGACGCGGTGGACGACAACCCGTGGCGCGACGACGAGGGCGAGGCGGTCGTCGTGCAGCACGACGAAGGACCGGGGCCGATGCCCGACGGCGCGCACGTCGACGTCGTGAGCCCGACGCCGACGCCCACGCCGGTTCCGACTCCCACGCCCACGCCGGTTCCTCCGCCTTCTCCGACTCCGACGCCTCCCTCCACTCCGTCTCCGCTCGATCCCGGCGCGTGGCCCTTCTCCGCGACGCTCCACCCGCTCGCGCACGATCCGCCCGCCGCGGCCGCGGCCTCCATCGAATCGCTCGGCGCCTACTACGAGGCCGAGATCGCCGACCCCGTCGAGCGCGCGAAGGCGGTCCACGACTGGATCGCCGATCACCTCGCGTACGACGCGCCGAGCTACCACGCGGGCCAGATCCCTCCGCAGACGGCCGAGCGCACGTTCGAGTCTCACCTCGCCGTCTGCGCCGGCTACGCGCGCCTCTTCGAAGCGCTCGGCCGTGCCGCCGGTCTCCACGTCGAGACGGTCGTCGGCACCGCGCGTCACGGACCCCTCGACTCCGACGGTCACGCCTGGAACGCGGTCGAGCTCCAGGATCGTTGGTTCCTCGTCGACACCACCTGGGACGCCGGGACCGTCGAGGGCGACACGTTCACGCCCGACTACCGCGCGATGTACTTCCTCGTGCCGCCCGAGGTGATCGGCGTCACCCACTTCCCCGACGAGGAACGCTGGCAGCTGCGGGATGCGCCGCTCACGCGCGGCGAGTGGAACCGCCAGCCGATGCTGCGCCCGCTCTTCTTCGCCGCGGGCCTGCGCCTCGACACGCCCGACCGTGCGCAGATCGATGCGGGGCCGATGGTGCGCGCGCACGTCACGGCCGCGGACGAGGCGTGGCGCGTCCTCGCCACCGTCGAGCCCGAGGGCGGTGGCGAGCGACGCGACTGCGACGTCGCCGGGACGCGCGCGATCGACGTCTCGTGCCAGCTCCCTGCGCGCGGCGCGTGGGTCGTGCGTCTCTACACGAGCCGCGAGCGCTACGGGATGTACGACGGCGTCGCGTCCTTCGACGTCGCGTATCGCTGACGCACCGCCCGTCGGAGCGAGCGCACCTGGTCCCTCCGCCTCCGCCTCAAGGCTTCTGGGCCGCGGCCTTCTGCAGCTTGCTGTGGCGGCGGCCGTAGCCGAAGTACACGGCGAAGCCGATCACGAGCCATACGAGCAGGCGCGCCCACGTGTCCGGCGGCAGGCCGATCATCACGTAGAGGCAGCTCAGCGCGCCGAGGCCGCCGATGACCCAGGGCGCGCGCACCTTGAACGGGCGCGGCTGGTCCGGATTGCTGCGGCGGAGCAGCGGGACGCCGAGGCAGACGAGCACGAACGCGAGCAGCGTCCCGATCGACACGAGCTCGCCGACGACCGACATCGGCAACAGGCCCCCGGCGATCGCGACGCAGATGCCCGTCAGGAACGTCGCGACGTGCGGCGTCTTGAACTTCGGGTGCGTGCGATCGAACCAGGGCAAGAGGCCGTCGTGCGACATCGCGTAGAAGACGCGCGTCTGCCCCAGCATCATCACGAGGATCACGCTCGTGAGGCCGGCGAGCGCGCCGAGCTTGATGAAGAACGTGAACGTGTGCGCGGCCCCGGGTGACCAGCCGCGCTGCTCGACGATCGCGTTGATGCCGACGGCGATGGGCGCCGGCACCGAGAGCTCGCGGTAGTCGACGACGCCGGTGAGCGTGATGGCGACGAGGATGTAGAGGATGGTGCAGATGAGCAGCGAGCCGAGGATGCCGATGGGCAGATCGCGCTGCGGGTTCCGCGCCTCTTGCGCCGTCGTCGAGACCGCGTCGAAGCCGATGTAGGCGAAGAACACGACGCCCGCGCCCGTGAGCACGCCGCCCATGTTCCAACCGTAGCGAACGGGCGAGTACCCGATCAGCGCGTGCAGCAGGCCGTCGAGCGGCGTCCAGTCGGCGGCCGGGAGCGGCACCGGATCGGGCACCAGCGCGGCGAGCCCCGAGGCGTGCGGGTTCACGAAGATGTGGTCGGCCGACACGATGCCGATGCCGAGCGCGATGAAGACGCAGACGATCACGACCTTGAGCACGACGATGAGGTTGTTGACCCACGCGCTCTCCGTGATGCCTCGGTAGAGGATGCTCGCGGCGAAGATCGAGACGAGCGTCGCCGGCACGTTCCAGAGGCCGTGGGTCGTGCTCCCGTCGGCGAGGGTGATGGTCTCGAAGGGGCCCTTCGTGAACAGCAGCACCGCGTCCGGCAAGACGATGTCGAGCGACGCGAAGACCTGCACGAAGTAGCCCGACCACGCGATCGAGACGACGACGGCGCCGAACAGGTACTCGAGGATCAGATCCCAGCCGATGATCCACGCCACGAGCTCGCCCATCGTCGTGTAGGCGTAGGCGTAGGCCGAGCCGGCGACGGGGATCATCGAGGCGAGCTCCGCGTAGCAGAGGCCGGCGAAGGTGCAGAGGATGCCGCCCATCACGAACGAGTAGGCGATGCCGGGGCCCGCGTAGTTCGCGGCGGCCGCGCCCGTCAGCGAGAAGATGCCGGCGCCGATGATCGCGCCGATGCCGAGCATCGTGAGGTGGAAGGCGCCGAGCGAGCGCTTGAGGCCGTGACCGCCCTCCGTGAGGTTCGGATCGGTCGCTTCTTGGATGACCTTCGTGAGGTCCTTCTTCGCGAACAGGCTCATGCGCACGCTCCGTGGATCGCTCGGCGCTCCGGCCTGCGATCGGCGCGGCATCTAAGCTCGGAAGGCGATCGGAGCGCAAGACCGTGCCGAGCGCGACCTGCGCGTTCTTGCACGGCCTCCGCGCGCGCATCGGCCTCCTCGCGCCTCCCGGCGGGCGTCAGACTCGCGCTCGGAGGTCTGAGATGCGCGTTCTCGCTCTCTCGTTCGCATGGTTGATCGGCTGCTCCGCGAGCCACGGCGCGGGGGACGCCTCGGCCTACGACGCGTCGGCCGCGACCGACGACGGAGCCGCGTCCGATGCGGCCATCGTCTGCACGACGATCTCGCGTCCGACGGGCAGCTGCGACCCGCTCCGGGGCAGCTGTTGCTCCGACTCGGTGTGTCTCGACGGCACCTGCGGGTTTCCCGGCCGCGACTGCTCGGGTGACTACGGCTCCTGTGTCGTTCGAGACGACTGCTGCAATGCGCGACACTCGTGTCGCTCCGGGCGCTGCATGTACTGACTGCGTCCTTCTTCCGTGCCCCGCCGCCGGCCCGGAGCGCGGGGGCGGCCGCTGCTCGACGGCATCGTCGGTGGGGCTGCGGTGCTCGCGATTTTTCGCGCCGTGCCGCGAGGCGACATAGGGTCGCGCCCGTGGGGCCGCTCCGCATCCCGACGATCGTGCTCGTGCTCGCGCTCGGGCTCGTCCCATCGACCGTTCTCGCGCACGAGCGCTGCGAGCAGCATCCGAGCGACTGCCTCGGCAGCTGGCCCACGTGGGTGATCCGTCTGCATGGTGGGCTCGGCGTCTTCACCGACGGCGGGGCGGTCTCGACGACGGTCGCCGTCCCGAGCCTCTTCGAGCACGCGCGCCTCTCCGCGCAGCTCGCGGGCGAGGTCGGCGTGCGGCCCTTCGGCGGCGGCACGATGCTCAGCCTCGTGCTCGCGGGCCAGATCGCCGACGGCGCCGTGGTCGGCACGGTCGGGCTCTCGGTCGAGTACGACCTCGTCTACCTGTTCGGCGATCACGATCCCGATCGCGACCTCGCCTTCGCCCTCGGCGGCGCGCTCGCGCTCGATTTCGCGCGCACCACCACCAACGGCGCAGCGGGCATTCCCTGGGTCTACGAGCTCCTGCGGCCGGACTGGCGCCTCTATCTCGAGCTCCGCATCCGCTCCGATCGCACGGGGCGCTGGCTCGTGCGCGCGCAGATGGTGACCGGCTTCGACGACTTCCTCGACATCGCGTCGCTGACGCTCTGTGGTGGGTATGCGTTCGAGATTCCCTAGCGCGCTCGCGATCGGCCTCGCGATCACCGCGTGCGCGAACGGCCCGCGCCCGAGCCCCGACCCGGGCCCGGTCGCCACGTGCACGCCTCTCGATCTGAACGGCGAGCCGGCCGTCTGGGGATGGGCGGATCTCCACACGCACCCGGCGACCGAGCTCGCCTTCGAGCGGCGCCTGATCTGGGGCTCGCTCGTGCAGTACGTGGCCGAGGTCGATCCGAACGTGCTCCCCGCGATCGATCCGCCGTGCAGCGTGGAGACGCACCACCGCGACGCGAGCTCGCCGCTCGATCGCACGGCGCACACGCAGATCATGGCGCTGCTCAACCAGCAGTCGCAGTACCTGCACGCGCCGATCGGGACGACGACACCGCGCGCGGCACACCTCTCGGCGTGGCCGAACGGGCGCGACGTGCTGCACCAGCAGATGCAGATCTCGTCCTTGCGCCGCGCCTACGAGGGCGGGCAGCGCGTGCTCTTCGCGAGCACCACCGACAGCCAGGTGCTCGCGCAGCTGCTCAAGGGCCCGCTCTACCCGGACCTCTTTCTTCCCTCGGACACCTACGACGAGGACAGCGCGGGCGTGCAGCTCGACCTGATCCGCCAGCTCGTCGACCAGCAGAGCGGCTGGATGGCGATCGCCGAGAGCGCCGACGACGCGCGCGCGATCATCGAGAGCGGGCGCATGGCGGTGATCCTCTCGCTCGAGATGGACTCGCTCCGGCCCGACGCGGTGATGCGCCTCGTGGAGCGCGGCGTGCGGCACGTGATCCCCGTGCACCTCATCGACAACGCCGAGGGCGGAACGGCGGCCAACGGCGACATCTTCGACTCGGAGAGCGCGTACATGAGCTCGCTCTTCGATCCCTCGCAGCCGCTGCGCTTCTTCGAGGTGGAGCGCACGCCGCGCGTGATGTTCCAGCTGCCGCGCCCGATTCTCGGGGCGCCAGGGCCCGATCCGCTGCCGATCTACGCGCAGCTGAGCCCGATCCCGTACGACTGGTACCAGCGCCTCGCCTACGAGGACACGTGCATGTGCTCGGAGGCGAGCGCGCCCGCGCTGCACGCGTGGGACGACATGGGCAACGTGAACGTGCGCGGCCTGAGCGACGAAGGGCGCGCGCTCGTGCGAGCTCTCCTCGAGCGCGGCGTCATGGTCGACGTCTCGCACATGGGCTTGCGCTCGACCGACGACGCGCTCTGCGTCGCGGCCGACGTGGGCCGCCCGCTCCTCGCGTCGCACGGCGGCTTCGGGCCCGAGACGGGGCCGATGGGCAGCGAGCGCGATCTCTCGTACGAAGCAGCGCAGCGACTGACCGCGGGTGGCGGCATCCTCGGGCTCGGCACGGCCGGCAACTTCGCGCAGCAGACGCTGTTCACGCAGAGCGCCACCACGCTCTTCCAGCTCACTTCCGTTCGACGCAGCGCGAGCATCGAGCCGCAGGCCTGTGTCGGCTCGACGGCGTTCGACGACGTCGGCGGCTGCGTGCGCCCCGTGACGATGCATCCGGTGACGAGCAGCCTGCCCATCACGCGCGTCGAGGTGCGCGCGGTGCCGCCCGCCGGCACGAGCTGCGCGACGAGCGCGCGCTGGTACGCGCAGGTCTCGTTCACCCAGCCCGGCGCGCCTTGCGGCACGAGCATCCCGACGACGGTGCAGGCGCTCGTCACCGAGGTGAGCGATGGCAGCTGCCTCGCGGCGTTCGACGTGCCCGTGCCGGTGATCGAGGCCGCCGGCCCGCCGATGTGCGACGCCGTGACCACGCTGCGGACCTTCGGCGCCGAGGATCTCTGCTCGATCGGCCTCACGCAGGTGGTTGCCTCCACGTGCCTCGGCGGCGGCCCGGCCGTGCCGATGGTGAGCGCGAGCGCGAGCGTGATCGACGCGAGCGGCGTCGCACACGTGCTCGGCGAGGCGGCGATGAGCCCCACGTGGTCGAGCGGTGGCGGGGCGCTCTACGCGCGCGTGGAGGCCGACCCACGGAGCGACACCGCGCGCATGATCCGCATCGGCGCGGTGCTCGGCGGCCCCGAGCTCCCGAGCGCCAGCCCGAGCTCGGATGGCTACGACGTGTGCGTGCGCCCGCGCGCGTGCCGGGGTGCCGGCTGCACCTGCGAGCCGCTGCCGATCCCGGAGACGGACACCGCCGATCGCGACTGCGCCCCCGGCTGGCTCTCGCTCGACCACCGCGGCGACTGGCCCGCGGGCACGCTGGTGCAGACCTACGTCGTGCTGCCGGCCGGCACGCTCGCCGGCGAGATCTGCGGCGTCGACGTCGCGATGGTCGGCGACGGGCCGCCGATCACCGCCGGCTTCGAGTCCCTCACCGTGGAGTCCATCCACGACCCGATCTCGATCTGGGCGAACCTCTACGACACGGTCCAGACCGAATTCATCCCGGGCGATCCGGGCCGCATCGCGTTCGGGACCGACATGAACGGGCTCGCGCCGCAGTTCCCGACGGCCGAGGCGAGCCCGAGCACGATCGACTTCGCGGCGAACGGCTGCGCGACCGAGCACCTCGAGCGCATGACGGTGGACGGGCAGCCGCTGCGCCTCGAGGACCGGGGCCTGGGCACCTACGGGATGCTCACCGACGTGCTCGCCACGATCGAGGCGCATCCCTCGCCCGATCTCGATCCGGCGGTCGCTCGCCGCGTGATCGACTCGATCTACTACTCGGCCGAGCAGACGTTGCGATTCTGGGAGCGCGTCGAGGGCACGCGCTCGAGCCCGCCGATGACGAGGTGCTCGCCATGACGCGCACGCTCGGCAAGCTCGTCGTCCTCGGGCTCGTGCTCGCGTCGGTCGTACCGGTCGCACGCGCGCAGAGTGAAGTGCAAGGCACTGCGGGCGCGTCGGCGCAGCGCGATCCGCTCTTCGCCGACGACGGCCACTGCTCCATCCCGGTCGATGGCGACGATCTTCCCGGAGGCGCCGGCACGTTCGCGCCGCTCGGCGCCGCGGGCCACGACCTCGAGGCCGACCTCTCGCTCGGCACGAACGGTGATCTGTTCGGCGGCACCCTGCGCGTCGCCGGCATCGTGCATCGCTTCGATCGCTACTGGTCGCTGCTGCTCGGCGTCTCGAGCGGGCTCGCGTACCGCCACTCGGTCGACACCACGCTCGGCTCGACGCCGATCGTCGAGGCCGGCATCGTCGCGCGCAGCGAGTGCGATCTCTGGCACGTCACCGGCACGCTGCTCTACGCGCCGGCGCTCGGCACGTGGGGCAGCCCGCACGACTGGCAGACGACGCTCGAGGCGATCCCCTCGCTCGGCCCGTGGACGGGGCTCTGGTTCTTGCCGCGATCCGATCTGGGAGGCCTGGTCGCGAGCTTCGATACGCGCGTGCGCACGAACGAGGGCGACGTGTTCGGCCTCTTCCGCTTCGGCTTCCGCATCGGCGCCGCGCAGGTCGGCTCCCAGTTCGGCACGCTCGCGGGCGTCACGGGCGCGATCGCGCTCGACGGAGGCATCGGTGTCCAGCGCGCATGGGGCGTTCCGTTGAACCTCGCGCTCTCGCTGCGCGCCGAGGTGGACGTCTCGGGCTTCTGGCCCGCGAACGCCGTCGCGCCTTTCCTCTTCGCCGTGCCCCTGCGCTGGGAGCCCGAGCGCTGGCTCGCCTTCGAGGGCTGGGTCGGCTACGCGGGCTTTCTCGTGCGCACCGCCGCCGATCTGCCGCCGAACGGCGTCGCGGGTGGCGTGCGCGCGAGCGTCGATCTCGATCTCTGATCGGCCACGTCTCGGCTTCGTCACGACACGACGAGTCGACACCGCTTGCCCCGAGCGCGCAGGGTCGCGATCGAGCGTCGCGACAGGTCCTCACTCGACGAAGCGCGCGACGAAGCCGTCGTTGTTGCGCGGGGCGTCGAGGACGACGGGGCCGATCTCGGCGGTGTCCGCGTACGAGCCTGCGATGGCGAACGCTCCGCAGTCGTCGGCGGCCACGGCTCCCATCCAGTCGTCGCCCGGCCCGCCCACCGATTCGGCCCACAGGCCGCGGCCGTCGGGCGCGTAGATCGCGACCAGGATGTCGTGGCGGCCGCGCGCGTCGAGAGCGGGGATCGCGTCGGCGTCGCTCGAGCCGGCGAAGGAGAGCGCCGCGATGGCGTCGCCTCCTGCGTCCACCGCGAGGTCGGGCGCGATCGTCTCGTCGTGATCCAGCACGCGCGCCCAGCGCACCGCGCCATCCGCGGGGTCGAGCGAGATCAGGAGCGAGCCCTGGTGCTCGATGCGCGCGTCCCCGATCACGAGCTCGCCCCGATCGACCACGCACCCGAGATACAGGTTCTCGCCACCATCGCTCGTGAGCGCGCGCGGGATCTCGTCGCCCGTGCCTCCGATCTGACGTGCCCACACGACGTCGCCGCCGGGGTCGAGGCGGAGGACCACCGCGTCGAAGCCGCCTGCCGCCGGAGGCAAGCGGTCCGATGCGCGCGTGGAGGATCGCAGGCCCGACACCACGAGGTCTCCGCCCCTGAGCGCGGCCACTTCGTAGACCACGTCGAGGCCGAGCGCGTCGAAGTCGCGGATCCAGTGCACGTCGTCGAGCGCGGTGCGCGCGACGAAGCCCGTCATGCCCCCCGCTCCCGGGAGCGCGTAGGCGCCGAGCGTCGCGGGCGCGACGTAGTAGCCCGCGACGAGCACCTCGTCTCCTCGCGAGAGCACCGACATGATCCGATCGTCGGACGCTCCATCGATGCTCACGGCCCCGCCGTCCTCACCGTTCGCTCCGATCCGGGCGAGGAAGCCGTCGGGCACGGCGCGGCTCGAGAGGGCGTGATCGAAGACGCGGACGTAGCTGCCGAACGCACCGGCGGCCCACACGCCGCCCTCGTCGAGCGCGAGCGCGCTGACCTGCGCGGCGTCGCCCGGAAACGAGCGCACCCAGCGCGGCGTGCCGTCGCGCTCCAAGACGGCGACGACGGCGTCTCCTCTCGAGCCCGCGTCGAAGTGACCGAGGCCCAGGTCCGCTCCGTCGAAGACGTACCCTCCGACGGCGAGCGCGCCCGCCGGTGAGAACGTCACCGCGAGCGCGGAGCCCGAGCCGGCCCGAAAGCTCGAGGCCCAGTCGAGCCGAGGGGCGAGGTCCCGGCAGCTGCCTTCCACGCACACGCGCGAGGCGCCGCAGGTGCCACAGCCGCAGCCGACGTCCTCCAGGGTCCCCGAGTCGCGAGCCGGCGCATCGCCCGCGGCCGCGTCGCGCGCTGGGCGCTGGTGGCTCAGTGCGCAGCCGCCGAGCGCGGAGGCGGCAGTGAGGGCCCATCCCGCGGCCGCCGCAGCACGAAGAGGTACGCGCATCGAGAGCGACTCTAGCCGCGCGTTCCATTCGTCCGAATTAAGTCGAGGAAAACGCATCGCTCACCGACGAACACTGGCGGGGACGACCCGCGCCACGTGCGCGCCGAGCCTACGGCAACGCGGACGCGCGGGATTGCGTGGGATCCTCCATCGGGCCGATCGACGACGACGCGCTCGAGATCGTCGCGGTGGCACAGATGAGCCGCCGTCCGGGGTACTGGCTGGAGCGGTGAACGCGAAGCCCGCCCGCAGCGATCTCAGTTCCGCCGGCGTCGATTGATGTCGACCAGGGTGGGTGGATCGTGCCCGACCCGACCCGCGAAGGTCGGCGTAAGGTCGGACGAGATGCCAGGCGTGACGCTCGTCCTCGGCACGGACACGCTCGCCATCCAGACCAACGGTGCCGCGGCGATCGCGCCGCAGACCGTGCGCTTCACGCGGATCGAGTGCGACGGTATCCGCTGCAGCACCGACAGCGCGACGATGGGTGGGGACATCCAGCGCGACTTCGACGGGACGATGAGCTTCTCGCTCGGAACGATCACCGACGGCCCGAGCCCGATCCAGACGGCGCGCTGGCGCCACGCTCCCTGATCTCGATCCGTCGCCCGTACCACCTGGCTGGCAGGTCGAGCGCCGCTCCGACCGACCCGCTGGAGGTCGCGACGACTCGCGCCGTAGCCATGGCGAAGAAGCTCCTCGAGGACGTGCTCGCCCTGCCCGAGGACGAGCGCGTCGTTCAGTGCTCGGTATCGTAGCTCTCGAGGTGTCGGTCTTTCGACCAGATGTACACGCGGCCGCGCGGGTGGAGCTCGCGTTGTGACTGCCACGTGTCGATCAGGCTGCGGTCGCCCACCCCGATCCCTCGCGCTGCGTCGTCGACCAGCTGGTCGAGCCAGCGTCGCAGGTCCGCGGTCGTCGGCTCTGGGGTCGGAGTGAATGGGCTCCGGCCGTCGATGGCGTCGCGGACGAGCTCGACGAAGCGCTGCGCGGTCGCGCGGCGGAGCGTGCCATCAGACGCGTGTGCGATGTGGTTGCCGGTCTCGACGATGGTCACGATGGGGAGAAGGAATTGCTCGTGTCGTCTCCAGCGACGCTCGAACTCGTTCCGCATTGCGTCGTGCTCCTCGGACACGCTCTTCCCTGGGACGGCGAGCAGTTCGCACAGCACCGAGGTGTCGACGATACAGACGATCATCGCGCGCTCGAGCGGAACAGCTCGATCACGCGTTGGCCCTGTCGTTCGCGTTCTTCCTGCGTACGCCGCTGCTTCAGGTACCGGTCGAGCGTGCCGCTCGTCGCCAGGATGCCGAGCGGGCCTCGGGCCGCGACGGCGGCGTAGTCCTCGAGGTCGCCGAGCCGCTGCAGGACGCTGGCGCCATGCGCGGGATCTCGATAGCAGGCGACCGTGTCTGCGAGCGCAGCTGCCGGGATCGCGTCGAGCAGCGCCGGGTTGTGCGTCGTGACGAGCAGCTGGACTCCGCGTCGCTTCGCGGTGGCGTGGAGCGAGCTCATCAGCTGGGCGGCGCGGCTCGGATGGACGCCGTTGTCGATCTCTTCGATGACGACGAGCGAGCCGGGGGCGACCGAGAGAACGGCCGCGGCGACGGCGAGGACGCGCATGGTCCCGTCCGAGAGCGTGGCCGCGTCGTTCGCACGCTGACGTCCGCCGAAGGTCTCGACGAGGCGCACCATGACGTCGTTGCGCGGACCTTCGTGGAACTCGATCGCGTCGATGTTCTGCTCGGGAAGCGCGCGCACGAACTCGAGCACTTCGGCCTGGCGGCCTTCTGCGCAGAGGCGGTGGAGCACGGCCGAGACGTTCGAGCCGTTCGGGTAGAGCTCGAGCTCGTCGAGATAGCTGTAGGCGCGCATCGCGCCGGGCTGCGGATCGAGGAAAACCATGTCTCCGAGCGTGTCGGCGAGACGACGGCATGCCTCTGGGATGCGTTGCTGCGAGAGGCCGTGCTTGGCATCGAAGCGCGCTGGCGTGAGGAGCTGTGTGAAGACGGCTTGGCTGTCGATGCAGCCGATCTGCGGCTTCGTCCTGCCTTTCGAAAAGTTGTTGTAGGCGACGACGAGTTCGCTGCCGTGCTCGAGCGCAGCTTGCTTCACCTCGTAGAGCGGGAGCGTGGTCTCGCGATCCTCCGGCTCGTCGAGCCGCTCCGCGACGATCCTCGCTCCGTGCGCATCGATGCGGACGCGCAGGTCGAGCACCTGATCGTCCAGCCGGCAGCCCAAGCGGACGTCCTCGCCATTCGGGGCGAGGAAGTCGAGCACACCGCCCCGAACCACGAGCTCTCGCTCGCGCATCGCGTGCCCGAGGTCGCCGAGCCGGTGGCCGCGCGCAAGCCAAGAGAGCAGCTGGAGCGCCTCGATGAGGTTGCTCTTGCCAGACGCGTTCGCACCGATGAGCACGGTGAGCGGCGCGAGCGGCAGCGTTTGCTCCGCCTCGTAGCTCTTGAATCCGCCGACGCGCAGGTCACGCAGCACGCGGAGATCGTAGCATCCAGAACGGGGGCGATGGTGAGTGGGCGTGCGCGTCGTTGCGGCGGGCTCGATCGGAGCCTATGGGCCCGCTCCCGCTCCCGCCAGTCCCGCGAGATGGGAGCTGGCGTCTCGCCCTCCACCTCTCCGCGGCCAGCACGCCCGCCCCGACCTGCGGTAGCATCGCCGCCGTTTCCGCGTGTCCACGCCGACGTCACCGCCGCCCTCCACGCTGGGGCGCTACAAGATCGTCCGCCGCCTCGGGGCGGGCGGCATGGCCGAGGTCTTCCTCGCCAAGTCCACCGGCGCCGAGGGGCTCGAGAAGGTGCTCGTCGTCAAGCGCATCCTCGAGGGGTTCGCGCGCTCGCCCAAGTTCCTCTCGATGTTCGTCGACGAGGCCAAGCTCGCGCTGCGCCTCAACCATCCGAACATCGTCCAGGTCTACGGCTTCGAGCAGGTCGGCGGGGAGCTGCTCCTCGCGATGGAGTTCGTCGACGGGATGGATCTCGGGCGGCTCATCTCGGCGTCGCGGCGCCGCGGACAGCGCATCCCGTACGCGCTCGCCGCGCTCGTCGTGAGCGAGGTCGCCAAGGGGCTCGACTACGCGCACAACCGCAAGGACGAGTCGGGCGTGCCGATGGAGATCGTGCACCGCGACGTCTCGCCGCAGAACGTGCTCGTCTCGCACGAAGGCGCCGTGAAGATCGCCGACTTCGGCATCGCGCGCGCGCGGATGATCACCGAGGAGACGGGCATCATCAAAGGGAAGTTCTCGTACATGTCGCCCGAGCAGGCGCGCGGGATGCGCGTCGATCGGCGCAGCGACGTGTACTCGCTCGGCGTGATGCTCGCCGAGCTGCTCATGGGCCGCGCCATGTACCCCGGCATCCAGGGGATGGAGGTCCTCGAGCAGGTCCGCGACGGCAAGGTCACCAAGCCCAGCGCCGTCGACACCGCGGTGCCGCAGGGGCTCGAGACGATCGCGCTTCGTGCGATGAGCTTCGATCGCGAGGAGCGCTACCAGACGGCGCGCTCGCTCTCGGGCGCGCTGAGCCGCTGGCTGCACGAGCAAGACGAGGTCGTCGACCTCGCCGAGCTCGAGCGCTTCGTCGGGGACCTCGCGCCGCGCGAGCCCACGATGCTCGTGGAAGCGCCGGTGCCCATGGAGGCGACGATGCTCTCCATGCCGAGCGGGCTCCCGTCGCCCGGGCAGCGCGAGGTGCGCGAGCGGCGCGGCGTCGTGGTGATCGGCGGCTATCTGCGCGGCGAGAGCGATCCCTCGGGCACGACCGGCAGCGGGGCCTTCGCGATCGACGCGGGCTCCGAAGATCCGACCGAGCAAGCGGGGCGCGTGCTCTCGGACATCGCGTACAAGTACGACGCCGTGCTCGAGTGGCCGGCCGCGACCGGGCCCCGCCGCGAGTTCCGCATCCTCGTCGGGCTCGGGCGCACGACCGTCGACGATCCCCTCCACGCGTGCCGCCTCGCGCTGGACGTGCTCGAGGCGCTCTCCGGTCTCTCGGCCGACGCGATGGTGCCGCTCCACGCCTCGCTCGGCCTCTCCCGCGGCGCGGTCACGATCGTGCGCGGCGGGCCGGGGCGCTTGCGGCACGAGCCGAGCGACGAGGTCTACGACGTCGCTTCGCACCTCGCGCGCGCGGCGGGCATGGACGAGGTGCTCGCGAGCGGCGAGGTGTTCCGCCTCGCTCGCCGCGTGTTCCGCTTCACCGACGACCGGCGCGAGATCACCGTCAAGGACGGCACCACGCTGCGCGCGCACCGGCTGGTCGGCGCCCGCACGCGCGACGAGCGCGCCGACGAACAACGCAGCGTCACCACGCAGGTGGGCCTCTTCGGGCGCGCGCACGAGCTCGAGGCGATCGCCGGGCTCTTCGCCGAGATCCAGGGCGCCAAGAAGAGCGGGCAGCTCTTCCTCGTCGGCGAGCTCGGCGTCGGCAAGACGGCGCTGGTGTCGGCCGCGCTCCTGCGCCTGCCGGAGTCGACCACCATCTTGCGGGTCGACTGCGCGTTCGGCGCGACCGACGTCCCCAACGCGGCGGTCGCCGATCTGGTGCGCGAAGCGGCCGGGATCCCCGAGCAGCTCGCGCCCGAGCAGGCGCTCTCGCAGCTGCGCGATCGCCTTCGCAAGACGCTCCCCGGCGCGGAGCGGCAGAAGAACGCGCTGCTCGCCTTCGAGCCGCTCCTCGGCGGCACGCGGCGCAGCGGCGAGGGCGATGCGGGGGATCGCGCGCAGCTGCTCTCGCGCGCCGTGCGGGATCTGCTGGGCGCGATCGCGACGCGTGGGCCGACGGTGCTCTGGATCGACTCGGCGCAGTTCATGGACGGTGCGAGCCGCGAGATCCTCGTGAAGCTCGCGACGCAGACCTACGAGCGCGCGCTCTTGATCGTGATCTCCTCGCGGCCGGACGTCCGCCTGGAGGACGTGCTCCGGGGCGTGCCGCGCATCGAGCTCGGCGAGCTGGCGGACGACGATCGGCGCGCGCTGATCACGCACCACTTCGATGGCGCAGCCGTGCCACCCGAGCTGATGCACGCCATCGTCTCGCGCGCCGGCGGCAACCCCTTCTTCCTCGAGGAGCTGCTCGATGCGCTGGTCGAGCGCGGCGTGCTCGCGCTCGACGGCGAGGGGCCGTCGCGGCGCGTGGTGCGGCGTGGCACCGGGCCCTTCGCGCTGCCGGCATCACTCGAGGACGTGATCGCGGCCCGCATCGCCGACCTGCCCGATCGCGAGCGCGTGACCTTGCGCTGGCTCTCCGTCGTCGGCGCGGGGCTGCGCGAGCAGCAAGTGAGCGAGCTGATGGGGACCGACGCAGCGGCGTCGCTGCGCGAGCTGGAGACGCGGGGTCTGGTCGTGCGGCGTGAGGGTGCGGGGCTCGACTTCGCGAGCGGCGTCGCACGCCAGGTGGCCTACGAGAGCGCCGATCCCGCCGATCGCGCGCGCATGCACCGGCGCGTCGCGGCCTACCTCGCGGGCCTGCCGTCGCACGTGGCGCCGGCGCGGATCGCCAAGCACCACGAGCTGGCGTTCGAGCCGGTGGAGGCCTCGCGCTACTACCGCGCGGCGGGCCTCGCGGCGCGCGCGGCCTACTCGAACAAGGACGCGCTCCGCTTCCTGGCGCGCGCGCTGGCGCTGATGCCGGAGAGCGCGCCCGAGCGCTTCGAGCTGCACGCCGAGCGCGAGCAGATCCTCCGCGTGGCGAGCCGCCGCGCCGAGCAACGCGTGGAGCTCGAGGCGATGCGGCAGATCGCCGAGCGGCAGCGCGATCCAGCGCGCATCGCGCTCGCTTTCGCTCGCCTGGCTCGGCACGACCTCGACGCGGCGCGGACGGCGGGCGTGGAGGCGCTCCTGCGCCGCGCGCTCGATGCCTCCATCGAGGCGGGAGCGCGCGCGGCCGAAGTGGAGTCGCTCCGCCTGCTCGGGCAGCTGCGCCGCGATCTGGGCGACACCGAGGGCGCGCTCGAGGCCTTCGATCGGGCCCTGGCGCGTGCGGGGCTCGATCACGAGCATCTCGGCGCGCGCGGCGTGACGCTGGTGCAGAAGGCGAGCCTCTTGTGGCGCAACGGCGCCTACGATCGCGCCGTCGAGTCGGCCGCCGAGGGGCTCGCGATCGCGCGGCGCCAGGGCCACAAGGGCCACCAGGCCTCCGCGCTGAACCTCATCGGCGTCTCGCTCGGCAGCCAGGGCGCCTTCGAAGACGCGATCGCGTGCCTGCGCGCGAGCATCGTGCTCGATCGTGCGGCGGGTGACCGCATCTACGTGGGCCGCAAGTGCAGCAACGTGGGCCAGATGCACGGCGAGCTCGGCGACACCGAGCGCGCCCTCGAGCTCATCAACCGCGCGCTCGAGGTCTTCGATCGCGCCGATGATCTGCCGGCGCGCACCGACACGCTGGCCGCGCTCGCCGAGATCCTGCTCGAGCAGAAGGGGGACCTCGACGAGGCACGGCGCGCGCTGGACGACTCGCTGCGGATCGCGACGCGCCTCGGGGATCCGAACGACATGGCGCACGAGCGCGTGGTCCGCGCGGAGTGGCACCTCGCGGCGGGGGAATTCCGCGCGGCGGCGAGCGCGGCCGAAGAGGCGGCGCGACACGCACGCACGGCCGGCACGGCGGGCTACGAGCTGCACGGCAAGGCGCTCAAGGCACTCGCGCTCGCCGAGCTCGGCGAGAAGGACGAGGCGCGCGCGATCCTCGACGAGGCCGATCGCGCGACACGATCGGGCCCGGTGGAGCGCGGCGAGCGCGTGCTCGGCTGGCTCGCGCGCACGGCGCGCCTGGTGGGCGACGCCGAACGTGGCGCCGCGCTCGCACGGAGGGCCGAGGGCTTCGTGGTCGCGCGTGCCGAGCACCTGCGCGATCCCGACCTACGCGA
>JBGALT010000037.1:0-51098 GCA_044223665.1 Sandaracinaceae bacterium | reverse complement strand
TTCGAGAACTTCGTGCTCCCGCTGAAGAAGAAGCTCGAAGCGCTGATGGTCGACCGCATGGACGACAACGAGAAGATCGTCACGCGCTACCTGAACGACACGGAGTTCCAGGCCGTCGTGTTCCAGTGGATCGCGAAGCGAGTGTACGACGAGATCCGCAAGCCTGCGGCGTGACAGGATCCCTCGGGCGCGTGGGCGCGCGAGAGAACGGAGGAGAAGGGATTCGAACCCCTGGTGGAGTTTCCCCCACGGCGGTTTTCAAAACCGCTGCCTTAGACCACTCGGCCACTCCTCCCGGAGCGGGCGAACCCTAGCAAATCTGGAGGGATCCGCGCACGCGAACGCGCGGCCGCGGGCTTCGGGATCTCGCTCCGCCCGTCGCTCCGCCCGTAGGTCTCGTCGATCCCGCGCGGTGGGCGCCGACGGGCCGGCGGCCTCAGCGGCGCGCGGCCCTCGGCTCCGCTCCGCGGCCTCCGCGCTTGCCGGCGCGCACCTTCTTCCCGCGGCGGTCCTCGGAGCCCAGCGCGTCGCCGCGGATCAGGCCGACGAGCTCGGATGCGCTCAGGCTGCCCGCGATCTCGGCGCCCTCGAGCACGCCGCGGCTGAGCGCTCGCTTCTCGTCGTGCAGCGCGAGCACGTGCGACTCGATGGTGTCCTGCGCGACCATCCGCACGATCGTCACGGTCTTGTCCTGCCCGATGCGATGCGCGCGGTCGGACGCCTGGTCCTCGACCGCCGGGTTCCACCAGGGGTCGAGGTGGATCACGTGGTCGGCGGCGGTCAGGTTGAGGCCGGTGCCACCCGCCTTCAGCGAGAGCAGGAACACCGACGCCTCTCCGCGCTGGAACCGCTCGACGCGCCGTGCACGCTCGGAGGCAGGCGTCGATCCGTCGAGCGTGAGGTGCGTGATCTTCGCGGCGTCGAGCCGCTGCGCGAGACGCTCGAGCAGGCGAACGAACTGGCTGAACACGAGCACGCGCCGTCCCGTGGCCACGAGCTCCTCGAGCAGCTCGAGCGTCGCGCCGAGCTTCGACGAGCCGACCCCGGACTCCGGCAGGACGAGCTGCGCGTCGCACGCGAGCTGGCGCAGGCGGGTGATGGACGCGAGCACGGCGAAGCGCTGTGACTCGTCCGCCTGCGCGAGCGCCACGAGCGCCGCTTCGCGCTCGGCGTCGTAGAGCTTCCGCTCGGCCGGCGAGAGCTCCACGTCGCGGACGAGCTCGAGGCGGGGCGGTAGCTCGGGTGCCACGACCTCCTTGGTGCGCCGCAGAAGGTACGGGCGCAGGAGGGTGGCCAGCGAGCGCAATCGCTCCGCGTCCCCGTCCCGCTCGATGGGTACTGCGAAGCGGCGCCGGAAGTGCTCCCAGGGGCCGAGCAGGCCGGGGTGCACCGTCGAGACGATGCTCCAGAGCTCGGAGAGCCGGTTCTCGAGCGGCGTGCCCGTGAGCGCCACGCGGACGGCGGCGCGGAGCTGCTTCACGGCGATGGACCGCTGCGCCTCCGGGTTCTTGATCCACTGCGCCTCGTCGAGGACGAGCGTGCCGAGCTCGATCGCCGCGAGGCCCTCCACGTCGAGCGACGACGTCGTAGCTGGCCACGAGCACGTCGCCGGCGGCGGGCGGATCCGCCGCGAGCGCAGCGTGCCGGCCCGCCCCGCGGTGCAGACGCATGCGGAGCGTCGGAGCAAAGCGCGCAGCCTCGCGCAGCCAGTTGTCCGAGACGCTCGTGGGGGTGACGACCAGCGCGGGCCCTTCGGACACGCGATGGACGAGCAGCGCGAGCGTCTGGAGGGTCTTTCCGAGGCCCATGTCGTCGGCCAGCACGCCGCCACACTCGAGAGAGGAAAGGCGCGCGAGCCAGCGGAAGCCGTCGATCTGGTAGTGGCGCAGGGTGCCGCTGAGCGGCGGCGGCTCCGCCTCCTCGAGAGGCGCGGCGAGGCGCGCTCGGATCTTCCTCCACGCCGCATCGGCCTTGAGCGCACCCTCTTCGGCGAGCGCCTCGACGGCATCTCCGGCCGTCGCCGCGACCGCGAGCGAGTGCCCCTCGCCGTCGAAGACGACGTCGGCCGCACGCTCCAGGCGCGCGCGCAGGGCCTCCTCGATCACGGCGAAGCGCCCTGGCCCGAGGCGGACGAAGCGGCGCCCCGCGCGGATCGCCGCCAGGAGCTCTGCGAGCTTCACGCGCTCGCCGTCGACCTCCGCGTCGGCGTCGACGCCGAACCACTCGCGCGCGCGCTTGAGCGTGACCCGCAGGCTCTTGATCGAACCCGCGACGCGCACCGGGCTGCTCTCGGGCCACTCGACGACGAGCTGGGGGCGCTCGCGCGCGCGCGAGCAGCTCGAGCAGCGCGTCCTCGCTCGCGCGCGCGCGAGCAGCTCGAGCAGCGCGTCCTCGTCCTCGAGGTCGATGCGCGGCCCGACACCCGGCAAGCCGAGCTCGTGCGCGAGCGCGTGGGCGCGCGCGCTCGTTGTCGAGATCGCGTCGTCGCAGTCCTACCGCGCCCGTCTCGGGCTCGAGCACCGAGGCGAGCACGCTTCCCTCTCCGGCCAACTGGCTCACGCCATGACCGAGGCGCGCGCGCAGCTCCACGTGCGCTCCATCGGCGCTCGGAGCGGCGCGCGCGAAGAGCTCGGCGTCGACCGACTGCACGTCGCGCTCGATCGCGGGCGGCAGTGATACGGGAACGCGCGCGGCGATGAGCTCGAAGGCCCCGAGGGCGGCGCGCGTCTCCGCCTCGGAGGCGGAGGCCGAGTGGCTCCGTGCGACGGCGAGCAGGCCGGCGAGCGCCTCGTCGACTTGGCCGACGAGCGCGAGCTGCTCGGACGGGAGGTAGTGGGCGACCAGGCCCCCGCGCGGGCCGACGCTGACGACCGACGCCGCGATCCGCGCCGGGCCGAGGGAGAGGCCCATGCGCGATCGTCCGCCCTCCTCGAAGACGGCGAGGGCGGTCTCGACGCGTCGCACCTCGACCGATGCGCGCGTCTCGCCGTCCACCACGCGATCGTCGCCCACGAGAGCCGAGAGCGCGAGCGCCGCCGACGTAGGGCGGGAGTAGAGGTCACAGGCCAGTACGGCGAGCTGCGTGGTCGCGTCGCCCTGGTCGGTCATGCCGCGCGAGAGCCGCTGGCCGCGCGTCCACCCGCTGCGGGTCGGCTTCTGGTAGATGGGCTCGACGTGCGGGCCGAAGGGCCCCGGCGAGATCGCGAACGCGATTCGGCCCGGGGCGGCGGGAGCCGGGGCGTCGGCCTGGGCCACGACGGCCGTGATCATGCGCGACCACGCGGGCGTGGTGAGCATCGCGCGCATGGGCGCGTGGAGCGGGCTCTCGGGATCGTGGATCGCGTCCAGCGCGACGCGGTAGAGCGCCAGCTGATCGGCGAGCTGCGCGTTCGGGCTCACCGACACGGTGCCGGCCTCGTGGTCGGCGAGCCCGAGCTCGACGGGAACCATCGTCCCTGTGTACGCCTTGAGAGCGCTCCGGGCGGAATCGAGCGCCAGCGCGTCGAGCGCGGTGGGGAACGCGGTGCGGGCGGCGACCGCGAGCTCGCGCTCCACGAGCAGTCGTGAGACGCGGTCGAGCGCGACGTGGCCCGTCGGCAGCGTCCAGCGCTCGCGGCGTGCCGCGACGCTCTGCTGCTCGCGCACGGCGCGCTCGAGGTAGGCGCGCACCGCGGCTTCTCGTGACTGGAGCTTGAGCCCGTGCCTCGACAGGTGACCCTCGGCGACCTCACGCACGGTCAGCTCGCGTGCCTGGTACCGGAAGACCTGGGCGTCCCAGGCCGTGCGGGCCGAGCCCTCGAGCTCGCGCGCGGGCCGCTTGAGCCAGTCTTCGACCCCGTTCGCGGTGGCCCACGCCACGAGCTCGGAGCCGGGAGCGCTCGAGCTGGCCGTCGCTTCGTGCGGCTCGATCCAGCGGACGATCGCGTCGAGCACGTCGATCTGCGCGTCCCGGTCGAGCCGGAGGTAGGCCTGGTGGGTACGGCGATCGTCGAGGAACTTCCCGACGTCACGGCGCCCGGATCGGCTCCGAAGCTCGCGCAGGAGGCCGCGGACGCGAGGCGGGCCTGCGTTTTCCAGCTGGTCCGCGTCGACGCGGGCGAGTCCCGCGTGGACCGCGCGATGGTGGAGATCGATCAGCTCGTTGCTGCGCACGCGCGCAGGCTGACACCGCCGAGTCGGAGTTCAAACATCGCGGTTCGATGGGCCATTCGGGCTCCTCTTTCTCACCGCGGCAGCATCGCCAGGACCTCGGCGCTCGGCGCGTGCACGGCGCGCGGGTTGGCGAGGACGAGCTGTTGCACGAAGACGCGATGCGCGCCGCGGAAGCCGTGGCCGCCGCCGCCGGCGGCCGGGCGCTTGCGCCAGGTCAACCGACGAGCCTCGGGGGCGTGCCAGCGTGGACGGATGCGGAATCCCGTCCTCCTCCTTGCGCTCTTCCTGCCGGTGTGGGTGACGCTGAGCGCAGGCTGCGACGATTCGCTGCCTCCGGACGGCTCGTACTACGACGATCAGATCGCTCCCGTGTTCCACGGAAGCTGCGTGCAGCCGTCGGGCGGGTGTCATGTCGCGACGGACGAGGGCGTCGCATCGGGCAACCTCGACCTCGCCAGCTACGACTCGCTCATGCGCCGGGCCGACGTGCTGGAGACCTATGGTCCCTACCCTCTCCCCACGCTGCTGCTCAAGGCCGGCGACCCAGTGCAAGTGTCCGTCGAGACGCTCGATCCGCCCGACCCGGCCCACCCCGACGATCGTTTCGAGAGGGTGACGCTGGACATCCGACATGCCGGGGGACGGGGCATCGGTATCGGGTCGGTCGCCTTCCTCCAGCTGCGCGCGTGGATGGCCGACGGGCACACGAGGACCGGCTCTCCCCGACACGTGACCACCACGAACGATGGCACGTGCGTGTCGGGGGCCGGCGCTGGCTCGGGCTTCGACCCGAGCGCGGCGCCGGGAGACGGCGCCTCGTTCGAGGCGTTCGTGCGCGACGTCCAGCCCACCTTGACGGCGCGCTGCGCGAGCGCGGCTTGCCACGGGGCTGCGCTCGCCGATTTCCACCTCTCGTGCGGAGAGACGGAGGCGGAGCAGCGCTGGAACTGGTTCATCAGCACACGCTTCCTCGGTGATCCGGTCGAGCGCAGCGAGCTCCTCGTGAAGCCGCTGCCTCCTAGCCGCGGAGGATCGTTCCACCAGGGAGGCGCGATCTTCTCCGGAACCGGCGATCCCGCCTGGCAGAGCCTCGCGGCATGGGCCCGCGAGACCGTCTCGGCCGACATCGCCACGTACCGCGAGTCGGACGCGACGCCGGGCTATCGCTTCTTCGCCAACCGCGTGCTTCCAGTGCTGGTGCGCCAGGGATGCATGCTGCTCGGATGCCATACACCCGTGGGCCTACGCTTCCAGCTCCGTGGAGGCTCGGGCGGCAGCTTCTCGAGCTTCGCGCGGCGCCGCGACTACGAGCTCGCGCGCTCGTTTCTCGCGCTCGAGTCGGACGATCCGACGCGCAGCCGCCTCATCGAGAAGAACCTCTACCCACCCGGGGCGAGCCCGGAAGGCCAGGGCATCCCGCACCGTGGTGGCCCGCTGCTCGAGGATCCGAGGCGCGGGCGCTGTGGCGACTTCGACGTCGATCACGCACGCATCGACGACCTCCCGGCCTTCTGCGTCTTGGCGCGATGGCACGAGCTCGAGCGCGCCGACGCGACCGCGCGCGGCGAGGTGTCGGCGACGTCGGCGCCGAGCACGGTCGTGTGGGTGGCCCGCCCTGCCGGCACCGCCGCGCCCACGGACGTCGACAGCTACCTGCCCGGAGCCGACCTCCGCGTCGCCGCCGCCTCGTTCGATGCGAGCGGTTCGCTCGCGCTCGGGCCCGCCACGTCGTTGCTCGCTGGGTGCGGCCTGGTCCAGGCCACTGCCGACATCCGGTCGCTCGCCGCGTCGTGGGACGGCTCGCACGTAGCGTTCTCGGCCCGCACCGGGCTCGCCACGCCGGCGCGCCTCTACGAGATGCGTCCCGATGGAAGTGAGTGCGGCCCCATCCCACGCGTGGCGGCCGCCGTCGACGAAGAGAACGGAATCCTCACGCACGACCTCGAGCCTGCCTACGGCCCCGAGGGCTCGCTGGTGTTCGTCTCCACGCGCGGCGATCTGGATCGTCCTGGCGTCGCGCATCGCGGCCCGACGCGTACGCCCGCGCGCCTCGAGCCGAACGCGAATCTCTTCGTGCTCGATCCTTCTCGCGCGTCGCTGCGGCAGCTGACGTGGCTGCTGGATCAGGAGGTGCAGCCCGCGTTCATGGGTGACGGACACGTCGTGTACACGGCCGAGAAGCGGGCCGAGGACTTCCACATGCTGGCCCTCCGACGACAGCTCCTCGATGGTGGCGACTACCACCCGCTCTACGCCTCGCGCACCAGCCTGGGCTTCGACTCGGCCACCCACGTCGTGGAGCTAGTCGACGGGCGTTTCGCGTTCGTCGCCGGCGCGCTCGACGAGCCCGAGGGCGCAGGTGCGCTCGCCGTCTTCGATCGCAGCATCGGGCCCGATCAAGTGGATCGGGATCCGGCCGATCGCGCCTACCTTCATTCGCTCACGCGTGTCGCGGAAGGCAGCTACCGATCGCCTGTGCCGCTCCCGAGCGGTCGTGTGCTGGCTTCTTGCGCGACCGACGGTGCGCCCCACGACTTCGACCTCTGCGAGATCGACCCCCGCACGCGTGCGGTGCGGCCCGTCATGTCGACTCTCGGGGTCGCGGAGGTCGACGCCGTCGCGGTCTACGCGCGCCCTCGGCGAGCCATCGCCCACAGCGACGGTCGTGAGATCGACCACCCCATCATCGATCCGGCCGCGAGCGACGCGGTCGTGCGCTTCACCGACTTCCCGATGATCGAGACGCTGATGTTCACGAACACACGCACGGGGCGGCCGCTCGACCACCGGATCGGCGGCATCGCGCTCTACGAGGCCCTTCCGCCGCCGGTGGGCGTGACCAGCTTCGACGACCTCCCCGCCGATCGCCTGGTGCGCGATTCCCTCGGGATGTTCTTCCGCGATCGGCGCTCGCTCGGGACCGCAATGCTCTTCGTCGACGGGTCCGTACGGATTCGGATCCCTGGCGGCACTCCGATCATCTATCAACCCGTCGGGCAGACCGGCGAGCCGCTCGAGTTCGAGGACGGGATGCCCTTCTCGGGCACGCTGATTCAGCGGGAGGTCGAGCAGTACTACCCCGGTGAGCGCATCACCCGGTCCGTGCCGAGGCAGTTCTTCGGCGCCCTCTGCGGCGGCTGTCACGGCTCCATCAGCGGGCGCGAGCTCGACGCAGCGCCTTCGCTCGACGTGCTCAGCGGTGCTTCCACCGATATCGCTCGTCAGGAGGAGCCGATCGATCTGATGGGGCGGTGACGTGCGTGCATCGCCGCTCCGGTGGCGGCGAGCGCGCCGAGCTCGACGGACGCGTGGGGCCTCAGCCTCTCTCGAACCGAGCCTGGAAGAAGCGGAGGTACTCGGGCTCGTGGGTCATGCGAAGGCCTCTCGCATCGCCCCGCGCGTCCCAGACGGCCTTCACGGACTCGGCGACCACGTCCATGTGTGCCTGCGTGTAGACGCGACGTGGAATGGTGAGGCGCGCCAGCTCGAGCTTGGGGTAGCGGTGCTGGCCCGTCGCCGGGTCACGCCCGGCGCTCACGATCCCGCGCTCCATCGCGCGCACGCCCGAGTCCAGGTAGAGATCGGCGCAGAGCGATTGTGCCGGGAACGTGTCCTGCGGCAGGTGTGGATAGAAGCGCGCAGCGTCGAGGAAGATGGCGTGCCCGCCCACCGGGCGCACGATCGGGATCTCCCACTGGTCGAGCAGCTCACCTAGATAGCGCACCTGGCCGATGCGAGCGCGCACGTGCTCGTCGCGCACCGACTCCGCGATCCCGACCGCCACCGCCTCCATGTCGCGACCGGCGAGCCCACCGTACGTGTGCAGCCCTTCGTATACGACCGCGAGGTTTCCGAGCTTCTCGAAGAGGCGCGCGTCGTTCACGGCCAGCCAGCCGCCGATGTTCACGAGGCTGTCCTTCTTGGCGCTCATCCACGCGCCGTCGGTGTAGGAGCAGAGCTCGCGCAGGATGTCGCGGATGGGCGTCTCGGCATAGCCGGGCTCGCGTTCCTGGATGAAGAAGCAATTCTCCACGGCGCGCGTGGCGTCGAGATAGAGGCGGAGACCGTGACGATCGCAGAGCGCCCGCAGCGCCTTCACGTTCGCCATGCTCACGGGCTGCCCGCCCGCCATGTTCACGGTGGCCGCGAGCGAGACGTAGGCGATGCGCGCCGCGCCCTCGCGCTGAACGAGCGCCTCGAGCGCGTCGAGGTCCACGTTGCCCTTGAACGGGCGCTCGTCGGTGGGGTCGTGCGCCTCCTGCACGATCACGTCGACGAACACGCCGCCCGCGAGCTCTTGGTGCAGGCGCGTGGTGGTGAAGTACATGTTGCCGGGCACGAGCTGGCCGGGCTCGATGGCGGCCTTGCTGAGCAGGTGCTCGGCGCCGCGGCCCTGGTGCGTCGGCAGCACGTGCACGTAGCCGTAGTGATCGCGCACCGCCGCTTCGAAGCGGTAGAAAGACGCGCTACCGGCGTAGGCCTCGTCGCCGAGCATCATCGCCGACCACTGGCGATCGCTCATCGCGCTCGTGCCGCTGTCGGTGAGCAGATCGATCGTCACGTCCTCGGCGCGAAGGAGAAACGTGTTGAACCCGGCGAGGCGGAGCGCGCGCTCGCGCTCGGGGCGGCTCGTGGTGCGGAGCGGCTCGACCACCTTGATGCGCCAGGGCTCGGCCCACGAGCGCCGGCCTCGCTGTCGTCCGATCGTCTCGAGTGGGGAGTGCTTCACGTGCGTCGACCTTTCTGTGTGGCGTGCATCGGCCGCGACTCGTCGGGCCGTGTGTGGGTGGAGCGATGGCTCCGCGTCATCCCGGCGCATGGGTCGGAAGTGGCGCGGGCACGAGCGGGAGAGGCACGGCATCGACCCGCACGCGCGAGCGCGCGGCGAGCAGCGTGAGGAAGAGCAGCTCGGCGCCCACGAGGTGGAGCGTCGTCATCGAGAGCGCGACCCACGAGGCCACGGTGGCGAGCCCGAGCAGCACCTGCAGCACCGAGAGCGCCACCGCCGCGGCGGCGAGGCGGCGCAGCGAGGGCGGCGCGTCGCGATCGGCGTGCGCGCGCCACGCGGCGGCGAGCACCAACGCGAACGCCACGCCACCGAGGGCGCGGTGGGCGAGCTGGAGCCACCCCTGATACGACGCGGGTGTGGCGCTGCCCGCGCAGAGCATCATGTCGTCGGCGCACGCGGTTCCGGCGTGGAGGTGACGCACGAGGGCGCCGAGTCCCATCTGCGCGACGAGCGTGCCGAGCGCGAGGCCGAGCGCCCGGCGGGTCGACGGCGCGCAGGGAGCAGGGTGGGCGGGGAAGGCGAGCCCGAGCAGGATCGCGCCCAGCCACGTGGCGCAGGCGAGGTGTGCGACCGACACGGCGGGCGGCAGGCGCAGGAGCACCGTGGTCGCACCGAGGAGTGCCTGCACGATCACCAGCGCGACCGCGGCGGCGCCGAGGCGCGCATCGCGCGTGCTGCGAGTTGCCCAAGCCACCGCGCCCACGAGCACCACCACGAGCAGCGCGAGCAAGCGATGCGAGTGCTCGAAGCGCACGCCGCCTACCATCTCCGGCATCCACTCGCCTCCGCAGAGTGGCCAGTCGGGGCACGCGAGCGAGGACCCGGTGGTGTGCACCACGCCGCCGAGCGCGACGAGGGCGAGCGTGGCGGCGAGCGCGAGCGCAGCGAGCGGGCGTTGCATCGGGCGCACCGTGCGTTCGGAGGGAGTCCCCGCGCTTGCGGCGGCGCAACCGCCCCCGTGCCGCTTGCGTCCCGTCAACCGTCGCCGCGCCGTGCCGGGGAATCCTCGGTGGCGCGCGAGAACCATGCAATCCCGAGCTACTCACCCGTTCGAGCCCACGGCCCCGGCGACCGGAGCGCGGTCGTCGCTGCTCGTGGGTCCCCCCGCGCCGCCCTTGCCCATGCCCACGTTGATCGAGGCGCTCGTGCGCGCGGCCGCGGCGCGCGCGCCGTACCTCGTGCTGCACGTGGACGCCGAGCCGATGCGCGCGAGCGCCGACGTGGTGCTCGAGCACGCGCGACGCTGGGCGCGCGCGCTGGTCGACGCGGGCGTGCGGCGCGGAGATCCGGTGGCGCTCCTCCTTCCCACGTCGATCGACTTCGTGGGCGCGTTCTTCGGCAGCCTCTGGCTCGGTGCGGTGCCGATGCCGCTCGCGAGCCCGATGACGTTCGGGCCGCTCGATCGCTACCTCGATCATCTCGGCCTCGCGATCCGGCACGCGGGGGCGACTGCGCTCGTGACCTCTCCCCGGATCTCGAAGGCGGTGCACATGGCCTCGCTCGGAGAGACGGTGCGCGCCGTGCTGACGCCGGAGGACGCACGCAAGACGAGCACGCGGCACGCCATCGAGGCGGCCGATGTGGGCTCGCGCGGTCCCGCGCTGCTGCAGTACACGTCCGGCACCACCGGGCGCCCCCGCGGCGTGGTGCTCACGCACGGCGCGATCGTGGCGAACACCACCGCGATCGGCGCCGCGTTGGGGATCGACGAGCACGACGTGGGTGTGAGCTGGCTGCCGCTCTACCATGACATGGGGCTCATCGGCGCCGTGCTCTCGGCGCTGGTAGGCGGCTACCCATTGCACCTCTTCTCTCCGGAGGGGTTCGTGATGCGGCCACGGCGCTGGCTCGAGCTGATGGCGGCGAGCTGCGGCACGCTGTCGACGGCGCCGAACTTCGCGTACGACCTGGTGGTGCGACGCGCGGAGCCCACGGGGCTCGATCTGTCGTCTTGGCGTGCGGCACTCGACGGTGCCGAGCCGGTGCACGCAGTCACGCTCGCGCGCTTCACGGAGAAGCTCGCTGCGTGCGGGCTACCGCGGACGGCACCCACGCCGGTGTACGGGCTCGCCGAGGCTACGCTCGCCGTGTCCTTCCACGCGCCGGGCACACCCATCGACGTGCAGGAGGTCGACCGACACACGAGCGCGATTGGCTCTCGCGTCGCACGGGCACCCGAAGGGCGGAGCGTGGTCGCGGTCGGCGCGCCGCTGCCGGGCGTGTCGGTCGTGATCGCCGATGCGGGTGGCGCGCCGCTCGCCGAGGACGTGCTGGGCGAGATCCGAGTGCGCAGTCCGAGCCTCATGCTCGGCTATCACCGCGATGAAGCAGCGAGCGCCGCCGCGCTCGACGGGGAGTGGCTGCGCACGGGCGATCTCGGCTTCGTGCACGAAGGCCGGCTGTACGTGTCCGGGCGTGCGCGTGATCTGATCATCCAAGGTGGCCGCAACGTGCACCCCGAGGACGTCGAGCGCATCGCGGTGGAGGCGCATCCATCGGTGCTTGCCGCCGCAGCGTTCGCGCGCACCGACGAGGAGTCCGGCACCGAGGATGTCGTGGTCGTGGTCGAGGCGCGCGGGCTCGACCCGCAGGGCAAGCGCGGGGTGGAGTCGACGATCCGCGGCGAGCTCCTCGCGGCGATGGGCGTGCGTGCCGGGACCGTCGAGGTGTGGCCGATCGGGAGCATTCCGCGGACCTCGAGCGGCAAGGTGCGCCGGAGCGCGTGTGCGACCCACTGGGCGAGCGGCGGGGGGCCCTCGTGAGGCGTGCGCTCGTGATCGGGGCCACGGGATTCGTGGGTCTCAACCTGGTGGACGCGCTCGTCCACCGCGGGGTGAACGTGCGGGCGACGCGGCGCAAGAGGAGCATCACAGCGTTCCTCCGAAAGCGTCCCGTGCAGCTCGTGTCGGCGGCGCTCGAGGATCGCGACGCGCTCGTCTCGGCGATGGCGGGCTGTGACGTGGTGTTCGTCGCGGGGGGGCACTATCCACGCTATTCGACGGATCGCGCGGGCTCGCTCGCTCGCGGAGTCGCCCAGATCGAGAGCGTGTGTGAGGCGGCGCTCGAGAGCGACGTGCGAAGGCTCGTGTACGTGTCGTCGACGGGTGCGCTCGACACGGCGCCACCCGGTCGCGCGGCCGAAGAAGACGACGTGCCCGTCTTCGCGCCCGCGAGCGTGTACCGTGCGACGAAGTGGGCGATGGAGCGCGCCCTCGATCGTGCGACCGAACGGGGGCTCGATGCGGTCACGGTGCTGCCCGGGGCATGCCTCGGTCCCTTCGACGTGAGGGTCGGTACGGGCAGCCTGCTCGTGGGCGCCGCGCTCGGCTCGCTGCCCTGGTGGACTGACGGCATCGTGAACGTCGTGGACGTGGGCGACGTCGCGAACGCCCTGGTGGAGGCCGCGATCCGTGGCGCCTCCGGTGGGCGGTACTGTGTGGCCGGACACGACGGCACGCTCGGCGTGCTCCTGAAGCGCGTCGCTGCACGCTATGGGGGGCCCTTGCCGGGGCCGCCGATCGAGGCACGTGAAGCGGCCGAGCGCGCCGACGCCGAGGAGCGTGCTGCCGAGCCGACGCGGACGCGCGCGCCGTTCCCTCGCGAGCTCGTCGATCTCGTGACGAGCGGACAGCGGGTGTCGTCGGCACGTGCCGCACGCGAGCTCGGCGTGCGCTTCCGACCGGTCGAAGAGACGCTCGACCGCGCCTGGGCGTGGTTCGTGCGCCACCGCTACCTGCCCGCGCGCCGCGGGCACGAAGGAGCCGCATGACGAACCGCTCAGAGACACGACAGCGCACGATCGAGATCCTGGCCGACGTCCTCGAGCGCAAGGCCAGTGAGCTAGCCGACGAGCATCGCTTGCGCGAGGACCTGGGGCTCGACTCGCTCCAGAGCCTCGAGATGCTCTCGACCTTGTCGGAAGAGCTTCGCGTCGATCTCCCGATGGAGGAGGCCATGGAGCTGCGGACCGTCGCCGATGCTTGCGACTTCGTGGAGCGCGCGGTCACGAGCACCCGCGCGCCGGTGGCGCCGCATGCCTGAGGCGGCGCCCGACAGGCAGGGCCGGAGCGAGGTGGGGGTCGACGCAGAGCTCGTGTCGGCGCTCGTCGTCGCGGTGCGCCGCTTCACGGATCGGCGCGTGGACGCGCTCGCTCACGACCGTGCCGGCGCGTTGCCAGCGTGGCTGCTCGACGAGGCGCGCGCGCTCGGGCTCTTCGGGCTCGCGATCCCGGAGGTGTATGGCGGCCTCGGCCTCGGCCTCGGCCCGACGTCGGCGGTGATCGCGGAGCTGGCGCGGGCCGATCGGTCGCTCGCCGTCACGGTGGGCCTGCACAACGGCCTCGGAACGCGCCCGCTCGTGGAGAGCGGCACCGAGGCCCAGCGGTCGGCCTGGCTCCCCACCCTCGCGAGCGGCGAGCGGATCGCGAGCTTCGCCGCGACCGAGCCGGAAGCCGGCTCTGACCTCACGGCGATGCGCACGCGCGCCTGCCGGGACGGGGATCGGTGGCGTCTCGACGGAGAGAAGGCGTACGTCACCAACGCAGCGCTCGCCGGGGTCGTGACCGTGCTGGCGCGCGTGCCGGACGAGGGCGCGCTGGCCACGGGGCTCTTCGTGGTCCCACGCGGCACGCCGGGGCTCACCTTGGGCCACGAGGAGCGCAAGCTCGGCTTGCGCGCGTCGTCGACCTGCTCGATTCACTTCGACGCGGCGACCGTGGATCCGGAGCATCGCATCGGTACGAGCGGCAGCGGCGTGGACCACGCGCACCGTGCGCTCGAGTGGGGGCGCACCCTGATGTCGGCAGGCTGCCTCGGCACGGCGCGCGCGGCGCTGGAGCTCACGCTCGCGTACGCGCGGCAGCGCCGACAGTTCGGTCGCACGCTCGTCGAGCTCGGGGCCGTACGCGGGCACCTGGCGACGATGGCGTCGGCCGTGACGACCATCGAAGCGATGCTCGGGTCGGTCGGGCGCGACGATGCCGCCGCCGCATCGATCGTCGGGAGCTCGGCGGCCCTCAAGGTGCACGCGAGCGAGCTGGCGTTCGACGTGTGCGATCGCGCGATCCAGGTGCACGGCGCGCTCGGCTTCGTAGAGGACGCGGGTATCGCCATCCTCGCGCGAGACTGCCGCGTGACGCGCATCTTCGAGGGCGCCAACGACGTGCTGCTCCTGCGGCTCGGGACCGCGCTGCTCGCGGGACGCGGTCTGCCGCATACCGACGCGTCCGACCTCGACGGCGCGGCCGGGGACGTGCGGCTCGCGCTCGATAGGACGGTCCGCGCGATACGCGACGCGTACGGTGTCACCGCGATCCAACGACAGCCGCTCGTGTTGGCGCTCGCGCGCGCCGATGTCGCGCTCTTCGCCGCGAGCTGCTGCCTGAGCGAGGCACGCGCCGCGTCGGGTCAGCGCGCGGCGCTCCTGCGCCACGCGGCGCGGCGCGCGCTCGATCAAGCGCGCGCAGCGGTGCGAGCGAGCGACTTCGCATCCACCGACGAGATCGACGAGCACGCGATCGTCGACGCGCTGATGGCCAGCACGAGGAGCGTCGACACGCCTGGCGAGATGCGCGTGTGCCCATCGTGAGGAGACGTCGGAGCATGAAGAGAGTCCGGTTCGTGTACGCGCGGTTCCAGCGTCACGCCGATGCCCACCCCGAGCTGCGCGAGGTGGTTCCGTGCGAGGAGTACTTCGGGCCTCCGTCGCTCGGCATCGCCTGCCTCGCCGCGGTCACGCCGCGCGAGTGGGAGATCGAGTTCCGTGACGACCGCGTGGAGGACGTGGGGCTCGACGATCCACCCGATCTCGTGGCCATCTCGTGCTTTACGCCGGCCGCGCGCCGTGGGATGGAGCTCGCCGACGCGTTCCGTGCCGCGGGCGCGCAAGTGGTGATGGGCGGCATCTTCGCCACGGCGCGCCCCGATGAAGCTGGCCTCCATGCCGACGCGGTGGTCGTGGGGGAGGGCGAGCTGGTGTGGCCCGAAGTGCTGCGCGACGCCGGAGCACACGCGCTGCGTCCGCGCTACCGCGCCGAGCGGAGCCTCGCGCCGCACGAGCTGCCGCTCCCGCGCATCGATCTCTACGTGGGCAAGGAGAACGACGTCTACCGGCCCGACGACTACCCGGTGCAGCTCTCGCGGGGATGCATGCTCTCGTGTTCCGCGTGCATCCTGCCGACGAGCATGGGGCGCACGCTTCGCACGTTCCCGGTCTCGTATGGGCTCGCGCAGATCGAGCAGCTCGAGAAGTTCGGCAAGCTCGCTTCGCTCACCGAAGACACGAGCTTCTTCCCCGCGTCCGGCGCGCAGCGTGCGTTCGGAGAGCTGCTCGACGCGGTGGGCGACCGCGGCAAGAAGATGGGCGTGAGCTACGTCGGCATCAGCATGCCGCTCGTGCTCGCCCAGACGCCCGCGTTCTTCGCGCGGTTGCGGCGCGCGGGGGTGTCGATGTTCTACCTCGTGGGTGGTTTCGACCCGATCACGCGCAACGCCTTCACGGGGCGCGACCCGAAGGCGAGGCAGCGGGCCATCGACGCGCTCCGGCGCGCGCGCGACGAGGGTGTTCAGCCCTACACTTCTTTCCTGGTCGGCAACGACGACGACGACGACGGCACCTTCGACCGCATGCTGGAGGTGGCCGACGCGGGCGGGCTCGAGAAGGCCGAGTTCGCGATCCGTACTCCATACCCGGGCACGCCCGACTTCGAGGCCCTCCTTCGCGCAGGCCGCCTGCTCCACACCGACTGGTCTCGCTACAACGACGCGAACGTGGTGTTCCGGCCCGAGCGCATGAGCCCGGAGCGCCTGCAGCGCGGATACGTCGAGCTCTGGCGCGACTTCTACGCCTCGCGCCGCTCGCTGGCCGGGCTCGGCCACCGCGACCGCACGATCCAGTTCTGACCGCGCCGGGGAGGAGCGACGAGAGGCCGCCGACCGGAGGAGTCGGCGACCTCGCGGCGGCGTGCCTGGTCGGGCCCCCGTGTGCCTGGCCGCGCGATCGGGTCAGCGCGCCTCGGCGAGCACGTGCAGACCGGCGGGGCGCTTGGGGTCCTTGGGCACCGCGGTGACCCAGCTGCCATAGCAGCGCTGCTCTTCGAGACGGCACGACCACACGAGCTTGCCCTCGTGCACCGTCATGTCCGGGCAGCCGTCGCACATGTTCGCGCGGCCGTCCTCGAGCAAATCGATCGGCTGGATCACGAGGATCGACTGCAGGTGCTGCTTCTCGAAGGCGTGCATCGGGTGGCGCGCGATCGTCCTCAGCCAGCTGCGTCGCGCGTTGCGCACGCCGCTATCGAAGAGCGCCGTGCTCATCACGGTGCGCCCGGTGGCGAGCGTCCACTCCGGCGCGTAGCTGAGATAGCGCCCGCTCATGAGGTGATAGCCGACCTGAGCGGCCTCCATGAACTTCGGTCCGAGGTAGCCATGCACCTTGCCCGGCGTGCCCACGCGGAGCGCGGCGAGCCACTTGAAGGAGTCGGGCTTCTCGGTGCCGTTGAGGTACGCGCAGGGCGCGAAGTCTGGGTGCCGCTCGCGGATCTTGCCGACGAGCTCGCGGGCGTCGATGTCGGTCCTTCGCTCGGGCTTCTCCGTCTCGGTGTACACGAGGTCGCCCATGTCCACCTTGCGTCCGCCCGCGAAGTAGTCGTACTGCGCGAGCTTGGCGGCCCGGAAGAGGATGAACACGACGGTGTGCACCTTTCCGATGTTTCGCGTGGCCCAGTCGACCACCTCGGGGACCTGGTCGAGCGTGTCCTCGTAGACCGTGGAGTTGAACGCGCACGCGAGGCCACCCACCGAGGCGACCAAGTCGGCGTACTCCTGGCGCAGCTCGTTCGTCTCGGCCTCGGTCTTGTCCCGCCACCCGGGCCTCCCCTGGCGCGAGTCCACGTGGAAAGTGATGCCGACGAGCCCGGCACGCTTGAGCTCCACGAGAAGCGCGCGGGTGAGCGCCTTGCCGTTCGTGTTCACGATCGCTTTATGACCCATCTGTCGGACGCGCTCGATGATGGCGGGAAGCTCCGGGTGCAAGAGCGGATCCCCGCCAGCGATCGACACGCCGTCGTGGTTACGCAGCGCGTTGAACACGTCGAGATCGGACTGCACCTCGTCGAGCGTGCGGTGCGTCTTCACGTTCTCGCGATAGCACCCGTCGCAGGCGAGGTTGCACTGCTGCGTGGGCTCGAGCCACGAGATGGGGTTGTCGGAGAGGCTCCAGGGAAGCCGGTAGAGAGAGCGGTGATCGATCGAAGCGCGCATGGCGGGCTTCGTAACGCGGCCACGGCCCGGCGTTGTTGACGTCGATCAAGACCGCACGACGCGCTCGCGCGTGCTCAGGCGACCGCGGCGAGCTCGGCGTGTCGGAGGATCTCGAGCCCGTCGGAGCTGCGCTTGACGAGACCGCGGCCCTCGAGCTCTCCGAGCGCGCGACAGAAGCTCTCGTGCCGCACGCCCGCGAGACGCGCGAGGTCGCGCTGCTGCAGGCCCGACGGGAGCGTGGCGCGGCGTCGCGGCGGCGCGAGCGTGTCGGCCACGCACACGAGCGTGGCGGCCACGCGCGCCGTCGCGCTCGACTGGGCACGTGCGTAGGCGAAGCGCTCGAGCCGATCGATTGCCGCGCCCATGCCGCGTACTACGTCACGAGTTGCCGTCGGCGACGTATCCACCAGTCGGTCCGCGGTGTCGCGCGGGCAGAGACACACGAGCAGCTCCGTGGCCGCGTAGCCGACGTCGGCGCTCGCGAGCTCGGTCGGGAACGACACGAAGCATCCGGGACCGGCGCAGTCGGTCGCGATGGCACCGCCGAGCTCGTCGGCCCGGTAACGAACGAGCACGCCGCGGCGGATCAAGGCGAACGCATGCCGTTCGGGCCAAGCGAGTGGAACGGGCGCACGGGAGGCGAGCTGCCCTTTCACGAATGCACACGGCAGCTGCGCCGTCTCGGCCACCACCTCCTGGAAGCCGCCGATCCGACCCGCCGGGCAGTCCACGCAGGCTGCGGTGTAGGGCGCGAGGCCTCCCCACGACACGCTCACCACCGAGAGCTTGGGATGCATCACCCTCGCTTGCCCTCGAGAACCGCCGCCGTCGATGACCCCCGTCAGTCGGCGGTGGGACACGTGAGCACGCTCTCGGTCGGTGGGCTCGGGAGAGCGCGGGTGGTCCCGCGCGCTCGGACCCAGAGGCCGCATGCGCACGACGCGCAAGTTGACGGCGCGCATCTCACGCCCCCGGACGGGCTGCCATTCTGAGACACGATGCACGTCGCGAATCGGTCGACCCACCCGAGCCCGACGCGACGCGTCACCGGCGGCTCAGGGCACGCAGCCGAACGAGGGCGGTATCATCGCGCGGAGCGAGGGCCACGCGTCCGCAAGCACCCGCTCCGCCGTCGGGTAGAGCATCGCCTCCTCCTTGGCGTTGTGCTGACGTACGAGGATCAGCAGCGTGTCGCCGTCGTCGAGCACCGCATCGCGACGGCGCGCCGCGACGTGCTCGGCGATGCGCGAGAGCAGCCCGCGCATCTGCGCGTGCTCCATCCGCATCACGCTCGTGGGGCCGGGCGGCGCCCGGCGATCGAGCGCAACGAAAAGGATCTCCTCCTCGACGCGCAGGTGCTCCCGGGTCGCCAGCTCGAAACGTGCCCACGCCCGCGCGAGCGCCGCATCGTCACGCGCGTCCTCGACCTCGGCCCACATGCGATCGCACTCGCGGTGGTCGTGCGTGAATCGCTCCACGAGCGTCGTCTCGGCTTCCGACACGGGGCCTCCTGTGAACGTGTTGTCGACGGGTCGACGGTATCGACCTCGTCGACGGTGGATGCCACGCCGCGCACGGAGGTCGGGTGACCTCGATCAACCGACCCAACGCCGCCCGTGCGATCGTCGTCGTCGGTGACGACGTGGTGGGCGGGCCGAGCCCGGTCGAGCTCCCCGAGCGCCTCCGCGCCGCGTTCACGCGGGTCGCCGCCGACGGGGTGCTCGTCGTGCACACCCGCGACGGAGCCGCGGTGTCTGCATGCGCGGGCACCTCGGTCGTCCGCATCGCGCGCACGGCCCGCGCGCTCACCGAGCTCTGGCTCGCCGGACCGGCCGCGCCGCCGCTCGTAGAGCTCTGTGGTCGACCGGCCCCCGAGCCCCTCGAGCTCGTGCTCCGCGTCGTCGCCTCCCTCGCCTCGGGGGAGGTGCTCCTCGCGCACCTTCCACACGTGCCGCGCCCGCTCTTTCCCCACCTCGCGCAGCGGGGGGTTGCGTGGGAAGCGATCGAGCTCGACGACCGAACGGCCCTGCTCCACGTGAGACGAAGTTGAGCACGTCGATGCCCGCGTCGCCCGCCGAGGGGCCCCCGCTGCGTGTCCCGATGCTCTTCTTCGCGACGGCGATCGGGATGATGATCGCGGCCGGTGCGCTTCTCGTTGTCGTCGGAGGTGCCGCGCTCGCGAGTGGATGGGCGCGCGAGACCCTCGCGCTCACGCACCTCGGCACGCTCGGCGTGATCACCACCACGATGTGCGGCGCGACCTACCAGCTCGTGCCGGTGCTGGCGGGGCGCGCGGTTCGATGGCCCGTGCTCGCCTACGGCACGTACGGTCTGCTCACGCTCGGCGTGCTCGCTCTCGTGATGGGAGTGCTCACGTCGCGGCGAGGGCTCGTGGTCGTAGCGATGTCGCTTCTCGGCCCGTTCGTTCTCGCGTTCGTGGCGCCCGCCGGGCTCGGCCTCGGCCGCGCGCTCGATGCGAGCGTGCGCGCGATGCGGCTCGGACACCTCTCGCTCGGGTTGCTCGCGCTCCTCGGTCTCTGGATTGCGCACGGCCACTCCGGTGGGCGATTTCCGGGTGACCGGGTCGCGTGGATCCAGGTGCACGCAGGCACGGCCTTTCTCGGCTGGGTCGGGGCGACGATCCTCGGCGTTTCTTGGCGCGTGCTCCCGATGTTCTTTCTCACCGAGCCGCCGTCGCCGCGTGTGCGGAGTGCGAGCGTCGCCGCCATCGGGCTCGGCGTGCTCGGGCCGATCGGAGTGCTCGCGACGCAGCACGACGGGACGCCCTCCCGCGCGGCGCTCGCCCTCGCCTCCGCGCCCGCACTGCTCGCGGTGTGGTGCGTCCATCCCGTGCTCACGCTGCGCTCGCTCCGCGCGCGTCGGCGTGCGCGCGTGGATCCCGCGCTGGTGGGCTGGGGGCTCGCGATGATCGCGGGGGCGTGCTCGACGCCGTTGGCGGCCGCGGCCGTCACAGGTGACGACGGGCGAGCACCCCTCGCGCTCGGCTGGCTTGCAATCACGGGCTGGGCAGGGATGGCCATTCACGCGATGTTGCTCCGGGTCGTACCGTTCCTCGTCTGGCTGCATCGGCACGCCCCGAACGTGGGGATGCGGGAGACGCCGTCGGTGCGTCAGCTCCTGCCCGATGCGCGCGCGTGGCCAGGGCTCGCGGCGCACCTGGTGGCGTTGCTCGCGGGTCTGGCGTCGATCGCGACCCGGGGCGACACGCTCGCACGGGTGGCGGGTCTGGCGCTCGTCGCGGCGAGCGTGCTCCTCGGGCGCGCGATGCTGGGAGCGCTCGCGGCGCGGGGCCCCGCATTCACGACGCTCGGGACCTGACGGCCTGGAGCTCGCTCCGACCGAGGACCGCGCTCAGGGGCGCAAGGCGGCGTCCCGCCGCTCGAAGCGGAACGTCGAGAGCCATTGCGGCAGGTCCCGTACGTCGAACTGCAAGAGGCCGGTGGCGTAGCGCTCTCCGTCGCGACGTAGCTCCGTGTGCAGGCGCGTGATGCCGGGCAGCGCGTAGAGCGGCGCGTGCTTCTCTCCACGCAACGACCATCTCGTGCCATCGGGGCCTTCGAATGCGGCGTCGTAGACGAGCGTCGCACGCCGCGCGCGCGGGTGGACGTCGAGGGTGCCGCGGCACGGCGCGTCGGTCACCACTCCGTGGACATCGAGGCGCCCTTCGATGCCCATCGTGCCGCCTCGAACGAAGCGTTCGGCGCTCGCTCCGTGAACGCAGAGGCGCGCGGTGACGACGAAACGCGCGCCGTCTGCCGTGCGCTCGCATGTCCCCGACATGGTCTCGTCGAACACGACGCCCGCGCGGCTCGTGGGGTGCTTCGTCGCGCGCGTCGAGGACTCGATACGGCGCTCCACGAACGCGGCGGCCCGCTCCGAGAGCGCCATGATCGTCAGCTGCGGGTTCACCCCGAGCGGTCCCGGCACCGCCGACCCGTCGGAGATGAAGAGCCCTTCCACGTCGTGCACTTCGTGCTCGGCCGACACCACGGATCGAGATGGATCGCTCCCCATGCGGCACGTGCCGAGCGGATGGTACGCGCTGAGCCCGAGGTGGTGTGCACGCGCCCGTTCCAGAGCGCTTCGCTCGAACGCGTCGACGTCCGCGGCGCTCGCGAGCGGAGCGACGCCGAGCACGGCGGGACGTACGTCGCGTGCCCCGGCGGCGAGGAACACGCGCGCCAAGACCGATTGCGCTCGCACGATCGTGCGGACGTCAGCTCGATCGAGGTGGTAGTCGATGCGAGCGCTACCCTCGGGGGTCGGCGTGACCCTCCCGCGCGATCCGTCGCGGATCATGAAGCCGAAGAGCGCGAGGTGATCGAGCTCCTCGATCGCGCGCGTCCACGTCTTTCCGATCGAGCCGAGCGCGGCGGCGAGGAGTGGCGCCGGAGGATAGGCACCCTCGAAGCGGATTCCGAGCTCGCCGAGCTCGTCGATGGCATACCCCTGCGGCACACCGCGCCAACCCTCCACGCGCTCGTCGAAGCGTGCGAGCGCGAAGCTCGCGGGGTGGATCGAGAGGTTGCGTCCGACCTGTCCCGAGCCTCGCGCGAGTCGGTTGGAAAGGAGCAGGACGGGGGTGTGCAGGGCGCCGGCGGCGAGCACGACGGCTCGCGCCCGCACCACGAGGCGCCGTGGGCGTCCGTCTGTCGCGCGCGTGGCGAACGCCTCGACGCCGACCGCGCGCCCCCCGTCTGTCTTGATGCGCGCGACGGCGGCGTGATGGAAGAGCTCGGCGCCGTGCGCCAGCGCGAGCGGCACGTAGCTCACGTTCGTCGACCGCTTCGCGTCGGTGGGACAGCCGAAGCAACACGTGCCGTGTGCGTCACAGCCGGGTGCGTTGCGCGAGAGCGGCCCATGGCGCAGCCCGAGCGCGTCGGCACCTCGCGCGATGATCCGGGCAATGTCGCCGAGCGCCTCGGCCGGGGCCGGCGCGACGCCCAGCGTGGCCTCGATCCGATCGAAGTACGCATCGAGCGAGCCGGGGCCGAGCTCGCGCAGGCCGTGCTCGAGGGCCCAGCGCCGCTGCACGTCGAGCGGCGTGCGATAGCACGTGCCCGAGTTGATGGTCGTCGTGCCACCGACGGTGCGACCGACCGGCAGCGGAATGATCGTGTTGCCCACCGCGAAAGTCAGGCCGCCATCGCGGTAGAGCGCGCGCTGTCGCTCGGTGACCGGGCCTACGAAGTCGGCTCGATCGAAGTCGCCTCCCTCCTCGACCATCACCACGGCGTGCCCGCGCGCTGCCAGACGCGCCGCGAGCGGTGCGCCGCCGGCCCCGGTGCCGACCACGACGACGTCGGCCTCGAGCTCGACGTCGTCGCTCATGCCACAGAGATCGTGACGTCGAGCCGCGTCACGCCGAGGCTCGCGCGCGATCGGCAGCGTACGTGGAAGTGCGAGCGCCCGAGCGAGCGAGGGGCTCTCGGCGCGCGCGATCTGCAGAGGTGCGCACACCACGCGCACCACCCACCCGGTGACCTCGCTGCTCGCGAGGCGCTCGAGTGCGCGCGCACGCGCTTGCACAGGGAGCCGGCAGAGCGGCGCGCCAGCGAGCGGAATCGCTGCCAGGTCGAGCGCGCCGAGCAACGCGGACCAACCGCGCACCAGCGCGCGACCGCGCGTGGTGAGCAGACGCGCAACGGCGTCGGCCGTCTCCCCGCTCGGCGCCTCGAGCACGTTCCCGCGCGGAGTCGCGACCTCGGCGAGCTGCATGAGGCGCCAGCGGTCGTCGGGGGTGAGCACGTCCGCGTCGCGGTCTGTGGGCAGGTCGTTGCGCATAGTGACCTCATGGTCGCGTCATTCGGTTGCACGTCGCCGTCCCTGACGGTCCCATCTTCTTCTTTTACTTCGAGGCAATGTGGGTTGACGGTGATCAATCGAGCCGTTTCAGTGAACGATCGATGATGGACATGTGCGACCACGCGGTCACGTTTCGACCATGCAGAGCACGACGAGCTCCCAGCCATGGAACGGTGCGCGCTTCGTTCGGGGATCGCCCCGCGGTGCCTACGAGAGCTGGTTCCAGCGGGCGAACCACCCGACGCGACCGCTCGCGTTCTGGATCCGCTACACGATCTTCGCGCCGCGCGGGCGCCCGGCCGACGCGGTCGGTGAGCTGTGGGCGGTGGCGTTCGACGGCGAGTCCCGACGCGTGATCGCGGTGAAAGAGGAGCACCCGGTCTCGCACTGCTCGTTCGCGGGCCGTGGGCTCGACGTGACGATTGCGAGCTCACGGCTGTCGTCCGACCGCCTGGAGGGAGCGGCGGAGCTTCGTGCGCATCGGATCGCCTGGTCGCTGCGCTTCACGTCTCCGCGCTCGCCCGTGCTGCTCCTTCCCGAGGCGCTCTACGCGGGCTCGTTTCCCAAGGCCAAGGCCCTCGTCGGCTCTCCGCTCGCGCGCTTCCAAGGAACGCTCGACGTGGACGGCGTGCGTTGGGTGATCGACGACTGGGTGGGCTCGCAGAACCACAACTGGGGGAGTGAGCACACTGCGCGCTACGCGTGGGGCCAGGTTGCCGGCTTCGACGATGCGCCGGACGCTTTCTTGGAAGTGTCGACGGCCCGCGTACGCCTGGGCCCCACGATGACTCCCCCGATGACGTTGATCGTGCTGCGGCTGGACGGCGACGAGCTGCGCTTCAGCAGCGTGTCGCGAGCGCTGCGGGCGCGCGGCGCCTACGTGCCGTTCCAGTGGTCATTCGAGACCGGCGACGCCAGCACGAGCCTCCACGGGTCGATCGCGGCGCCGGCGTGGGCGTTCGTGGCGCTTCCGTACGCGGACCCGCCCGGGGGCACCAAGACCTGCCTCAACACGAAGATTGCACGCTGCGATCTCACGATCGAACGGCGCGGCGAGCCGCTACGAACGCTCTCCACGGCGTACCGCGCCGCATTCGAGATCCTCGGAGACGAGGCAGCACCTCCGGGTGTGTGCCGACTCGAGTGACGAGGTGCTCGACGTCGATGTCGGTCCGAAGCTCGAGACCCGAGACATCGCCGGAGCCTCGGGCGCCTCGCCGTATCGGCGCCGTTCCCCACGGGTCACCGCGGCAGCATCGCCAGGACCTCGGCGCTCGGCGCGTGCACGGCGCGCGGGTTGGCGAGGACGAGCTGTTGCACGAAGACGCGATGCGCGCCGCGGAAGCCGTGGCCGCCGCCGCCGGGCACCGGGATCGGGACGTAGGTCATGCCGGCGTAGCCGCCGCACTGCGGGCCGCAGAGCGCCGCGGCCGACGCGAGCTTGTGGCGGCGCCAGAGCCAGAGCAGCGGGGAGAGCAGGCCGAACGAGCCGAGCGCGACGAAGAAGAGCAGCACCGCGATGGGGCCGCCCCAGTTGGCCTCCTCGATGTGGCGCGAGCAGCGCTCGCACGCGGGGACCGTCCAGCGCGTCATGTACGCGGCGCGGCCGCTCCTTCGCGTGTGGCCGACCATGCGCGTGGCCTGGGTCGGCTCGCCGCAGCACGAGCACACCTTGGGGAATGCGAGCGAGGTTCCTACGAGGTCGACGTCCATGGGGGCCTCCGGCGTTCGTCGAGAGGCTCGCATCCTCGCACGCCTCTCGAGCGTCGCCTCCGGGCTTTTCTTCTCTCGATCACTCGGCGCGCACCGCGACCTCGACGCCGTCGGCGACGCGCTCGCTCGGGTACACGACCACCTGGTCGCCCTCGGACAGGCCGCTCGTGACCTCGGCCTGATCGCGCGAGCGCAGTCCGAGCTGGAGCGCGACGAGGTGCACGAGGTTGCCGCGCACCACGTACGCGGCCCAGCCCTCGCCCGAGCGGAAGACGGCGCTCGTCGGCACGCGCAGCGCGTCCTCGCGGCGCTCGACCACGACGTGCGTCTCGACGCGGTAGCCGTCGCCGAGGGACTGCCACGCCTCGCGATCGCTCGTGAGGGCGATCACCACGTCGGCGCGCTGCTCTTCGACGCCGAGCGCCGAGACGTGGGTGCGCGCGGCGTGCTCGACCACGCGCACGCGGCCCTCGAGATCCGGGCCGCCCCAGCCGTCGAGCCGCACGAGCGCGCCGGGCTGGATGCGCACGGCGTCGCTCGTCAGCACGTCGGTCACGATCTCGAGAGCGCCGTCGTCGCCCACCTCGAGGATCGGCTGGCCAGCCTGGATCACGCCCTCGCTCTCGCGCGTGATGCCGAGCACGACGCCGGCGACGGGCGAGCTGACCTCGACGGCGCTGACGGTCGTCGTGCGCGCGTCGGCGCGGCCCAGCGTGTCCTGCGCGAGCTGCACCTCGTGCTCGGCCACGCGCAGCGCGAACTCGAGCGAGGTGACCTCGCTGCCGCGCGTGCGGAGCTCCATCTCCGCGACGTCGAGCTCGCGCCCGGTGATCGTCCCCTGCGAGGCGAGCTGCCGCTGGCGCCCGGTCTCGCGCTCGGAGAACGCGCGGAGCTCGCGCGCATGATCGAGCGAGGAGCGGGCCTGCTCCCTGCGCGCGCGCGCCGCGGCGAGCTGCGCCTCGCTCGAGGAGCGCGTGCGCGCATCGAGGAGCGGCGGCGCCAGCGGGAGGATGCGCGCGACCACCTCGCCCTCGGTCACCGGATCGGAGCCGTGGATCTCCAGGCGCGCGAGGTTGCCGGTGAGCGGTGCGCTCACGACGTAGCGGTCGATCACGCGCGTGCGCCCCGGCTCGTCCACGGTGCGCTCGATGGGCCCGCGGTCGGCCGCCGCGACGTCCACCGCGACGGGCGGCGTCTGTAGCGCGAGCACGAGCACCGCGGCGAGCGCGAGCGCCAGGAGCAGGGCGACGCCTCGCCGCACCCAGCGCCTCAGGCGCGCGCGCCGTACGTCCGCCGGCATCGCGCCGCGCGGCGCGGGGGCCGCGGACGTGGACGGGGTCGAGCTCTTCTTCGTTTCCTCGGTCTCGCTCATGGCGCTTCTCACTCCCGCGTCTTCAACACGGCGATCAGGTCGAGCCGGTCGAGCCGGCGGCGCACGAACACCCAGCACGCGAGCGAGGCCACGAGGATCGTGATCACGGCGTACGCGTAGGTGGTGGGCGAGAGCGTCAGCGGCCAGCGGTATCGCTCCGGGTCCACCGAGCTCATGATCAGCTCGCAGAACCAGCGCCCGAGGGCCATGCCGGCCGGCACGCCGAGCGCGAGGTGCAGGACCATCTCGCCGAAGAGCACCGAGCCCACTTCGCGCCGCGTGAAGCCCAGCACGCGCATCGTCGCGAGGTCGCGCGCGCGCATCGAGAGGCTCACCCGCATGTTGTTGTAGACGACGCCGATCGCGATGATCATCGCGAAGAGGGTCATCGTCGCGGTCATCACCGACATCGAGCGACCGGTGCGCTCGTGGAACGACTCGACGATCGCACGCCGGCGCACGAGCTGCGCGATCCCGGGATAGCGCGACAGCGCCACGCGCAGCTCGGGCAGGCGCGCCTCGTCGATGCGGAGCAGCGCGACGTCGAACGAGGGCTCTTCGTCGACGAGGCGGCTCATCGTGCGGTCCGAGACGTGCCCGAAGAGGCCGAACATCTCGTCGGCCAGGCCCACGACGCGCATGGTGGCGGTGGGGCGCTGGCCGTCGAGCACCTCGATGCGCACCTCGCTGCCGACGGAAGCGCCGATCACCTCGGCGAGCTTGCGCGTCAGCACGATGCCGTCCGGCGGCGTGCGGGCGACGGTGCCGTCCTCCTGGATCGTCAGGCGCATCGTCACGTCCGGGCTCGCCCCCTGGATGGGCACGTCCCGGTAGCGCCCGCGGTGGGAGATGCGCGCGATCACGTGGCGCTGGCTCTCGACCTGCAGCACGCCCGGCAGGTGCTCGAGCTCGTGCAGCGCGCGCACGGGGGCCGGGTGGATCAGCTGGACGGAGAGATCTTCGCGCATGCCGTGCTCGAAGAGCTCGGTCACGAGCACGTCCATGGCGTCGGACTGGAAGTGGCCGACGATCATGATCGCGACCGAGAGGGCGATGCCGACGGACGAGAGCACGAGGCGCAAGGGGCGCCGCTCGGCCTCGCGCAGCACGATGGTCCCCGCCATCTCCAGGAGCTGCATCCAGGGCCCGCGCGAGAGCGTGCGCCGGTAGCTCGTGGGCGTCGGCGGGCGCATCGCCTCGGCGGGCGCGAGCAGCGTCACGCGGCGCACGGCCGCCAGGCCCCCGACGATCGCCGATCCGAAGCTCACGAGCAGGCCCACGAGCGCGAGGCTCGGCGTGAGCCGGAAGCCCTCGCCGGGGAGGGTGAAGAACTCGAGGTAGAGATTCACCAGACCGTCGCCCATCCAGGCGCCGACGGCGACCCCGAGCGCGCCGCCCACGCTGGCGATGAGCGTGGCGAAGGCGAGGTAGTGCACGCCGATCTCGCGCGCGGTGTAGCCGAGGCACTTGAGGACGGCGATCTCCGGGCGCTGCAGCTCGATCATCCGCGAGAGCGACACGTTGAGGAGGAACGCCGCCACGAAGAGGAAGAGCGCCGGGACGAACGTCGCCATGCCGCTCAGCTGCTCGAGCTCGCCGGCGAGCGCGTAGTGCGAGAACTGAAGACGCCGGGGGATCGCGCCGCGCCCGCCCCAGGGCTCGAGCACCGCGTCCACCTCGCGCAGGATCGCGCGCTCGTGGGCGCCCTCGGTGCCGAACGCGGTCTCCTGCGTGTCGCGGTGCGCGAGATCGAGCGAGATCACGACCTCGTCGAACGCCTCCTCGAGATCGAAGGCCGCCTCCAGCACGGGGGCGCGCATCCACACGACCGCGAACCGGTCCTCGCCGGGCATCACGCCTTCCTGCGCGGCGACCACGTACTCGGGCGAGCTCGCGAGGGCGACCACGCGCACGTCGCGCCGCACGCCCTCGAGCACGAGCGGGACCGTGTCGCCCACGTGGATGCCGCGGTGGCGTGCGAACACCTCGAGGAGCGCAGCCTCGTCGGTGCGCGCGGGATCCGGCAGCCGGCCCTCGGCGAGCACGAGCGAGCAGAGCAGGGGCTCGCCGGTCGCGGGGAGGGAGACCACCTGGGCCGTCACCGGCTCGAGCGACTCGGGCAGCGGCATCAGCGCGGCGCGCGAGATGCGCGGATAGACCGTGGCGACACCCGGGATCGCGGACAGCTCGCTCTCGATGCGCCGCGGTGCGCGCGACAGCGAGCCCCACACGTCGGCGAAGCGCGTGCGTGCGTAGTAGCTGTCGCGTGCCTGCTGGAGCGAGTCGTACGCGCCGCGAACGCACACGTACGAGGCCACGCCCGCCGCCACCACGAGCGCGATCGAGATGGCCTGCCATCGCTGGTGCAGCACGTCGCGCAGGAGCTTGCGGTTCAGCGCCTTCATCGCTCCGTCACCAGGCGATCTTCGAGATGGGGACGCGGGTCGCGTTCGCGCGGTCGCTCTGCACGAGCCCGTCGGCGAGCGTGACGATGCGGTCGGCCATGCCCGCGATGGGCGCGTTGTGCGTGATCACGACGGTGGCCGTGCCGAGCTCGCGGTTCACGCGCTCGATCACCTCGAGGACGAGCAGGCCCGTCTTGTAGTCGAGCGCGCCGGTCGGCTCGTCGCAGAGGAGGAGGTCGGGTCGCTTGGCGACGGCGCGCGCGATCGCGACGCGCTGCTGCTCGCCGCCCGAGAGCTGAGCGGGAAAGTGATCGATGCGCTCCTCGAGGCCGACCATGCGCAGCACCTCGACCGCGCTCATGGGGGCTTCCGAGACGTCGGTGACGAGCTCGACGTTCTCGCGCGCCGTGAGGCTCGGGACGAGGTTGTAGAACTGGAAGACGAAGCCGACGTGCTCGCGGCGGTAGAGCGTCAGCGCGCGGTCGCGGGCCCGCGTGAGGTCGTGCTCGCCGCCGCCGTGCCGATCGCGGTACACGACGGTGCCCTCCGTCGGGGTGTCGAGCCCCCCGAGGATGTTCAGCAACGTCGACTTGCCGCTCCCGGAAGCGCCGACGAGGACGACCAGCTCGCCGGCCTCGAGCGAGAAGTCGACGCCACGGAGCGCCTGCACGTCGATCTCGCCCATGCGGTAGATCTTCGTCAGGGCGCGAGCTTCGAGGACGCGGGTCACGGCGTGGATGAGCTAGGCACGGGCCGGCGATCCGCACGGGCGGATCACGGCGACGGAGCCGGTGGACGGTGACAGCAGCCCGCGTGCCGCTCCCCGTCACGCGGTTTCTCGATCGTGCGCGCAGAGCCTGCGCGTCGCGCGTCCACCTGCTGCGCCGTTCAGGCGCTCGGCGCCTCGGACGCGGGCTCGCTCGGCTCGCTCTCGTCCTCGTCGCCCGCCGCGACGGGCACGAGCGGGAGCTCGACGTGGAAGGTCGTGCCCTTGCCCATGCGGCTCTCGACCGTCACCTCGCCGTCCATCTTGAGCACGAGGTGCTTGACGATCGCGAGGCCCAGGCCGCTGCCGCCCTGCTGGCGCGCGCGGCCCGGGTCGACGCGGTAGAAGCGCTCGAAGATCCGCGGCAGGTGCTCGGCGCCGATGCCCTGGCCGTTGTCCTCGACGTCGGCGATCGCCAGCTCGCCCTTCCTCGAGATGCGCACGACGACGCGGCCGCCCGAGGGCGTGTACTTGATGCCGTTGTCGACGAGGTTCACGAGCACGTGCTCGACCGCCTTCAGCTCGGCGCGCGCCCAGACCTCTCCCTCGGGCGTCTCGACCGCGAGCGATACCTTCTTCTCCAGCGCCTGCGACTCGAGCGAGCGGATCACCTTCACCGCCACCTCGCGCAGCGACACCGGCTCGAGCTCGTACTCGACGTGGGGCGACTCCGAGCGCGAGAGCTCCAGCAGGTCGTCGACGAGGCGCGAGAGGCGCACGGAGTTCTCCACGATGTTGGCGACGAAGCGGCGCGCGATCTTCGGATCGTCGACGGCGCCGCCCTGGAGCGTCTCGGCGAACCCGCGGATCGAGGTGAGGGGCGTGCGCAGCTCGTGGCTCGCGTTGGCCACGAAGTCGCGGCGGATGGCGGTCGCTCGCTCGAGCTCGGTCACGTCGTGGAGCACCGCGATCGCGCCCTTGCGCTCGGGAAGCGGCGAGACGGTCGCCCGGAGGATCCGTGCGCGCCGAGCGCCGCCGAGCTCGATCTGCACACGCCCACCGGTGCCGCGCACGGCACGCTCGATCGCCTCGTGCAGCTCCGGGCTGCGGAGCGTCTCGATGACCTTGTGCCCGATCGGGTCGGCGTCGGTGAGGCGGCCGAACGCGGCGTTCGTCAGCACCACGCGGCCCTCGCCATCGGCGACCACCACGGCCTCGACCATCGCGTCGAGCATCGCGCGCAGGCGCGCTTCGTCTTCGCGCACCCGCGTGAAGCGATCGGCGAGCTGGTCGGCCATCCGATCGAGCGCACGACCGAGCGCGCCGATCTCGTCGTTGCGGCGCGCGCGCGTGCGCACGCTCAGCTCGCCCGAGGCGAGGCGGTCGGCGGAGCGCACCATCTCGGCGAGCGGCGAGCTGACCCACCGGCCGAGCAAGAGAGAGAGGAGCGCCGCGAAGATCACCGCGAGCACCGCGGCGCCCTCGAGCACGCCCGCCGTGCGGTGGGCTTGGGCCGCGTCGAGGTACGCCCAGCTCGCCCCGATCACCAGGGCGATCGCGACGACCATGAGCACGAACATGCGGAGCGGCAGGCTTCGGAGCACCGCCCGTGACTATAGGACGTGTGCGGCGATCCCGTGACGAGCCGCGCGTCCGCCGAGAATCCGGCGGCCGTTCAGGCGCCGAGGACGAAGCCGACCAGTCCCAACAGGGCGCCGAATCCGGAGAGGCCGATCGCCGTCAGCCCGCTCCCCATCGCCTTGCGGGTGAGGCCGACGACGCCGCCGATGCCGCCCCCCAGCGCGGCGAGCAGGGCCAGCCCGGTGGGGATCGCGAGCAGCTCCCAGCCGGCGGAGCGGCCCTCGATGCCGGCGATGAGGAAGGAGATGGCGCCGAGGCCGAAGGCAGCACCGCCCAGGACGATCGCGAAGGCGGGGGTCTTGGCGGGAGCGTCGGTGGTCATGGGTCGCTCTTACGCCGCCCGGCGCGGGAGCTTCCCTCGCGGGCGCTTCTTCGGCGCGGGGATCGGGGCCGGCGCGGGCGCCGCCCTGGGCTACGATGCGCGCGCCCATGGAAGAGACGACGGCGCCCGCGCGCAAACCCGTGCTCGAGGTGCGAGGTCTCGCCAAGACCTACGGCGGCGGCGTGAAGGCGCTCACCGGCCTCGACCTCACCGTGCTCGAAGGCGAGGTGTACGGCTTTCTCGGCCGGAACGGCGCCGGCAAGTCCACGACCATCCGCATCCTCATGGGCATCACCGAGGCCACGGGCGGCACGATCCACCTCTTCGGCGAGCCGGTCGGCAAGAACCTCGTCCGCGCGCGTCAGCGCATCGGCTACGTGGCGCAGGAGCAGAGCTTCTATCCGTGGATGACGCCGGCGCACCTCGCGCGCTTCGTGCGGGCGTTCTTCCCCGGCTGGGACGACGCGGAGTTCGGCCGGCTCGTCGAGCGCCTGGACCTACCGACCGACCGCAAGATCGGCACGTTCTCCGGCGGCATGCGCGTGAAGACGGCGCTCGCGGTGGCGCTCGCGCACCGGCCGCCGCTGCTCTTGCTCGACGAGCCGACGGCGGGGCTCGATCCGGTGGCGCGACGCGAGTTCCTCGAGCTGGTGCGGGCCGAGCAGCGGACGAGCGGCCACACGACGTTCTTCTCCTCGCACCTCGTCGACGAGGTCGAGCTGGTCGCGCACCGCGTCGGCATCGTCGACGACGGCCGCATGCGCTTCGAGGGGACGATCCCCGCGCTCGCGGCGCGCGTGCGCCTGCTGACGCGCACCTTGGCTCCCGGCGAGACGCCCGATCCCGCGCGCGCGTGGCTCGTCGACAACGCCTTCGTGGTGCTGCGCGTGGAGCAGGGCGATCCCATCGAGAGCGGCGAGCGCCTGGCGCGCTTCTTCGTCGAGAGCACCGACCCCGAGCGTCTCGACGCGCTCGCCGCCGAGCCCGACCTCGGCTTCACCGTCGAGACGCTGCCGCTCGAAGAGATCTTCATCGCGATGGCGCGACGTGACGCCGCGGGACCGACGGCCCGATGACGACGAGCGCCGCGCGATGATCCGACGCCTGCTCGCCTTCACCTGGAAGGAAGTCCGCGAGCACTTCCTCGTGGTGTTCCTGCTCGCGATCACGCTGCCCTTCGGCTGGGGCATCTTCGCGCTGTCGGCGCTCGGCTCGCCCACGACGGTGACCTACCTCGAGGCGCACGCCAGCTTCTGTCGGTTCATCTTGCCGCTCGCCGGCCTCGCGCTGGGGAACCGTCTCGTCGTGCACGAGCTGCACGGCCGCACGATGCGCTTCATCGAGAGCTTGCCGACGCCGCGCTACGAGCAGCTGATCGTGAAGTTCGTCGTGGGCCTCGTCGTCCTCGTCGCGATCGCCATCGGCGAGCTCTTCGCCTCGGAGCTGATGGCGCTCACGCGCGAGCCCTTCGACGCCTGGTTCCTGTTCCTGCTCCTCTCGCGCACGCTGGCGTACGTCTTCTTCGGCTGGTGCCTCTTCTTCACCATGGGCTTCTTCGGCCGCATCCGCGTGCTGATCTACGTGGTGATGCTGGTGGGCTTGCTGGTGATCGCCTCGACCACGCAGCTCGAGCTGATGCACTTCGGGCCCTTCGCCATGGTGGCGCCGGAGATGACGACCGATCGGGTGCGCTTTCCGGGCACCGAGATCGCGGTGAGCGTGGGTCTCGGCCTCGCGTTCCTGGCGATCGGCGCGGCGCTCGTCTCGATCCGCGACGGCTCGGTGCAGGAGCGGCTGGCGCAGCCGATGTCGCAGCGCGATCGCGCGATGTTCGGCATCTCGTTCATCGGCCTGCTCTCGATCTGGGGCGCCTTCGAGCACGAGGCCGAGCCCCTGCCGTACGAGATGGTCGGGCACGTCGTCCATGCCTCGTCGCTGCCGATCGCGATCGGCTTCGGCGATCCGCAGGTAGAGCCGGACGCACGTGCCGTCATGACCGAGCTCGAGCCGACCATCGCGTCGTTCCGCGAGGCGATGGACGCCGCGCGGCTGCCGCAGATGCGCGTGGTGCTGCGCCGCGCGCTCGACACGCACACCTTCGAGCAGGTCACGCTCTCGCACGGCGACGGCATGCTGGTGCGCGCGAACTTCCTCGCCAGCCGCTCGCCGGATGCCGGCGCCATCTCGGCGGCCGTGCTCGAAGGCATGCTCGACGCGTACACGCGCCGGCGCGCGCGCTTCGAGCCGCGGCGCTGGTGGCGCGACGGGCTCTCGACCTACTGGGCCTACGATCGGGGCCAGCTTCCGCCGGTGCGCCTCGCCCAGGCGGCGTGGGCCACGCGGACGCGGGGGCCGGACGTGCCGCGCATCGATCACTTCGACCGCGTGCGCGAGGAGCTCGGCGACGAGATGGCCGCCTCGCTGGCCGCGACGGGCGTGATGGCGCTCGAGCACGCGCGGCCGGGCGCGGTGGCGCAGGCGATCCCGGTGACGTTCGCGGCGAGCCCGCCGGAGGACATCCGCGCGACGCTCGCCGACTGGCTGCATCCGGTGCGCGCGCAGATCGAGGACGCGACGGGGATCGACGCGGCGGCGCACACGCAGGCGTGGGACGAGACGCTCGCGCAGATCCGCGCGCGCCCCGACGTCGCGGCGGTGCTCGCGCGTGTGCCGGCGGCCACCGCGACCGTGACGGTCGAGCGCGACGCGAGCGGGATCCTCACGATCGTGACGCGGGCCGAGATCGCGCCGGGCAGCGAAGGCCTCACGCTCTCGGTGCGACACGTGAGCGTCGGCCCCTTCGACACCGTCGTGGAAGACTTCTCCATGCCGCGCGAGAGCGTTCGTGTGCCGCCCGACGGCCACGCCGAGGTGCGCCTGACCGGGCGCTATGCGTCGGGAGACCGCGTGCTCGTGCGCGTCGACGTCGAGGGAACCGTGCTGCTCGCGCCGATGCGCATCGCCGCCACGCGCCTGGAGCTGACGCCATGATCGCCGGCTTCTTCGCCCTCTACCGCAAGGAGCTGCGCGCGCTCTGGCCGATGCTGGCGCTCTGCACGTTCGTGATCAGCGGCGACTTCGTGTTCCGCCCGTTCACCGAGCGCCTCGACGAGAACGCCTTCACCGACGTGGCGCTCATCGCGCCGGGCGACGGCATGATGCTCGGCTTCTTCGTGGCGATCCTGGCCTTCATGATGGCCTACGCGTCGTTCCCGCGAGAGCACGACGAGGGGACGATCGAATTCCTCTACGCGCTTCCGATCACGCGTCGCGGCATCTTCCTCGCGAAGACCGCGGCGGGCGTGACGATGCTCGTCTCGGCTTGCGTGATCGGCCAGGTGACGAACGCGATCCTCGTGAGCTGGAACCCGTCGAGCTTCGAAGGGCACCAGATCGGCTTCCGGCTCGCGGCGACGGCGGCGATGCTGCACGCGGTCGTCGCCGTCGCGCTCTACGGGCACGGGCTCTTCGCGTCGTTCTTCCGCGGCTTCGGCCTGCTCCCGTACGCGTTCGTCTCGTACGTCTTGATCGTGATCTCGGAGATCTTCCCCGAGGCCGCGTGGCTCAACCCGCTCCGCATCGCGCGCTCGGAGTACGTGGGCGCCGATCTCGTGGTGCCGACCTTCGACATCGTGTTCCACCTCGGGATCTCCGGCCTCGCCGCGATCGTCGCCTACGTGCTCTGGATGGGCTCGCTCGATCGCGTGCGCGCCTTCTTCGCGACGCGCTCGACCGTGTTCACGGTGGCCTTCGGCTGCGGCGCGGCGCTGATGGGCTTCGTCGGCTTCATCGTGATGGGGTTCTGGGCGGTCAGCGAGTACGGGAGCACGCCGCCCGAGGATCCCCGCGTGTCGCACCAGGTCGTGGAGACCCAGTTCCAGACCTCCGAGGCGCACACGACGCACTACGCGTTCGTCTATCCGGACAACGTGCACGACCAGACGATGGCGCTCATGTCGCGCGCCGATCCGCTGCTCGAAGAGGTGACGCGCGTCGTCGGCGAAGAGAGCGCGCCCTCGATCACCGTCGATCTCGCCGAGGTGAGCGGCCACCACGAGGGAATCACGGCCGGCACGCGCATCCGCATGGGCCTCTTCGACGGCGACACCGGCGGCGTGCAGGAGCCGTGGCGCCTGGTGCACGTGCTCGCGCACGAGAGCGCGCACGTGCTCCAGGGCGTGACGAGCGCCGAGCGCCTGATGGAGTACGCGGGCACGACGCGCTTCTTCGTGGAGGGCGGCGCGGAGTGGATCGCCTTCGAGGCCCTGACGGGGCCGCACACCGTGATGACGGAGACCGAGCTCGCGCGCGAGCGAGATCTGCGCGCGGCGCAGCGCCTGGTCGCGGTGACGAGCTGGGAGCGCCAGCAGATGCGCTTCGAGGACCTGCTCGACAACGCGGGCTTCACCGCGCGCTGGGACACGGTGCTCGCGTATCCGCTCGGCGAGACGCTGAGCGAGGCGGTGCGGCGCGCGTGCGGCGACGAAGCGTACGGCAACGTGCTGCGGAGCTTCCGCCGGCCGGAGGTGCCGCAGGACGCCGAGCACGAGGTGCTCTTCCGTGACGCGCTCAGCTCGTTCGGCTGCGACTACGAGCGAGTCGCCGGCGCGTGGGACGGCCTGATGGTCGAGCTGGTGGCGAGCGAGCGCGCGCGCATCGACGCCATCCCGCGGATGTCGGGTGGCGTCGTCGGCGCCGAGGGGAACGACGTCGTGATCGAGGCGACGCTCGACCGCGCGCCGCTCCCCGTGGAGCGCTACTTCGTCCGTGTGCGATCCGACGCCCTCACGGCCGACACCGAGGTGCGCTCGACCGAGGGGACGATCGTGGAGGGCAGCAGCCCGCGGCGCGTGCGCTTCCGCGTCCCGCGGTCGCTCGTGCGGGGCCCGCGCTTCGAGCTCTTGTTCTCGCTCGAGATCGACCCGCACGCCTTCCCGGTGAGCGAGGCCTGGCAGGGCGCCGCCGCTCCCTAGAGCACCGGTCCTGAATCGGTGCTCTAGAGCACCGACTCGGTTGCAGGCCGCGGCGGCGCATGAGCGCAGTCCCTGCGGACCGATGTGAGGATCTTGCGCAGTTTTCGCGCGCCACGGCCACGATCACGGGACTTTTCGACGGTCACAGAATTGCACGTCGGAGCGCATCGGTCGTGAAGGAGGTCAGATGATTGTGATTCCCGACGACGACAAGAGCGCGGAGCCCACCGACTTCCGCGTCGCCATCGTCCACGCCGTTCGCGAGCGCCGCTACGAGGACGCGCTCGAGCTGCTCCAGCGCGCCCACGACGAGCACCCTCGGCAGGCCGAGATCACCGCGAGCATCCACGCCATCAAGTCCCACCTGCAGCAGCGCTATCTCCGCATGCTCGGAGGCGGGACCCGCGTGCTGCGCGCATCGGACGCGGCCGCCGAGCGGGACGTCGACGAGCACATCGTGCTGCGGCTGATCGACGACCGCTCGACGATCGACGACATCGTGCGCGGCTCGAGCCTCGGCCGCTTCCGTACGCTGCGCGCGCTGGTCTCGCTCTACGCCGGCTCGCTCGAGGCGCTGACCGTCTCCTTGCCCCCGCCTCTGCCGGCGCCGCCCGCGCGCGCGATGACGGAGGAGCGCTTCGCCCGCGCGCTCCGCCACATCGCGGCTGGACGCTTCGATGCGGCCGCGCACGACATCGAGGAGATCGTGCACGACGATCCGGAGAACCCGCTGCTCCAGGTCTCGCTCCGCGAGGTGCGGGCGCTGATGGGCGAGAGCTGATCGCCGGCGCCAGCTCGTCACGCGACGATCCGGGGAGCGCCGTCGATCAGCGCGGGCGTAGCCCGCGGCCCAACGACATCGGCGCCGCAGCGCGGCGCGCTGCCTCGGAACCACGCCGTGGCGATCGAGGGCTGCCGCAGCTCGGGAGCGCCCGCTGCACGGCTTGCCCTCCAGCCTCGTCCGATCGTCGCGTCACGCGACGATTCTGGGACGTAGTCGATCAGCCCGCCGGCGCTCGCATCACTCGCAGCCGGGCGTCGACAGGCGCAGGCCCTGCTGCGAGAGGCCGACGGCGTAGGCCTCTCCAGCGCAGTGCGCGATCTGGGTGCTGACCGCCTCGCTGTTGCTCGCGTCGACGACGGGCGGGAGCGTCCCCTCGAGGGCATGCGCGCACTGGGTCATCGCGATGCCGAACAGCTCGCCGCACTGCGCGGCGTCCACCCGGAAGCACGCGCGTAGCGCCGCGTCGGGTCGGCCGCAGAGCTCGGGGGTCGCCTGCTCGGTGACCAGCACCGTGAAGTCCGCGAGCGAGTAGGCCTCGCCCGTGGCCTCGCCACCCGACGACGAGCCGTTGCTGGTGGGGCCGCTCGGCGGCGGCGCGCTGCTCTCCGAGCCGCCTCCGCAGCCGAGGAGCGAGACGGTGACCGAGAGGGCGAGGAAGGTGGAGCGCGTCGACATCGCGCGGACGTAGCACGGCGCCTCCGCGCGGCGCGCCGATGCTCGTGCGCAAGCGCAGCCGCCGATGCGAGCCCTACTTCTTCACCGGATCGGCGGCCTTCGGCGCGTCCTTCACCGCCGCCCGCAGCGCCTCGATCGCACGGTCGCACTCGGCCTTGGTCACGTTGAGCGCGGGGGCCAGCCGCACCACGTCGGCGCCGGCCGTCGAGGCGAGCACGCCCGCGTCCCGCATCTTCGCCAAGACGCCCATCGCGTCGTAGCCGGCGGCGATCCGCAAGCCGCGCAGCAGGCCCTTGCCGCGCGCCTCGACGCCGGCCGGGATGGCGTCGTCCTTCGCGATCGCCTCGAGCGCGCTCCCGAGGTAGCCGCCCATCTCCTGGGCGTTCTGCACGAGCTTCTCTTCGTCGAAGATCGCCAGCACCGCGAGGCCCGCGGCGCACGCGAGCGGGTTGCCCCCGTAGGTCGTGCCGTGGCTGCCGACGGGCAGGCTCTTGCTCAGGTGCTCGCCGAGCAGCATCGCGCCGAGCGGGAAGCCGCCGCCGATGCCCTTGGCGAGCGAGCACGCGTCGGGCACGACGCCGCTCCACTCGCGACCGAGGAACTTGCCGGTGCGGCCGTAGCCCGTCTGCACTTCGTCGAAGAAGAGGAGGCATCCGCGCTCGTCGGCGAGCGCGCGCAGACCCTTCAGGTACTCGTCCGTGCCGACGAGGATGCCGCCCTCGGCCTGCACGGGCTCGACGAGGATCGCCGCCGTCTCGTCCGTCACGATCGCGCGCATCGCGTCGAGATCGCCGTACGCGACGTGGTGCACGCCGCCGAGCATCGGGCCCATGCCCGCGTGGTACTTCGGCTGCCCGGTGAGCGTGAGCGCGCCCATCGTGCGCCCGTGGAAGCTGTTGTGGGTCGCGACGAGCTCGACGCGCGCCTTGTCGCCCTTCTCGTAGAAGTGACGCCGCGCGAGCTTGATGAGCGCCTCGTTCGCCTCGGTGCCGGAGTTGCAGAAGTAGACGCGCCCGAAGCCGGTGCGCTTGGTCAGCTCCTCGGCGAAGAGCAGCTCCTTGTCCGTGTAGAAGAGGTTCGAGGTGTGGATGAGCGTCGCCGCCTGATCCCCGATCGCCTTGGCGAGCGTGGGGTGAGCGTGGCCCACGCTGAGCACCGCGATGCCGCCCGAGAAGTCGAGGTACTCGCGCCCGTCGGCGTCCCAGATGCGACGCCCCTCGCCGCGCACCATCACGATCGGCGGCTGGCGGTAGTTCGGCAGGAGCGCGGGGACCTTCTCGAGCAGCTCGCGGTTCGTCGACATGCCCAGGGGATACCACGGGTGGGGCGGGGTTCCCGCATGGTCCGTGGAGGATCTCCTTCGTGTCCCTCGACCGACGCCGCGCACACCCCGAGAGCGCGGCTCGCCGCGACGGCGCGGCCGTTCCGCGGCATCCTGGCGGGATGCGCGTGGCCTCCTGGGCGCTCCTCTCTGCTCTGCTCGCCGTCGGCGTGGCGGGCTGCGGAGCTCGATCGGGTCTCGTCTCGCCGGGCGAGGCCGGAGCGTCGACGCGCGACGCGGCGCTTCTCGACGCGGGACTGGCCGATGCGTCGGGGCCGGTCGATGCGTCGCGGCCCGTCGACGCCACGGCTCCGATCGATGCGGCTCCGCCGGTGGATGCCTCGACGCCGATCGATGCGCCGGTGCCGGCGTGCTCCGTCGCCAGCGGCCCCTTCCTCGAGATCCGCGAGCTCGGCCGTGTCGGCGAGCCGGGTGCGATCCAGTCGATCGCGCTGGCCGGCGACGGCGCGAGCGTCGTGCTCTCGGTGATGCGTGGCTCGAGCTTCGAGCTCTACCGGGTCGAGACCGCGACCGGCGTGGCGACCTCGATCCTCGTGCGGAGCGAGCGCACCCTCGCGCAGCCGAGCGTCGAGGACGGGAACGTGCGCGTCGTCTCGATCGGTGCGTCGTCGGTGGTCTGGACCGACACGCTCCTCGCGAGCGGCGCGGTCGAGGCGTATGCGGCGATGCCCACGCACGCCTCGCGCTTCTCGCTCCCGTGGCGTCCCGTCTGGGATGGCGCGCACCTCGTCGTCGCCGACGAGACGGGGTTCGTCGGGCCGGTCGCGTCCGAAGTCTCCAGCGAGCCGTGGCTGCAGCTCGGAGGCTTCGAAGGCGCCGAAGGGATCGCCGAGCGGCCGACGCGCGGCGCGACCGCGCTCTTCGTTCGCGTCTACGATCCGATGGCCAACGTCGTCACGTTCCAGCGGCGCGTCCTCGGGACCGATGGCATCGAGACCGCTCCTCGGCGCACGCTCGACGTGGCCGAGCCGTGGAGCGTCGCCCAGCTCGGCTGGACGGCGGATCCGGACGCGCCGGTCGTGGTCGCAGCGCTGGTCGGCCCGGCCGACGCCTCGACGCTGGAGGTGCGCCGCTTCGACGAGCGGGGCAACGCACGGGGCTCGTTCACCGCGCCCGTCGCGAGCTATGGCGGGACGGTCGACCTCTCCGACGATGCGATCGCGCCGCGGAGCGCAGGCTACGCGGTGGTCGCCGCCGTCCAGGGCGACGTCTGGCTCCACGCGGGCGCGCCCGACTTCGTGTCCGACGCCCGCCGCCTCCCGACCGCCAATACCTGCTGGGACGTCGGCATCGCCGCGGGCCGCTGCGGCTACGTGATCGGCTGCCTCGACATGCTCGGCGTGCAGCTCTTCCTCGCCGTGCCTCCGGTGCCCTGATGGGGGCGCTCGCGGCACGTCGAGTGCGCCGAGCCACACTTTCTTCTCGTCTGGCCCGCATTGGCACTGGCGCGAGGTGACGATGAGACTCGGATTCCTCACGTGGCGTGTCCTCGTTCTCTTGCTCGCGTGCGTCACCTCGAGGGGCTGCAGTGGCTGCGAGTGCGCTTGCGCCGCGTGCGAGGTCGCGCCGGCGCGGACCCATCAGCGCGACGCCGCCTTCTCGATCGACGTCGCTTACTACGATGCGGCGGGCCCGGACGACCCGTGCGACAACGGTCTCGACGACGACCAAGACGGAACGGTCGACGAGCACTGCGTCTGCGTCCCGGGTGATCAGCGGCCCTGTTATGCCGGGCCCCCGGCGCTCGCGCGTGTCGGCACCTGCGGGCTCGGTCGGATCACCTGCGTCGAGGTGCGCGGGATCGGCACGTGGGACGAGTGCCTCGACTGGGAGCCGCCGGCCGAAGACGTCTGCTCGCCGACGGGGCTCGACGAAGACTGCGATGGTCGCGTCGACGAGACCTGTGTGCCGGTCTCGGGCACGATACAGGGCTGCTTCGAGGGCACGGCGGCCGAGCGCGGCGTGGGCGCCTGTCGCGACGGCACGCAAGCGACGCGCGATCTAGAGCTCGACCAAGGCGGTGTTTCGACCGTCTGGGATGACTGCATGGACGCCGTCGGGCCCAGCGAGGAGCGCTGCAACGCGGTCGACGACGACTGCGACGGCACGGTCGACGAGGGCCACGCCGAGGACTGCGATCTCGACGACGACGACTGCGACGGGCGCATCGACGAGCGACCGGGGTGCGGGGAGGGCGGGCTCTACTGGACGCGCTGGTGGCCGGCTCCCCGCGCCGCGGTGCTTCCCGCCTACGCCTCGCTCTACCGGCGCGCGAGCGATCTCTCGCTCCCGAGCGGTGGCTGCGGCCCCGGCACCGTCCCGCTCGAGACGAGCACGGCCGTGGTCGGCTGCGTCGTCGCCCCCACCGACGTTTGTGCCGGCGGCGCGCTGCACGAGTGGCTCGGCGACCACTGGAGCTGCGTGCCGTGCGACTACCTCGTCGCGCTGCCGACCGGCGAGCGTCGCTGCGCGCCGGCGCCCTCGTTCACGTGCGACGAGACGGCGTTCGCGGCGCGAAACGATCAGTGGACCTGCGGCCCCTGCACGGCGCCCGTGAGCTACGTGAACGGCCACGCGTTCTGCGTCGTTCCCTGACGCACGCGAGCGTCAGCGCGGCTTCTTGCGCTCGGCGGCGATGCGCTGCTTGGCGGCGGCGCTCTCTCGCTTCCACATCTTCTTGTGCACGGCGGCGTTGCGCTTGGCGATGAGCGCGGGCGAGGGCTTGCGGCCGGGGAGGGCGGGCTGCTCTTGGTGGTGCTCTTCGAGCGCCGGCGCCTCCTGGCCGAGCTCGAAGATGGCCACCTCGCGGCGGCCCCGCTCGCCGAGGCGGATCGGGATCATGGCGGCGCCGATGCCGGCGCTCACGTACACGGCGCCCTGCGCGTCGTCGGCCGTCTCGCGCTTGCCGTAGAGCCCGTGGACGTACTTGTGACCGACGAGCCTGCCGATCGCGAGCTCGTGCAGGCTCGCGACGGTGACCTGTCCGCCGTGCGTGTGACCGGCGAGCACGAGAGAGACGCCGTGGGCCCAGAGCGCGTCGGCCTCCTCGGCGATGTGGGAGAGACCGAGCGTCGGTAGGTCGGCGCGCAGGCCCTTGAGCGCCTTCTGGCGATCTGCGTGGCCCGTGTACGCGTCGTCGAGCCCGACGACCTGCAGGCGCTCGCCCCGCACCTCGATCGTCGTGTTGGCGTTGTCGAGGAGCGCGACGTTGGCCTTTCGCAGGCCGGCGCGCACCTCGTCGGCGCCCGACCAGTAGTCGTGGTTGCCGAGCACGCCGATCGCGGGCGCCGCGAGCTCGCTGAGCAGCTCGCTCATCTGGTCGAGGTACGACTGCGAGTGGCACACGAAGTCGCCCGTGATGACGACCAGATCGGGCGCCTCGGCGTTCACGGCGGCGATCGCCGCCTGCTGGACCTCGAGCGGCGTGACGCGGCCGAAGTGCATGTCCGTCAGGTGCGCCACGCGAAAGCGCCCCAGTCGGTCGGCGATGCGTCGCGTGCCGCGGAAGCGCCGCACCTCGATCGTGGGCCGCTTGCCGCTGGCGAAGAGCTTCGGCGGGAGATCGGAGAGGTGCAAGGCAGCCCGAGGATAGCAAGCGTCGTGCGCGGGGCAGCCCCTCCGGGTGAGCGGGGGGAGGCCTCGCTCACAGGCCGGCTCGACGGCGTTCCGACACGCGCGGGCGCGTCGTATCATCCCGGCCATGCTCAACTGGAGCCCCGATCCGCAGGTCGCCGAGCGTCAGATGCAGGCGATCATCTTCTCGCTCACCACGTTCGGTCACATCGACGGCGACTTCGACGACAAGGAGAAAGAGTTCGTCCGCCAGCACATCGGCAAGCTCGTCGCCGGGCGCGTCGAGAGCGGGATGAAGGACGCGGACGCGGCGACGAAGAAGGACGTCACCACGCGCTTCACCAAGCACTTCCTCGAGGTCTTCGAGAACGTCACGAAGTACGTCGCCGACGTGATGCACGAGCCGGTCGGCAAGGACGAGAGCCGCGACGCGTTCGTGCACGCCAAGCTCAAGCTCCGCTGCTTCGAGCTCTTCAAGACCTTCGACCGCCCGAGCCAGGAGGGTCTGCTCGAGACGGTCGACGAGTTCATCATGGCCGACGGCCACATGCACCCGGCCGAGACGAAGTTCCGCAGCGAGCTCGCGCAGCTGCTCGGCTCGGTCGAGGATGCGATCGCGATCGACATCGACGAGGCCTCGATGGCGCCCGTGCGCATCTCGACCGTCGTCGACAAGGTGCCCTCGAAGGAGGACCACCCCTTCTTCAAGCAGTTCGAGGTCCACTACTCGAGCGACCAGGACCGCATGATGAAGCAGGTCGCGGCCGACCTCGCGCTCGTCGACAAGGCGATCGAGACGATCGGAAAGATGAACGAGAAGGGCAAGGGCCAGCTCGCGGGCAAGAAGACGGTGGCCGACGTCGCGCCAGGCGCCTTCTTCCTCGACGGGCACACCTACGTGGTTCGGCCCAACGCGGGCCAGCGATTCGATCTGACCGTCGTGGGCGATCTGCACGGCTGCTACAGCTGCCTGAAGGGCGCCGTCATGCAGACGGACTTCCTCGGCCGCGTCACGGCCTACAAGAACGACCCGGCGAGCACGCCGTACCCGCTGCTGGTGTTGCTCGGCGACTACATCGATCGCGGCATCTTCAGCCTCAACGGCGTCCTCCGGAGCACGCTGCAGCTCTTCGTCACCGCGCCCGAGCACGTGATCGTGCTGCGCGGAAACCACGAGTACTACGTCGAGTACAAGGGGCAGATCTACGGCGGCGTGAAGCCGGCCGAGGCGATCAACACGCTCAAGCCGTACCTGTCGATCGACGTCTTCCGCAAGTACATGGCGCTCTTCGAGGTGATGCCGAACGTGCTCTTGTTCGATCGCGCGATGTTCGTGCACGCGGGCATCCCGCGCGACCGCGCGCTGAAGGAGAAGTGGACGGACCTCTCTTCGATGAACGACCCGGACCTGCGCTTCCAGATGATGTGGAGCGACCCGTCGACGGCGGACGTGATCCCCGCGCAGCTCCAGGACCAGAGCGCGCGCTTCCCGTTCGGGAAGCTCCAGTTCCAGTCGTTCATGCAGCGGATCGGCTGCCACATGCTCGTCCGCGGTCACGAGAAGATCGAAGAAGGCATCCAGACGACGTACGACGATCCGGCGGGCACGCTGATCACGCTCTTCTCGGCCGGTGGCAAGGACAACGACGATCTGCCCGAGGGATCGAGCTACCGCGGCGTCACGCCGATGGCGCTCACGGTGCACGCGCACGACGGCGCGCTCGACCTCGAGCCCTTCCGCCTCGACTGGGCCCGCTACAACGATCCCGACCACAACGGGTTCTTCAAGTCGCGCATGGAGATCGAGCACCGCGTCGAGTGAGCGGCCGACGCGAGCACGTCGGCCTCTGCTCCCGGAGCGATGCATGGGGCAGGCTCCGCGCGCGCGTGCGCGAGACGCTCGCGCCGGTGGGGCCGGCGCTCGACCTCGCGATCTTCCGCGTCACGATCGCGCTCTTTCTCGCGTGGAACGACAGCGTCGTCGTCGCGGACGCGTCGGCGGCGCTGCCGGCTGCGGCGCGCGTGGCGCCCACCGGCGTGGGCTGGCTCGTCCCGATGCTCGTGATCACGCCGGAGAGCGTCCGGCTCGTGCGAGGCGTGATGTGGCTCGCGTGCGCGCTCGCCGGCGTCGGCCTCTTCTCGAGGGCGAGCATGGCGGTCGCGGTGATCGCGGGCAGCTACGTGATGCTCGTGCCGCAGCTCGGCGGCGCCGTCTTCCACGATCACCACCTGCTCTGGCTCGCGGCGATCGTGGCGGCGAGCCCGTGCGGGGATGCGCTCTCGATCGACGCGTGGCTCGCGCGGCGCCGGGGTGCGCCGAGACCCACGCGGGGCCGTGCGCACGGCGCGGCGATCCGCGCGGCGTGGCTGGTGCTCGGCTGCGTCTTCTTCTTTCCGGGGGTGCACAAGCTCCGCACGAGCGGCCTCGACTGGATCCTCTCGGACAACCTGCGCAACCAGATGTGGTGGAAGTGGGCCGAAGATCCGGCGACGCAGCCGAGCTTCCGCATCGATCGCTACCCGACGCTGCTCCACCTCGGCGCGGGCGCGGCCGTCGCCTTCGAGCTCGCGTTCCCGTTCCTGATCTTCGGCCGCCGCACGCGCGCGCTCGGCGTGATCGCCGCGCTGCTCTTCCACGCCGCGACCGAGCACTTCATGGGCATCCGCTTCACCGTGCTCTGGGTGACCTACGGCGTCTTCGTCCCGTGGGAGCAGCTCCTCGCGTGGGTGAGCGCGCGCCCCGAAACATCGACGCCCCCTGCGCGGCTCCCTCTCCCGCCAGAACGGGAGAGGGTCGGGGAGAGGGACTGCGAAGATCAGGAATCGCCGACGCTGCCGCGATCGAGCTCCGCGCCCCCCTCGCGCGACGCCCGCACCCTCCGCACCCTCGCCCTCGTCGTGTTCCCGCTCCTCACCGGCATCGCCACGGCCGGCGCGCTCGCCCTCGTCGATGCCTATCCCTTCGCTTGCTACCCGACCTTCGCCTGGATCGTCCCCGATCACATGCCCGCGCTCGAGGTCGCCACGCTCGAGCCCGACGGCACGCGCACCGTCCTGCCGCGCGCGCTCTGGCGCGACGAGCACGAGCCGCGCGAGTGGGCGACGGAGTGGAGCGTCATCGGCTGCTACGACGACTTCGAGCCGGCACGGCTCGAGGCCTACGTCCGCGCGCGCCTCGCCACGCGACCCGCATTCCGCCGAGCAGCCGCCGGCCGCGCGCTCGCGCTCGGCCGCGTCGAGATCACCATCGATCCCGATCGGCGAGGGGAGGTGATGGCGCGAACGCCGCTCGCGACGCTCGATCCGTGACGCCCCGCGCGCCGATGGGGCCCGGCGCGCGCAGCCTCGACCCTGGTGCAGGCCACCTCATTGCGTGGACGCACACCGCGTGTGCGGCGCTCTTGAGGCCGAGTCGCGGTCGCACGTACGCTCGCGCTCTTGCTGCGGCTCGAGCCGCGGAGGTGCCGCATGAGGTTCTTCGCCCTCCTCGTCCTCGTCACGCTGGCCTCGCTCTCGGCGGGCCTCGCGCCTGGATGTACCGTGCGCTCTGGCTCGTGCACCGACGACTCGATGTGCCCCTCGGGCCAGACGTGCCAGCGCGGTCACTGCGCCGCCGCCGGCGCGGACGGCGGCGACATGGACGCCGGGCCGCACGGGCCGGACTCGTCGCTCTGCCCGAACGGCGGCAGCACCACGATCTCGGGGGTCGTACGCATCCCGGCCGGCACGCTGCCGGTGCCGGGCGCCGTCGTCTACGTCTCGGACGGCTCGCCGTCGGAGATCCCCACCGGCGTCGACGGCACGAGCTGCCTCCGCTGCGACGCCGAGATCACCGGCGTCCGCGGTCGTCCCACCACGACGGCGGTCGACGGCACGTTCCACCTCGATGCGCCGCCGGGCGACGACGTGCACCTGGTGGTGCAGATCGGCAAGTGGCGTCGCGAGGCCGTGATGCCGCACGTCGCGGAGTGCGTCGACAACCCGATCGACGCCGAGCTCACGCGCCTTCCGCGAAACCAGTCGGAAGGCCACCTGCCGCGCATCGCCCTCACCACGGGCTCGTGCGACGGCATGGAGTGCCTGCTGCGCAAGATCGGCATCGACGACTCCGAGTTCACCAACCCCGACGGTGGCGGCCGCGTGAGCCTCTTCGCCGACCGGGTCTGCCAGAACCTCCCGCCGCCGTTCCCGATGATTTGCGATACGGGCCGCAACCGCTACGACGACGCGCTCGGCGGCCAGTCGTTCCCCGACTCGAGCGACTGGTGGGCGAGCCAGGAGAACCTCCAGCAGTACGACGTCGTCATCCACTCCTGCGAGTGCTCGGAGACGACCGACAACAAGCCGCTCGAGGCGCTGGCGGCGCTCCACGACTACGCCGACCTCGGCGGCCGCGTCTTCCTCACGCACTATCACTACGCGTGGCTCGAGCACTCCCCCGACTCGGCCTGGGTGGACCTCGCGCAGTGGAACGGGAGCGGCCAGTACGACAACGCGACGGGCCAGATCGTGACGAGCTTCGATCGCGGTCAGATGCTGGCGGACTGGCTGGCGCTCCCCGAGGTCGGCGGCAGCACGGGGTCGGGCACCATCCAGCTCCAGGAGGCGCGCCAGTCGCTCACCACGCTCAGCGGCGTAGCGCAGCCGTGGATCACGATCGGTGGCGTCCCGGCGTACTTCAGCTTCGACACGCCGCTCGCCAGCCCCGACGCCGACGAGTGCGGTCGCGTCGTGTTCAGCGACATCCACGTCTCGGCCGCCGACCAGGCGGTGAACAACCCGTTCGGCACGATGGGCCCGGCGCCGTTCCCGACCGGGTGCACGGACACGCTCCTCCCGCAGGAGAAGGCGCTCATCTTCCTCCTCTTCGATCTCACGAACTGCGTCGGCCGGCCGGCGCCGTTCTGACGGCAGCCGTTAGGGCCCGCGCAGAAACAAGTGGCTCGAGACCGGGCGCGTCGACGGAGCGCGATCGCGTGCGCGCCCGGAGCGCGCAGCGAGGCGTACCCCGGGTACGCCGCCGCGAGCAGCGAGGACGAAAGCCGCGAGCACGCCCGTCCACGCGACCGCAACCGATCCACTCGTTTCGGAGCGGGCGCTTACTCCGCCGCGATCGGCACGAGGTAGGGGCCGTTCTCGGTCCCGCGCACGCCGATGCCGCGCGCGAGGAGCGGGTCGATCACGACCTTGCGGAGCGAGCGCCCCGCGAGCGCGAGGTACGCATCGGTCTCCATCCAGCCGAGCGCGTGCACGGCGCCCTTCGGTGCCTTGGGTCGCTGCCGGATGTCGTCCCACAGCATGTGCACGCCCTCGATCGCGCGATCGGCGACGTCGGCGAGGTGCGCGCGGTCCGCGTCCGTGAGCTGCTCGTCGGCCCAGTCGAGGAAGGCCCAGCCGAACACGCCGTGCGCCGCCTCGTCCTTCACGATCGTGCCGAGGATCGCCTTCGGTAGCGGGTGCTCCGTCGCTTGCCACGTGCCGCGCAGCATCGGGATCGAGAGCGCCTCCCCGACGCAGAAGTTCGTGACCACGAGCTCGGCCGCGCGCATCAGCGGCGGCTTCGTCGGATCGGCGTGCAGGATCATGTTCGACGGGTCGTGGAGGATCTCCGTGCCGCCGCCGAGCTCCATCGCCATGCGCGCGGCCAGCTCCACGTGCACCATCTCGTCGAGCGGAAAGCGCGAAGCCACGGCGATCAGATCGAGCGGCGCGCGTGCCTCGATCAAGCAGCGCAGCGTCTCGGCGCAGGCCGCACCGGTGCGGTGCTCTTGGAACGCGGCGCCGGTCCAGCTCCTCCGCGCTGCGATCACGAGTTCTTCCGGCAGCCCGCTCGTGTCGAGCGTGCCCCAGGGCATCGCGTCGACCTCGGGCCCGAAGAGCTCGCCCTTCACGACTTCCTCACGCGCTCGGGCGGCGGCGCCATGAGGTTCGCGATGGGCGGCGGGTTGGGCCGGCCGTTCGACGTCGTCGAGGTGGGCGGCGGTGGCGGTGGCGGCACGAGGTTCCCCGGAGGTGGCGGCGGCGGCACGAGGTTCCCGGGAGGTGGCGGCGGCGGCGGGACCAGGTTTCCGGGGGGCGGGACCAGGTTTCCGGGCGGCGGCGGCATCAGGTTCGCGGGGGGTGGTGGCGGCGGGCGCCGCGGCTCGACGACGCTCGTGTCGGGCGGCAGCTGCGGGCCCTCGGGCACCTCGACCGTCGTCGACGGCGGCACGCTCGTCGTGCTCGGCGGCGGCGGCGCCACGAGATTGCCGGGCGGCGGCGGCATGATGTTCGCGGGCGGCGTCACGACCGTCTCTTCCCCACAGCCCACGACGAGCGTCGCGAGACCCGCGGTCGCGACCAGCAGCTTTCGGCGCGTCAGCCCCATCGGCAGAGCTTAGCCCGGGCCGCGCTTTCAGTGCTGCCGCAATCGCGGTCCGGCTCTTTCCCTACGCAGAGCGCGCGCTAGACCTCGGCGATCGTGGCTCGCTTCACTCGTCGCGCCGGGGGCGTCGCGCTCCTCTTCTCTTTGGCCTCGCTCTCGCTCGCGGCGCGTGCCCACGCGCAGCCCGAGGACCCGTGCGCGGGCCGCACGATGGACGTGTGCGTCGAAGAGGCCGGCGCGCTCGCGCTCGACGACGCGACGGTGAGCCGTGCGGTGGCGATCTACCGCGCTGCCTGCAACCACCTCGATCCCGTGGGCTGCCGCCACCTCGGGGAGCTCTACGTGATCGGCCGCGGCGTCCCGGCCGAGCTGCAGCGCGCGACGGCGATGTTCGAGACATCGTGCGCGGGCATGGACCAGCGCGGCTGCTTCCTGCTCGCGCGCTCGCTCGCCTCGCCCGATGCGCCGAGCCCAGACGTTCCCCGCGCCATTCGCCTCTTCCAGTCGTCGTGCGACGCGCACGTGGGCGATGCCTGCGTCGAGCTCGCGCGCCGTTATCGCGAGGGCGACGGCGTGACGGCCGACACCGCGCGCGCCGCGACGCTCCTCGAGACGGCCTGCGCCGGGAGCGTCGGAGCCGCGTGCGGCGCGATCGCCGAGCAGACGACCGACGCGAGCGCCGCGGCGAGCTACTGGGCACGCGGCTGCGAGCTCGGGGAGGCGAGCGCATGCACGCACCAGGCGGTGGCGCTCCGCGACGGAGTCGGTGTGACGCGCGACGTGGCGCGCGCGAGCGAGCTGCTCGAGCACGCCTGCGAGGGCGGCGATGCGCTCGCCTGCAATCACCTCGGCGAGCTCGTCGAGCACGCCGAGACGGGCGCCGATCCCGGGCGCGCGTTCGATCTCTTCCATCGTGCGTGCGCCGCGGGCGAGCCGCTCGCCTGCGCGAACGTCGCGCGCGTCTTGCTCGCGGGCGGCGTGGTCGACCGCAACCCGGTGGCCGCTGCCGAGCTCTATCGCCGCTCGTGCGAGGCCGGCGCGTTCGGCGCGTGCGATGCGCTGGGCGAGCTGCTCGCGCAGGGCGACGAGGGCGTTCCGTCCGACGGCCCACGCGCGCGCGCGATGTTCCAGCAGGCCTGCGACGGCGGCGCGCTGCGAGGCTGCCACCACCTCGCGCTCGCGCTCGAGCACGGTCGCCTCGGCGCCACGCGCGACACGCGACACGCGAGCGAGCTGTTCCAGCGCGCGTGCACGGGCGGCGTCGCCGTCGCGTGCTCGGGCCTCGCGGAGATGCACGCCGTCGGTCGCGGCGTCATGCAGGATCTCTCGCGCTCGGCATCGCTCTATCGCCAAGCGTGCACGGCCGGCGATCTGCCGGGCTGCGTCGCGCTCGCCGAGATGCTCGAAGAGGGGCACGGCGTGGTCGCCGACGCGCCGACCGCGGCCGCGCTCTACCAGCACGCGTGCGAGGGCGGCGACCTCGGCGGGTGCACGCACTACGGGCTCATGCTCCAGAGCGGTACCGGCAACCTGCCGACCGACCCGGTGCGGGCGCGCGAGCTCTACGCGCAGGCCTGCGACGGCGGAGAGCTCCGCGGCTGCAACTCCCTCGGCTACATGCTCGAGCACGCGCTCGGCACGCCGCCACCACCGCCACCCCCCGCGCCGCGTCGAGGCCGTCGCGCGGCACCCCCGCCGGCACCGGTCGCCCCGCAGCCGGACTACGCGGGCGCGGCCGTGCTCTATCAGCGCGCGTGCGATGGCGGTCTCATGCGCGGCTGCAACAACCTGGCGGCCCTCTACCTGCGCGGGCTCGGTGTGGAAGGTGGCGTCGACGCGGTCCATGCGCGCGAGCTGTTCCTGCGCGCGTGCGAAGGACAGAACGGCCTCGGCTGCTCGAACCTCGGCCAGCTCTACGAGACGGGCACCGGCATCGCCTCCGACCCCGAGCGTGCCGCGCAGCTCTACGAGCGCGCATGCGAGCTGAGCGCGGGCGCAGGCTGCTACCGGCTCGCGCTGCTCTACGAGTCGGGCCGGGGCGTCGACCCCTCGCCCGACCAGGCGCGACACTTCCGCCAGCAGGCCTGTGCCGACGGCTACAGCGCCGCCTGCGCCGCGCCCTGACGATCGCGTCCGCCCGGGCTCGCACCGATCGCGCTCCCCGTCGGGGCGCGATTTCCCGCGTTTCTGGTGACGAAGCTC
>JBGALT010000036.1:0-51490 GCA_044223665.1 Sandaracinaceae bacterium | reverse complement strand
ACCGCGTGCTCATCGATGGTGAGGACCACACGGTCACGATCGAGGGCACGACGGTGGTCACGCTGCGCACGCTCGGCGCCATCGCGATCGAGGGCAACCACATCACGATCGGCGGACGCGTCGTCCGGCCGGTCGCGGAGCCGATCTGATGCCGGTACCGCCCGCGAATCGCCTCCCGCCCGCGCGCGAGCCGTTCGTGCTCACACTGCCCGGCGCCGTCGAGCTGCGCGACGTGAACCCCTCGCGCGTCGTGCAGCCCGCGCTCACACCACTCGCGCCGCTCTTCAACATCCTCGAGGCGGTGCTCTCGATCTTCGACTGCATCCGCGCGATCCCCGGCACGTTCGGTCCCCCGCCCGATCCTTCGGCGCTCGTCTCGGCGATTGCGGATGCCGTTCGGAAGATCTCGCGGCTGCTCGGGCTCGTCCCGCAGCTCTCGCTGCCGCGGACGATCCTCGGGCTCATCGACATCTTGATCGGCGTGCTCGAGGACCTCGTCGCCGCGTTGCGCCAGCTCGTCGATCGGCTGGCGACGATCGCGCGCGCGCAAGAGCGGGCCGTCGCGCTCGGTGACGACAACCTCACACGCATCCTCGGCGTGGCGCGAGACAACGTCGCGACCGAGGCAGCCCAGCTCGGTGCGCAGCTCGGGTCGGTGTCCGGCGTCTTCGGTCTGCTCGGCGTGCTGATGCGGCTGATCGGCGGGCCCGACATCCCCAACCTCGACCGTCCGCCCATCGACGACCTCGACCAGTTCGTCTCGACCCTCGAGGGACTGCTCCAGACACTCCACAACGTCCGCCGACTGGTGCCGCTGTGATGGCGCGCCGAAGCATCGACCCACTGTTCCGCCGCGCCGCGCACGATCTTGCGACCGTCGACGACGACGCGCTCGTGCGGGCGCAGGTGGAGCAGGTCCTCGCGACGGAGTGCGCACCGGACGGGATGGGTGGTGAGCTCCCGTGGCGCACGGCGTTCGGCTCGCCGCTGCACCTGCTCCGGCATCGCAACGCATCCGACGCGACACGCGAGCTCGCGCGCGTGTGGATCCGGAACGCCATCGCGAGGTGGGTGCCCCGCGCGAAGGTTACGACCGTCGAGATCGACGTGAGCGCCGAGGTCTTCACCGTTCGAGTGCGCCTCGCTGGATCCGCGGGAACCGCGACGGTGTCCCAGACCGTTCCTCGTAGCTGAGCGACCGCGTGCCCTCCGGCGCGACGCGACGCTTTGGATCCGTCGGGACGCGTGCCGCTCTTACCGACCAACGTCGACTACACCGACCGCGACTTCGATGCGCTGCGGGCCCGCCTCATCGCGCTGATCCAGAGCGCGTTCCCCGACTGGACTGATTTCGACGCTGCGAGCTTCGGGACGATCTTGCTCGAGTGCTTCGCCTTCGTTGGCGACACGCTCGGGTTCTACATCGACGCGCAGGGCCGAGAGGCGCGCCTCGGAACAGCCACGCAGCGCAGGAACGTCCTCGCGCTCGCGCGGATGCTCGGGTACGCGCCCCGTGGCGCGCGCGCGGCGGTCACGAACCTGGAGGTGACCCTCGCCGACGTTCCGCGCGCCGACGTCGCCATCCCGATCGGGCGCGGCGTGCGGACTGACGGTGCCTCACCCGTGCGGTTCCAGACCGTCGAGGCTGCCGTGATCCCCGCCGCGGTCAGTCCGCCGGTCGCGCGGATACGCGTGGAGCACTCAGCCTCGTTCACCCAGCGCTTCGACGTCGCGCAGCGCATCTGGCTCGAGCTCGAGCTCGATCGCACGGCCTACCTCGATGGATCGGCGCGCGTCAGCACCAGCGCGGGAGAGTTTACCGAAGTGCCGGCGCTCATCGCCTCCGGGCCGAACGACCGGCACGTCGATCAGTCGGATCGCGCGACGATCCGCTTCGGCGACGGGCGCACGGGCGCGATCCCAGCGGGCACCGTCCGCGTGGACTACCGGACTGGTGGTGGTCGCATCGGCAACGTCGACTCGAACGCGCTCGTCGTGCTCGAGCAGCCGCTGATCGACGCGCGGGGAACGCCAGTGAGGGCGAGCGTGCGCAACCCGAGCCGCGCCGAAGGTGGGACCGATCGGGAGTCGATCGCCGAGCTCCGCGATCGAGCGCCGCTCGCGCTCCGCGCGCCTTCACGCACGGTGAGCCGCGAAGATTTCGAGATCCACGCGCGCGAGGTGCCCGGCGTCGCGCGCGCGCTGATGCTCACGTCGAACGAAGATCCTGCGATCGAAGAGAACAGCGGCGTGCTCTACATCGTGCCCGAGGATGGCGGCGTCCCGACGCCGGCGCTGCTCGACGCCGTGCGGCGCCAGATGCTCGACGTCTATCCGAGCACGCTGACGTTCGAACTGCGCGTGCAAGAGCCGGTGTACCGCTCGATCAACGTCGTCGTGCGTGTGAGCTTGCGGCGCGGCGCGGTGCCCGCGACGACGGCAAGTGCGGTTCGAGAGCGGCTCGCCGAGACGTTCGCGATCACGCTCGACGACGGTACGCCGAACCCGGCGATCGACTTCGGCTACTACGCGCGGAGGAGTCTGCGCGAGCCGGTCGGCGCGGCGACCACCGGCGACTTCGACGGCCTACTCGCATGGTCCGACGTGTTCGACGTCGTCGATCGCAGCGATGGAGTCCGCAAGATCGCGAGCTGGGACCTGTTGCTCAATGGCGCCGCGCAGGACGTGAGACTGCGGCCCGAAGAGCTGCCGGTACTCGGCGCCGTCGTGCTCTACGACGCCGCGAACGGAGCGATCCTCGGATGATCGCGAACCCGACCTTCGACGAAGCAGGAACGACGCCGGGCTCGGCCGCCTCCTGGACGCTGCGCACACGCGTGCAGGGCGAGGCGATCGCGGGGTTCGATGCGCCTCGGGAGCACGGCGACGAGTCATTCGAGCTGTGGTCGACGTTCGAGGGCGTGCTGACCGATGACGCGTCGCGCGCGTTCTTCGCGCTCGCGGGATGGGAGTCGTTCGAGGTGGGCTGGACGCTGCGCTCGTTCGTGGATGCACTCGACGCCGCGATGGTCGTCGCCGCCGTCTTCGACGCCAGCGTGTTCGAGACCTTCGAGCGGAGCCCGCTCGTGCTCGACTGGGCCGCTGTCGCGGTCGCGGGAGTGTTCGACGACGCGCTCGAGGGCGGCTGGCGCAACGACGCGTTCCTCGTGCGCTTCGAGGACGCCGCGCCGATCGCGGCGACGTTCGTCGAGGCCGTTCTTTTCGAGTCGTTCGAGGGCGCGTGGCCGACGATCGGGAGGGCATGACCATGGGGAGCGCAGACTGGACGTACATGAACGACGGCCTCGACGTGGGCACCGTCGACCGCGGCGTCACCGCTGGGTTCGCACCGCCGCCCGGCGGAGGTCGGTTCGTGTTCGGATTCCACTCGCTCGAAGTAGCGCCCGGCGCAGTCGGCCTGTTCGTGAACGCGGTCGACTTCGCGCCCACGACGCGCGGCGCCTCCGTTCGCGCGTGCGTGCAGCGCGCGCCGAGCGGAGGTGCGCTGGGCTTCTCGCCGTTCTTGTTCGTCTGCGCGCAGGGGCCGAGCGTCAACGACGCCGCGTACCTCCTCGGGCTCTCGGAAGACGACCCCAACCGCATCGTCCTGCGGAAGTCGGCGCTCACCGCGGGCACGATGGCGAGCGAAGGTCCGGGCGTCCTGCTTCGATCGAACGAGAGCTTCCGCGACAGCACGTGGCTGCACCTGCGCCTCGACGCGATCGCGAACGACACCGGCGATGTCGTGCTCAACGTCTACCGCAACGACCTCACGCTCCACCCGCTCACGGGCGCACCAGTCTGGCAGCCGATCTCGGGCATGGACTCGTTCATCGACGACGCGCTCGGCATCCGCACGGGTTCGCGACCGTTCGTGGCGGGGCGCGCCGGCTTCGGCTTCGCGTCGAAGGACGTCACGCGCCGCGCGTTCTTCGATCAGCTCGAAGTGCTCCGGCAGAGCTGACGATGACCCTCGACGCGTTCCGAGCCCGACTGGGTCTCGATCAAGGCCGCCTCCGGGCCGCCTCGGGCGCGGTCTTCGTCCTCGGCGCGCAGACGCCTGGGCGCATGCACGTCCTCGCGGCGGGTGACTACGCGGAGATCGTCCAGCGCATCGATCTCACCGACGCCGACCTGGTGCGAGTCACGGCGACGTGCAGAGCGCCGACGGTGCCGACCGGACTCGCGTGGTCGCTGCTCGTGCGCGTCGACGGCGTCACGCTCGCACAGCGCAGGCTGCCGAGCGGTCGCACGATCGATGTGCGCGACCTCGCCGCGAGCGTCGCGGCGCTCATCGGCGAGCACGAGATCGCCGTGCGCCTCGAGCTGATGGTGGTCTGACGATGGCCGAGCTCGAGTTGGCCAGCGTCGCGATCACGTCGGTGACGAGCCCGGTGCTCGTCGCGCCGCTCGTCGTGATCAACCGCAATCCCGAGCCGGGCGAGATCGGTGTGCCGCTGACGAGCGTCATCGAGCTCACGATCGCGTCGCTCCGCGCCGACGCGCTCGAGCGTGCTTCGATCGAGGTCACGGTCGACGACGTCCCTGCAGTGGTCGCGGGCTCGTTGACACCACGGTTCGGCGGCGTTGGTGCGTCGATCGACGACGCCGCGAGCGGTGTGCGGATCCGCATCGTACCGACCACGCCTCTCGCGAGCGCCGCGCTCGTCACGGTCGTGGTCCGCGCACGGACGCGCGGCGGTGTGCTGCTCGAGGAGTCGTGGTCGTTCCGCGCGGAGGACCGCACCGCACCACGGCTCATCGCCGCCGTCGCCGTGTCGCCCACGGTGGTGCGCCTGGCGTTCGATGAGCCCGTCCTGGCGCCCGCATCGGCGACGTTCGAGATCGTCGCGAACGACGCGCCCGCGGCGAGGCTCGAAGCGACCGGCGCGATCGCGGAGGGGTCTCTCGTCGACGTCACCCTCGACCCCGCGATGAGCGGCGGGCGCCGTTACTCGCTCCGGGCCATCGGGGTCGCCGATCTCTCTGGCAACGAGACGGCACCGCCATACGACTCCGTCGACTTCATCGGGTGGGAGGCCGGGCGGCCGTCGCGACGGCGCTTCGACCTCTGGTCGTTCTTCCCCAAGAGCAATCGCCGGCGAGACGCGGGTGCGCTCGCCGCGTTCATCGCGAGCTTGCAGGAGCTCGTCGACATGCTGCTCGCGACGATCGACCGGATGCCGGAGCGGTGGGACATCGAGCGCGCGGACGCGGCGGACCTGGACCGGATCCTCCGCGACCTCGGGAACCCGTTCGGCATCGACCTCGACGTTGTCGAACAACGCCGGCTCGCTGCGTCGCTGGTCGGCATGTACCGCCTGAAGGGGACCGCGCGTGGGATCCGTGAGGCGATCGCGTTCTTCCTCGGGCTCGACGCGCAGATCGTCGCGTTCACGAGCACTGCGCTCATCCTCGGCGAGAGCGAGCTCGACCTCGACTGGGAGCTCGGCCCATCCGATCGCTTCTCGCGCTACGCGTTCGACGTCGAGGTCGCGCGCGCGCTCACCGAACACGAGCGACAGATCGTCCGCGAGATCGTCGAATGGTCGAAGCCAGCGCACACCCACTTCGTCGATCTCGTCGAGCCCGAGCCGATCGTCGAGCCCGACCACTGGGAGCTCGACGAGAGCGACCTCGACGAGACGACGCTGCTGCACTGAACTGGCGGGAGATGAACAGCGGGGCTGGCCGACCTCGCGACGTGCCCGTCTTGGTCTCGGTGCGCTTTTCCATCGCGTGGCGTCGCGCGTCGACTTCTATTTTCGCCAGCGGGTCACCGAGGCCGAGCTCGATCTCGCATTCGAGCTCCTCGAGCAGGCCGACCACGACCTCGCGTCCGACATCGGGCTCTTCGGCATCGTCACGGGCGCGGTGCCGGCGCCGCACGCGCCGGTCGCCGATCTGACGATCGATCTGACCGCGCCCGCGCGCGCGTACGATCGGCTCGGGCAGCGCATCGCGTACGGGACCGGACAGCGCGTCGATCTCTCGCTCGATCACACCGGTATTCCCACCGAGGTGCGCACGTCGACGAACGAGCGTTGGCTCGGCGTGTTCCTCAAGTTCGACCGGCTGCTGAGCGACCCACGCACGGATGGTCACTCGTCCCGCGTGTTCTTTCGACGCGACGAGAGCTTCGCGCTCGTCGTGCGTCAGGCGCCCGAGGGCGCCATCGGCTCCGCGCCGCGCGTGCCGCTCGAGGACGACGAGCTCCTCGTCTGCGACGTGCGTCGACGCGCCGGCGCGACGCAGATCGCGGCGACCGACATCGACCTGACACGGCGACAAGCGTTCGTCCTCGCGGAAGCCACCGCTGTAGGTGTCGTCGCCGCGCTGTGGAGCGTGCTCCCGCGCGACGCGACGACGACACAAGGCGCGCTCGACGCGATCGACCGAGTGCTCGCCGCACACGGCGCAGGCACGCTCCTTCGCCATCGTTCGGCGGATGTCGACCACGCGCCGCGCGCGCCCCTCACCGCGACCACGGTCGGCGCGGCCATCGGGGAGCTCACGGACAAGCTCGCATCGCGGGCGGACGGAGCAGCCGGCTCGACCCTCGTCGGTGCCGACGGCGTCCCCGGGACGCCCCTCGCGATGGCGGCCGGAAGCGTCGACGCGCAGCTGGGTCAGCTCCTCGGCTTCCTAAACGCGCACCTCGCGGCGCGCAGCGAGGCGCACCCCGCCGCCGCGATCTCGCTGCTCGATAGCGGTGGCGCGTTCACCGGGACGAACGCGGCGGCGATCCTCCTCGAGCTCATCAACGCGTTCAACGCCAACCACTACCGCGGCAACGAGGCGTCGCCGGGGATGCACAAGACCATCCAGCAGCCAGTGCTCGGGAGCGGCCGCGTGCTGCTCTGGGATGCGCGTGGCACTGGCGCTGCGGCGGCGCGAGCGCGCTTCTACCTCGACGGCACGTCACTCTGGATCACCCTGAACGCTCGCTGGGACGGCGCGCAGTGGGTGCGAGACACCGCGGACCATTGTGGAGGGCTGCGTCTCTCGAAGGACGACTTCGAGCTCATGCAGTACTCGGGTTCGACGCCCGCGTCGTTCGCGACCTGGCAGAAGCGCTGGACGCTCTCGATGAACGGTCTCGTCAACACGGCGTTCGAGACGACGGCGCTCGTGGCCGAGACCGGTCACGTCTCGCTCGAGGCGACGAACACGAGCGCCGCGGCGGCGTCGATCGCGATGGGGTGCGCTGTGACGTTCCGAACTCGGCTCCCGGCGGCGCCGTCGTCCGTGACGTTCTCGTCTCTCGTCACGAGCCCGGCTTGGACGGGTACTCCGGCTGTGTATCGGTCCACGCGCGACGGCCTCAACATCTACGCGTTCAGCCTGACGGATCCGGGTCGCGCGGCTTGGTGGCACGGCACGTTCGTGGCGGTGGCCTGATGCCGATCGTCGAACGGACCGAGCGGAGCTTCACCCAGGTGTGCGCCGCGTGCGGCGCGACGCGCGTCGTCGAGAACACGCGTGTCGCGGTCCGAACGCGGGGCGAGTACAGCATCCTCGAGCTGCCGCCGTGTGCGTGCGGTGCCGTCGAGCTGCTGCTCCCGACGAGCGACGAGGCCGAACATCCGCGACCTGGATCGGATGGACACCTGCATCAGCTCGCGGTCGACGAGCTCGCGGCGCGCGTGTGCGAGCGAGCGCCCACGACGAAGCAGGCCGGGGCGATCGAACGATGGCTGCCGCCCGACGCGAAGCTCACGACTCCGATGACGAAGACGTCCTGATCTCACTTGCGCGGCGCGCGATCAGAAGCGTGTATCGCGGTCCGCGCCGACTCCGCGACGCGAACGAGGTCGCATGTCAGCGCGCAAGACTCCATCGAAGACGACGCCCCTCGAACCGTCACCTCGTCGAGGACGCCCAGGTCGGTTCTCGCATCTGTCCCTCGACCAGCTCCGGTCGCTCTTCGTGACGACGATCGGTCGCGAGACGGAGAGCACTGACCGTCGGTACCTCGAATGGAAGATCCGCGAGGCGACGCACGGGCGCGTTCGAGTTGGTCCCGCACGCGGTCGACGCCACGGCTCGCAGGCGCTGATGACGCTGCCGTGGCGCCTTCCCCGCGCCACCGTCGCGCTCATCGACGACGCCCGCGCGCGTCTTGGCATCCACACACGCGCCGCACTTCTCGCGCTCGCGCTCGCGGAACTACTCGAGCAGCGGGGCGAGCACTCGACCGCGGCAGCGCTTCGCGCCGAGCTCGCGCCCCAGAACGGCGAGCGTCGATGAACGAGAGCGAATACGCACTACGGCCTAAGTCGCCGACAACTGGCCATGACCGGGGCGCCAAATAGGCATACACAACATTCGACCTTTGAACGTCCGATTTCGACTTGATGGGTGCCCAAACAGAAGCGTGTATCGGCCCACACAACGACGCGCACGAGATCGGAAGGGCAGGAACACACCATGAAGACGCTACGGTTCGGGGTCGAGATCGAGACGGTGGGAATCAGCAGGCAGCAGCTCGCGAACGCGATCCAGACGGTGGTCGGCGGACGCGTCCTTCCTGGGCCCGATGGCTACACGGTCGCCGATGAGCGCGGGCGCAACTGGAGCGTCGTGCGCGACGGCAGCCTGAGCGGCGTCAACAACGGCGAGATCGTCACGCCGATCCTCGAATGGACCGACATCGAGCAACTGCAGGACGTCGTTCGCGCGGTGCGCGCTGCGGGCGCGCGCGCCGACTCCTCCTGCGGCATCCACATCCACGTCGACGGGAGCCGCTTCGACGCGAAGGCGATCACGAACCTCGTGAAGATGGTGAACAAGCAGGAGGCGCTCATCGAGAGCGCGATCCGCCTCAGCTCGGATCGGCGCTCGCGATATTGCCAGCCGATCGATCAGAGCTTCCTCGGCCGCCTCGAACAGCAGCGGCCACAGTCGATGGATCAGGTGCGCGCCGCCTGGTACGGCTCCGCGCATCATCGACCGACCCGCTACGACTACAGCCGCTACCACGGCCTCAACCTCAACAGCCTCTTCTACCGCGGCACGATCGAGTGGCGCCTCTTCAACGGAACGCTGCACGCGGGCGAGGTGAAGGCATACGTCCACCTGGTCCTCGCGATCGCGCACAAGGCGCTCAGCGCGAAGTCGGCGGCGAGCCGCAAGCGCACCCTCGACCCGGCGACGGCGCGGTACGATCTTCGCGTGTTCCTCCTCCGCCTCGGCTTCATCGGCCCCGAGTTCAAGAGCACGCGTATGCACCTGATGAAGCACCTCGGCGGTAGCGCCGCGTGGAAGGGCACGCGCCGCGATCGCGCCCGCGTCGCCCCGACATCGGCCGCGGGCGGGCCCGAGGGCAACGGCAGCTACGGTGCGCCGGTCGCTGCGGCGTCCCCGGAGGTCGCCGCGTAGGCGGCGCGTGCGGCATGGACCTCACGCTCTACTTCGCCTACGGGTCGAACCTCGACCTCGCGCAGATGCAGTCGCGCTGCCCGTCGGCGCGCTACTTCGCGCGGGCGACGCTGCCGCGGCACGACCTCGTGTTCCGCGGTACGTCCGCGCAATGGGGCGGCGCCGTCGCGAGCCTTCGCCCGAGCAAGACGCGCAGCACGTGCGGCGTCCTCTACGCGATGCGCTCGGCGGACCTCGTCGGCCTCGACTACTTCGAGGGACATCCGCGCTACTACCGGCGACGCCTTCGCACGGTGGTCGACGAGCGCGGCACGCGCTGGGCGGCGCACGTGTACATCCTCCCGGCGAAGCTCGCGCCCGTCGGCATGCCGGGTCGCAAGTACCTCGAGGTGCTCGCGCTCGCGTACGGCGAGCACGGCTTCGACATCCGCGCGCTGAAGCGCGCCGTCCGGAGGGCGGCATGACGCGCGTGTTCGTCTACGGATCGCTCCTTGCGGGCGAGCCGAATCACCGTGTCCTCGCGAGCGCGCGCTTCGTCGCGCATGCGCGCACACGACCGACGTTCGCGCTGCACGACCTCGGCGCGTTCCCCGGCGTCGTGGCGGGAGGAGCGACGGCGGTGGTCGGCGAGATCTACGAGGTCGACGGCCCGACGTTGGACCGGCTGGATCGCCTCGAGGGTCATCCGCACCTCTACCGACGCGAGGTCATCGAGCTCGAGGGCGGGGTGGAGCTCGCGTACATCTACGTTTACGTCGCGTCGCTCGGACGAGCGCGCGCGATCTCGTCCGGCGACTGGCGCCAGCACAGGGAGCAGCTGCGATGAAGATCCGAGTTCAGGATGGCCGCGTGTTCGAGGGGACGCCGACGCAGATCGTGCAGTCGATGAAGAGCATCGCTCTCGGCGCGCCGCGCATGACGCTCCGCGAGTACGTCGACTGGGTCGCCGCGCGAGGTGCAATGATGGAGGGCATGCCACTGGCGACGGCGGGCGCGAACGACGACGAGCGCTGCGCGCGCCTTGTCGCGCGCATGCTCGAACTCGGCCTTGCAGAGCGGGCGTAGCCACGCGACTCCCGCACGACTCCCTGCGGCCCCATCGCGCCGCCAATCACGGCAGTTGTGACCGAGCGGGTCACAGACGCGACAAGCTCTGGTCCCGTTGCTGGCAGAAATGCGCGATCTTGGGCCATGGAGTCAGCCCACCCTCCGATGCCAATCGCATCCGCCAGGCGTCGCGTCACCATCGCCATGGGATCGCTCGCGACCGTCGCGGTGCTCGTCTCGGTCGGACTGTTCGCGCTCATCGCCGAGGTGGCCGCAATCGTCGCTGCGATGCAGCAGGACGAGCAGGCGATGCATGAGGGCCTCATGCTCGGCATCGCCGTCCGCGAGCAGTACATCCACGAGGCGCACACGCTGATCGAGCGTAACGAGAGTCACCTCGACCATCACCACACGTGGGTCGAGGAGGTCGCACGCAGCGCCGCTCTGCTGCACGAGCGTGTGCCCGAAAGCGAGCGCTGGCGCGTACAGCGGATCGCCGACACCAGCACCGAGATCGACGACGCGTTCCGTTCGACGATCGTTCCGGCGATGGAAGCGGGCGACCTCGCGGCGGTGCGCAGCGAGCACCGGCGCATCGATGCGCTCGTCACGCGCGCGGCCGGCGACGCGGACGCTGTGGCCGCCGCGCTCGAGCACCGCATGCACGACGAGCACACGCGCGCGGAGGCGACAGCGCAAACGGCGGCCGCGATCGCCGCGCTCGGCGCGCTGGTCGCGCTCCTGCTCGCTGGCTACCACGGCTGGCGAGTACGGGCGCGAGTGCTCAAGCCGCTCGGCGATCTCGTCGATCTCACACGCGAGATCGGCGAAGGGCGAGTTCCTTTGGCCGCCAACGACGGCGACGCCGAGGTGCGTGCGGTCGGCGTCGCGCTCAAGCAGCTCGCATCCGATCTGCAGGAGCGCGAGGCGCGCCTCGTCGCCTCGGAGCGGCTGGCTGCGGTAGGTCAGCTCGCCGCGGGGGTCGCGCATGAGGTGAACAACCCGATCGGGATCATCCGTGGATATCTGCGCACGATGATCCCCGAGGCGCAGGGCGCGCAGCTCAAGGACGAGCTGCGCATCCTCGACGAAGAGGCGCATGCCTGCCAGCGCATCGCAGAAGACCTGGTCGCGTTCGCGCGCGCGAGCGAGCTGCGGCTCGAAAACGTCGATCTCGGCGGCGTGGTCGCGGACATCACGCGGCGACTCGAAGCCTCGGGCGAGCTGCACGGCGCGCGGGTGCGCGTCGAAGTCGAGCCTTCGACGTTGCGCATCGACGTGGGTCGCATCCGCCAGGTCGTGTCGAACCTCGTCCGGAACGCGGCCGACGTCGCTGCGGACGGTGTCATCGAGATCGTCGGTCGGAGCGACGAGGGCGCGTATCGCATCGAGGTGCGCGACCGAGGCCCCGGCGTGCCCGACGCCGATCGCGATCGGATCTTCGAGCCTTTCTTCGGCAAGCGGCCCGGCGGATCCGGGCTCGGCCTGGCCGTGTGCATCGGCGTCGTTCGAGCGCACGGCGGATCGATCCACGTCGAGGACCGCGACGGAGGTGGGGCAGTGTTCGTCGTGCGCCTGCCGCGAGCCGAGGAGCGGATGGCTGCATGACCGAGGCGTCCGCACTGCCTACCGTGCTCGTCGTGGACGACAAGCCGAACATGGTCGCCCTGCTCGCGAAGGTCCTCCACCGGGACGCGCGCGTCCTCAAGGCGACGAGCGGCGCGTCCGGCATCCAGCTCGTCACGGAGAACGAGATCGATGTCGTGGTGTGCGACCTGCGCATGCCCGACCTCGATGGGCTCGCGGTCCTTGACGCTGTCCGTCGCATCCGTCCGAGCGCGCAGTTCGTGCTGATGACGGCGTACGGCTCGGTCCCGAGCGCGATCGACGCGATGAAGCGCGGCGCGTACGACTACGTCACGAAGCCCTTCGAGCCAGAGGAGCTCCGCGCGATCGTGCTGCGGGCGCTCGGCCGTGCTTCGGCACCCGCCGCGGACGCCACCGCCTTCGAGCCGTTGCCCGGGATGATCGGGAGCTCGCTGGCCATGGCCGAGGTCACGCGAGTCGTGCGCCGTGTCGCGGCGAGTGACGTGAACGTGTTGGTGCTCGGCGAGACCGGCAGCGGCAAGGATCTGGTCGCGCGCGCGCTCCACACGCTGGGCCCGCGCGCCGCGGCGCCGTTCGTCCGCATCGGGTGCGGGTCGGTCCCATCGGACGTGCTCGAGACGGAGCTGTTCGGGTCGTCCAGCGGCGGGCGCGAGCACGCCGGCCTCTTCGAGCGGGCCGAGGCCGGCACGCTCTTCCTCGACGAGATCGGCGAGATCCGCCTCGCGCTACAGGCGAAGCTGACGCGCGTCCTGGAGGAGCGTCGCGTGCGACGCATCGGCGACACGCGTGACCGGCCGATGAACGCGCGCATCGTCGCCGCCACGCACCGTGACGTCGAGGGGCTCGCACGCGAGGGCTCGATGCGGGAGGACCTCCTTTATCGTCTGCGCGTGGCCACCATCACGCTTCCTCCGCTCCGCGAGCGCGGGGGGGACGTCGCAGCGCTCGCCACACATTTCCTCGCGGAGCTCCCGGCACGTGCGGACGGGACTCGAGTCAGCGCGATCTCACCGCCAGCCCTGCTCGTGCTCGAACGGTACCGATGGCCCGGAAACGTACGCGAGCTTCGCGCGGCGATTGCGAGCGCCGCACTGGTAGCGACCGGCGATCGCATCGAGGCAAACGACCTGCCCGCCGAGACCCGAATCGGCACCGGCAGCGGTCCGATCGACCTCGCATCGATGAGCTACCAGCAGGCGTTGGAAGCCGCACGCGAGGACGCGACGCGACGCTACCTCGAAGCAGTGCTGCGGCGGACCAAGGGCAAGGTCGCGCAGGCCGCCGAAATCGCCGGGATCGAGCGCGAGAGCTTCTACCGCTTGCTGCGGCGCTACGCCGTCAGTCCCGACGATTTCCGCGGCGACTGAGGGAGGTTCCCGCGTAATGCGGAAGCGCGGGCAGCGTCTACCTGGCGGAGCGAGACGATGACACACGACCAGCACTCCCATCCCCACCACGAGAGCGGACCCGTCGGAGCGAGCTCGGAGGTCAAGGATCCCGTGTGCGGCATGCGTGTGGACCCCGCGAGAACCGAGCACCGCGTCACCCATGACGGAGTCGAGCGCCTCTTCTGTAGCGCCGGCTGCCGTGGGAAGTTCATGGCCGATCCGTCGAAGTACCTCGCCGCCACCGAGTCCACCGAGTCCATCGAGAAGACGCCGGGCGGCACCGCGACGTCCGCGAGGACCGCCGCGACGCACCCGGCGGCAACGGGTCAGTGGACATGTCCCATGCACCCCGAGATCGTGCGCGATGGTCCAGGCGCCTGTCCCATCTGCGGCATGGCGCTCGAGCCGCGGACTGTCACCGCGGAGACGGGAGAGAACCCCGAGCTGCGCGACATGACGCAGCGCCTCGTCGTGTCGAGCGCGCTCTCGGTGCCGCTCCTCGCGATCGCGATGTCTGATCTGATCCCGGGCACCCCGCTGCAGCACGCCGTCGCGCCGCTCGCGCTCGCCATCGTGCAGGTGGTGCTCGCGACGCCGGTCGTGCTCTGGGCCGCCGCGCCCTTCTTCGAGCGGGGCTGGACGTCGATCGTCCATCGCCGCCTCAACATGTTCACGCTGATTGCGCTCGGCATCGGCGTGGCTTTCTTCTACAGCGTCGTCGCGCTCGTCGTCGGCGTCGTCGCGCCATCGGTGTTTCCCCGCGAGTACCTCGGCCACGGTGGGATGCCACCCCTGTACTTCGAGGCCGCTGCCGTGATCACGACACTCGTCATCGTCGGGCAGGTGCTCGAGCTCCGCGCGCGGAGCCAGACGAGCGGGGCCATCCGCGCGCTCCTCGATCTCGCGCCCAAGATAGCGCGAAAGATCGATGCGGACGGCGACCGCGAGGTGCCCGTCGACACGATTGCTGTCGGGGACCGCGTCCGTGTCCGCCCGGGTGAGCGCGTTCCAGCGGACGGCCATGTCGTCGATGGCGAGAGCGCGGTCGACGAGTCGATGCTCACCGGCGAGCCGGTTCCGGTGACGAAAGCCGCCGGCATGAAGGTCACTGGCGGCACGATAAACGGCTCGGGGGCGCTCGTCGTCCAGGCCGATCGCGTCGGTGCCGACACGATGCTGGCCCAGATCGTGCGAATGGTCGGTGAGGCTCAGCGCACGCGGGCGCCCATCGATCGACTTGCCGACTCCGTCTCGGCCTGGTTCGTCCCGGCCGTGATCGTGATCGCCATCGCGACCTTCGCAGGCTGGATGGCGCTTGGCCCCGAGCCGCGCTTCACGTACGCGCTGGTCAACGCGATCGGCGTGCTCATCATCGCGTGCCCCTGCGCGCTCGGGCTCGCGACGCCGATGTCCATCATGGTCGGAACCGGACGCGGCGCGACGCTCGGCGTGCTCATCCGCGACGCCGAGGCACTCGAGGTGCTGTCGAAGGTCGACGTGCTGCTGGTAGACAAGACCGGCACCCTCACCGAGGGTAGGCCGAAGCTCGTGGCGGCTGAAGCGGCCGACGGCTTCACCGAGAACGAGCTGCTCGCAAATGCAGCAGCTGTCGACGTGCACAGCGAGCACCCGCTCGCTGCCGCGATCGTGGGCGGCGCGAGAGCACGAGGGATCGACGTCCCGCGATCCGAGGCGTTCGCGTCCGTCGCGGGCCAGGGCGCCGAGGCGCGAGTCGGCGACCGCAGGGTAGCGGTGGGCAATGCGGCCTTGATGCGGGCACGCGCCGTCGATCTCGGTGGCCTGGAGGTACGCGCGGCGACGCTTCAGGTCGAGGGTCGGACCGTGATGTTCGTCGCCATCGACGGACGCGCGGCGGGCGTGCTCGCCATCGAAGACCCGATCAAGCTCACGAGCCGCACCGCGCTCGAGGAACTGCGCGCGGATGGCCTTCGCGTCGTCATGGTCACCGGAGACGGGCGCGGCACCGCAGAGTCCGTGGGTCGCGCGCTCGGCATCACAGACATCGAGGCCGGCGTCCAGCCCGAGGGCAAGAGCGTGATCGTCGAGCGCTGGCGCGAGCAGGGCCATGTGGTCGCCATGGCGGGAGACGGCGTCAACGACGCGCCTGCGCTCGCGAAGGCCCAGGTCGGCATCGCGATGGGCACAGGCACCGATGTCGCGATCGAGAGCGCCAGCGTCACGCTGGTGCGTGGAGACCTCCGCGCCATCGCGCGCGCGCGAGCGCTGAGCCGCAGCACGATGGCGAACATCAAGCAGAACCTCTTCTTCGCCTTCGTCTACAACGCGCTCGGCGTACCACTCGCCGCGGGCGTGCTGTACCCACTCACGGGCTGGCTGCTCGATCCGATGCTCGCGAGCGCCGCAATGAGCCTGAGCTCTGCGTCGGTCATCGCGAACGCGCTCCGGCTTCGCCGCGCGCGCCTGTAGCGCTCGCGTGTCACGCACTCACTCGCCGAGCAGCGCAGCGCGGAGGCTGTCTTTCACGGGGTGGGCGCCGAGCCACATGCCGAACACAGCGCGGGCGAGCGACGACGAGTCGGTCGCCATTCCGCATCGACGGCAGCCAGGCGGCGAAGGCCGCGATCTCGGTGCGTAGGGACGCGGAAGGCGCTCCCGCTGCATGTTCGATCGCATCGCGGAACGCCGGGCCGATCTGATCGCTGCCGACATCGCGCTTCATGACGGCGACAAGCTCGCGAGGCGTCTCGTCGGAGAGGACGGTCACCGCGTCGTGGGTTGTCGATGGGAGGTAGAGGCCCGCCGCGTAGACTTCGATGCCGAAGATCGTGACGTGTCGAACGCCGGCACCGTTGAGGACCAGCGTGTGCCCGTCGAGCACGATCTCCTCGTCGAAATGCACGCCCGAGACGTCGCGCGCGAGCGCGACCGGCGCCACGAGCGCCACCCGCCAGGGTGACCGCCGCAGCGCGCCTCATGCGTGCGTCTCCGGGCGGCGCGTCTCCGGGTGGCGCATCGCGACGACGAGCGGCCGCTTGCCGGACGCCGCCGGCGGCAGCTCACCCAGCTCCTCCACCGCGACCGCGGTCTCGGCGGCCCCTGCACGAGCGAGCCCCGCGCGAATGCGCCGGCCGAGCGCATCGCCGTCGACGGGCGCGCGCACGCCGGCGAGGAGCACGCGGATGCGATCGGTCTCCTGACGGACCTGCCACGCGCCGAGGTGGAGCACGTCCAGCGCCTCGTGGAAGACAACGGGATGCACGCGAACCGTTCCGCCGCTCGCGCCGCGGAGCTCGAGAATGTCGTCGGTGCGGCCCTCGATCGCCGCGACGAGGCGGAAGGGTCGCCCGCACGGGCACATGCGCGTCGCGAGGCGCACCCGGTCGGTGAGCTCGTAGCGGATGAGCGGCACCGTCCGGGAGAAGAGAACCGTCACGAGGAGCCGCGAGCCGGTCTCGCCATCGGGAACCGGCCGATAGTCGTCGTCGACGACCTCGGGGATCACGAGGTCCTCGAAGAGGTGCATTCCCACGTGGCGGTCGCACTCCGCAGCGACGCCACCCGTCTCCGTCGCGGCGTAGACCTCGAACGGCTGCCTTCCCCAGGCTGCAGTAGCGCGCGCGCGCCCTTCCGCTGAGAAGACCTCGGACGATGAATTCACCGCGCGCGGCGCGATGTGCAGATGTCCTGCGAGCTGCTCCTCCGCGAGCATCTGGATCATCGATGCGTAGGCGACGAGGATCTCCGGTTGGAACGCGTCCAGCGCGCGAACGAGCTCCCCGAGCGGCTGTCCCGCGTCGAGACGCAGCGTGTTCATCATCGGCGACTGCACCGACTGGCCGACGCGCAACGATTGGTGGAACGGTGACCGCGAGCTGACGACGGCCATCTTCGCGTGCCGGAATGGCGAGACGCGCACGCCGGACCATTCCTGCGCCCGTGCATACGACGCGATCACCGTCGACCACTCGTGCACGTCGCACGGAACGATCGTCCGCCGCCCCGAGCTGCCGGAGGTCGCAGCCACCCAGTAGCGGCCGTCGAGCAGCTCGTCGCCGCGGAGCGCGCTGAGGTGCTGCTGCACACGAGCGAGCGTCAGTGTGCGGTCCGTGACGACGTCGTCGAACGAGTCCATCAGGCGCGCCTTCGTGACCACGGGCAGCGCGGAGAGCGGCGCCCCTTCGAGCCCGTGATGCAGGCGCGCGTAGAGCGGCGAGCGAGCTCGTGCGAATGCAAGCAGGTCGGCAAGCGCGTGCTGCTGATGGCCCTCGAGCTGATCGCGCGACCAACGTTCGTGACGCCGGAGGTCTGCGCGGCCTCGAAGGATGCGCGGGATGAGCTGGAGTGCGTGCGCGGCGAGGCCAGTCATGGCGTGAGCTCGGAGCAACCGGTGTGCCCGCGCGGCATGGGCGAGGACTCGCAGAGAAGTGGTCACGCCGCCGCAAGCCGTGCGCGGCGCCGGCAGATGCTGCGCGGGTGGCAAAGAGATCAGGCGCCGTCGATGCCACACTCGGCGTGGATCGATGCAGAGAGCGTCCGTCGGAAGTCATCGACCGCCTCGGGCGCTGAGACCTCATCGACCACGACGACGCCGTCGACGGGCGCGGGAAGTGGGTGACGCAAGACGGCGGTCAAGAGCTCGTCGAACGCGAGGTCGACGCTGATGCGCAAGGTGCCGAGAACGGTGATCGGCTGACCCTGCTCGCAGCGAGCCGAAAGTGAGAGCGCACCATCGGTTCGAACCAGGAACGTCCGTGCCTCGGCGTGCAACGTAGCCTGGAGCACAGCGGTGTCGCCCGCGAGCTCGATGTCCACCGCCGAGTAGAGCCCCGGCGGCACTCGCTCGAATTCCACGTCGCGACCGCCGGCATCGATGTGAACTCGGCCCAAGTCGGTGCGCGTCGGCGCAGTGCTGCGCTCGCGATCGCTGACGAGCGCCATCGAGCCGACCGCGAGGTCGAGCGTATCGCCCGTTTCTACGCTGTCGTCTTCCAGGATGAAGCGCACGACCCCACGCGCGCCGGCCCATCTGGTCGCGTCGCTCGGGACGGCAGCGTCGGCGATCGGCGACGACCGCCCGCACGCACCCGCCGCCACGAACGCTGCCAAGGGCAGTCCGACACGAACATCCATTGTCCATCTCATGGGCACGGGCGGGCGCGGGGGCAATCGCGGCGCCCACGTGTGACCGCGGCAGACACGCCGGGCAAGTCAATGCGGCATCATGCCGTGCATCCCGCCGTAGCCGTGCATCCCGCCGTAGCCGTGCATCTCGCCGCCATAGTGGTAGCCGCCATGGAAGCCGTGGTGCCCGAAGAGAACGGCGCCTTGGTAGCCGGAGTAATGGGGGCCGTACCACCAGTAGGGCCCGCCGCCGAGCACGTAGCCGTAGCCGTAAGGCGGCGGGTAGCCGTACGCGTACTGTGTCGGATAGCGCGGCGCGAGCGCCTCGCGCTCGAACGGCGTGCGTTCAGTGACCGCGCGTGTGGGCGTTTGCACCTGCCAGAGCACGTCGAACGCGACGGGTCCGTCGGCCGCGCCGTCGAGGGCGAAGTAGAGATCGATCACGCGCTGCTCACCCGCAGCGATCTCCAGCAGCGGGGGCGTGCCCGCGTCGCTGTTCACGAGAGCGGCCTGCGCCCGGCCGGTGGGCAGCACAGCGATAATCGAGCGCGTGTCGATCGTCCACGGCGTCACGTCGACGTTGTTCGCCACGAGCACGCGGACGTGCAGGACCGGGAGCACGCCCGTCGATGCGCTGGCGTCGAAGACGCCGAACGAAGCGACGCGTACCGCGCCGGTGTCGAGCGGGTAGTACGCGGCGGGGTAGCCGCTCGCCTGCGCGCCCGCGCCGGCGGCGGGAACGTACACGTACGCGCTGACCGGCGTGCACCCCACCGCCAGCGCGGCGAGCAAGCATGGAGCGAGCTGCACGGGGCACCTTCCTTCCATGCGACGGCGGATCACGCCGCCCTCGCGACGATGAGCTGAACCAGGCCCGTGGGCGCGAGCTCGAGCACCTCGTCGATGCGCAAGCCCGCGGCACGGACGTTGGCGAGCGTGCGGCGGTTGAGGTGCTCGGCGCTCGACGCGGCCGCGAGCGGATCGAGCAGGTCGGCAAGATGCCCGAGCCACGCAGTGCGGGGGCGTACGTGCTCGAGCAGCACCAGCGTGCCGCTGGGCCGCAGTACGCGGCGGGCCTCGCTCAAGCCAAGGACCGGATCCGGGACGCAGCAGAAGAGGAACGTCGCCACCACGGCGTCGAAGGACTCGGACTCGAGATCGAGCCGCTGCACGTCCATGACGCGCAGATCGATCGCGAAGGCAGAACGCTGCGCTCGGCGCCGCGCGCGCTCGAGCATCGCGGGGCTCAGGTCGATGCCGACGACGTGTGCGCCGGGCGGGTGGTGAGGCAGGTTCCTGCCGGTTCCGATGCCGAGCTCGAGGATCTCTCGCGCACCGGCGACGCGATTCCAGACCATCCTGCGCCAGCGCGCGACGATCAGGCGCTCCGCCATCGCGCCAGCCGCGTCGTAGACCGGAGCCAGCCGATCGTAGCTCGCGCGCACTACGTAGCTCTCGTCCAGCGCAGCCATCCCCTATCGGGCTAGGCACCCGCGCCTCGCGCGCAACGTGACCGGGGCGGTCACGCTGGCGCCGCGGCGCACCGCGCTTCATGGCCAGAAACGAGCACGACCAGCGCGCGATCGTTCTTCACGAAGCCGCGACGCCGGGATCGACGCCAGTCATGCTCGTCGCGGAGCAGGTCATCGACGGTGGTGAGGGTGGAGGCGGCGATCGCGAATGTGCCGCGCGCGCGAAGCCCTCACCGCGCTCCCGCAACACCATGGCTCGAGAGATAGAGAACTCCGAGCGGTGGAAGCTCGAGCGCCACGCTCCACGGCATCCCGTGGCTCCCGTGATCGCTCGCCTCCACGCCTCCGGAGTTGCCCACGTTCGAACCGCCATAGCAGGTGGCGTCCGTGTTGAGGCGCTCGTGCCAACACCCGCCGCAGGGGACGCCGACGCGGTAGCCGTTTCGCGGCACGGGCGTGAGGTTGCAGACGACGAGGAAGCTCGCGCCCCTCGGACCGCGGCGAGTCCATGCGAGCACGCTGTTCGCCCTGTCGTCGACGACCGACCATCGGAACCCGCGGCCGTCGCTGTCCCACGCATGCAGCGCCGGCTCCGTGGTGTAGAGGCGATTGAGGTCGGCGATCAACCGCGTCACGCCAGCGGCGAGCGGCGGCTGCGAGTCGCTCCACGCGAGCTCCCCGTCGTGGCTCCACTCGCCCTCTTGGGCGATCTCACCACCCATGAAGAGCAGCTTCTTCCCGGGATGCGCCCACATCAGGCCGTAGAGGGCTCGCAAGCCCGCGTGACGCTGCCAGTCGTCGCCCGGCATCCGACCGAGCAGCGAGCGCTTGCCGTGTACGACCTCGTCGTGCGAGACGGGCAGCACGAAGCGCTCGGAGAACGCGTAAAGCAGACCGAAGGTCAGGTCCTCGTGGTGGTGCGAGCGGTGCACCGGATCGCGCGCGAAGTAGCGGAGCGTGTCGTTCATCCACCCCATGTTCCACTTGTAGGCGAAGCCGAGACCGCCCTCGGTGCGAGCCGCCGTGACGCCGCTCCAGGAGGTCGACTCCTCCGCGATCACGATCGCGCCCGGACAGTGCGTCGCGACCGCCTCGTTCACCCTGCGCAAGAGGTCGACGGCTTCGAGGTTCTCGTGGCCGCCGTGCACGTTCGGAACCCACTCGCCCGCCTCGCGGCCGTAGTCGCGGTAGAGCATCGACGCGACCGCATCGACACGCAGACCATCGAAGTGGAAGCGCTCGAGCCAGTGCAGGGCGCTCGCGACGAGGTAGCTGGCGACCTCGTTGCGACCGAAGTTGTAGACGGCCGTTCCCCATCCGCGATGCAGGCCCTCGCGCTCGTCGCCGTGCTCGTAGAGCGGCGTCCCGTCGAAACAGGCGAGCCCGTGTGGGTCACGCGCGAAGTGCCCCGGCACCCAGTCGAGGAGCACGCCCACCCCGGCCGCGTGGCAGGCATCGACGAAGCGGGCGAGCCCTGTCGCATCGCCGTGCCGGCTCGTCGGCGCGAACAGACCGAGCGGCTGGTACCCCCACGATCCCCCGAAGGGATGCTCGGTGATCGGCATGAGCTCGACGTGCGTGAAGCCGAGGCCCACAACGTAGGGGACGAGGTCGCGCGTCAGCTCGTCCCAGCTCGGTACGCGGCCCCCCGGACGACGCCATGACGCCGTATGCACTTCGTAGATCGACATCGGGGCTGTGGGCGCCTGGCGCGCGGCCCGCTCGGCCATCCAGCACGCGTCGGTCCATGCATGCTGCTCGGGGGCGCACACGATCGAGCCGGTGGCGGGCGCGAGCTCGGCACGGAGCGCGACGGGATCGGCCTTCTGCGCGACCGTGCCGTCGCTCGCGGTGATCTCGTACTTGTAGACCTCGCCGGCGCGAAGACGGGGGACGAACAGTTCCCAGACACCGCTCGCGCCGCGCGACCTCATCGGGTGCCGGCGTCCGTCCCACGCGTTGAAGTCTCCGACGACCGCAACGCGACGGGCGTTCGGTGCCCAGACCGCGAATGAGACGCCAGGCACACCTTCATGCAATCGGACTTGCGCGCCGAAGCGATGACCGAGCTCCAGGTGGCGGCCCTCGGAGACGAGGTGGAGATCGACGTCGCCGAGAAGCGGGCCGAATCCGTACGGGTCCTCCGTCATCTGCACGGCCTCCGGCCACCGAATGCACAGGTGATAAGGCATCCGCGCGCGGAGACGAGCTGCGAACAGGCCATCGCAACCGGGTGCCGGGCAGGCCGCGAGCGTGGCGAGCAGTCTACCCCCATGTCGCGCGCGCGCCTCGACGCCGCACGCACCGGGCGCGAGGACGCGCACGATCCGGCCGCTCGAGTCATCGTGTGGGCCGAGCCAAGCGAACGGGTCGGCTGGGTCACCGTGCTCGAAGAGCCGGTCCGCGGCCTCCGACGGGGCCCCGTCCACTTTGTGCAGATGGTCTGGCGCTCGACTCAGGGGCGCGCTCGCGACACTGGCGGGGTCGGGCCTCACGTGGGCGCCCTCCGCACGAGGACCACGACGGAGCGCTCCTCGACAACGTAGGACGGTCGTTCCAGGAGCTCGCGACCGCTCACGTCCACGTCGTCCGGCGATCCGCGCGCGGTGTCCACGGCCAAGCGCCAGTGGTCGGTGCTGTCCTGCAGCGCGAAGAGAACGGCGGCCCGCGTGCCGTTGATCATCACGTACAAGTCGTCGTCGCCCTGCGAGCCGCCGCTCAGCAAGAACGCGATCGTGCGCGAGGTCATGTCCGCCACGCCCCGTGCACCAAACCAGCGGACGTCGTCACGCCAGAAACGACTTCGTGCGAGCGACGGATGGCGCCTGCGCAGCGCGATCATCTGCTGGACGAACCGCCAGAAGCCCGGCCATCGCTCGCGCCTCCCCCAATCGAGCCAGCTCGTCTCGTTGTCTTGGTTGTATGGGTTGTCGTTGCCGCCCTGCGACTGGAGGAACTCGTCGCCCGCGCGGAGCATCGGCGTGCCGTTGGCGAGCATCAGCAGCGCGATCAGGTTCTTCGCCTGTCGCTCGCGCAGAGCGAGCACGTCCGCGGGAACGCCCTCGTTTCCTTCCCAGCCGCAGTTCGTGCTCCAGCTCTCGGCCGGCCCGTCGAGGTTGCCGTGCCCGTTCATCTCGTTGCGCTTCCGTGTGTACGAGAGCAGGTCGTAGAGAGTGAACCCGTCATGCGACGTCACGTAGTTGACGCTCTGGAACGCGTGGTAGGCGTCGATCACGTCGTCGGGGAACAGATCGTCGCTACCGTAGAGCCGCTGCATGAGCGCGCCGAGCAAGCCCTCGTCCCCGCGCACGAACCTGCGGGCGTCGTCGCGAAATCGCCCGTTCCACTGGAGCCAGCTGAAGCCGGGGAAACCGCGGCCCAGCTCGTACATGCCGGCCGCGTCCCATGGCTCGGCGATCATGCGGACGCGGTCGAAGCTCGCATCGGCCGCGATGTCGCCGAAGATCGGTGGATCGTCGAAGTTGATCGAGCCGTCCGTGTTGCGGCCGAACACGGAGGCGAGATCGAACCGGAACCCGTCCACACGCATCTCGCGCACCCAGTAGCGCATGCTGTCGACGATCATCTTGCGGACGTAGCGATTGCTCGCGTGCAGGGTGTTGCCGGTGCCGGTGAAGTCCGCGTACCGCGAGCCGTTCATCAGGTAGTAGGTGCTGTTGTCGATCCCTTTGAAGCTGTAGACGGGGCCCCCCGCGCCGCCCTCGCCGGTGTGATTGTAGACGACGTCGAGCACGACCTCGATGTCCGCGTCGTGTAGGGCCGCGACCATCGCGCGGAACGAGTCGATCGCCGAGCTGCCACGCGCGGCGTACCCGCGATGCGGGGCGAAGAAGTTGATCGGCATGTAGCCCCAGTAGTCGCCCGCGCCGGGGTCGAACTGGAACACCGGCATCAGCTCCACGACCGTGACGCCGAGCTCCCGTAAGTACGGGATCTTCTCGATGACGCCTGCGAAGCTCCCCCGCGCCGATTTCGAGACGCCCGAGCTCGGGTGCTGCGTGAAGCCGCGCACGTGCAGCTCGTAGATGATGGTCTCACCCTCGTGCCGAGGTCGTCGATCTGCACCCCAGTCGAACGTGCTCTCGCATGCCTCGATCATCCCGAGCGGCGCCTTGCCGAGGTTCGGCAGCTCGTCGAGCGCGGCCGCACGGTCGAAGCCCGGCGGGAACGCGATGCATCGCGCGTAGGGATCGAGCAGCAGCTTCTCCGGATGAAACTCGTGCGCCTCGAACGGGCCGGCCGGCTCGGGGCCGTCGACCCGGTACCCGTAGTAGCGGCAAGCGCCGATCGCGGCGCGCGGAACACGGCAGTGCCACACGCGGCCGGACTTGTTGACGAGCGGGTCGAGCGTCACCTGCAGGTGCGGCGCATCGACCACGTCGTCGGTGAACAGCAGCAGGCACACCGACGTCGCGTGCTTCGAGTACAGCGCGAAGTTGTATGCGTCCTCGTCAAGGCACCGCGACACGCCGAGCGGGAACGGGAGTCCCTCCTTCGCCGCCCAGGGCCTCATGGCTCCTGCTGATCGTCCACGAGCATACGCGGCACGAACGCGCAGGGCTCGCTGGCCGAGGGCTCGAGGTAGCCGCGCTCGATGCATGCCCGAAACGCGCGACGGACCTCCGACGCCTCCTCCGGATGGAACGCCGTGATCACGTCGACCTCGTAGATGCGATCTTCCCCGCGATCTCGGAGGCGCTGGATCGCGACGGCGACCGCCTCGACGGCCATCTGCTGCTCCCAGGCGTCGCGCGTCATCGCGGCACCTCGATCACTCGGTTGGTGGTGCCCATCGCGTTCGGCACGCCACCCTCGAACTGCTCGGTTGGGCCATCGGGGCCCACGGCGCAGCACCAGCTGCCGTCCACGACGAACTTGTACTCGTGACGCCCGGGTGGGACGTCGATGTCGGCAACCCATCGACCATCGGTCTGCCGCCGCATCGGCGTCGCGTCGGGGCGCCAGTCGTTGAAGCTGCCGGCCACGAATGCCCGAGAAGCGGCCGGCGCGTGGAGCTCGAATCGCGCGGCACGTCGATGTTCGCCCTTCCTGTTCTTTTTCCCCATTCCAGCCTCCCCTCGGCGCCGAGCGCCCATCGATCGACAGCTACGCACTCGTCGCCACGCGACCAGCCAGCGTGGCTGTGCCGGTCACAGCTCGCGCGCCGTCAAGGGGTGAGCAACCGGTTGGCGCGGTCGATGATCTGGCGGATCGAGCCCGCGTCCTCCCCACGGACATCGACCGCGAATCCGTCGCTCAGGGCGGTCACGTGCGCGCTCGCGCCGCGAGGGACCAGCGGGCAGTAGGGCATCTCGGGCACGTCGTGCCCCAGGGCTGCGTTGCGTGCGAGGTGGCAATCGACCTCGCGCTGGAGCCACTGCGCGGTGAGCCCGGGCGTTGCGCGGAAGACGATGCGAGCGCCGACGACCTGCGGGGCGGAGTCTGGCCCGCCGACGACCGTGTCCTCGAGCGGCTCGACGCGGAGTAGGTCGGCGCGGTGGTCGAACGGACTCATGTCGCGGTCGGCGTCATCGATCCCGACGCAGGCGCTCGCCTCGGCCTCGCGTAGCGCCTGGGCTGCGGCGCGATGCGCGGCCGCTGCCTCGCGATGGCGCGTGACCTCCGTGGGATCGAGCGCGGTCCAGCACGGAGTATCGATCGAACGCGCGACGACGGAAGTTCCTCCGCAGGGGCTCTCGCGCGTGCTCTCGCGCTCCTCGCCCACCGCCGCCTCGTCGTGCCGGTGCGCGCTGGAGTCGTGGGGATGGGTCCCGACGGAGCCACCACACGCGAGCAGGGACACGGCTGCGATGTGCGCCCCCAACAGGCGCGCGGACCGGAACGTCGTTCGTTCAGACATGGCTGCGATCTCCTCGCCCGCGGATCCGCGGGTCGTCGCCTTCCAGTTAGAGCAGGCCGCAGCGCGGCCCGAGCAGGAGCTTGGGTCCGGCCTCGTCGCGCACGCCGCGACAGGCCTCGGTTCCACGCGGCAGATCCTTGCCGCAGACGGTGCACTTGGAGTCGGCGATGAGCGTGAGGCGCTGGACGCCGACGACGCCGTCGAGCGTGCACAACGCACACCCGCCGCCTGTGACCGCGTCGGACACGGCCGGTTGTGCGCTCGGCCCGCGCGACTACTTGATGACCATGCGGATCCACTTTCTCGGTGCCACCGGTACGGTCACTGGATCGAAGTACCTTCTGGAGACGACGACGGCGCGCATCCTGATCGACTGTGGCCTCTTCCAGGGTCCGCGTGATCTGCGCGAGCGCAACTGGGCCGAGCCGCCGTTCGATCCGCGGAGCCTCGGTGCCGTGGTGCTCACGCACGCACACATCGATCACACGGGGTTTCTGCCGAAGCTGGTGAAGCTCGGATTTCGCGGTCGCGCACACTGCACGGCCGGAACCGCGGATCTGCTCCATGTGCTGCTGCCCGACTCGGGCTACCTTCAGGAAGAGGCCGCGCGGCACGCCAAGCAGTGGGGTTACTCCCGCCACGCCGAGCCGCTGCCGCTCTACACGAAGGAGGACGCCGAGGCATCGCTCCGCGTGCTCGCGCCGATCGCGTTCGGCGTCGAGACAACGATCGCGCCCGGGGTGACGGTCTCGTTCTCTCGCGCAGGGCACATCCTCGGCTCGGCGTGCGCGCTCGTGCGTGCGGAAGGAGCTTCGATCCTGTTCTCGGGGGACGTCGGACGACCGCACGACCCGATCATGAAGCCACCCGCGCCCGCGCCGCGCGCCGACTACCTCGTGGTCGAGTCGACGTACGGAGACCGGCGGCACCCGACGAGCAACGTGTCGGACGAGCTCGCCCACGTCGTCCGCGAGACCGTCGAGCGAAAGGGCACGCTCGTCGTCCCGGCGTTCGCCGTGGGCCGAGCGCAGCACCTCTTGCACCTCCTCGCGGAGTTGAAGCGCACCCAGAGCATCCCCGACGTGCCCGTGTTCCTCGACAGCCCCATGGCGAGCGATGCGACGGAGATCTTCTGCAAGCACACGGACGATCACGGCCTCACGACGAGGCAGTGTCACGCGATGTGCAAGCTGCCGACGTATACGAGGACACCGGAGGACTCGAAGAAGATCGATGCGAGCGCCGACAGCTGCATCGTGATCTCCGCGAGCGGGATGGCGACTGGCGGTCGAGTGCTCCACCATCTGCGGCGTTTCCTGCCCGACGAGCGGAGCACCGTCCTGCTCGTCGGCTACCAGCCGTCGGGCACGCGAGGCCGCGCGCTGCTCGACCACGCGAAGGAGGTCACCATCCACGGCCAGCTGGTCCGCGTGCGAGCCCACGTCGTCGAGATCTCCGGGCTCTCCGCGCATGCCGACGCGACAGAGATGGTGGACTGGCTGCGCGCGAGCGCGATCGCTCCCGAGCGCGTGTTCGTCACGCACGGCGAGCCGCCTGCGGCGAACGCGCTCGCGCGCACGCTGAGGCAGACGTTCGGCTGGGACGTGATGGTGCCGTCGGACGGCGAGCTCGTGACCCTTCCCGGCGTCGCGCAGGGGAGTACCAGAGCGGAGCGTCGTTCGTGAGCGCCGAATCGAATCCGACCCTGCTCGCGCCCGCGCTGCGCGGCCAAGCGCCGTGTCGCTGCGATCGCGCGCGCCTGCCGAAGACGGCGGATCGCGTCGTCCTGACCGGCGGGCCGGGCGGCGGCAAGACGGCCGTGCTCGAGGTCGTTCGCCGGCATTTCTGCGAGCACGTCGTGGTGCTCCCCGAGGCGGCGAGCCTCCTGTTTGGCGGTGGGTTTCCGCGGCTCGCACCGAGGGCGCGCGTCGCGCGGCACAGCACGCGATCTTCCACGTGCAGCTGGAGCTGGAGAGCCTCGCCGCGACGCTCGGCGACGTGGGCCTCGTCCTTTGCGATCGCGGCGTCGTCGATGGAGCCGCGTACTGGCCGGACGGCATCGATGGACTCTTCGCGAGCCTCGGCGTACGCCGTGCGGACATGGTGGGGCGATACGCGGGGGTGATTCACCTCCGAACGCCTGAGGTCCGTGGGTACGACAACTCGAACCCGCTGCGCGTAGAGACCGCCTTCGAGGCCGCCCGGTTCGATGCACGCATCTTCGATGCGTGGGATGGGCACCCGCGCCGCGTCGTGGTTCCGTCGATGTCGGACTTCGTCGGCAAGCTCGGCGCAGCGCTCGATGCGCTCCGCGATTTTCTCCCACCGTGCTGTCGTGGCCACGTCGAGTCGGCGAGATGACCGACCCGCAGGTGATCGCTCGTCGATGTCTCGGCCGCCGCCTCCGCCTCGTGCGCGGGCATGCATTCGTCTCGACCCGTGCCAGGAGGATCCGATGACGCGACGACTGGACGACCCCCGGGCCCGCAGCGCGCAATGCAACCGGGAAGCACACGCGCAGCAGGCGCCGAGGCGGCGACGCTACGTGTGGCTGCTGCTTCCGGTCGTGTGGCTTGCAATCGTGCAGGCGCAGGCGCAGCCCCCTTCTCCCGCGCCCCCCTACGCCGCGGCAGACTGCTACCTCCAGGCGCGCGAGCGCACCAGTCTCCTCCAGGAGCAGATCGAAGCACTCTGCGTCGGGGCGCCGAGTCCAACCGGGCCGATCGACTGCTTCCTGGCCGCGCGTCGGCAGCTGCGCATCCCGGATGACGACGCAATCCTGCTCTGCCGGTGCGCCCCGAACACCGGACCGTACGAGTGCTTCGAGCGGATGCGTCGGCGCACCGACCTGACGGACGCGCAGATCGAGCACCTCTGTTCGCCGACACTCTCTCAAGGGTTGCTCGCGAACTGTCGGCCCGTCGGTGGCTGGTGAGCGCCACGAGCCGGAGATTAGCGATGGAAACCGCATGCGACACGACGACAATTCGCACCTTTCGACGACAACCCGGCGGACGACGGTGGGCACACGGGCGGCGCTCGGCGGGCACGTACATCGGACCGCGTTGGGGCTCACCGTGTTGAGCATCTCGCTCGCGGGTTGTGGCTCGCCGGCGGAAGCCGACCCGCGCGAGCAGACCACAGCCGGGCACGAGTGGGCCTGGGTCTCGGACGCCACGACCGATCACCGCGACGAGGCGCAAGAGCATCATCGGCTTGCCGAGGCACACCGGGCCGGATCCCAAGCGCTCCGCGACGCAGAGGAGCGCGCGTGCGTGGGCATCCGCGAGGCCGACCGAGACGTGAGCCCATTCGAGCATCGCGAGGACATCGCGAGCGTCGAGCCGCTCGACGATCCGGGACGAGGCGGTGTTCGGATCACGTTCGCGGACGTGACGGGCCTGACCGCCGAGTGGCTGCAGCGCGTTGTCGACTGCCACATCGCACGCAATGCGGCGCTCGGCCACGAGGTCCCGGAGATGCCGACGTGCCCGCTGGTTCCTGCTGGCGTGACAGCAACGGTTCAGCGCGTCGATGGGCACCTGGCGGTCGACCTTCGCGCGGACACGAGCGCAGCCACGCAGGAGGTGCTCAGGCGCGCCGGATCGTTGGTGTCGCCATGACGGGTCAGCCGGGGCTGAGCACCGCCGATGCGGCGCGCCTGCTCGCCGAGCACGGGCCGAACGAGCTCCGGCAGGCGAGCGGCCCGAGCCCGCTCCGCATCCTCGCCGGCCAGTTCTCGGGCGCGCTCATCTGGCTCCTGCTGGGCGCGTGCGCATTGAGCGCGGCGCTCGGCGAGCTGCTCGACGCGAGCGCGATCGCCGTGATCGTCGTGCTCAACGCGATCATCGGCTTCGCGCAGGAGTATCGCGCGGAGCGAGCGATGACGGCGCTGCGTGCCATGAGCGCACCTCGTGCGCGTGTGATCCGCGATGGCGTGGTCGCCCTCGTCGCAGCGAGAGAGGTCGTGCCAGGAGACCTGCTCGTGCTCGACGCGGGTGACGTGATCGCAGCCGACGCTCGGCTCACCGAGGCACACGCGCTGTCCACGAACGAGGCCGCCCTGACCGGCGAGTCGGTGCCAGCAGAGAAGAGCGTGGGCGACTGCGCCGCCGATGCGCCGCTCGCGGAGCGCACGGACTCGGTCTTCATGGGCACGTCGATCGCGACTGGCTCGGCTCGCGCGCGCGTCGAGGCCACCGGGATGCGCACGCAGCTCGGGCGCATCGCCACGCTCCTCTCCACGGCGGACACGGAGTCGACCCCGCTCGAGAAGCGGCTCGAGCAGGTCGGCCGCGCGCTCCTCGTCGGCTGCCTCGCGATCGTGGGGCTCGTGGCCGCTCTCGGACTCCTCCGCGGCGAGCCCTGGCTGCAGGTCCTCGTCTCGTCCGTCTCACTCGCTGTCGCGGCAGTGCCCGAGGGCCTCGCGGCCATCGTCACGATCGCGCTCGCCATCGGTGTGCAGCGCATGGCCTCTCGCAACGTGCTCGTGCGTCGGCTGCCGGCGGTGGAGACGCTCGGGTGCGCGACAGTCATCTGCACCGACAAGACGGGGACGCTGACGACCGGGCGTATGCGCGTGCGCGAGATCTGGGGCGAGGACCACCAGGCGGTCGTCGACGCGGCCGCCGCGTGCTCGGACGCGGAGCTCGACACGTCGGAGCAGGACGGAACGGGGGATCCGACGGAGGTGGCGATCATGCTCGCGGCGGCGGAGCGGGGCCTGCGACGCACGACGATCGAGGCGTCGCGCCCGCGGGTCGAGGTTCATCCGTTCGACTCGGACCGCAAGCGCATGAGCATCGCACGCGCCGATGGTCGCCTCTACGTCAAGGGTGCGCCCGAGAGCGTGCTCGCGAAGGTCACCACGGGCGACGTGGAGAAGGCCCGCCTCGCGAACGAGGATCTCGCGGCGCGCGGTCTGCGGGTGCTCGCGGTGGCCGTCGGCACGGGCAACGAGGAAGCCGAGCTCACGCTGGTGGGCTTGCTCGGGATCGCCGACCCACCCCGCAGCGAGGCCATCGAAGCGATCGCCGCGGCGAGGCGCGCGGGCATCCGCACGGTCATGATCACCGGCGACCAGCCGCTCACCGCGCGAGCGATCGCTCGCGAGCTCGGCCTCGTCGCGCCAGGCGAGAGCATCGATGAGCGTGTGCATGCGCGCGCGACGCCGGAGGACAAGCTGAAGATCGTGCGCGAGTGGAAGGCGCGCGGCGAGATCGTGGCGATGACCGGCGATGGCGTGAACGACGCCCCCGCGCTGCGCGAAGCGCACATCGGTGTCGCGATGGGCAAGAGCGGCACCGACGTGGCGCGAGAGGCTGCGGCAATGGTGCTCACGGACGACGACTTCGCCAGCATCGTCGCGGCCGTGCGCGAGGGCCGCGGCATCTTCGAGAACATCCGCAAGACGCTCGTGTACCTGCTCTCCGGCAACCTCGCAGAGCTCGCCTTCGTGCTCGCGGCGTCTCTCCTCGGGATGCCCCTGCCGCTCACGGCCCTCCAGATCCTGTGGATCAACCTGGTGACCGATGGCCTGCCCGCGCTCGCGCTGGTGATGGACCCGGCCGCACCCGACGTGCTCGATCGGCCGCCGCGACCGACGCGCGAGCCGATCCTCGGCGGCCGAGAGTGGCGGCGCGTCATCGCGATCGCGCTCGTCGAGGCGGTGGTCGTGCTCGCGGTGTACGCGTGGGGGCTATCGTCCCGCGGGATCGTCGAGGCGCGTAACCTCGCCTTCTCCGTGCTCGTGTTCTCGGAGGTCCTGCGCAGCTTCGCGGCACGCAGCGACACGCGCGTGTTCTTCGAGACCGGCGCGCTCTCGAACCTCCGACTCGTCGCGGTCGTGGCCTGCACAGTGGTCGTGCAGCTCGCCATCCACCACCTGCCCTTCACGGAGGCGCTCTTCGACATCGGAACGATCTCGCTCGCCGATTGCTTCGGCGCGCTCGGTGTCGGCATGATCCCGGTCACGGTCGTGGAGCTAGCGAAGCTCGCAGCGAAGTGGCGGCATGCGAGCGAGGATGCACCGGAGGGCGTGAGGCAGTGAGCGACGAGCCCCAACAAGAGGAGCCCGCCGGCGACGCCCCCGCGGCAGTGCCGAGAACAGTCCCCCCGGTCCCCGCGAGAGCGTCCGGTACGGGCCGGCTCGTGCTCGCCTTCGCGGCCGGAGCGATCGCAGTCGCGGGCGCGCTCGTTGTCCAACATCTCCGCCACGGATGGCCCTTCTCGCTTCATCACGGCCTGCCCGCCGACGGTGGTCACGCGAGCCACGCGCAGCACAGCGAGGGCGATGCAGGCCCGATGGGTCCCTCGCGCGTGCCGGTCGATCTCGCGGCGGAGCGCGCGAGCGCGATGGGCATCTCGGTGGTGGCGGTCGAGCGCCGACCGCTCACCGGCGAGCTGCGCACCGTAGCGACGGTCGTGCCCGACGAAGCACGCGTGTCTCACGTCCACACGCGCGTCTCGGGCTGGATCGATCGGCTGGCCGTCCGCACCGTGGGCGAGCGCGTGCGCGTCGGCGCCACGATCGGGACCATATTCTCGCGCGAGCTGCTCGCGTCGCAGACCGAGTACCTCACCGTGCTCGCGAATGGCTCGGGCTCGCCGCTCGCACGCGGCGCGCGCGACCGGCTCCGCGTGCTCGGGATGACCGACGAGGAGATCGCTGCCCTCGAGCGCCGCGGAGCGGCCCAGCGCAACGTGCCGATCGTCGCGCCGCGCTCCGGCGTCGTGCTCGAGCGTGGAGTCACCGTCGGCGCTGCCGTCGACCCATCGACGGAGCTCTTCGTGATCGCCGATCTCGATCGCGTGTGGGTTCTCGCCGAGGTCCCCGAGGCCCGTATGGCAGAGGTCGCGATCGGAGCGCCAGCGACGATCGAGCTTCCGGCGGCGGGCGTTGTGCCGATCGACTCGGCCGTCGAATTCGTCTACCCGACGCTGACCGAGGGCACGCGCACGCTCCGCGTGCGGTTCGCGCTGGCGAACCCTGACGGGGCACTTCGGCCGGGGACGTACGGCAGCGCCACGTTCCACCTGGCGACGCGCGACGCGCTCGTCGTTCCGCGCGACGCGGTCGTGGACACCGGAATCGAGCAGCACGTGTTCGTCGCCGAGGACGGACGGTTCGTGCCGCGGGTCGTGACGGCGGGCGCCGCGCTCGACGACATGGTCGAGATCACCTCTGGCCTCCGTGAGGGTGAGCGCGTCGTCGGGAGCGGCGTGTTCCTCCTCGACTCCGAGAGCCGCCTGCGCGCCTCCGGAGGTGGCGGTGCCCACGTGCACGGCGGGGCCTCGTCTCCGAGTGGCGCGCCGTCGCCGAGCGCGGCGCCGACGGAGGACATGAGCGGTATGCCGGGCATGGGTCACTGATCATGATCGAGCGCCTCATCGAGTGGTCCGCACGTCGGCCGCTCACGGTCCTCGCGGTCGTGCTCGGCTTCGTCGCGTGGGCCGTGGTGTGCGTCCGGCAGATGCCGCTCGACGCCCTGCCGGATCTCTCGGACCCCCAGGTGATCGTCTACACGGAGTGGATGGGGCGGAGCCCCGACCTGGTCGAGGACCAGATCACCTATCCGCTCGTGCGGGCGCTCCGCAGTACGCCCGGCGGCGTGCAGGTCGTGCGCGGCTACTCGATGTTCGGGATGAGCTTCGTCTACGTCGTGTTCGGCGATGGGGCGGACCTCTACTGGGCGCGCTCCCGCGTGAACGAGCTGCTGCCGCGCGTCCGCCTGCCACCGGGGGTCGTCCCGCAGCTCGGGCCCGACGCGACCGGCATCGGCTGGATCTACGAGTACGCCCTCGAGGACACGTCGGGAGAGCACGACCTCGCCGAGCTACGCACGCTCCAGGAGTTCACGATCAGGCAGGCCCTCCAGGCTGTCGACGGCGTCTCCGAGGTCGCGACGGTCGGCGGCTTCGAGCGCCAGTACCAGGTGATCGTCGACCCCGACCGGCTGGCCGCATACGGTCTGTCGGTTGGCGAGCTCAGCCGCGCCGTGGGCGACTCGAACAGCGAGGTCGGTGCGCGCGTGCTCGAGATGGCGGGCCGCGAGTACGTCCTGCGCGGCCGGGGCTACGTGCACTCGCTCGAGGACGTCGAGTCGAGCGTCGTCGCGCTGGGCGCCGGCGGCAACCCGATCCGCGTGCGCGATGTGGCGCGCGTCGCGTACGGGCCCGAGATTCGACGGGGCGCCGTGGACTGGAACGGCGAGGGCGAGGCCGTGGGTGGGATCGTCGTCATGCGCGCCGGCAGCAACGCCCTCGACGTGATCGAGCGGGTCGAGGCCCGCATCGCCGAGCTCGAGCTACCGGACGGTGTGCGACTCGTACCCACGTACGACCGCTCGGAGCTCATCGAGGGATCGATCGACACGCTCACGGAGACGATCCTCGAGGAGGGGATCATCGTCGCGCTCATCTGCCTGTTCTTCCTGCTGCACTTCCGCTCGGCGTTCGTCGTCGTCGCCATCATCCCGCTGGCCGTGCTCGTCGCATTCATCCCCATGTACTACCTGGGCATGACCGCGAACCTCATGTCGCTCGGCGGCATGGCGATCGCCATCGGCGAGCTCGAGGACGCTTCCACGACGTTCGTCGAGAACGCGGCGCGGCGCCTCGCAACGCTGCGCCCAGGCGAGGACCGCTGGAGAGCCATCGTCGAGTCCGCGAAGGAGGTCGGCCGTCCGACGTTCTCCTCGCTCTTGCTCCAGACGGTGAGCTTCCTCCCGATTCTCACGCTCACCGGCCAAGCAGGCCGCCTCTTCCGGCCGCTGGCCCTCACGTTCGCTATCGCGACGTTCGCGGCCGCGATCCTCTCGGTGACGGTCTGTCCGCCTCTGATGACCGCGATCCTGCGGGGCCGCTTCCGGAGTGACGACGAGAACCCGTTCAACCGCCTGTTCAAGCGGCTGTATCAGCCGCTGGCCCGCCTGGTCGTGCGCGCACGCTGGATCGTGGTGGCCCTCGCGCTTGGCATCCTCGCGGCGACCATGCCGGTGGCGTGGAACCTCGGGAGCGAGTTCATGCCGCCGCTCGACGAGGGCTCGCTTCTCGTGATGCCGGCGACGTTCTCGGGAATCTCGATCCAGAGCGCGCGCGACGCCCTCGGCTACCAGGATCGCATCATCGCGTCGTTCGACGAGGTGGAGTCCGTGTTCGGCAAGGCCGGCCGGGCGCAGACCGCGACCGACCCGGCGCAGCTCGAGATGATCGAGACGGTGATCACGCTCCGACCACGGAGCGAGTGGCCTCTCCAGGATCACGAGCGCTGGTGGAACGGCGCACCGGAGTGGCTTGCGCCCGCGCTGCGGTGGCTGTGGCCCGAACAGAGGCCGCGCACGATCGAGGAGCTCGCCGCAGACATCTCCGCGGCAATCGACACCCCCGGCTACCAGATTGCGGTCGCGCCGCCGATCCGGACGCGCATCGACATGCTGACGACAGGCGTCCGCACACCCGTGGGCATCAAGGTCTTCGGGGCCAACCTCGCGGAGATCGAGCGCCTCTCGGTCGAGCTCGAGGGGCTGCTTCGCACGGTGCCCGGAACGCGAAGCACCTTCGCCGAGCGCCAGAGCGGTCGCGAGTACGTCGATGTCACACCCGATCGTGAGGCGATCGCCCGCTATGGGCTCACGGTCCGCGAGGTGAACGACGTCGTCGAGGCAGCCATCGGGGGCATGAGCGTATCGACCATCATCGACGGCCGTGCGCGCTACTCGATGATCGTGCGTTTCGGGTCGGACTATCGGGCCGACGTCGCGGCGCTGCGGTCGATCTTGGTGCCGGTGAGGAGCACGGGGACGGCCAGTGGGGCCGGAATCGACGTCAGTGCGATGGGCGGCGACTCGATGGCGAGTGCGGCGGCGACACCGATCGCCATGTCGGGTGCGTCGAGCAGTGATCCCGCGACGCGCTTCCGCATGCCCGCGCCCGCCGTTCCGCTCGGCCAGCTCGCCGACATCCGCATCGTCACGGGTCCGCCGATGATCCGTGACGAGGACGGCGTGCTGGTGGGGTACGTCTACGCAGACGTCGATCTCTCACAGAGAGATCTCGGTGGCTGGGTGAACGAGGCGAAGGCGCTCGTCGACGATCGAATCGACGTTCCACCCGGCTATCGCCTCGTGTGGACGGGCCAGTACGAGCACATGGAGGTCATGCAGCAGCGCATGGCCTGGGTCGTCCCGCTCTCGCTCCTCGGCGTGCTCGCGCTCATCCGCTTCGCGATGCGCGGCTGGGCGCAGGCGTGGCTCGTGCTGCTCAGCCTGCCATTCGGTCTCGTCGGCAGCGTCTGGCTCCTGCACCTCTCGCACTACAACGTCTCGACGGCGGTGTGGGTAGGGCTCATCGCGGTGTTCGGCATCGCGCAGGAGACGGGGATCCTGCTCGTCGAGTTCCTCGACGCGAGCGTGCTGGATCGAGTCCGTGAGCGTGGCGCGGCACTGACGGCGACCGACATCGATGATGCGATCGTCCAGGGGGCGTCGCGTCGGCTGCGGCCGCTCGCTATGAGCGTCTTCAGCACTGCGCTGGGCCTCTTGCCGCTGATGTGGGAGTCGGGACCTGGCGCCGACGTCTCGGCTCGCATCGCCGCGCCCGTCATCGGAGGCGTCTTCTCCTGCCTCGTGCTGACGCTCTTGGTGCTGCCGGCCGCGTATGCGATCTGGCGTCGATGGCAGCTGCGACGCGGGTTGATCTTCGCCGACGCGAACGACCTCATCGTGGATCCGGGTGGAGCGTCGTGACCGAAGGAACGAGCGACCACGCAACTGACGCGGCGCGAGTGTGACCGAGACGGTCACGCATTCGCTTGCAGCCGATCAACTGTCTCTCTCCTCGGTTGCCTCAATGTGCAGGGCCGCGCGCGTCGTGCGGCCAGAACGCAGAGAGGTCGCAGATGAGATCGATGATGACGTGCTGGGTCGCGTTCCTCCTGACCGCGTGCATGGCGTCCGCGGGGCCGGCCGCGGGAGCCCGCGTGTTCGTCGCCGACGAGGCGGGCGGTACGATCTCCGTGCTCGACCATCCCTCCATGTCGCGCATCGCGACCATCGACCTCACGGAGGTGCGTGATGGGTCCACGATGGCGTTCGCGCCGCACAACGTGCAGGTCGCGCCCGACGGACGCTCGGTGTGGGTCGTCGCGCCCGCGGTAGCCGACCCGAGCGATCCTCACGGTCACGGCGGCACGGAGCCCCTCGAGGAGGCCGTGGTGCTCGATCCGCAGACGCTCGAGGTCCGCGCGCGCATCGATCTCGGGACCGGCCTGCACGTCGCGCACGTCGTGCTCGACCCGGAGTCGCGCTTTGCGTATGTCACCGCGAACGAGGCCAGCGCCGTCCTCCGGATCGACGCACGGACGTACGAGGTGGTCGGCCGCTACCAGCTCGGCGCTGGCCACGCTCCCCATGGTCTGCGCTACTGCGAAGGGCACCTCTACGTGGCGAACATGGACGGGCACAGCCTCTCCATCATCGAGCCGAATGCCGGGGAGATCGTCGAGGTGCCCGTGGGCGGCGTGGCGGTGCAGACGGCGTGCGTTCCGGGAGGTCGCTTCGTGTTCGCGTCGCTCTACGACACGCGCGAGGTGGTTCGCTATGACATCGCGAGCCGCGAGATCACGCGCATCCCGCTGCCCGTCGGTTCGGAAGGTCCCGTGCAGCTGTACCCTACGCCGGACGGTTCGACCCTCTACGTGTGCGACCAGGGCCTGCTGCTCGACCGGCCGGCGTCGAACCGGCTCTACGAGATCGACGTGTCGAGCGCGACGGTTGCAGCGACCATCACCGTCGGCGCTGGCGCACACGGCGTGGTCGTCTCGGATGACGGCCTCACGGCCTTCGTCTCGAACATCGCCGACGCGTCCGTCTCGATCATCGACACCCAGGCGCGGCGCGTCGTAGCGACGGTCCCCGTGGGCCAGCGGCCCAACGGGATCGCACACTGGCACGTGACGGGAGGCATGCCTTGAGCACGTGACCGCTGCGGTCACTGGCGGTGCGCGGCGGTTGTCGCCGATCGCCATGTGACTAGCTGATCGTCGGCCCGCTCCGAGCGGTGAGCCGTGGGAAAGGAGGAGCACATGAAGCGCATCAAGATCCGTCACTGCAACTGACTCCGTTCACAACTGCCGGGCTCGGGTCACTCCCCGAGCTCGGCGCCTTGCGAGGTGCGCATGAGCGAGCTCGATGTCGTAGTCGTCGGAGCTGGTCTCACGGGCGCGATCGTGGCGCGTCGCGTGACCACCGCGGGGGGACGGTGCGTGGTGCTGGAGGCTGGCCCGCGCGGTCCGAAGAAGCTCCCAGCGGCGTGGGGCGACTTCACCCGCGCCACGGCGGGCCTCGCCGAGGTCGATGAGGAGCGCTGGCCGATCCGGTCGTCGCGAGAGCTCGAGTGGATGCGTGTCCGAGCCGTGGGGGGGCGCACCTTGCTCTGGGGCGGGTGGATGCTCCGACCCGACGATCAGAGCCTCTCCGCGTCGAGGGCGGCCGGGCGTCCATGGCCGATGACTTTCGATCAGCTGGACGCACGAGCACGCGCGGCCGCGCGCGTGCTCCGGGTGCAGAGCGCGCCGCCGGGGGAGCTCGTGTGCAGGCTGCGTGGGATCGGCTTGGCGGCGCAGCCAAAGCGGGCCGCACTTGGGCCTGGTCGGAAGCGCCCGCTCTGCGCGCAGGATCTGCTCGCCGGCACGAAGGTCGTCGAGCATGCCGCAGTGGTGGGCGTCGTCGTGTCGGGGCGACACGCGCGCGGCGTCGTCGTCCGCGGCGTAGACGGTCGAACCTCGACCGTCGCCGCAAGGAGCGTCGTGCTCGCTTGCTCCGCTGTCGAGACGGCGCGCGTCCTCTCGGATACGGATGGGCTCGACGTCGAGCGCATCGGCAACCCGCTCATGGACCACCTCTACTGCGGCTTCATGTGCATCGTGAAGACTCGCGTGTCCCGAGGGAGTGCTGCGCTCGATGGCGCGGCGTTCGTCGCGCCGGAGCGCTCGACGCCAGGTCTGGACTTCTCGCTTGAGGTGCGCGGGCCCGTCTCGCTGGGAACGCTCGACGACGAGGATCTCGGCCTGCTCGGAATCGCCCGCGTCGACGCCGAGCACATGGCGTACTACGCCGTGTTCGCGATCGGCGAGATGGACCCGTCGGTGGGGCGTGCGGTTCGCTTCGATGGCAGGCGGCGCGACCCACTCGGCCGGTCCGTGCCGACCTTCGAGCTCCCGCGGCTTTCGGTCGACGAGCGTACGCTCGCGGGTCGAATGCGGGCCCGATGCGGGGAGATCGCGAAATTGCTCGCCGGCGCGGGCGGCACGATCGTCCAGGTTCGCGACCCGCGCGACCGGCTGCTCGGGCACGAGGCCGGGACGTGCCCGATGGGCTCGACGCGGAGACGTGGCGTGACGGACCTCGACGGGGCCGTACACGGTGCGCGCGGTCTCTACCTCGCCGATGCGTCGCGCATGCCCACCGCTCTTGACCGCCATCCCTCTCTCACGCTCGCGGGGCTGTCGCTGCGCACCGCCGAGCGCGTGATCGAGGACCTTCGGTGACGCGGCGGCGTGTCGTGACCGCCGCCGTCCTCGCCGTGCTCGCGCTCGTCTGGGGCACGCAGTACCTGGTCGTCCGGGTCGCGCAGGCCGACCTGCCGCCCTGGCGTGCCGTCGCCTTGCGCTTCGCCATCGTCGCGCTCCTGGGACAACTCGTGCTGCTCGCCCGCCCGGCTGCGGCCCCGCGAGGCACCCTTCCGCTGCGAGTGGCGATGGGGGTCACACAAGCGCTGAGCATGGGGCTGCTCTACAGCGGTCAGGCGCGCCTTCCTTCAGCGCTCGTAAGCGTGCTCATGTCCACGACGCCCCTCTTCGTCGTCCTCATCGCAACGCGGTGGCTCGCCGAACCGCTGCGGGCACGTACCGTCGGCGCGTCCGCGCTCGGATTGTTGGGCATCCTAGTCTCGTCGGGCGCCGGGTGGAGCGACGGCACGGAGGTCGCGGGCGTCGCGCTCGTCGTCGGTGCGGCTCTCTCGTCGGCGGTGAGCAAGACCTTGGGGAAAGCCGTAGCGCGTCTGCCGCTCGCGGTCCTGCTCCGTGATCTCGGCGTCGTCGTGTCCATCACGGCAGCTCTCGCGTCGCTGGTGACGGAGCACGAGGGGCCGTGGGCGGTCGGTCCCCTGGCTCTCGGCGGTGCGGTCTATCTCGGCCTGGTCGCTTCCAGCGCGGCGAACGCCCTCTACTTCATCGTTCTGCGCGACGTCGAAGTGTCGAGACTGAGCTACCTCATGGTCGTGTCGGCGATGGTCGGTCTCGGCTCGGGCGTAGCGATCGCCGGCGAGCGCCTGCGGCCCGCGGCGATTGTCGGGGTCGTCCTCGTTCTCGCGGGGGCTGCCCTCCATGCGAGTCACCTCGGCACCGCGGCACCTTCGCCCGGCGGCGTGGCCCTGCGGGAGTGACCGGCGCGTGACCAGCCGGGTCACGGGCCCACGCACCCCGCTTGTCCGTCCCGTCGCGCCGTGCGCTCCTGGCGACGATGCGCCTCGCTCGCTGGGTCTCCGCGCGAAACCTCTACGCCCTCCATCGCTGGGTCTCGCTCGTCGTTGTGATCCAGCTGATCCTGTGGGCGACGAGCGGGCTGGTCTTCGCCTTGATCCCCGCGCGCTCCATCACGAGCGCCGTGGCCGAGGACGCGCACGAAGAGAGGCTGATCACCGACCCATGGCTCGCGCCGGAAGCCGTGCTCGCGCGGGTGCCCATCGAGCACAGGAGCAGCGTGTATCGCCTGGAGCTACGACGTAGCGGCGACCGCGACGTCTGGATCGCGCGCGCCGGGGGTGGGTGGGTCGGTCGTTACGACGCGACGAGCGGCGACGAAGCGCCCCTCGGCCCGGAGGATGCCGCTCGAATCGCGAGCGAGGATCAAGACTCGCGCCCCGAAGCGCGCGAGGTCGTCCGATACGACGAGGCTCCCCCGATCGAGTACCGCGGCCGCGCGCTGCCTGCCTACCGGGTCACGCTCGACGATGAAGAGTCGACCGGAGTCTGGGTCGACGCGCGCACCGGGGACGTCACGGCGCGCCGCACCGATCGCTGGCGCATCTACGACTTCTTCTGGGCGCTGCACATCATGGACTACACGGGACGCGAGGACAGCCACCACCCGCTCCTGATCGCGGCGGCGGCGCTGGCCGAGCTCACGGCGCTCACCGGCCTCGTGCTCTGGCTGCGACGCATCCCGCGCAAGCGCCGCCCAGAATCGACCGACGATTCATGATCGCTTCGTCGCGTCACGGACAGCCCATGCCCATCGGCACGAACGCGGCGGGCAGCGCCACGACCGTCTCCGCGCCGTCGACGAGCACGCGCGTGCGGATCTCGTACGTGCCGGGGAAGAGCATCGGGAGATCGAGGTAGACCATCACGGGCACGGACGCTGCCGTCGCCAGCTGCGCCCATCACGCGGAACCAGCCGTTCCCAGGCGCGACGAACGGGCCGCCAGGCGAGCCCACCGGGCGAAACGAGACCTCGGTGACCAGGAGGACATGAGCGACGGCGTCGGAGTTCGTGGCCTCGAGCGCGAAGGTGCCGTCGATCCCGGGAGCGCAGCCGTGATGACAGTTGCAGGCCTCGAGCATCGGCATGTCCGCGGCGAGCGAGAGCACGCCCGCCGCGTCGGCCCCGTTCGCGTCGGCCAGCGTCGTCGAGTCGATGCCGCCGTCACCGGGCGCACGCGTCATGCCGGCGTCGACAGACAGGTGCGTCCGAGGCGGCGTCCATCGTGAAGCCCACATCGATCCTACCCGTGTCGTCTTCGGGGCCGACGTCGTGGGCTGTCGAGCAGGCCGACCCCCAGATGGTGATCGAGGCGCTGAGCACGAGCCCCCGGATCTCTGGGACGCACATCACCGAACGATACAGTCTCGCGCGCGGCCAGGTGTGACCGCCCCGGCCACTCACCAGGACTCGCCCCGTTGACCTCGCCGGACGCGTGGCACACCATCCGTTCGTGAACGTTCGATCGTCCAGCAATGCGCGCCGGTGGCGGGTGACCGTCGCAGCCGTCGCAGTCGCGGCATCGATCGCTGTCGTGTTCACGCTCGGATCGAGCGGGCTCGGCTATCTCTGGTGTGCGCCGATGCAAGAGGCGCGTAGCCACTGCTGCTGCCCGGCGCCGTCGCCCGAGGAGGCCGCCCACGATCGCATCGGCGTGCAGTGCTGCGAGCTGCGGCACATGGGGACGCTCGCGTCGGGCGTTACCCACGGCGTCGATCACGCGGTGATCGCGTCCCCACTCCTCGCCATCCTCCCGCTCGCGGATCTCTTTCGGGCACCCGTCCTCGCGCCTTCTGTTCTGCCGGGCCACGCGCGCGAGGCCCGCGCAGGGCCTGGGCGCAGGCCCCACGCGATCCATTCCGTCTACCTGATCTGATCCTCCGTTCGCTCCGAGGCTCGTACGGCGCATCCGCGCGCGTACGTCTTTCCGGGTGAACGGAGGTGGGTCGTGGTGTGGATTCCAAAGGCTTCTCTGGGCACGCTCGTGTGCTGCGGCGTGCTGGGCGTCGGCTGCGTGTCGTCCGGGACGTGGTCGAGCTGGCACGAGATCGACTCGCGCACGCGCGAGGACGTCGAGCTCGACGCGCAGATCCTCGACGAGCACGGCGGCGAGGCTGGCCCGTTTGCCTTCGCCTCGTGTGACGACGTCGCGCGTGTTGCGGTCGCGACCTTCCCCGGTCTCGAGGCGCCGCGGCAGCGCGTGCGCGAGGCGCTCGCGATGGCGCGAGCCGACGGAGCCCTGCCGGCGCCGTCTGCGCGCGTCGAGGTCTGGGACTTCCCCATCGGCGATCCTTCACGCGCTGACCGCGAGGGCATGTACATGCTCGGCCTCGCGCAGGAGCTCCCGCCCGCGGGTGGTCTCGACGGAGACGCGCGTGCGCGCGTGGAAGAAGCGCGCGAGGCCCTCGGGGAGCTCGCCGAGCTGCGCCGCGAGATCGCCTCCGACGCGGCGCACGCGTGCGCGGACTGGGCGAGCGCCAGCCTCACTCGCGCGCGCCTGACCGCGTGGATCGGCGTGCTCGACCAGATGCGCGACGCCGTCGGCGCGCGCTACGGGGCGGGCGGCGGGGCCCTCGCGGACGTGGCGCGCGTCGAGCGTGAGCGCGCGACGGCCGAGCGTATGCTGCGCCGGGCCGAGGGCGACGCTGCGCGCGCGCAGGCGGAGCTCCGCGCGCGACTCGGAGTCGACGCGAGCGTCTCGCTCGGCGAGGCGCCCGCGCTCGCGCCCAATCCTCCCGAGCTCGAGCGCGGGCGGGTGCTCGAGTACGCACTGGCACATCGAGGGCTCTTGCTCGCGGCACGCGCGCGGATCGGTGGAGCGAGCGCGCGCGTCGCGGCCGCCGAGGCGCGCGCCTCGACGCCGATCTTCATGCTGGGCGGCCAGTACATGCAGACACCGCAGGCGCGCGCGGGAATGGGACTCGAGCTCGGCATGACGCTGCCCTGGCTGTGGAGCGGCGAGCGTGACGTGCTCGAGGCGGCACGCGCGGAGCAGGCGGCCGAGGAGGCCGAGGTGCTCGGGCTCGAGCGCTCGCTGACGGTCGACGTCCGCCTCGCGCTCGCCGCCCTCGACACGCTGACCGCGACGCTCGCGAGTCTCCGCGAGCGCGAAGCTCCGGCTGCACGGCTCGCGCTCGACGCGGTCGCGGCCACGTACGGCGCTGGTCAGGGCACGCTCCTCGATTGGCTCGATGCGGCGCGAGCGATCCGCGAGCTCGAGCTCGAAGAGGCCGACCTCATGGGCAACGTGGCCCATGCGCTCGCCGATCTCACGAGCGCGACAGGGGCGACGCCGACCGAGCTCGCGAGTTCCGGAAGCGCCGAGGAGCAAGGGCCATGAGCGACGCGCCGGACCCGCTGGACCAAATCGCAGCGGACGCCGCTGCGTCGCCGCACCCGCCGATTCGAGGGCTCCGCGTGATGGCGGCCGTCCGATGGTTGCTGCTTCTCGCGGTGGCCGCGCTCGCCGCGACGACGTGGTGGACACTCGTGCTGCGCGGCACGACGACCGGGGACACGACGCCTCGGTACTACTGCCCGATGCATCCGCAGATCACTTCACACGATCCGGGGACGTGCCCGATCTGCTTCATGCAGCTCGAGCCCATCCCCACGGACCGTCATGCCGCAGCGGTCGACGCAGGTGCCGCGCCGCCCGAGCCGCAGCCGGGCGAGGCGCCATCGGGGACGGTGCCGGTGATGCTCACCACCGAGCGGCGGCAGAGCTCCGGGGTCGCAACCGCGGCCGCCCACGTCGTCGAGCTCGAGGCGAGCGCGCGGTGGCCGGCCGTGGTCGAGGCGCGAGATGGGGCCCGGAGCGAGGCTCGCGTACGCACGCCCGCGTTCGTCGAACAGATCCTCGTCCGCGAGACCGGAGCGCACGTGCACCGCGGGCAGACGCTCGCGCTCGTGTACTCACCGGATGTTCTGCGCGCCGAGCAGGAGCTGTTGACCGCGCACGCTTGGGGTGCCCACGAGGGGCACGAGACTCCTCATGACCATCCGATGACGGACGCCGAGGAGGCCGCGTGCCAGCGCCTCGAGCTCCTGGGCCTGACGCGCGCCGACATCGACGCCGTGCTCGCCACGAGCACCGCGCAGCGAACGTTTCCCCTCCGCGCTCCCGCGAGCGGCACCGTCACCCGCTTCGCCGCGCCCGTGGGCACGTATGCGGCGCCGGAAGACGTGCTCTACGAGATCACCGACTACAGCCGCGTGCGCGTCGTCGCGTCCGTGCTCGACACGACGCAGCTCCCGCTCGCGTCCTCGCGGGTCGCGCTCGTGCCGCGCGACGCCGGCGCACACGTTCCCCTCGAGCTCGAGCTGATCGAGCCGACCACCGAGACGAGCGCGCGCGCGACACGGGTACGCTTCCTCGCCGTCAACGACGACGGATCGCTCCGGCCCGGCGCCCTCGGCGACGTCGTGGTCGAGGGCGGCGCGCGATCGGCCCTCGTCGTGCCGCGCGACGCGGTCGTCGATCGAGGAACGAGCCGCTACGTGTTCGTCGAGCGCGGCGGCGGACTCTTCGAGCCGCGCGTCGTCACGACGGGAGCCCTCGTCGGTGACGATCGCGAGATCGTCGCAGGCCTCGACCGAGGTGATCGCGTCGTAATTCGCGGCGCGTTCGTCCTCGACTCCGAGAGCCGGCTCGCCTCGGCTGTCGCGCCCGCCACCGATGCCGGCGTCGATGCCGCAACGGCACGAACCGGAATGCCCGGGATGGAGATGGACCGCCCATGATCGCGCGCGTCCTCGAGCTCTCGGCACGCTATCGCGCGCTCGTCCTGCTGCTCGGCGTCGTCGCCGGGGGTGCGGGCGTCGCCGCGATGCAGCGGCTCCAGCTCGATGCGGTCCCGGACCTGTCCGACCCGCAGGTGATCGTCTTCACCCAGTGGATGGGGCGCTCGCCGACGCTGATCGAGGACCAGGTCACCTATCCGATCGTGACCTCGCTCCTCGGCGCGCCGCGCGTCGTCGAGGTGCGCGGGCAGAGCATGTTCGGGATGAGCTTCGTCTACGTGGTCTTCGACGAGGGTACGGACCCCTATTGGGCGCGCTCTCGCGTGCTCGAGTACCTGTCGAGCACGTCCGGCCGGCTGCCCGAGGGGGTCGCGCCGCGCATCGGCCCTGACGCGAGCGGCGTGGGGTGGGTCTACCAGTACGTCGTCCAGGACGACTCCGGCGCGCACGATCTCGGAGAGCTGCGCGCGCTTCACGACTTCTCGATCCGCTACGCGCTCGCGAGCGTACCCGGCGTCGCCGAGGTCGCGCCCGTTGGCGGCTTCGTGCCGCAGTACCAGGTGACGCTCGACCCGATTCGTCTCCGGGCGCTCGGGGTATCGCTCGCCGAGGTCGGCGACGCGATCCGCGCCTCCAACGGCGACGTCGGCGGGCGCATCGTCGAGATGTCGGAGCGCGAGTACTTCGTGCGCGGCCGCGGGTACGTCGGTAGCGAGCACGACCTCGAGTCCGTGGTGGTGCGCACCGGTGAGGACGGGACCCCGCTGCGCGTCGGTGACGTCGGGACCGTCCGCATGGGCGGCGAGATCCGGCGCGGCGCCGCAGACTGGAACGGGACCGGCGACGTCGTGAGCGGCATCGTCGTGATGCGCTACGGCGAGAACGCGCTCGATGTGATCGGACGCGTCGAGCAGCGCATCGACGAGATTCGCGAATCGCTGCCCGACGGCGTCGAGATAAGGCCCGTCTACAGCCGCGCCCCGCTCATCACGCGAGCGATCGAGACGCTTCGGCACGCGCTCACGGAGGAGATGGTCGTCGTCGCTCTCGTCATTCTCTTGTTCCTGCTCCACTTCCGCTCGGCGCTCCTGCCGATCATCTCGCTCCCCCTCGCGGTCCTGATCGCGTTCATCCCGATGGTGCTCTTCGGCATTCCGGCGACGATCATGTCGCTCGGCGGGATCGCGATCGCGATCGGCGCGACGGTCGACGCCGAGATCGTGATGGTGGAGGCCGCGCACCGCGCGCTCGAGCGAGCGCCGAAGGATCTCCCGGAGGAGGCGCGCCGCAAGCTACTCGCGGACGCGGCACGCGAAGTGACGCCCGCGATCTTCTTCTCGCTCCTGATCATCGCGGTGTCGTTTCTGCCTGTCTTCGGGCTCACCGGACAAGCCGGTCGCCTCTTCATCCCGCTCGCGTTCACCAAGACGTGCGTGATGCTCTCCGCGGCGCTGCTCTCGATCACGCTCGCACCGGCGCTCCGCGACTACCTGCTGCGCGGCGAGATCCGCCCAGAGAGCCAGCACCCGATCTCGCGAGCCATTCGCCGCGTGTACGAGCCGTTCGTGCACGTCGCTCTCGGCAACCCACGCACGACGGTCCTGATCGGGCTGCTCGCCGTCGCGTCTGCGCTGCCGCTCCTGCCGCACCTCGGGAGCGAGTTCATGCCGCCACTCGACGAGGGTGACCTGCTTTACATGCCCACGACTCTTCCGGGCGTCTCGATCGAAGAGGCGCGTCGCGACCTCGAGGCGCAGGACGCGATCCTCACCGAGATCCCCGAGGTCGAAGCGGTGCTCGGCAAGGTCGGTCGCGCCGAGACGCCGACCGATCCCGCGCCGCTCTCGATGGCGGAGACCATCGTGCGCCTCCGGCCTCGCGGCGAGTGGCGCACCCGCTACGAGCGCCGCTGGTGGGCGGGGTGGTCACCGGCATGGATCCGTCCAGCGCTAACACCGCTCTGGCCGGAGTTCCGCCCGATGACGCGCGAAGAGCTCGTCGAGGATATGAACACGCGCCTACGGAGGGTCGGCTGGACCAATGCGTTCACGCAGCCGATCCGCAACCGCATCGACATGCTCGCCACCGGGATCCGCACGCCGATCGGGATCAAGGTGTACGGCCGCGATCTCGACGAGATCGAGCGCGCGGGGATCGCGATCGAGGGCGTGGTTCGCACGCTGCCGGGCACACGCAGCGCGTTCTTCGAGCGCCAAGAAGGTGGCACGTACCTCGACATCACGCCCGACCGCGACGCGCTCGCCCGCTACGGGCTACGCATCGAGGACGTCAACGAGGTCGTCGAGACGGCACTCGGCGGACGGGCCGTCACGACCACCGTCGAAGGGCGCGCGCGCTACACCGTGAGCGTCCGCTACGCGGAGGACTTCCGCGCGAGCCCCGAGGCGATCGAGCACCTGATCGTTCCGCTCGCGGACGGATCGAACGTCGAGCTCGGCGAGGTCGCGACCGTCGCGGTCGCGGCGGGGCCCGCGATGCTCCGCGACGAGAGCGGGATGCTGGTCGGCTACGTCTACGTAGACATCCACGAGAGCGCCGACCTCGGCGGCTTCGTCGAGCGCGCGCAGCAGGCCGTCGACGCGGCGGTCGCGCGGGGCGCGGTGAGGCTCCCCGAGGGCGGCCACATCCGCTGGACGGGGCAGTACGAGCAGCTCCTCCGGATGCAGGCCCGGATGCGCGTCCTCGTGCCGCTCGCGCTCCTCGCGGTCGTCATCCTGCTCTGGCTCCAGTTCCGGAACTTCACCGAGGTGCTCATCGTCCTCATGTCCGTCCCCTTCGCGCTCGTCGGGTCCGTGTGGGCGCTCTACCTGCTGGGCTTTCACCTCTCGACGGCGGTATGGGTCGGCGTCATCGCGCTTGTCGGGCTCGCGGCACAGACGGGGGTCGTGATGATCGTCTACATCGATCACGCGTACGAGGCGCGCCTGCGCGAAGGGCGCATCCGCTCGCTCGCCGACATCGTCGAGGCGCACGCCGAAGGAACCATCCAGCGTGTGCGGCCGAAGCTGATGACCGTCGGCACGATGCTCGTGGGGCTCGTGCCCCTGCTCTGGGCCGACGGCTCCGGTGCCGACGTGATGCGGCGCATCGCCGCGCCCATGGTCGGCGGGCTCGTCACGAGCGCCTTCCTCACGCTCGAGATCATCCCCGTCGTCTACACCTACTGGCGCTTCGAGCAGCTCGTCCATGCGCGGCTGGCCGAGGGCTCGCCCGAGTGGCTCGCGGAGCTGCGCCGCCTCGTGCGTATCGTGCAGGTCGGCGCCGCACTGCTTGCCGGATCCCTCGTGCTCCGGCTCTACCTCGAGGCGAGCGCGGAGCTCGTCACGGCGCATGTCACCGGCGCAGTCACACTCATGCTCGGCGCGATTGCCTACGCCGTCGCGCGCCGGTACGCGCTCAAGGCCTGCCCTGCGGCCGCGAAGCTCCGGCATGCGCCGCCGACCTCGAACGTGTCTCATGCCCCCGATGCAACCATCCCGGTCTGATTCGCTTCGGCGCTGGTCCACGGCGGCTTTCGTCGCGATGGCGCTGACGTCGATCGCCGGCCCGGCACGCGCGCTGTCGGTGGGTGCAGTCGCGCCGGAGATCGACCTCGCCGATCTCGGCGGTCATCGCATCACGATCGCGTCGCTCCGTGGGCAGGTCGTCCTCATCGACTTCTGGGCGAGCTGGTGCTCGTGTTGCGCGCAGCAGATCCCGTTCCTCGAGCGGCTGCGCGTGCAGCACCCTGCCGGTCTATTCGTGCTCGGAATCGCGGAGGAGGCGTCCGATGCGTCGGTCCGCAGCTTCGTGGAGAGCTCCGGTGCTCGCTTCGCCGTCGCACGTGATGCGGGTCATGTCGTCGCCGATCGCTACGCGCCACGCGCGATGCCCACGACGTTCATCGTCGACCGAACCGGTGTCGTCCGGTTCGAGCACGAAGGATTCCGCGCCGAAGACGGCGCGCGGATCCAGCGCGAGGTCGAGCTCCTGCTCGCCGAGCCGCCCGGATGACCCGAGATCAGGAGACCCACATGAGAGCCAGCGTTTCGTTCCTCTCGTTCATCGCGCTGTTCGGCGCCACCGGATGCACCACCGCGCCAGCCGTATCCGAGCCCTCGCGACGTGAAATCGCTGTCGAGGTCGGCGCGTCCGGCTACAACCCCTCCGAGGTGAGCGCCGCGTCCGGAGAAGAGGTACGGCTCGTGTTCACGCGCACCAGCGACGAGGGCTGCGGCCAGCAGCTCGTCTTCCCCGAACTCCACATTCACCGCGACCTCCCGCTCGACGAGGCGGTCCCGGTCGACGTGACGATGCCCGCGAGCGGCACCATCGCTTTCACGTGCGGCATGGGTATGTACCGCGGCTCGGTCGTGGTGCGCTGATGCGCGCTGCACTCGTGACACTGTTTCTCGTCGCCGGGTGCGCCACCACCGAAGCGTGGAGCACTGGGCGCACGATCGCGGCGAACGCCCTCGGGTGCAGCGAGCGCGAGCTCGAGCCCGTGTTCGCGCACTCGTACAACCTCGGGCCGGGCGACTACGTGTACCGAGGCTGCGGTCACGATGCGATCGTGGCGTGCGTCGCGAGCCCGGGGGGCGCGATGTGCCGAACTACCTTCGTGTCGGAGTAGCCGGAGCAGGTCCCCTCGGTCGTCGCGAGGCGCACGGCGTCGTTCGTACCGTCGCGGCAGTGTCCTGCTCTACGCCCACGTGCCGCTAACGTTAACCGGCGGGTCGACCCGTCAGTTAGCAGATCGCCCCGTTGGTTAGCGCTAGCCAGCGGCTCGACCTCTCGGTTAGCAGTGCGACCCGCTGGTTAGCAGGAGACCTGCTAACCAGGCCCATGGCCGACGGTCAGAACGAGCCCAGAATGGGCCGCTCAGAGCACGCTCGCGGCGCTCTCGCGCTCTCCGTCGTGCTCGCGCCTCGCGATTTCCGCCGCGAGAAGTGGGCGCTGGCTGTTAACCAGCGCGTTCGTGACCGATCAGCCGAACTCCCCGAACGACGCCTCTCGCGAACCGCTTCTCCGTCGCTCTCCGTCGCTCTCCGTCGCTCTCCGTCTTGAGGCCCCGATCGCTCACCGTTCGCGCACCAGCGCGAATCCCGCGCGCCTCAGGCCGCCTCGATGTCGACCCTGTACTTCAGGCCGGCGGCGTCGAGCGTTCCCTGAATGGCGAGCCGCACCAGGACCGACTCCGGGTAGCCGAGAATGCGCGCCCTCTTGGAGGCGCGCTCGGGGCTCACTGTCTTGCGGCCCTTCTCCACATCGCAGAGGTGCGACTTGGATACGCCGAGCTTCTTGGCGCAGTCGTCTTGGGACATCGCCTCGCTCTTGCCCACCGACTCGAGCGCGCGACCGAGCGTGAGGGGTCGCCGGAGAGCTTCTCAAGCAGCGTCATCGCGTCGCTCTTGTTCACCTTGGCTTTGGTCGTGATGACTCCTAGTAGTCGTGCTTGCTGACTTCCTCGACCGAGACGAACTCGGCGACGTCCTTCCTGATCTCGAAGCTAGGGACTGTAGATGTACGACAGTTCGTCGTCGGCAGCGTCGACGAACACATAGAGTTGTCCATTCCCCAAAGGCCGAGCGCCCGGGGCAACGAAATCGCTTCGTCCAGATCGCCCCAGTTGAAAGAGCAAGCGATGTCCCTCGCGCTGCTTTGCGCGAAGCGCTTCCTTCTCTTCGGGAGAGAAGTTGTTGGGCGACGGCCGACCTCCGATCTTGTTAATGGAGAGCGGCTTGTTCCGAGCGTCAAGATCAGAAGTCTCTTCAGAGATGCGCACGGTGCGCATACCAACTGCTGGTGGTGGAATCGCTACGGTGGAGAGTCGAATCAGTTCGATGCCCTCGCGGGTCAGCACTAGTTGCCGGAACGGGACAACGAGAAAGGCGGAGATCCAGCTGGTCCCATCAATACTGAGCGGTAGAGTGATGATATGCTCACCTGCGACACCCACGCCAGCCGGGCTGTCGCCGCGCTCCCATCCTAGATGAGCGCGGTCCACAAACGGATCGCGAAACGACAACTGTCGAGAGATCTTAGAATCCGCAGGAACGATGGAATGTGTTGTGGACATGATCTACCAAGCCTATAGCATAGTGACTATGGAATCGCGCCAATTTCTCTTCCGTGAGCGATGGCCAGTTCTTGGAGTTGCATAACAACTTCCTCGGGAACATGCGCGTCTCTCATGGCAGCTGCATTCTCAAGAATGTTCTCCATGGCGGACTGCCCAGCGATGTGTGCCTCGTCATGGAGTCCGCGCACTCGTTGCGCCTCAGATACTGCCGCGTGCATCTCTTCGCTCAACGCCACGACGGGGTT
>JBGALT010000270.1:0-6593 GCA_044223665.1 Sandaracinaceae bacterium | reverse complement strand
TCCATCGAGCTCGCTCGCGCCGAGAAACCACGGGGACCCCACACGCCACGATTCGGGACGTGCGTGGGCACCGAGCTCGTTCGGACGGCGCACGCGCGCGCTCGCCGGGAGAGGGCGAGGCGCGACTGCGTTCGCCACGCGGGCGCCGTCCCCTCCGCGCGCCCGGGGGCGCGCGCGAGGTTCGGACGGACGGCAGCCCGCGCGCCGGCACGAGGCTCGGTGCGCACGCGCTCGAAGCGCGTCAGGCCGGCGGACCGCGAACCGGCGGTGAGCGACGCTCGAAGCTCGCGATGCGGCTCTCGACGCGCGCGGGATCGGCCAGCTCGCCGACGAGGATCGCCTCGGGAACGTAGAGGACGAGGTCCGGCGTCAGCGCCGCGATGCCGCGGTGCTCGAGGCTTCCGTCACCGTGCGCCCGCGGCCCATCGATCGGATCGCCCGCCAGGGCCCCTTCCCGCCGCGGACCGCGCCTGCTCCCGTCGAGGTCCTCCGCGCTCGCGTGGCAGAACGAGCCGTGGCAGTGCAGCAGCGCTCCGTGCTCGTGCGCGCCGAGGGACGCGTGGAGCGCCTGGTGCAGCGTCGGGACGACCTCGAAGCCGAGCACCCAGACGAGCGCGAAGAGCAGCGCCGGGATCGCCCGCGCGCGGCCACTCCACTCGGTCGTACGTCGCCGCCGTCGCATTCCCGTCTTCACCGCGAGTGTAGTCCCGAGGACGCCCCCTCGACTACGACCGTGCGCCGCGTCCGGATCGCAGCCCGCGCCCGAGCCGTGACCGGCGCCGCGCCGTGCCCCGATCTTCAGCCGCCGTCGATCACGCGGAACTTCGCGCGTCGCGCCTTCGCCTCGGCGTCGCTGACCGCCTCCGGCCCGCGCGGCTCGACGCTCGCGCGCTCCGTCTCGTCCTTCGGCGTCCCCACCCTCTCGAGCGCGGGCGGCGGATCGCGGCGCTCGGGCTCCACCTGGGCGAGCACGGCCGCGCCGCCTCCCACCGCCGCCAGCGCGGGCGCGAGCTTGGGCGGCGGCGTCCCCTCCTTCGACTCCACGACCTCCGTCACGGGCTTGGGCTCGAAGCTCGCGTGCAGGAGCGCGGGCGGCAGCTCGGGCGGCGGCTCGTGCGCGGGGATCGGGATCCCGTTCCCGCTCGCACGATCGAGGATGGCGTAGATCGACGCGTACGCGAACGAGCAGCGCACCACGTAGCCGGAGAACGCCAGCGTCGCGTGCAAGGCGTCCGCGTCGTACTCGAGATCGAGCGGATCGCTCGCCTTGAGATCGATCACCAGGCGCTCGGCCCACTTCAGGCGCACGAAGTCGGGGATCACGACGTCGGCGCGGCGCCCGTCGATGAAGAGACGTGGCGTCATGCCCGCCGCGTAGAGCTGCTCGATCGCCCGCGCGATCGGGTGTGGAGGCACTCCGCCACCCTGGCCGCCACTCGCGCCCTTGCCGCCGCGCTTGGGACGAAGAGGCGTCGTCATGCGGCGAACGGCTCCGAGAGGGCCTCGATCTGGGCGCGCCGGAACTCCGGCGTGAAGAGCATCGGCAGCGTCGTGCGCGGCAACGCCGGCAGCGCTGCCGTCAGCTTGGCGAGGCTCTGCTCCTGGACGAGCTCGCGCAGCGCCCGCGTCCGGCCGGCGAGCGCCAGCCCGTGGATCGGCGAGGCCTCGCCGAGCTTGCCCGCGAGCCCCACCACCTCGTCGCGCTCCTTGGGCGCGAACAGGCGGGGCAGCACCTGGTTCACGACGAGGGCCGACACGGGAAGCCCGAGCTCCTTCGTCACGGCGCCGTGCAGCTCGATCGACTCGCTCACGGGCATGTCCTCCGCGAGGGTCACGATGACCACGCCCGCCCGGGTCGGATCGCGGAACAGGTCGACCGCCTTCTCCGCTTCGCGCCGCAAGAGGCCCGGCGGCGCCACGTCGGTGATGACGCGCGGCACGCGCAGCATCTCGAGGCCGTGTCCGGTCGCGGGCGCATCGACGATGACGAGGTCGTAGCGCTGGCGGCCGCCCTCGAGCGTCTCCTGCGTGTGGAAGAACGCCTTGCCGAGCATCGCCCAGGCCTCCATGCCCGGCGTGCCGCGCAAGAGGCCTCCGACGATGTCGTTCTCGAAGACGGCGCGATAGAGCGTGCGCGAGCGGAGCACCATGAGCCCGTACTCGGCGAGCGCGGCCCCCGGCGTCATGTTGACGGCGTCGAGGTTCGGCAGGGTCCGGACGTTCTCGACCCCGATCGGCGGCACCTCGAGCAGGTAGGAGAGGCGCTCCTTCGCGTTGCACATCGCGAAGAGCACGCGCTTGCCCTTCTTGGCGGCCGCGAACGCGATCGCCGCGCCGACGGTGGTCTTTCCCACTCCGCCCTTACCCACGACGAAGAGGAAGCGATGATCCCGGAGCGGACGCGGCACGACGGCGAGGACACTACCCAAGGTGCCGCATAGAGCAAGCGCGGACGTCGCAGCGGCCAGAATTTGGACGCCCTGCGCCGCGGCGCACGCGTCACCGTGGCCCGAAGCGGGCCTGGAGCGCGATCTGGAGTCCCCAACACGCCGCCGCGCACGTGGCATCCGGGTTGCGATTGCCCGGGGCGAGGTGAGCCCCATGAATCGCATCTCCGCCTTCTCCATCGTCCTCGCGCTGCCCGCGCTCGGCGCCTGCGCCGGCACCGTGGGCGGGACTCCGGTCACCGAAGAAGCCCTCTGCGGCGAGGTCGCGAGCGCGATCTGCGACGCCGACGAGAGCTGCTTCGCCGACTCGCACCCCGAGGACTGCGTCGAGACCCAGATGGCCGCCTGCCGCGCCACGGTTCGTCCCCTCGTCGAGGATCCGCGGCTCGGGTACGACCCGATGCGCGGCGGCGCGTTCGTCGACGGGCTCCGCGCGCGCGGCGCCTCGTGCGGGGCGAGCCCGGTCGACTACGCCTCGTTCGTCGCGATGTTCACCGGCACCGGCGCGACGGGCGCCGACTGCACGCCGCACGACCTGAGCGCGAGCGCGCTCCGCACCTCTTCTCTCTCGTGCGAGACGGGCAACGCCTGCCGCCTCTACCTGCGCGCCGACGGCAGCACGCAGGGCGTGTGCGAGCGCCGCGCCGACGCGACCTGCTCGCACTCGTTCGACTGCGGTGCGAACGAGTTCTGCGACCTCCCCGACCACTGGCAGCCCGGCGTGTGGGGCAGCTGCCGTCCGCTGCGCTCCGACGGCTGGGCGTGCGGCGGCGATCTCGAGTGCGGTAGCCGCCACTGCGACGGCACCTGCGGCGTGCTCCCCGCCGACCAGCGCCCGCTCGTCGCGAGCTACGTCGACGTCGTGCAGGCCTCGGCGCCGCTGACGTACCTGCGCCTCGGCGAGACCAGCGGCACGCGCGCCGCGGACCTCACGGGAGGCGGCCACTACGGCGAGCTCGTCGGCGCCGCGACGCACGACACGCACGGCGCCATCATGGGCGACCACAACGGCGCCGTGCGCCTCGCCAGCGGCGGCTACGTGCGCGTCGCGGCGATGGACGGGCTCGCGGACTCCGACGAGCTCACGCTCGAGTGCTGGTTCCAGACCAGCGACGTCGCCGAGAAGCACCCCATCCTCGAGCTCTCGGACGGCATGCACGCCGGCCCACACATCTGGCAGTTCGACAGCGGCGACAAGATCTACGCGAACCTGATCGACGCGATGAACGACTCGCACACGATCATGAGCGACGCGATGGCCATCACCGAAGGCGACTGGCACCACGTCGTGGCGACCTACGACGGCGCGAGCGGTGCGCTCTACCTCGACGGGGCCCGCGTCGGGACGACCGGCATGAGCGGCCCGCTGCTCGTCGACGGTCAGCTCTTCATCGGGCACCGCAACGCGTCGGGGATGACCGACGCAGCGGGCTTCACGGGCGCGATCGACGAGGTCGCCGTCTACGACCACGCGCTCACGAGCCGCGAGGTGTCGCGCCACCACCAGGCGGGCGTCGACGGCACGGCGGAGAACGCGTTCCCGCTCTTCGGCTGGCTGCGCTGAGCGCGCCAGGTTCGCCCTTCTCGAGACCAGGAGACCGAGCCATGCGTCGTTCCACGCTCGTCATCGCCGCGCTCCTGGTCGCCGCCGCCGGCTGCGCGCCCCTCGACGACGCCGCGGTGGCCGAGGGCGAGGTCACGGTGTGCGCGCACGGGCCGACGGTGCAGGGCATCGACGTCAGCTCGTGGCAGGGCGACATCAACTGGGACGCGGTCGCGGGCTCGGGCATCCGCTTCGCGATCGTGCGCATCGGGGACGGCACCTACCGCGACCGCACCTTCGCCTCGAACTGGAGCAACGCGCGCCGCGTCGGCCTCATCCGCGGCGCCTACCAGTTCTTCGAGCCGCAGCAGGATCCGGTCGTCCAGGCCGACATCGTGGTGGCCGCCGTGGGCCGTCTGGGCGCGGGCGATCTGCCGGTCGTGTGCGACGTCGAGGCGCCCAACCCGGGCGTCTCGCCCGCGACCTACGTCGCGCGCCTGCGGACCTGGGTCGATCGCGTCGAGGCCGGCACCGGCCGCCGTCCGATCATCTACACGGGCCGCTACTACTGGGACCCCTTCGTCGCGAGCTCGTACTTCCCGCAGAACGGCTATCCGCTCTGGCACGCACAGTACACGAGCGCGTCGTGCCCGAACATCAACGATCGCTGGCACGACTGGCTGATGTGGCAGTACACGTCGTCGGGCTCGGTGCCCGGCATCGGCGGCCGCGTCGATCGCAACGTGTTCAACGGCTCGCTGGAAGACCTGCGCAACTTCGCGGGCGCGGCGCTCGTGGATGCCGACGGCGACGGCTCGCCGCAGGGAACGGACTGCGACGATCACGACGCGCGCCGCCACCCGGGCGCGGCCGAGGTCTGCGACGGGATCGACAACGACTGCCAGGGCGGCGTCGACGAGAGCCTCTCGCGCGGCTGCGGCACCGACGTGGGCGAGTGCGTCGCCGGCACGCAGACGTGCCGCAGCGGTGACTGGGGCGCCTGCGAGGGCTCGGTCGACGCGGTGCCCGAGGTCTGCGACGGCCTCGACAACGACTGCGACGGCGCGGACGACGAAGAGCAGGTGTGCGAGCGCGAAGAAGCGCTGCTGGGCTCGGGCATCTACGGCCCCACGCTCGCGACCGACGTCGACGGCGACGGGCGCGCCGATGCGTGCGCCCGCACGAACGGCGGCTTCGGCTGCCTTGCGAGCAGCGGCCACGGCTTCCAGCGCGTGATGAGCGGCCCGACGATGACCGGCACCGACGTGGTGCACGGCGCGCGCATCCGCATGGCCGACGTGGACGGCGACGGGCGCTCGGACGTGTGCGCGGACCAGGGCGGCACCTTCCGCTGCTGGCGCTCCACCGGCGACGGCTTCGGCGAGTCGCTCGACGGCCCGGCGATCTCGCGCACGACGACGATGATCGAGCTCGCGGACGTGAGCGGCGACGGCGCGATCGACGTGTGCATGCGCGACGGCGGCGGTCTCTCGTGCTGGCTCTCGAACGGCCACGGCTTCGATCGGCTCGTGACGCTCTCGGTGCTGAGCGACGCGGAGGGCTTCGAGAACGTCGTGTACTGGGGAACGCTGCGCTTCGGCGACGTGAACGGCGACGGCCGCACCGACGTGTGCGCGCGCGACGCCGAGGGCGTCGACTGCTGGGCGAGCGAAGGCGAGCGCTTCGGCGCGCGCATCCGCGGCCCGCGCTGGAGCGACGCGGCCGGCTTCGATGCGCTGCGCTTCTGGAGCACGATCCGCCTCGTCGACGTCGACGCCGACGGGATGGGCGATCTCTGCGCCCGCACGCCGAGCGGCTTCCGCTGCGCGATGTCGACCGGCATCGGGTTCGACGCCGAGATCGCCGGCCCCCCGATGAGCGACGCCAGCGGCTGGGATCAGGCCAGCGTGTACACGACGCTGCGCATGGCCGACGTCGACGGCGACCACCGCGCCGACGTCTGCGCACGAGAGCGCGACCGCGTGCGCTGCTGGCTCTTCGGCGACCACGCCTTCGACCGCGAGGTGCCCGGCCCCGCGCTGAGCGACGCGGACGGGTGGGCCGACCCGGCGTACTACCGGTCGCTACGCCTCGCCGACGTGGACGGCGATGCACGCGCCGACCTCTGCGCGCGCGCCTCGGACGGCCTGCACTGCTACGTGTCGATCGGTGCCGGCTTCGACCACGTGTGGATCACCCCCGAGTGGGCCGACGCGTCGGGCCTCGGCAGCGGCGCGCAGTCGGCGACGATCCGCCTCGCCGGCGGCCGCGTGGCGAGCGTCGGCAGCGCGACCAGCGTTCTGGGCGGCTGCTCCGTGAGCGCCGGCCGCGGCAGCCCCGTCGCCGGCATCACGCTCGCCGCGATCGTCGCGCTCGCCGCAGCCCGCCGCCGCCGGAAGTGAGGTCGGGTCGAGCCCGAGCCGAGCCGAGCCAAGCCCGAGCCCGAGCAGCCAGCCAGCCGAGCCCGAGCCCGAGCCCGAGCCCGAGCCCGAGCCCGAAGCCCGAAGCCCGAAGCCCGAAGCCGAGCAGGCAGCCCAGTCCGAGCCCGTCGTCGACCACGGAGCCCGGCCCCTCTCCCACTCCGTGGGAGAGGTTGGGTGAGG
>JBGALT010000035.1:0-52278 GCA_044223665.1 Sandaracinaceae bacterium | reverse complement strand
CGCCGCTTCGGCGAGCAGGCGCGGGCTCTGCCCGCGCGCACCCCGTCAGCGCGGCGGCCTCCGTCTCGCGACGAGCGACTCCCACTCTCGCGTGAGCGGGAGTGGGCGGGGGAGAGGGACTGCGAAGGCAGTGTCGGAATGGGCCGCTGCGAGCGGCGGGCGCGCGCGATCGAGCTCAGCTCCGCCCATCCATCGCCTTCGCGCGTCGGAGCTGGCGCCTCAGCCGTCCATCGTGGGCGGCCCGGGTCGGGGCCGGACGAATCGCGGCATCCCGATCGCCGATGCGATCGCGCCCCGAAGCATCTCGCTGCCGCACGGCTTGACGAGCACCGCCTGCACGCCCGCGTCGAGCAGCTCCTGGCGGCGGTTGTCCTCGACGAAGCCGGTGAGGATCACCACCGGGACGTCGGGGTGCGTGCGCGCCATCTCGCGCTGCGCCGCCTGCCCGTCGAGCTCCGGCATGTCGAGGTCCATGAGCACGAGATCGATTGCGGGCCCGCCCGGCCGGAAGAACGCCACGGCCTCTTTGCCGTCGGCGGCGGTGAGCACCTCGTGGCCGTCGCGCGCCAACAGACGCGCGATGCTGCGCCGGGAGAGCGGCTCGTCGTCGACGACGAGGATGGTGTACTGCTCGGGCTTGGTGAGGGGCATGCGGAGGGTCGCGAGCGGCGTCTTGGACTCTTCGCGCGCGATCGCGACGAGCGCGGGAAGCACGGCGCGAAAGCGCGTTCCCTGGCCCGGCTCGCTCTCGCACACGACCGTGCCGCCGTGCGCGGTCATCACGTCGAGCACGGTCGAGAGGCCGAGCCCGGAGCCGCCTTCGCTCGACTTCGTCGTGAAGAACGGCTCGAACACCCGGACCTTCGTGGCCGCGTCCATGCCCACGCCGTTGTCGGCGACCACGATCGCGACGTGCTTGCCCGCGACGGCGACGTCGCCGGTGCTCACGTCGGCCTGCGTGGCGGGCTGGAGGGACACCGTGATGGTGCCGCCTTCCGGCAGCGCGTCGCGGGCATTGAGCAGCAGGTTCATCATCATCTGATGAAGATGCGTGCGATCGCCGCGCACGTGGATCGCCGGCGCCACGTCCTCTTCGACGCGGATCGCGCGCGCGAACGTGCGCCGCGCGAGCGAGACCGCCTCCAGCACGAGCTGGCTCAGATCGATCTGCTGGTGCTCGCCCGATCCACGTCGAGCCAGGACGAGGATGCGGCGCGTGAGATCGGCGCCGAGCGCGGCCGCGGCCCGCAGATCGCGCAGGCTCTCGACGACCTCGTCGTCGCGGAGCGGGCGCGTTCCGTCGAGCGAGGAGAGGAACTCGGCGTTCATGAGGATGCCGCCGAGGATGTTGTTGATGTCGTGGGCGATACCGGCACCGAGCCGCCCGATCGCCTCGAGCTTCTGCCGGTGGAGGATGCGCTCCTCCAGGGGATCGACGTGAGAGAAGAGGTAGACCGTCTGCCCGATCTGGATCCGATCGCCGAACCGGATCGGCTCGCGGCGGACGCGCTTGCCGTTCACCACGGTGCCGTTGCGGCTCCCGAGGTCGGTGATCTCCCAGTTGCCGTCGGGCAGGCGCGCGAGGCGCGCGTGACGGCGCGAGGCGACGCCGTCCTCGAGCGGGACCGTCGAGCCGGGCTCGCGGCCGAGGGTGCTGACCTCGTCGAGCGGATAGCGTCGCCCCGGGTGCGGCCCCGAGAGGACCACGAGGCGCGCCGTCGGGCCACGCGCCCCACGGGCGGTCCCGGCGGCCGCGGCACGCAGCCAGTTCGGCTGCGTCTCCATCGTCAGACCGTCCGCGTCGTCGGGCGCGGGAGGGACGGGCGTCCGCACCGTCACGACGCACCTCGCAGCGGGAACGTCACGACGACGCTCCCTGCTTCGTGCACGACCGCTCCATCGATCCCGGCGAGCATCGCGGAGTCACGGATCGCCCCCGCAACCTCGGCCGGGAGCGGGCCGCGCGGACCGAGCGCCAGCACGAGCGCGCGAGGGCTGCCGAGATGGCGGAGCGAGAGGACGCGGTCGGCGCGCTCGGGCGGAAGGTCCTGCGTCATCAGGACGAGCGTCTGCGCCAAGAGGCGCGTCAACAGGCTCGCGCTCGCGTGGACCCGCACCTCGTGGGGGATCTGTACCTCGATCGCCGCCCGACGCGCCGACGCGCTCCGCGCGATCCGTGCCGCGCGCTCCACGATCGGGAGCAGCTCGAGCGCGACCGGATCGGTCGTCACGGCGTACCCACGCATGTCGTCCAGGATGTGGGTGAGCCGCTCGACGGCGCTCGCGATGTCCTCGAGCAGCTCGAGCACCGCGCCGTCGCCCTTCGGCGCCGCCTCGCAAGCCTCGCGCGCCATCGTCACGTTGGCCGAGAGCGCCGCCAGGGGTGAGCCGAGATCGTGGGCGACCGAGCCGATCAGCGTCGCGACGGTGCGGTCGTGCGCCTTGAGCGCCGATGGCGAGGCCTCGGCCGGAAGCTCCACGTCGCGCTCGCCCACGAAGGTGAGCGTAGATCGAGCCCGTGCGGTCCGCACCTCGGAGGGACCGCGATCGAGCCGGGGGCCATCGATACGCCTTACGGCCGATCGGGCGCATTCCTGAAGGGCGCATCGAGCGGCCCGTGAGCAGACGCGGGCGGCGCCTGCGCGAGGTGGCACAGGGTCGGGGCGCAGGGCCCTCGCCGGCGTCGATTCGCGTGGTACGACAACGCGCCTTGGCCCGAGCGCTCGGCGATCGACTCCCGGAGGTCCGGGACCTGCGGGGCCCGCGCTCGCGGGCGCTGGTGGAGATCCTCGCGCGGACCGAGTGCCCGTCACTCACCGCCCGCCGCGCGCGCAGAGAAGAGGCATCGGGCGCGGTCCAGGATCCGCTCGTCTGGACCGCCGCGCGGGGCGCGAACGTGCTCGATGCCGACGGAAACGTGCTCGTCGACATGGTCGCCGGGTTCGGTGCGGCCTCGATCGGGCACGGACATCCCGCCGTCGTCCGCACCGTGATCGATCAGGCCGAGCGCCTGCTGCACGGCTTCGGCGACGTGCACCCGTCCGACGTGAAGATCGAGCTGTGCGAGCGCCTCGCTGCGCTCGCACCCTTCGCCGATGCGCGCGTGATGCTGGGGGCGCACGGCGCCGACGCGGTCGAGGCGGCGCTGAAGACCGCGCTCCTGGCCACGGGTCGACCGGGCATCGTCGCCTTCGAAGGTGGCTACCACGGGCTCTCCCACGGGCCGCTCGCGATCTGCGGCTACGCCGGGCGCATGCGCGCCCCCTTCGCCGCCCAGCTGAACCCGCACGTGCGCTTCGCACGCTACGGAACGACGCTCGAGGACGTGCGCGCCCACCTCGCGCGCGGAGACGTCGGGTGTGTCGTCGTCGAGCCGGTGCTCGGCCGCGGCGGCGTCGTCGTGCCGCCCTCGGGATGGCTGGCCGAGCTGGCCGAGCTCACCCGCGCGGAGGGCGCGCTGCTCGTCGCGGACGAAGTGATGACCGGGCTCGGGCGCACGGGCGCCATGCTCGCGTGCGCCCACGACGGCGTCGTGCCCGACGTGCTCTGTCTCGGCAAGGCCCTCGGCGGCGGGATGCCGCTCTCGGCGTGCCTGGCCCCGCTCCACGTGATGCGGGCGTGGGGCGAGCCCGATCAGGAGTCGATCCACACGGCGACCTTCTTCGGGCACCCGCTCGCGTGCGCGGCTGCGCTGACCGCGCTCGACGTGATCGAAGAGGAGAAGCTGCTCGAGCGCGCGATCCTGATCGGGGACGCGCTCACCGGCGCGCTCCGCGCGATCGCACGGCGCCACCCCTCGGTGCGCGAGGTGCGTGGGCGCGGCCTCTTGCTCGGGATCGAGCTCGCACGGCCCGCGGCGGCGCTGCGCGTCGGCGCGGGGCTGCTCGAGCGTGGCTTCGTCACGCTGCCTGCCGGCGCGGACGCGCGCGTGCTCTCGCTGACCCCGCCGCTCTCGATCGCGCAGGAGCTGGTCGACGCCTTCGTGGCTGCGCTCGACGTCGTGCTCTCGACCGAGGATGCCGCGTGACGGCCACGCTGCGCGAGCGGGTCGGCGCGGTGATCGCGCGGGCGTTCGAAGGCGACGTCCGGGCGGAGCGCGACGCGCTGCTCGCCGAGGCCGCGCGTGCCCAAGCCGAGAAGGTGCCCCCGTTCGGGCGTCTCGTGGCGGCGCGCGCCGGACGCTTCGACGTCGGGCCCGATGGGTGGCCCGCCCTCCCCACGGACGTGTTCCGCTACGCGCGCGTCGCGATGCATCCCGCGCCGGACGACGTCGTGGTCTTCCGCACCTCGGGCACGACCAGCGGTGCGCGCGGCGCCCACGCGCTCGCCCACGTGGAGACGACGCAGCTCGCCGCCCGGACCATGGCAGCGAGGGCGCTCTTTGCCGGAGGAAAGGTGCGGCTGCTCGTGCTGGCGCCCCCTGCCGCCGACGCGCCCGAGTCGTCGCTCTCGTTCATGCTGACGCACTTCGAGTCGTGCTTCGGGATCGCGACCCACTGGGCGTGGCGCCGCGGCGAGATCGATCTCGCGATCGTCGACGAGGCCCTCCGCGCAGCCGTGGAGCCGGTCGGCGTGTGCGCGACGTCGTTCGCGCTCGTGCACCTGCTCGATCGGCTCGCGGGTCGCACGCTGGCGCTCCCGCCGGGGAGCTTCGTGATGCAGACGGGCGGCTTCAAGGGCCGCTCGCGCGAGGTGGACGCCGTCACGTTGCGCGCCGAGCTCGCGCGCGCATTCGGCCTGGCCGAGCATCGCGTCGTGAGCGAGTACGGGATGACCGAGCTGAGCTCGCAGCTCTACGGTGACGGCCTCGTGCGCGGCGCGCTCGCGCCCGACGGCGTCGAGCGGCTCGTGGCCCCGCCCTGGATGCGCGTGACGCCCTGCGATCCCGAGACCCTCCGGCCCGTGGCCGAGGGCGAGGTGGGCCTGCTGCGCTTCGACGACCTCGCGAACCTCGATGCCTGCGTCTCGATCCAGACCGCCGACCTCGGCCGCATGGAGGGCGAGCGTCTCGTGCTCCTCGGGCGCGCACCGGGAGCGACGCCGCGCGGGTGCTCGCTCGCGGTCGAGGAGGCGCTCGAGAAGCGAGGCGAGCGATGAGCGAGCTGATCGACCTGGCGATCGAGCGCATCGAGCGCGCGGGGCGCGTGCTGCGTGCGGCCTCCGAGACGCGCGTGCTCGACGCGCTCGAGGCGGCGCTCGCCGCGCTGGGCGACCCGAGCTCGCCGATCGGGCGCGAGGCATTCGGCCCGATCGCCGAGCGCAGCGGCCTCTCGGCGGAGGGCGCCGCGTGGGCGCTCGAGACCACGCTGGCCGAGGCGAGCGGCGCGAAGCTCCGCGAGGGGCTCGACCGGATGACGCGGGCGAGCGCCGGCTACCGCGCGACGCCCGTGCGCAGCCACGCGATCGTCCTCGCGGGCAACGTCTTCACCTCGTGCGTGCGGCCCATGGTGTGGTCGCTCCTGGCGCGCGTGCCGATGGTCGTGAAGCTCGCTGGGGCCGACGAAGGGCTCGCGGAGCTCGTCGGGATCGCGCTGACGGCGTGCGACCCCGAGCTCGGGGAGGCCATCGCGATCGTGCGCAGCGGCGGCAGCTCGGCCGCGATCTACGCCGAGCTCGCGGCGCGCGTGGACCTCGTGTCGGCGTTCGGCGGCGACCACGCGATCGGAGAGATGCGCGGCAAGACCTCGGCGACGACCGACTTCGTCGCGCACGGGCACGGCCTCGGGGCGGTGATCGTGCTGCGCGAGGCGCTCTCGTCGGACGTGGACGGGCTCTGCGCGCGCCTCGCGCTCGACGTCGCCGCCTACGACCAGCGCGGCTGCCTCTCGCCGCAGGCCGTCTTCGTCGAGAAGGGCGGCGAGATCGGCCCGCGCGATCTCGCCGAGCGCCTCGCGACGCGGGGCCTCGCGCCGCTCGCGCGCTCGATGCCTCGCGGTGCTCTGCCGGTGCAGGTCGGCGCGCAGCAGGTGCAGTGGCGCGGCGTCGCGTCGAGCCTGCACGAGCTCTTCGAGGGCGATGGCTACGCGGTGTCGCACGAAGGGACGTCGGCCCTGCGTCCGACGCCCGGGTACCGCAACGTCGCGGTCCACGCGATCGAGAGCTTGGGCGAGCTCGAGCCCCGGCTCGGGCCGCTCGGCGCGCACCTCAAGGTGATCGGCGTCGCCGGAGACGACGCGCGCCTCGCGCTGCCCTCCCCGCTCGCGCCGCGGCTCTGCCCGCTGGGCGAGATGCAGCGCCCGCCCTTGCTGGCGGCGACCGATGGCGTGCCGCCCTGGCAGGGCCTGACGCGCCTCGGCTGACGGCGCGCCGCACCCCCGTCGTTTTCTCGGTCACGGCCGGCCTCGCCGTGCATTGAATCACCCGAGCGCAGGCCACGGAGGCCGGCGCGAGAGGAGGAAACGGCGATGCTCCAGTTCATCCAAGAGGGCGGCTTCGGCATGCTCCCCGTGCTCGTGTTGGGCCTGCTCGCGGTCGGCGTGGCCGGCCGCTACGCGTGGGACGTCGAGCCGACGCGCCTCAAGCTGATCGTCGCGCTCTCGGCGGTGCTCGTCGCTACGATGCTGCACGCGATGCTCATGAACGTCGCCGCGGTGCTCGCCTACGTGCAGGACCCGGAGCGCGCGCCGGACGCGGAGCTCATGCGGACGCTGATCACGGGCCTGATGGAGAGCACGCGCCCCGGCGCGCTCGGCGGCGCGCTCCTCTCGCTCGCGCTGGTGCTCGCAGCGGTCGGCGTGAGCCGGGCCGGCGTGCGCGAGGTCCGGGCCCGCGCCGCGGAAGCGCGCTGAAGCGAGCCGCGCATGAGCGATCCGGAGCACGCGCTCGTCGAGCGGCTGCGCCAGGGAGACCGGCGCGCGTTCGACGAGCTCTACCGGCAGCACGAGGAGCGCATCTGGCGCTTCCTCGTGCGCCTCTCCGGGCGCCGTGACGACGCGGCCGACCTGTTCCAGGAGACGTGGATCCGCGCGGCGCGGCACGCGCATCGGCTCGAGCCCGGCAGCCGCCTCGCGCCCTGGCTCTACACGATCGCGCGCAATGCCCACCGCAGCGCGCGGCGCTTCGTGCTCTTCGACTTCCGCAAGCGCGACGCGCTCGCTCTCGAGCCGCAGGAGCGCCCGCCGACGCCGGACGCCCAGCTGGACACCGAGCGGCTCGCGCGGCGCGTGGACGAGGCCTTCGGCGGCCTGACCGAGGCGCATCGCGAGGTGCTCCTGCTCGCCGCCGTCGAGGGCCTGCCGCACGCGGAGATCGCGGTGGTGCTCGGGATCCGCGAGGATGCGGTTCGCAAGCGTCTCTCGCGGGCGCGCGCGGAGCTGGCTGCGGCGCTCGAGAAGTTGGAAGCTAGCGGAGGAGCACGCCGATGAGCTCGAGGCCCGAAGACGACGCGGTCGAGCGCTCGCTCGCCGCCCTCCCCGCTCCGGCGCTGCCGCCTCGGCTCTCGGCACGCACGCTGCGACGCGCACACGCCGAGCTGCCCGTGCCGGGCGAGGGAACGCTCTCGCTCCGCGGGCTCGCGCTCTTCTGGGACCGCCGCGCCGTGCCGCTCACGATGCTCGCCGCGGGCGGCGCGTACGCCGTGCTCGCACTGATCCGCATCGTCGAGATCTTCGGCTGACGCGCGCCCTGTCCCGCTCGCTCCCGCTCGCGCGGGAGAGGGTGCCGCGCAGCGCGCTCGCTTCCTCGGGCGGCTCGAGCCCTACGCCTCCGGACGATCCGGAGCCCGCCCCTCTCCCACTGCGTGGGCCCTTCTCCCACTTCGTGGGAGCGCCCGGGTGAGGGCACCGACCGCCCCTCGCGCGCTCAGACGCCGATGAAGAGCCGGTGCCCGAAGTTGCGCTCGAGGTTGCCCTCGAAGATCTTCGTGGCGGCGCTCTCGATGTCGTACTCGACGCGCTTGAACTCGAACTCGCGGTTGTCGGTGTCGAACACCGTGTAGCTCGCGCGGTTGTCGTAGTCGCGCGGCTGGCCGACCGAGCCGACGCTCACGACGTACTTCCAACCCTTACGCAACGTGAAGCGCTTGGCGGGAAGCTCTTCCACCTCGCCCGGCCGGAGCGCGAACACCTTGCAGAGGTGGGAGTGCCCGATGAGCGTCAGGTCCGACAGCTCGTCCCAGATCGAGAGGCACTCGCGCGCCTGCTCGGGCGCGAAGATGTACTCGAACTCCTCCAGGCGCACCGGCGAGCCGTGGCAGAGCGTGAGACCGATCTCCTTCAAGTCGTGCTTGTAGGGGAGCGTCTTGAGCCACTCGAGGTTCTCTTTGGTGAGCTGGCGCGCGTGCGTGTCGAGCGCCTGACGCGCCGCCTCGTAGTAGTACGAATAGTCCATCCGGCCCGCGACGGCAGCGTCGTGGTTGCCGAGGATGGTGACCTTGGCCGTGCGGCGGACGGCGTCCGCGCACTCGTTCGGGCTGGCGCCGTACCCGACGACGTCGCCCAGGCAGTAGTGGACGTCGATGTTCTCGCGCTTGTACGCCTCGAGGACCGCCGAGAGTGCCTCGATGTTCGCGTGGACGTCGCTGAAGATGGCGAGGCGCATGGACGGGCGCGAGGAAACCCCGGGCGTGAGAACTTGTATACGGCTACCGGCTGTAGGTGTCCATAGGTTGCGCGGTCCGTGAGCCCGGGCTCGGCCCACCCGGCGTGGGAACGCCCCGTCAGAGCTCGTGCGGCATGCGGTCCCGCGGACCGCGGAAGTAGTGCGTCGGCGAGTAGTGCCCGAGGTTCGAGACGCGCGCAGTGTACAGGCAGGCGTACTGCTCGACCTGGTCGCCGAACATCGTGAGCTCCTCGCCGGTCGAGAAGGCCGACCCCCAGTACGGGTGGAATGCAGTGTCGAGCGACTGCTCGAGCTGTCGTTCGTCGGCCTCGATGTCGAGAAGGCGCGCTTTGGCGCGGTCGAGCGCCTTCCGTGTGGCGATTCGGCTCGCCCCCAGCGCCGCCGACGCTCGCCCGGCGTCCTCGATCGACCTCTCGACGAGCTTCATCTGCGCGGTCAGCCCCCGGACCTCGTCCTGAACCATCTCGCGCGTCTCGTGCAGCTCGTCCATCCGCCCGAGGTCCTCGATCCGCGAGTCGTGGACCGCGATCTCGTCGGCCATCTCCTGCACGATCATCATCGTGCGCCAGGCGGTCTCCTTCTTGGTGCGGAGCACGTCGCCATAGATGTGGTCGCCGACGTAGAGCACCTCGTCGCCCGACAGCGGCCCGCCGTGGGTGCCGTGCAGGAGCCGCTCGAGCTCGCTCAGGCAGCCGCCCTCGTAGATGCGGCCGTCCTCGAATTGCTCGGTCGGTGGCGCGAGATCCGGCTCGCCGGGGACGAACGGTATCCCTGCCTCCATGAAGAAGCGTGGCTTCTTGGCCGCGCACACGACCACGTCGAAGTAGCTCTGCCAGCGCGCGTACTCGGGCTGCGCATCGTCGAGCAGGTAGCGCATGATCTTCTCGGTGTAGGCGGCGCGCGAGTTCGTCAGCAAGAACAGGCGCTTGCCGGAAGAGCGCAGCTTGTGGAGCGTCGCCCCGAGCGCCGGGTCCTTCACCAGGAAGTCCTCCGGCCGGCTGGCGATGACGTCGACGATGCTGCCGTCCTGGTGGCAGAGGTCGATGCACTCGCGCACCTCGTCGAAGAGCTCGCCCGCGTCGAAGCGGATCTGGCGATCCTCGAAGTGCTGCAGCGCGGCCGCGTAGAGCGTCACCTCCGGGAGCGCGTAGAGCGTGTCGACCCAGTGGAAGCGCTTGGTGCCCGGCTTGATGGGGCGCCCCTGGTAGAGCTGCCGCCGCTCGTCGCGCGTCAGGCGCCTGAGGCCGTGGTAGGCGCGCTTGACGTAGCGGTAGCGATCCATCTTGAGGACGTTGCCGAGCTTCTTGTCGATGAAGAGGCCGCGGATCGGGAATCGCGTGTCGAAGGGCAGCGAGAGGAGCGACTCGGGGCGCCCGCGCGCCACCATCTTCTTGGCCGTCTCCTCGATGGAGATCCGATCCATCGCCTCCTGACGATAGATCGCCAGCGTGTAGTCCATGTCGAAGCCGACCCACGCGATCTGATCGAGCCGCATGTTGCGGTTGACGTAGATCCGCTGCGGCCGCGGCACCGGCGAAGGCGCATCCGCCGAAGGACGCGCGAGCGGGAGCGGGAGCTGTCCCACGAGCGAAGGCTACCCAGCGGCGGCCGGGAAGATCCACCGAAACCGGCGGGGCTTCGTCGGGCTCGCCACGCACGACGAACGCGGCGTGGAAGCCGGGATCGCCGGGCTGGACGTCCGGTCCGCTCGAGCACGCGCGGCGGGTCTGCCGCCCGAGACGGGAGGTCCACCCTCTGCCCGCGCGTGGTACCTTTCCGGATAACCACAAGGAGCGTTCATGGCGATTCGAGAGGACAGCCTCGTCGGGCGCATCGCGAGCCTGCAGGACTACGCGACGTACCGAGATCTCTCCTGGGAAGGCAGCTTCGAGGAGTACCTGCGCATCGTCCGCGACAAGCCGCAGGTCACGCGCAACGCCTTCCAGCGCCTGCACGACATGATCGTGTCGTACGGCGAGGAAGAGTACATCGACAACAAGAAGCGCCTGGTCCGCTACCCGTTCTTCCAAGACCCGCTCGATGGCGGCAAGGACGCCATCTTCGGGCTCGACATCCCGCTGATGCGTCTGGTGAACACGCTCGAGGCGGCCGCCCTGGGCTACGTCCCCGAGAAGCGCATCATCCTGCTCCACGGGCCCGTCGGCTCCAGCAAGAGCACCATCGCGCGCATGCTCAAGAAGGGCGCCGAGCGCTACTCGCGCACGCCCGAGGGCGCGCTCTACACGTACAAGTGGGTGAACCTGAAGGACACGGGCCTGGCCGGCGAGGCCGACGAGCTCGCGTGCCCGATGAACGAGGAGCCGCTCAAGCTCATCCCCGAGGACTGGCGCGAGAAGGCGATCAAAGACCTCGGCCTCGGCAACGATCGATTCACCGTGAAGATCGACGGCACGATCAACCCCTCGTGCCGCTACATCTTCAAGAACCTGCTCGACAAGTACCAGGGCGACTGGGCGCAGCTCATCCAGAAGCACATCCGGGTGCGCCGCCTCTTGCTCAGCGAGAAGGATCGCATCGGCATCGGCACCTTCCAGCCCAAGGACGAGAAGAACCAAGACTCGACCGAGCTCACCGGCGACATCAACTACCGGAAGATCGCCGAGTACGGCAGCGACTCCGATCCGCGCGCCTTCAACTTCGACGGCGAGTTCAACGTCGCCAACCGCGGCATCATCGAGTTCGTCGAGATCCTGAAGCTCGACGTGGCCTTCCTCTACGACCTGCTGGGGGCCACGCAGGAGCGGAAGATCAAGCCGAAGAAGTTCGCGCAGACCGACATCGACGAGGTGATCATCGGTCACACGAACGAGGCCGAGTACCAGAAGCTGCTCGAGAACGAGTTCATGGAGGCCTTGCGGGACCGCACGATCAAGATCGACATCCCGTACATCACGAAGATCACGGAGGAGGTCCGGATCTACAAGAAGGAGTTCGGCGGCGAGCGCCTGCGCGGCAAGCACGTGGCGCCGCACACGCTCGACGTGGCGAGCATGTGGGCCGTGCTCACGCGCCTCTCGGAGCCGAAGAAGCACCAGCTCTCGGTGCTGCAGAAGATGAAGCTCTACGACGGCAAGACGCTGCCGGGCTTCACGCAGGACAACGTCAAGGAGCTCCGCAAGGAGTCGGCGCGCGAGGGCCTCGACGGCATCTCGCCGCGCTACGTGCAGGACAAGATCTCGAACGCGCTCGTGCGCGACGGGGTCGAGGGCTACATCAACCCGTTCATGGTGCTGAACGAGCTGGAGAAGGGGCTCGCGCACCACTCGCTCATCGCCGACGCCGACACGCGCAAGCGCTACCAAGAGCTGATCGGCGTGGTGAAGAACGAGTACGAAGAGATCGTGAAGAACGAGGTCCAGCGCGCGATCTCGGCGGACGAAGAGGCGATCAGTCGCTTGTCGGCGAACTACATCGACAACGTCCGCGCCTACACGCTCAAGGAGAAGGTCAAGAACCGCTACACCGGAAGGGATGAAGAGCCGGACGAGCGCTTGATGCGAAGCATCGAAGAGAAGATCGACATCCCCGAGTCGCGCAAGGACGACTTCCGGCGCGAGATCATGAACTACATCGGTGCGCTCGCGATCGAAGGGAAGAAGTTCACCTACGACTCGAACGATCGCCTGCGCCGCGCCCTCGAGATGAAGCTCTTCGAGGACCAGAAGGACTCGATCAAGCTCTCGTCGTTCGTGTCGAACGTCATCGACAAGGAGACGCAGGACAAGATCGACGTCATCAAGGATCGCCTCATCAAGTACTACGGGTACAACGAGGCGAGCGCGAAGGACGTGCTGAGCTTCGTCGCGAGCATCTTCGCCCGCGGCGACGTGAAGAAGTAGCGGGCGCTCGGTCTGGCGGTCTGCCGGCCTCTCGCAGTCGCGTGCACCTTCTTCGGCTTCGCGGTCCCTCTCCCCATCCCTCTCCCGCTCGCGCGGGAGAGGGGGGGCCACCTGCGGCTGCGAGGCGAGTCCTGTGGGCGCTGATCGCGCTCGCGGCGGGCTGCGGGGCGGGGCCCTTCGCGCCCTCCTCGGTGGGGCTGCGCTTCGAGCCGCGCGAGAGCGAGAGCGCGCGCTACGTGCATCGCGACAGCGGCGTCGGCGTCGTGATGCCGGCGGCCGCCGACGAAGGCCTACGCGAAGAGGACGACGCGGGCTTCGAGCGGGTCGTCGTGCACGCGGTCGACGACGGTGTCGAGTACCGCGTGGTGATCTTCCGGCCGATCGACGGGACCGAGGTCGACCCGTCCTCGGCGGTCGCGCGCCTCGCCGACGGCCTGGTGGCGGGGCAGACCGCGCTGCGCGATCAGACGACGAGCGTCGACGATCATCCGGCGCGTCGCCTCGCGCTCACGCAGGCGACCTCGGGCGGTGGCGAGGTCGCGTTCCTCGTGACGGCCGACACGCGCGCCCTGGTGATGATGGAGCTCGTCGCGCCCGCGGGCCGCGGCACCGCGACGCTCGCCGATCCCTTCTTCGCGAGCCTCGAGCTCGGCTGCGACCGCTGACGCCGCGCCGCTGACGCCTTTTGCCACGAAGGTTGCGGTCGAGCTGACCGGAAGCGCGACGGAATGCAGCACCGACGCGGTCGATCTCGCGCATCCCGTACGCTGCGACGGTCACGACGGAGATCGAAACACGGCGAGCGCAATCGCCTGTTGCCGCCCGACTCGGCTTTCTGTACGAGCAATGGAACGTCCCCCTCGCGGGTCGACGTGGCAGGAGGTCCCGATGGGTGTGCGCCCGACCGACGCATCGAAGAGGGGCTCCGCTCCAACCGCGCTGCTCTGGGGTGGGTCCGCGCGTCGCAAGGCGCCACGCGCACCCGTTGCGAGCGACGATCCCGCGCGCTTCCGCCTCGGTCGCATCCTCGAGGATCGCTACTCGCTGACCGACGTGCTCGGCCGTGGCGGCATGGGCGTCGTGTACGACGGCTTCGACCATCTCCTCGAGCGCCCCGTGGTCGTGAAGGTGATCTCGCCGCGGGCGGCGGATGCGAAGTCGAGCGCGAGGCTGATCCGCGAGGCGCGCCTGGCGTGCCGGGTGCAGCATCCGTCGATCGTCACGATCTTCCACCTCGGGCTGCTCGACGAAGAGCCCTACCTCGTGATGGAGCGTCTCGATGGGCGCGACCTCGAAGGCCTCGCGGGCGAGCACGGTCCGCTCGACCTCGAGACGGTGGTCGCGCTCCTCGATCCGCTGGCCGAGGCGCTCGACGCGCTGCACGCGGCGGGCATCGTCCATCGCGACGTGAAGCCGGCGAACGTGTTCGTGCTCGGCGCGCGCCTCGAGCGCCCGCGCGTGAAGCTCATCGACTTCGGGCTCGCCATCCTCGACGAGCAGACGTCGGCGCGCCTGACGCGCGTGGGTCACGTGATCGGAACGCCCGAGTACATCGCGCCCGAAGTGGCGCGCGGGGCGAAGGCGACGCCGGCCTCCGACGTCTACTCGCTCGCGACGACGATCTTCGAGCTGCTCACCGGCGAGCTGCCGTTCGAGGGCGCCGGGATCGAGCTCATGATCACCAAGACCCGCAGCGAGCCCCGGCGCATCGCCGAGCTCACGCCCGAGCCGTGGGCGCGTGAGGTCGACGCGGCCCTCGGGCGGGGCCTCGCCAAGAACGCGACCGATCGCCCGACCGCGAGCGAGCTCCTCGCCGAGCTGCGTCGCATCGCCGCGCCCGTGCCGCTCGCGCGCCGGCTCTCGCGGCCCCCGCGCGCGGTCCCCGAGACCCGTGCCTCGCCCGCCGCGCCCGCGGAGCCGATCACGGGCGTGGTCCCGGTCGAGGATCGAGGCCCACGGTCCGCCGACCCCGCGCGCCCGCTGCGGGGTGTGGTCGTGAAGGGCTGACGCCGCCGCGATCAGTGCTCGATGCGGAGCGCGTAGTCGTACGCTTGCCCGCCGGCGAGGCGGTGCTCGGGATCTTCGATCGTGTAGTCCTGCACGTCGGCGAGCGAGACGCTCACGGTGTCGCCCGAGTGGACACCGGGAGCGTGGCGCGGCTCGCTCGCGAGGCGACCGGCGAGGTGCTGGGGATCGGGCCACGACGTCACCTCGACCCACACGATCTCGGTGCTCGCCGCATCGAGGAGCGTCGCGATGCGGAGATGCTGACCCGCCGGGACGCCCGCGAGAAACCAGCCGCGTCGCGCGGCGAGCTCGGTGCGCGCCGCAGCCGAGAGCGCCTCGAGCTGCGCATCCGGATCGAGCGTTCCGATCAAGCGGTCGGCACCGAAGACGCTCTCGAGAAAGGCCGCCTCGCGCTCGATGACCGACACGGACGGCTCTCCCGGGAACACGACCTCGAGCAGGCGCGGCGGATCCCCTTCCTCGGCCGGCGCCGGACGCAATGCGAGGTCGCCGGCCGAGGCGCCCTCGAGGTCGGCGCGGATCGCCGCCTCGTGCACGCTCGCCGGATCGAGATGGACGTGATCGGCCGGCTCGCCGCCTTCGATCATCGTCTGGCCGATCCACGTGAGCAGGCGCCCGACGTTGTCGAAGTGCTGCTCGCCGAAGCTCGGGATGACGAGATCGGAGCGCGCGAAGCGCCGCATGCCGAGGGAGACCGCGCGCAGCGTGCCATCGGGATTGTCCGGCATCGCGTGCACCGTCACCTGGTCGGTGAACGAGGGCACGCCGTCGTCCCAGTCGGCGACCGGCCCGGCGCGGTAGGCCTCGAGCGAGTACATCAGCCGCGTCTCCTCGTCCCACACGAAGCCGCCTGGCGCGGCCAGCGTGGCGATGCACGTCGTGAGGGCTCGCGCAGCAGCGCTCGCCCCGGCGGGAGCGACCTCCATCGTGGCCACGAGCACGACCGCCGGAGCCTGGAGCGCACGTGCATCGGCTTCGTCGAGCCCTCGGCCGAAGTAGCCGAGCCCCTCCACGTCGGGCGCCGCGTAGTCGGTACGCAGCGCGACCACGGCGGATGCGGCACCCGGCGACCCGAGCGCCTCGAGCACCGCGATGTCGCGGCACGTCTCCCGAAAGCGCGCGACGGGATCGGCGGGCGCATCGGCGACCCAGTAGACGGCGACCTGCATCGCACCTCGGTCCGGCGGTGGCGCAAGCAGCGCCGCTGAAGCGGGATCGGTCACCGCCGTCGAGGGCACGGGCGGCTCGCTCGACGTGGGTGCCAAGCAGCACGCGGAGAGAACGACACTCGCGGTGAGCGCAAAGCGGACCCCAGCCCTCATCGCGCGCTCCTAGCGCGCGCGCGGGAGGCGGTCGATCCGCGTGCGGCGCGCGCGCGGGCTTCTTCGCCGCCGGTGGCGCCGCAGAGCGCGATCAGCGAGGGCGAGACGGCGCCTGCTTCGCGCGCGCCGTTGCAGCCTTCGCGCTCTTCGTCGCGCGAGCCGGCTTCTTCGTCGCCTTCGCCAGCTCCTTCGCGCGAGCCGGCTTCTTCGTCGGCTTCGCCCGCTTCTTCGCGGGCGCGGCCTTCTTCGCCGCCGGTGCCGCGGCGGGCGCGTGGCCCATCGCGACCACGCGCGCGAAGTGGGCCTCGTCGACCGGCTGCACGCTGAGGCGCTGCCCCTTCTGCACCACGAGCATCTTCGCGAGCGCGGGCTCGGCCTTGATCGCCTCGAGCGCGACGAGCGTGGGGAAGCGCTCCACGAACGCGACGTCCACCATCAGCCAGCGCGGCTCGGCCTGGCTCGCGCCGGGGTCGTGGTACTCGCTCTTCGGATCGAACTGCGTCGGGTCGGGATATGCCAGGCGGCTCACCTTCGCGAGCCCCGCGACGCCCGAGGGCTCGGCGTTCGAGTGGTAGTAGAGGACGAGGTCCCCGAGCTGCATCCCGTCGCGCATGAAGTTGCGCGCCGTGTAGTTGCGGACGCCCTCCCAGCTCGTCGAGCCGTCCCGCGCCAGGTCGTCGATCGAGAACACCTCGGGCTCGCTCTTCATCAACCAGTGCCGTGTCATCGGGCGCCAGCGTAGTACGACGACGCGCCTGCTCGCTCGGGGACGTGCGGGCGGGAAGTTGACCCGTCGCGCCGGGCGTTGCAGCGTCGAGCCCGATGACCGAGCCCGCGAACGGCGCCTCGCCTTCCTCCCCGCCCCCCGGGCGGCGGAGCCCACGGGCGCTGGCGCTGCTCGCCGTGAAGATCCTGGTGACCCTCGGCCTGCTCGGCTGGCTCCTGAGGACCATCGCGCTCCGCGACGGCATGGACGAGCTGGCCGCGCGCGCGACCGACGTGGCCTGGCCGGCGATGGCCGGGGCGGTGGCCCTGCACTTCGTGGCCGTGCTCTTCTCCGGCGTGCTGCGCTGGCGCGTGCTCCTCGCGGGCCGCGGGATCCAGCTCCCGTTCGTGGTGCTTCTGCGCTCGTTCCTCGTGGGCCGTTTCCTCGGCGCCTTCACGCCCTCGACCACCGGCCTCGATGGCTACCGCCTCGTCGACGTCGCGCGGCGGACCGGCGACACCGGCGCGGCCGCGGCCACCATCGCCGTCGAGAAGCTGGTCGGGCTCGTCGGCATGGCCAGCGTCTGCCTCGCGCTGCTGCCTTTCGGGCTGGCCGAGCGTCTCGGGGCGGGAGCCGTCGTGATCGCGCTCGGCATGGCCGGCGTCGCGGCGGTCGGCCTCTTCGTGATGGCCTCGCCCCGCACGGCCGAGCGCCTGGTGCGGTTCGCACCGCGCGCCATCCGCGCCCGCGTCGACAAGGTCGCCGAAGCCGTCCTCGGCGGCGGACTGCACGTCCGCTCGCTGCTCCCGGCGCTCCTGCTCGGGATCGTCTCGCACCTCGCGCTCTCCGGGACGTTCGCGGCGAGCGGGCTCGCGTTCCACGTGCCGGCCTCCGTGCCGACGCTGCTCTCGGTCGGAAACGCCATCGTGATCGCGGTCCTCTTGCCGGTGTCGATCGGGGGCGTGGGCGTGCGCGAGGGCGTCGCGGTGGCGCTCCTGGCCGGCGCCGGAGTCGAGACGAGCGAGGCCGTGCTGCTCGCGCTCGGTAGCTGGCTCACGGGCCAGGTGCCGGCGCTGCTCGGCGGCCTGGCCCTGCTCGCGCCCGAGGGCGCGAGCGCGGAAAAAAAAAGGCCGACGGTCCGTCTGGCGGCTGACGCGACCGCGCCTTGATTCGGCGCGCGCGCTCCCGCCGACGCAAGTCGCATCACTGTCGGCGCAGTGGGACTCCCTCGACCGTCATCACCCAGGCTCCGGTCGCGTCCTGGTGAGGCGGCTCGGCGACGACGAGCGTGACCTCCGTCACCATGACGCCGACGCGCAGATCCTGGCCAGATACGCCCGCGTTCGTTCCGTTGTACGAGATGTGGCCGCCCGATCCGTTCGTGTACTGCTCCCAGCGAATGCTGCTCGCGTCCACGGTGAGCGTGGTCGGACCTTCACCTACCCAGGTTCCGTAGTAGAGGCTCTGCTCGACGCGGGCCGGCTCGCGAGGCCTCGGCTCGAGCTCGTGCGCGCAGAAAACGCCGCTCGCTCCGCACGCGATGCAGCCGAGCAGGCCCATCGCCCCCACGATCCCGAGCACGATCCACAGCACGCGCCGGCCGCCGCCGCCCTGTCCCTGTTCTTCCGCCATGCGGGCGCCAGTCTACGCGCCGCGAGCCGGCGGCCAAGGTGCGTCTGCGCTCGGGCGTCCATCTAATGATTGACAAGCCCGGAGCGGACGGGAATCGTTGTCTTTCGGGGATGGGACGTAACGCAGATGGAGGCGCGAGTGGCTGACGGCCCGACGACGCCGGCAGTGCCCGGGGACGGCAAGCCTGCCGCCGGCGCCGGTGCACGTCCGGTCGTCCCCAAGCCGGCGGCGGTTCAGGCGAGCGCGCCGGAGCCGACCCCGGACGCCGTCGGGTCGGTGGGCGAAGACGCCGAGATCGAGATCGGGGAGCCAGTCTCGGCCGCCGCGGGCAAGAGCAGCCCGAGCGGGCCAGGTGTGGGCGCCTCCGGCAGCACGGGCCTTCGCACCTCGAACAGCGGGCCCGACCCTCTCATCGGCCGGGTCGTCAACGACCGCTTCCGCATCGTCGCGCTGCTCGCGCGCGGCGGCATGGGCAAGGTCTACCGCGCCGAGCAGGCACCGCTCGGGCGCGAGGTCGCGCTCAAGGTCCTCAACCCGAACTACAGCGGCGACAACGACCCCGAGTTCCACAAGCGCTTCTTCCTCGAGGCGTCGACCTGCTCGAAGCTCACGCATCCGAACACGGTCACCATCTTCGACTACGGGCGCACCGACGACGACGTCTACTACATCGCGATGGAGCTGCTCGAGGGGCGCACGCTGCATCGCGCGCTGCGCGAGGAGGGGCCCTTCTCGACCGAGCGCGCGCTCCAGATCGCCCGCCAGATCTGTCGCTCGCTCCGGGAGGCCCACGGCCTCGGCGTGATCCACCGGGACCTCAAGCCCGCCAACGTCTATCTCGTGCGCCACGGCGACGAGAACGACTTCGTGAAGGTGCTCGACTTCGGCCTCGTCAAGAACGTCGACGACAAGGGCGAGGATCTCACCCAGACGGGCCTGTTCATGGGCTCGCCCAAGTACATGTCGCCCGAGCAGATCCGCGGCGAGCGCGCCGATGCGCGCGCGGACGTCTACTCGCTCGGGGTGATGATCTACGAGATGGTCACCGGGAAGGTGCCGTTCGATCGGCCCAACTCGGTGAACATCCTGATGGCGCACGTGCACGAGGCGCCGCCGCCGTTCGCCGAGATCAACCCGAACGTGCACGCGCCCGAGTCGCTCGAGGCGCTGGTCATGCGCTGCCTGAGCAAGCAGGCGGACGACCGCTTCGCCAGCATGGAAGAGCTGCTCGGCGCGATGAAGGGGATCGTCGATCTGGGGACCTCGGGCGAGCGCGGCTCGCTCCCGACCGGGCGCCACGCCGCCCTGCGGCAGTCGGGCGAGACGCACCCGTCGCTGACCCCGAGCGGCGTCGTCGTCGCCCCGCCTTCGGGCGGCGTCCCGGTGCCCGCGAGCACGTCCGGCGCTCCAGCGAGCGCCCCACCCTCCGAGGCCCCCGAGGCGCCGTCGCGCGTGCCGATGTTCGCGGCGCTGGGGCTCGGGGCGGCCTTGCTCGCGGGGCTCGTCTGGTACGCGACGAACGGCGCGCCGACCGCGACGACGCCCATCACGCCGTCGACCGACGTTCCGCCGACCCTCGCCGGCTCGACGGGCACGACCTCGACCGGCACGTCGTCCTCGATCGGCACGAGCCCGCCGCCCACGACGGCGACCCCCGAGATCGCGCGGACCCACGTGTCGCTCTCGTCGACACCCTCCGGCGCGACGGTCGCGGTGGGCGAGCAGACCTACGGGCCCACGCCGACGAGCCTCGACTGGACCGGCGACGACGCCCGCGTCGGCCGCGAGGTGACCTTCCTGTTCCACCTCGACGGACACCAGGACTACTCGGTGGTCCGCACGGTGACGGGCGAGACGCTCGACGTCTCGGCGACCCTCGCCGCGCTCCCGACCGGCCGCCCGTTCCGTCCGCGCCCGCCGCGACGGCCCGAGGGCGACGACGGCAGCGGCACCGTCGGCCCGGTGAAGGGGTACAAGCTCGATCCGTATTGAGGGGCGGGAGCCGCGGGACCGGCCGAGCCCGATCCCGCTCATCCCCCCGCTCATCCCCTCGTTCGGCTCGTCGCTTCGGGGCTCACCAGCCGCTGATCTTGGCGATCATGTACTTCATGACCTCGCTGGTGCCGCCGCCGATGCGGAGCAGGCGATGGTCGCGGTAGTAGCGCGCGACCCAGAGGTCCTCGAGGTAGCCCATGCCGCCGTGGAACTGCACGACCTGGTCGGCCACGATGCTCATCTCTTCGCCGACGAAGAGCTTCGCCATCGCGATCATCTTCGTCGTCTCGAACGAGATGTCGCCCTTGCGGACGTAGCGATCGGTGTTGAACGCGTGCGCCGCGCGGTAGGTGAGCGAGCGCGCGGCCTCGACCTTCGTGTAGAGCTCGGCGAGCTTGTGCTGCCAGACCTCGCGCTTGATGAGGGGCTTGCCGAACGCGGTGCGCGAGCGGCCCCACTCGAGCGAGCGGTCCAGCGCGTGCTGCGAGCCGGCGACGGCCGAGCTGGCGGCGATGAGGCGCTCGCTCTGGAAGTTCTGCATCAGGTAGATGAAGCCCATGCCCTCCTGGCCGAGGAGGTAGCGCTTGGGCACGCGGCAGTTGTCGAAGAACAGCTCGGCCGTGTCGCTCGACCAGTTGCCCATCTTGCTGAGCTTCTTGCTGACGCCGAAGCCCTTCGTGTCGGTGGGGAACAGGATGATCGAGATGCCGTGGTGGCCGGCCTCGGGGTTCGTCTTCACGAGCAGCGTGACGAAGTCGGCGCGCGTGCCGTTCGTGATGTAGGTCTTGCTGCCGTTGATGACGTAGTCGCCGCCCTCGCTGCGCGCCGTCGTGCGCAGGCCCGCGACGTCGCTGCCGGCGCCGGGCTCGCTGACGCCGAGCGCGGCGATCTTCTCGCCGCGGAGCGCCGGCTCGAGGAACTCCTTCTTCTGCTCGGCCGTGCCGAGCTCGTTGATGCAGGGCGTGGCCATGTCGCTCTGCACGAGCAAGCCCATGCCGACCCCGGCCATGCCGCAGTGGATGAGCTCCTCGCTCTTCGCGATCGAGTACCAGTAGTCGCCGCCGGCGCCACCGACGTCCTCGGGATAGTGGGCGCCGAAGATGCCGAGCTCACCGGCGCGCTTGAAGACCCAGTTCGGGAACAGCTCGTCGCGCTCCCACTCCTCGGTGTGCGGGGCGAGCTCTTTGACCGCGAAGTCGCGGACGGTCTTGCGGAACAGCTCGTGCTCGGGAGTGAAGGGCGGAAACGGCGCAGGCGCGTTCGTGGTCATGGCTCTCTCCTGGGCGGCTCTCGATGAATGGCCATTCATTGGTACCAGCGAGGGAGGGCCTTCCGCAAGCCCAGCTGTTATCCTGAGCCCGTCGCCGTGCGGTCCCTCGCGCTCATCGTGCTCCCCGTCGCGCTCGCGCTCGCGTCCTGCGAGTCGCTGGACCGCTTCCAGACGGGCGAGCACGCGGTCTTCGAGGCGACGATCACGGGCGACGCGGCCGACTCCTTCATCCGGCGCGGCTTCCCGCCCGACACGACGATGGAGCTCGAGTTCGACCCGGCGATGGCGCAGGGGCCGAGCGCCGGCACCGTGACGGTCACCTCGCCCGACGACGTCGTCTACTTCGATGCCGCGCCTCTGCGCGTGATCGAGTCGCTCGAGCACGACCTGCTCTCGCAGTACGACTTCCCCGGGACCGGCCGCATCCGGAACTACATGTACGTCGCGCGCGCGGAGGACGGCCCGCTCGCCGGCCGCGACGTGATGGTGTTCCTCTCGCTGATGGAAGACGGCGCGATCGAGGTGCGCCTCGTCTCGGGCACCGGCGACGAGTCCCGCGGCGACGTGTTCGGCCTGTTCCACGCCACACGCGTCGCGAGATAGCGGGCCTCGGCGGGGATCGAGAACACCAGGCCGCGCGGGTCGGGAGCCCTCCTATCGCGGGCGTCTCGTCCGGCTCGTCCTTCGCGGTCCCTCTCCCCAACCCTCTCCCGCTCTCGCGGGCGAGGGAGACGCTCTTCGCGAGACGGCGCGCACCGGGCACGGCGAGGAGCTCGGGGGTGCGCGAGGGCAGCGCCTCTCGCCTCTCGCCGATCGGCGGAGCCGACTCGGCTGTGGAGGTGCCGAAGGCGCCGGCTCCTGAGGGCGCAGCCAGGCCCCGCTGAAATCAGCGAAGCATCGAGACCGGGAACGTCGCGAGGTTCCAGGTCATCATCTGGCGCGGCACCTCGCGCGAGTGGATCACGCTGCGGCGTGCGTGGCCGCCCGCGTCCCACGCGTAGCGGCGCAGCTCGCCGTGCTCGTCGTCGGCGACGTAGAGCTCGTCGTGGTGGTCGCCGTCGAGGTCGGCGAAGAGCGCCGCGTGCTCGAAGCCGCCGCTCTCGCGGTCGATGTTCTCGATCGACCACTCGCCGTGCGCGTCGCGGCCCGGCCGCATCAGCCACAGGCCGGTCGAGAACGACGCCGCCACCATCTCGCGGTGCCCGTCGCCGTCGACGTCGCCGACCGTCAGGAAGCGCGCGCCGCGATCGCGAATCGTCGCGATGACCACGCCCGCGCTCGCCGCGGTCCCGCCGTCGTAGCGGCGGATCTCCACCGGCTGGACGACGTCCGCGCCGTTCATCAGCGCCTCGACCGCGACGTAGAGCTCGTCGGTGTCGTCCCCGTCGACGTCGCCGACGTAGATCTCCTTCGCGTGGCGATCGCCGAGGTCGGCGACCACGGTGCGCGAGCCCTCCTGCCCCGGCACGTAGCGCACGACCTCGCCCCGCTGGTGGGCGCCGTCGAGGTCGTTGGGGTCCGAGGGCGTCGCGTAGACCTCGAGGTGCCCGTCGTGGTCGAGGTCCCCGATCTCGATCTCGTGGACGAACGTGTTCGGTCGCTCGTCGAGGCGCGTGACGGTCCAGCCCCCACCCGCCTGCGGGCGGATCGTGGCGACGACGCCCTGGTCGTGGGTCGCGACCGCGATCGCCGGCCCGTCGCCGTAGAGGTTGGCGATCTCCGCGTCGCGCATGCGCGAGAACCGGCCACCGAAGTCCTCGGTCCAGAGCGTCTCGCTCGTCCACCCGGTGGCCGAGTGACGCCAGAGCTTCACGAACGCGCGCGAGCCACCGAGGGTCAAGATCCCCGGCGTGCCGCCCGGCGGCGTGTAGACGAGCGCCTTGTGGAACACGTTGCTGTCGGGGTCCTCGAACACGTCGGTGCGCCACTCACCGCCCTCGCGGTGCAGCAGCTCGAGCCTTCCGGGCCCCGGCGCGCTCGAGTCGACGCGGCCATCCGCCATGGCGAACTGCGAGTACGTGAGCAGGAGGCCCGTCGGAAGCGAGTCCGGCAGATCGCCCGCCACGCTCGCCTGTGCGCTCGCCGGTGGCGCGCTCGCCGGTGGCGCGCTCGTGGGAGGCGCGCTCGTGGGAGGCGGCGTCTCGCTTCCGCCACTGCAGGCGACGTAGATGGCCGCGAAGGCCGCGAGGAGGCCGAGGAGTGCGAGGGTGCGGTTCCGCCGATCGCGCGCTTGCATGGCGCGACCTCTATCAGCGGCAGATCCGCCGGGCAAATGATCAGGCGTCGCCGAGCATCGATCGGCGCCCTTCCGTCGAGCCCGCCCCCCGTGCCGTCCGGCCGGCCCGGCCGAGCGCTCGGCCGTCAGGCGTCGGGATCGGTCGGCGCCAGGCCCGCGACGGTTCGGATCGACGACCTTCGAAGCGCCGGTCGCGCCCGCGCCCACCCGGCCCACGCTCCCGCCCGCGCCACGGCGCTCGGTGCGGATGTCGTCCTCGCTCAGCGAGTGCTTCTTCTTCTCGGCGCTCTCCGGCTTCGTCTTCGCGTCGCTCATGCCGGAATCATACGCCGCGCGCGCGCGCACGCGAGCCGGGGCGTGAGCGCGGCGCCGCGAGCGCCCGCGCGGCTTCATGGCCGCCCGTCCGCCGCGACCGGCCGCATGCGTTTGTCTCCCCACGGGCCTCGCGCTCCCGTACATTGGACGACCCATGCGCGCCGGGCTCGATCTGCCGTCCGCTCTCGTGCCGCTCCGCGAGGCGATCGAAGCGTCCGTCGCGCCTGCCATCGTGCTCGGCCCGCCGGAGAGCGACGAAGGGCAGCGCACCCGATTCGGCGGCGCGCCGCTTCTGGCGCCCGGGACCGAGTGGCCGCGCTCCGATCGCGGGCCGCTGAGCTTCGTCGCCCAGATCGACTTCCGCGAGATGCGCGGCTTCGGCGGCGACGGGCTCGTCTTGCCGAAGGACGGCGTGCTCTCGTTCTTCTACGACGTCGAGGAGCAGCCCTGGGGCTACGACCCCTCGCACGCGAGCGGCTGGGCGCTCTCGTACGCCCCCGACTCGGCACGGGCCATCGACGTCGAGTCGCCTTCGGGAGCGATCCCCTTCGATCCGGAGCCGCTCGTTCCGTCGACCCAGCCCACGCTGCCTTGGCCGGGCGATCTGGCGCTGCGCTCGTTCGGCCCCGAGCCGGAGCGCGCGAGCTGGCTGCGCGAGTACAAGACCTTCGTCGAGTCGTTCACGCTCGCGAACGCTCCCGAGCTCGCGATCGGCCCGGGGCGCCAGCAGATCGGCGGTCACCCGCAGTGGCTCGACGGCGACGGACGCCTGACCGCCGAGCTCGCCTCGCGCGGGATGAGCGCGAGCCGTGGGCGCTTCGGCGCGAGCGAGCTCTCGCGCGCCGAGGCCGGCGCGCTCGAGTGGCAGCTCTTGTGGCAGCTCGAGCCCCACGACGATCGCTTCACGTGGGTCGAGCTCGGCACCCTCTACGTCCTGATCCGCCGCGCCGACCTCGCCGCCAAGCGCTTCGAGCGCGCCTGGGTCGTCTTCCAGCCCGGGTGAGCGCGGGGCGAGAGGCTTCTCGCTTGCCGGCGCCCGAGGCCGATGGCAAGGCGGCCGCCATGAAGATCCTCGTGGTCGGCGGCGGCGCGCGAGAGCACGCGCTCGTTCGGAAGCTGAAAGAGAGCCCGCGCGTCCGCGAGATCGTGTGCGCACCGGGCAACGCCGGCATCGCGGCCGACGCGCGCACCGTGAGCGTCGGCGCCGAGCAGCTCCCCGAGCTCTGCGCGCTCGCGCGTGACGAGGCGGTCGACCTGGTCGTCGTCGGCCCCGACGCGCCGGTCGCGATGGGCCTGGTCGACGCGCTCGCCGCGATCGGCATCGCTGCGTTCGGGCCGGTGAAGGCCGCCGCGCGGCTCGAGGCGAGCAAGGCCTTCGCGAAGGAAGTGATGGCCGAGGCCGGCATCCCGACCGCCGGCGCGCGCTCCTTCACCGACGCGGCCGCCGCAGAGGCCTACGTGCGCGCCGCCGGCCGGCCGCTGGTCGTGAAGGCCGACGGGCTCTGCGCCGGCAAAGGCGTGGTCGTCGCGAGCGACGAGGCCGAGGCGATCGCGGCGATCCGGTCGATGCTGGTCGATCGGGTCTTCGGCGACGCGGGCGCGACGATCCTGCTCGAGGACACCCTGCGGGGCCCGGAGGTCTCGTTCCACGCGATCTGCGATGGCGAGCGCTTCGTCTCGCTCGCCGCCGCGCAGGATCACAAGCGCCTGCTCGAGGGGGACCGCGGCCCGAACACCGGCGGCATGGGCGCCTACTCGCCGACGCCGATGGTCGATGCCGCGATGCAGGCGCGCATCGAGCGCGAGGTGATCGCGCCCCTGCTCGCCACCATGCAGAAGCGCGGAGCCCCCTTCCGCGGCGTGATCTTCGTCGGCCTCATGATCGTCGACGGCGCGCCGCAGGTGCTCGAGTTCAACTGCCGCTTCGGCGATCCCGAGACGGAGGTGCTGCTCACGCGGATGCAGGACGATCTCCTGCCGTACCTCGAGGGCGCCGCGAGGGGCCGGCTGCCCACGACGACCCCGCACTTCGGCCCGGCGGCGATGACGGTGGTGCTCGCGTCGGCGGGCTACCCGGCCGCGCCCCGCAAGGGGGATGCGATCACGGGGATCGAGCAGGCGGCCGCCCGCGAGGGCGTGACGATCTTCCACGCCGGCACGCGGGCGAAGGATGGCGCGCTCGTCACGAACGGCGGGCGCGTGCTCGCCGTCACCGCGCGCGGGAGCGATCTCGACGAGGCCGCCGCGCGCGCGTACTCGGCCTGCGACGCCATCGCGTTCGACGGAAAGCAGCTGCGTCGCGACATCGGCTGGCAGGCGCGCTCCCGCTGAGCGAGCCCAGCGCGAGCTGCGTTATGCTCGCGCCATGCGCAGCGCACCCTTCCCCGTGGCGACGCTCGTCGCGATCCTCCTCGGCGCCGGCGGTTGTACGGGGTCGGTCGAGGGCGGCACCGATGCCTCCGCGAACGACGGCGGCAATCCTCCGCGCGACACCGGCGGGCGCGACGGCGGCACCGAGCAGGACGCGAGCGGCGTCGACGGCGGCGGGGCGAGCGATGCGGGCACGACCGGCTTCGACTGCGCGAGCGCCGTCTTCTGCGACGACTTCGAGAGCGCGAGCTTGGGCGCCGCGCCCGCCTCGCCGTGGACCGTGTCGGCGAGCCAGGGCGCCGTCGTGATCGACGACGCGCACGCGGCCAGCGGCACGCATGCGCTGCACGTGACCACCGAGGACGGCAGCGGCACCTACCGACGTGCCTACGCCGTGCTCTCGGGCGCCCCGCTGTTCCCCGCCGTCTCGACCGAGATGTACGGGCGCATGCGGCTCTGGCTCGTCGCGACACCGACGGGCTCGGTGCACTGGACGAACATCCAAGCCGAGGGCGACGTGAGCGGCATGGGCTTCCGCTCGCTCTACCGGTACGGCGGGCAACACGACGGCCGCATCATGGCCAACTACGAGACGAGCGGCGTCTCGACCGACTGCTGGGATCACTCGACGACGGTCATGCCGACCGGGCGCTGGGCCTGCCTCGCGTGGCACTACCGCACGAGCACCGACGAGATGGAGCTCTCGGTCGACGGTACGCCGCTCGACGACGTGCACGTCGTCGGCGCGGGAGAAGGCTGCGGCGGCCACGACACGGGCGATCACTGGTACGCGCCGGTCTTCGATCGGCTCTCGCTCGGCTGGGAGCACTATCAGGCGACGAGCGCGAGAGAGATGTGGATCGACGACGTCGCGATCGACGATCAGCCCATCGGCTGCGAGTGACGCAGCTCAGCGAGGCGGATGCGATCCCGAGCGGGGCCCGGCCGGGATCACGGCGCGTGGCCGCTGCTGAGGATTGGATCCGCCTCGACGGCTCAGAACAAGCCGATCGAGAAGTGGAACGCGCCGAAGGGCTCGCCGATCGCGTCGTTGCGCGAGAGGTTGAAGCCGTAGTCGAGCGCGATCGGGCCGACGGGCGTCGCGAGCCGGATGCCGGCGCCGGCCGTGTAGCGCAGGCGAAGCAGGTCCACCGAGTCCCACACGGCCCAGACGTTGCCGATGTCGGTGAAGACGCCGCCCTGGACGTCGCCCGAGATCGGGAAGCGCAGCTCCGCGCGGAGCAGGTAGAAGAAGTCGCCCGTGCGGACGAGCGAGGAAGGATCGAGCGAGGGCCCGGTCTGGCCGGGGCGCAGCAGCTGATCGGCCGCGCCGAGGTAGATCGCGCGCTGGAGCACGTCGGCCTGGTCCTGCGGGATGACCTGGTCCTGGAGGAACCCGCGCATCGTGTCGACGCCGCCGAGGTAGTACGCGCGGTTGGGGTAGACGCGCGAGTTGCTCTCGAGGTGATAGACGCGGCCGCCGCGCACCTGGAGCGCGAGCACCCAGCCGGTGGCGATCGGCACGTAGCCGCTCATCGTGAGACCGACCTTCACGAAGTGGCTGAAGTCCTCCTCGCGCTCGGTCGCCACGGTGTGGGCGTACTCGGCACTGACGGAGGCGTAGAAACCCTGCGTGGGCGTGAACGGGCTGTCGCGCAGATCGAGCGTGCCCGTGATGCGCGCGCTCGCGATGGCCGACTGCCCCTGCGGGGCGCGCAGCAGGCGCTGCTGCATCATGCCGGCCGGCGTCGCGAGATAGGCCTGCAGGCTCTGGGCGTTGAACAGCGAGATGTTGTTCTGCTCGAGCTCGCCCGAGAGCGTGCCCACGAACGCGTGCTCGGGCTGCCACGTGAGCGTCAGGACGACGCCGTTCTTGTCGAGACCGAAGTCGCGGTAGTTGTCCCGTAGGTGCACGAGATCGACCGACGCGCGCAGCGTCGGCACCCCGGGGATGTGCGGGATGGTGAAGCCGATGGTGAGCCGTCGCTCGAGCCGATCGATCAGCGTCAGGCCGGTGATCGCCTGCTCGAGCTCGCGGTCCTGGAAGAAGAACTGATAGGCGAGCGAGAGGCGCAGGTTGAAGGTGACGGCGCTGCCGAAGAGGTTCCGGTACGAGTACTCGAACGAGCCGCGCGCGCCCTCGCCCGTGCCGATGCCCGCCGAGAGCCCGAGCTCTTGGGCGGTCCGCTCGCTGAGGGTGACGACCACGGGCTTGGTGCGCTCGGCGAGGTCGGGGTCGTCGGGCGCGATGCGCACCGAGGAGAAGATGCCCAGCGAGAGCAGCGCTTCCTCGCTGCGCCGGACGTCGGACGGGCGATAGACGTCGCCGGTGTGGATCGACAAGCGCTCGCGGACGAGCGACTCGCTGGTGCGCTCGGCGCCGACGACTCGGATCTCACCGACGGTGACCTGGAAGCGCTCGACCACCTCGAAGAGGATCTCGGCGCGGCGTCCATCGGGTGAGAAGTGCACCCGCGGATCGATGCGCACGAAGAGGTAGCCCTGCTCCTGGTAGAGCTCGACCATGCGGCGGCGCGCCTCTTCGAGCGAGAGGTGGCCGAAGGGATCGCCGCGATCGATGTCGGCGGTCTCGAGCAGGCGGCTCGTCGCGATCGTCTCGTTGCCGCGGATGCCCACGTCCCACACCAGCGTGCGGGCGCCCTCGGTGACCGGGATGCGGACGATCGCGCGGCCGTCGCCCAGCTCCTCCAGCACGGCGGGGCCGACCTCGGCCGAGAGGTAGCCGTCCGCGGCGTAGAGCTCGGCGATGTGCGTGACGGCCTCGTCGTAGGTCGTCTCGTAGTAGACGGAGTCCGGCAAGTCCTCGTGGTGCGCGCGCACGGAGCGGGCCTCGATCTCCGCGCGCCCCGAGAGGCCGATTCGGTCGACCACGTCGGAGTCGACCGGCGAGAACGGGGCGCTGCTCGGGAGGTCTTCCTCGAGATAGCTGCGCACCTGATCGCGCAGGAAGTCGCTGCCGAAGTGCGAGGCGCCAGGGAAGCTCAGGCCCACGACGCGGAGCAGCTCGCCGGGAACGATCGCCACGTCCAGGACCGCGACATCCGGGTTCTCGGCGGCGTCGGGGTCGTGGATCCGGCGCACCGACGCCCGTGCACGAGCGAAGCCGCGCCGCAGGTACACGTCGACCACGCGCGTGCGGATGTCGCCCAGCACGCTCCGCGAGAGCCGCTCCTGATCCAGGTGCAGCACGTCGTCGACGTCCGATCGCGAGAGCGGCTCGAAGCCGCGCACGACGACCCGGTAGTGGCGCCCCAGCTGGAGCGGTACCACGACGCGCGCGCCCGCGACCTCGAAGCGGACCTCCGGCTCTCCGACGCGAGCCTCGAGGTAGCCATCCTGGCGCAGGCGCTGCTCGAGCGCGGCCTGCCCCGTCGGCAGACGTCGCCGATCGAGGACGTCGCCGACGCCGAAGCCGAGCGCTCCGATCGGGGCCGTCGTCGGATCGGGCGTGTACGGGAGCGCGTCTCCGTCGATCTCGATGGCGACGACGCGTGTGGGCTCGCCCTCGGCCACCTCGACGCGCAGCACGCGTCGCGCCGCGACGTCCGTCGAGCGCAGCGTCACCTCGAAGGTCGCATCGAGGTATCCGCGCTCGGCGTAGAGGTCCTTCAGGGCGTCGCGGATCGGCTCGAGCTGCCCGCCGATGATCTCGCCGCCCTCGCGCACCGCGAGCGCCTCGAGCAGCTCGTCGTCGGAGAGGTGCTCGTTGCCGACGAGCTCGATGCGCGTGAGCAGCACGCGCGGTGCGAGCGCCACGACGAGCACGGCACCCTCGCCCTCGGCGCGGACGTCGACGCGAACCTCGGCCCACTCGCCCGAGGCGAGCAGGTGCTGGGTCGCACGGCGCAGGGTCGCGCGATCGACCCGATCCGACGTGCTCAGCCCCAGCGTCGCGAGCGAGACCCCGGGTGGCGTCTCCGGCGTCGTCTCGAGCCCGGCGATCGCGCGGCCCACGAGCGCCTCCGGAATCTGCGCGTGCGCGGGCGCGGCGAGCCACGACGAGGCCGCCAGAGCGAGCGCGAGACCGACGGAGAACCGCACGAAACCGCGACGTTCTCGGACGCACGCCGGTACGTCAAGGGATCGACGAGGAGAACCGTGACGCCATCCAGGCGCGGGCCGCGGGAAATCAGTGGAAGTCGCGGGAGCGGACCGCGATGGCGTCGAAGAGGAGCGGCTCGATGCGGTGGGTGACCACGTGGACCACCGTGGCCTCGCGCTGGATCGTGCCGCGCACGATCATCGCCGTGGCGTGGCGGGCGATCTGCCAGTGCGCGTCGAACACGTCGCGCCACACGACGAGGTTCGCGACGCCGGTCTCGTCCTCGAGCGTCACGAAGGTGACGCCCGTCTTGGTGTCCGGGCGCTGCCGGCCGATCACGAGGCCGGCGACGGTCACCGCGGCGCCGTGCGGCAGGCGCGCGAGCGCCTCGGCCGTGACGACGCCGTGCTTCTTCTTCATCTCGGCGCGCACGTGCCGCATCGGATGGTCCGACACCGAGAGCCCGAGGCGCTCGTAGTCGAGCACGAGCTGCTGGTAGCCCGGCATCGGGGCGAGCGTGATCGCGCGCGGCTCCTCGATCGTCTTGCCCTCGAAGAGGCCCGGGGCCCGCGGCGCGCGCGAGGCCCACATCGCGTGGCGCCGCTCGGGCACGATCGAGGCGAGCGCACCGGCCTCGGCGAGCGCCTCGAGATCGCGCTGCGGCAGGTGCGTGCGCGACACCAGATCCTCGATGCTCGCGAACCCGCGCTCGCGCCGCGCCAGGACCACCGCCTCGGCGCTCTTCTCGGCGAGGCCGTGGATCTCTCGCAGGCCCAGGCGCAGCGCGGGACGTTCCCCTTCGAGCGTGCTGTCCCAGTCGCTCGCGGCGACGTCGGGCGTGCGCACCTCGACGCCGTGACGCTGCGCGTCCTGCACGATCGAGGACGCCGAATAGAAGCCCATCGGCTGCGAGTCGAGGAGCGCGCACGCGAAGGCCGCCGGGTGGTGCACCTTCAGCCACGCCGAGGCGTAGACGAGGATCGCGAAGCTCGCCGCGTGCGACTCGGGGAAGCCGTACTCGGCGAAGCCGTGGATCTGCTTGTAGAGCTTCTCGGCGAACGCGTCGTCGATGCCGCGCGCGCGGAAGCCCGCGAGGAGCTTGTGCTGGTGGCGCGCGAGCCGGCCGTTGCGCCGCCACGAGGCCATGTCGCGCCGCAGGCCATCGGCCTCGTCGGCGGTGTAGCCCGCGCCCTTCATCGCGATCTCCATCACCTGCTCCTGGAAGAGCGGCACGCCCAGCGTGCGCTCGAGGATCGGTGCGAGGCTCGGATGCGGCGCCATCGCGCGCTCGGCGCCGGTGCGCCGCCGCAGGTAGGGATGCACCATGTCGCCCTGGATCGGCCCCGGGCGCACGATCGCCACCTCGATCACCAGATCGTAGAAGGTGCGCGGCTTGAGGCGCGGGAGCATCGCCATCTGCGCGCGGCTCTCGATCTGGAACACGCCGATCGTGTCGGCGCGCTGGATCGCTTCGTAGACTTCCGGGTCCTCGGCCGGCACGCGCGAGAGCGCGAAGATCGGATCGAAGGGCTCCGCCGGCGCGCGACGCGCGTGCACGAAGCCCAGCGCCTTGCGGATCGCGGTGAGCATGCCGAGCCCGAGCACGTCGACCTTGAAGAAGCCGAGCGTGTCGAGGTCGTCCTTGTCCCAGGGGATGACCGTGCGGTTCTCCATCCGCGCGGGCTCGATGGGCGCGACCGCCTCGAGCGGCTCGGACGAGAGGATGAAGCCGCCCGAGTGGATCGAGAGGTGCCGCGGCATCCCCTCGAGCTCGGCGGCGAGCGTGAGCACCTGCGAGAGGCGCGCGTCGCTCGGATCGAGGCCGGCCTCCCGTAGGCGCGCCTCGCTCTTTCCCTCGGGAGCCGGAGGCCGGAACGAGGGGTGGGGCCCCGAGCCGGCCCCGCCGGGCGGGGCGGGGCCGCGTATCGGCCCCGGGCGATCGACCTGGTCCTTGGCGAGGCCGAACACTTTCCCGACCTCGCGGAGCGCGCTCTTGCCGCGATAGCAGATCGCCTCCGACACCATCGCCGCGCGGTCGCGCCCCCACGTCGCGTAGATCTCCTGGATGACCTCCTCGCGTCGCTCGTGCTCGAAGTCGACGTCGATGTCCGGCGGCTCGGCGCGCTCGGCCGAGAGGAAGCGCTCGAAGAGCATGTGCGTGCGATCGGGATCGACCGACGTGATGCCGAGCACGTAGCAGACCGCGCTGTTCGCCGCGCTACCGCGGCCCTGGCAGAGGATGCCCTTGCGGCGCGCCATCTCCACGATCTCGCGCACGCTGAGGAAGTAGGGCGCGACGCCGAGCTTGGCGACGAGCGCGAGCTCCTTCTCGATCGTCTCGCGCACCGCCGGCGGCGTGCCCTGGGGGTAGTAGCGCGGCAGGCCCTGCTCCTCGACGGCGCGGCGCAGCGCCTGATCGGCCGTCTCGCCCGGGCGGCAGGCGACCTCGCCCGGAAAGCGATAGCGGACGTCGCTGAGACGGAACGTGCAGCGCTCGGCGATCTCGGCGGTGCGCTCGACCCACGGCAGATGATCGGCGAAGAGCGCGCGCATCTCGGCATCGCTCCGCAGCAAGCGCTGCGCGTTGGCCGCGATGCGCGTGCCGGCCTCGTCGAGCGTGGTGCCGAGCCGGATGCAGGCCAGCACGTCGGCGAGCGGGCGGCGCGAAGGGTCGTGGTAGAGCGGGCGCGCCGAGACGATCGCCGCGATGCCGAGCTCGGCCTCGATGCGCTCGGCGGCGCGCACGCGCGGTCCGTCGAAGGGCTCGCGATGACGGAAGGCCGCGACGAAGAGGTCGTCCGCGAGCGCCGCTTGCAGCGTGCGGAGCAGCGTGTCCCCGTGCAGGACGACCTCGCGCTCGAGGGGCACGACGGCGACGAGCCCCTGCGCATGGGCCGCGACGGTCTCGACGGCGACGCCCGCGGTCCCCTTCTCGTGCTCGGCGTGGGCGAGCGTGAGGAGGCGACAGAGCGAGCGATAGCCCTCGGCGCTCTTCGCGAGCAGAGCCACCGAGCCGGCGACGCTCCCGTCCTCGCGCTCGATCGGGATCTCCGCGCCGACGATCAGGCGCGGCCCCGTCTCCTTCGACTGTTGCTCGGCGCGCGCCAGGCCGTAGAGGCCGCCCTGATCGCAGATGCCGATCGCGCTCATCCCCTTCGCGCTCGCGGCGACGATCACCTCGTGCGGGTGCGAGGCGCCCTCACGGAACGAGAACGACGTGCGCGCGCAGAGCTCGACGAAGCCGCGCGGAGCGGACTGCCGCGGAGAGAACTGCCGCGGAGAGAACTGCCCGAGGTCGTTCTCTCCGCACGCGCCCACTCAGTGCTCGTCGCAGCCGATGTCGCAGGTGAGCCCCTGCGGACGCACCGTGCCTTCGAAGTCGGCCCGCGGGCAGCTCGTCATCGTCCCGCTGTCGAGGCAGGCCGAGCCGCCTCCGATGTGGAACGTGCCGTTCACGCCGCAGTCGACCACCTGGTTGCCCGAGGCGAGCCCGTAGAGCGCCTGGAGCTGGATCGTCGTCGAGAGGTTCATCGTCCCCTCGTCGACGTACACGCCGCCCATCGCCGCCGTCGCGTCGAAGAGCGCGTTGTTCTCGAACGTCATCGGATCGGAGGCCGCGTTGAGCTCCATCACTGCGTTCGACGGAGTCAGCCCCAGCGCGGGCCCGAGCGCGTGGACGATGTTGTTCCGGAAGACACCGGACGCGACGGCGGCCGTCCCGCTGTTGAGGATGCCGAGGCCGACGCGCGGGCCGCACGTCTGGCAGATCTGGTAGTCGATCGTGTTGTTCACGATCAGCGGGCCACGGATGCCGGCGCTCGCACCGTAGTCGTAGAGCACCGAGAACACGCGCTGCGCGTGCGTCCCGTCGTGGACGACGTCGTTCGTGAGCGTCGCGCCCGCGCCGCGCGTCAGGTAGACGCCCGCCCAGACGGGAGAGGCGATCGCGATCCCGGTCAGGCCGCCATTCGGCCCCGTGATGCGGCAGGAGTCGACCGTCGGCGCGCTGCCGTCGATCCACAGGCCCACGCCGGTCGGGCCGCTGCGCGTCACCGTCCCGGCGGCCATGACGGAGGCCGTGATGCTCGCGCAGCTCCCACCGACACAGCGGATGCCGATGGTGGTGTCGGCCGATCCCACCGCGCCCGCGATCGGGATCGTCGGGCCGCCCGCTGTCGCTCCCACGTTGCGCACCACGAGCGCGGAGCTCGCGCTCGCGTCGATGCCGATGCAGGTCGTGTTGCTCTCGCAGCCGATGTAGCGACCACCGTCGATCACCGGCGCGCACGACGCACCGCTGCTCGCGAACGCGGTGCGGGTGATGCCCGCGCCGGGCGGGCCGCCGTTGTTGCCGCCGTTCGTGATGACGCCGGTGAACGTGGGCGCCCCGCGGCAGGTCGCGAGATCCACGCCGAACGTCGACGAGCTCGCGACGCTCGTGGTGCCGCCGGCGATGCTCCCGTTCGTCACGGCGAGCCCGGCCACGTTGCCGGTGCCGTACAGGCCGTAGGCCGTCGCCGTGGCGGCGCCGCCCGCGATCGTGCTGCTCGCGATCGTGGTGCCGCCGCAGTCGGTGCAGCGCACGCCGTACGACGTCGCGGGCGGCATCGCGATGACTCCCGATCCGCCGGGCTGCACGGTGACCATGGAGAGCCGCGGCGCCGCCGCGTCCACCGAGATGGCGACCGCCGTGCCGCCGGCGACGCCGGTGGCCGCGTACGAGCCGTTGTTGATGGCAGGCGTGGCCGGACCGCTCGCGCTCACGACGCGCAGGCCGATCGCCGTCGACGCACGACCCGCGCGGACCGTGTCGGCGTTGAGCGCCGGGGAGCCGTCGGTGATCGTCACCGCCGACGTGGTCGCGCCGCTCCCGGCGTCGTCGAAGCCCACGACGGTCATGCGGTCGAGCGTGGTCGCTGCCGTGATGCCGGCCGGGAAGGCCAGACCGTCCGCGTCGGTGTCCTGCACGACGGTGCTCGACGTGGACGAGACGTTCCAGCCGTTGCAGTCGAAGCCGCCCAGCACGCTCACGCCCTCGACCATCGTCACGTTCTCGGTGAACGTGCTGGCGGCGCCGCCGGGCGGATCGCACACGCAGACGTCGGGGAGCGTCGCGCCACCGATGGCCACCGCGTTCGCGATCGCCGTCGTGATGCTGTTCGTCGGCATCGTGTCGCTGCCGGGCGCGCCGGCCGTCCCCGTCGCGCTCACGAACGTGCCGCGGCACACCAGCGCTCCGCTGATGCACGCCGTGCGCGAGACGCACGTGCCGTGGTCGGCCGCGCCGGCACAGGCCACGCCGCCGCCCGGGTTGCCCTCGTCGACGTTGCCGTCGCAGTCGTCGTCCGCGCCGTTGCAGACCTCGACCGAGTCGCCGGTGGTGTCGCTGCACGATGCGCCGCCCGTCCCGTTGCAGGCGATCATCCCTTCGTTGCACGCGTCCGCGTCGGTGCCGTCGCACGCCATGCCGACCGAGAAGCCCTCGTCCGACGCGCCGTCGCAGTCGTCGTCCATCGCGTTGCAGGTCTCGGCCGAGCTCCCGGTCGTGTCGCTGCAGACGACGCCGCCCGTGGACGGATCGCAGGTGGTCGTCCCTTCGGTGCAGAAGTCGGCGTCGGCGCCGTCGCACGCCATCCCGAGGACGAAGCCCTCGTCGGTCGCTCCGTCGCAGTTGTTGTCGAGGCCGTCGCAGAGCTCGCTCGTCGGCCCCACGCTGCCCATGCACGGGCCCCACGCTCCTGCAGCGCAAGTCTGCGTGCCGGCCATGCACTCGCCGACGCCGCTTCCACACGACTGGGTCGCCCCGTCGGTGCAGGTGCAGCCTTCGTCGGTCATGCCGTCGCAGTCGTCGTCGGTGCCGCCGTTGCACAGCTCCATCGCGTCCCCGGTCGTGTCGCTGCACGTCGTGCCCAGGTGATCGCTCGAGCAGGCGAGCGTCCCTTCCGCGCACTGGTCGGTGTCGGGACCGTCGCAGCTCCCGCCGACACCGGGGAAGATCTCGTCGACGAGACCGTCGCAGTTGTTGTCGAGGTCGTCGCAGAGCTCGTTCGTCGGGGTGACCTCGCCCACGCACGCGCCCCACGCGCCGCCCGCGCACGTCTGCGTGCCGCGATGACACTCGCCCACGCCGCTGCCGCAGCTCTGCGTCGCGCCGTTCTGGCAGGTGCATCCGTCGTCGACCATCTCGTTGCAGTCGTCGTCGAGCCCGTTGCCGCAGATCTCGGCCGGCTCCGCCGAGACGCCGCCCGAGCACGCGCCGAGCGTGCCGCCGGTGCAGGTCTGCGTGCCCGTCCGGCAGATGCCCACGTTGGAGCCGCAGACGGCGACGACGTTCTCGTCGACGAGGCCGTCGCAGTCGTCGTCGGCGCCGTTGCACAGCTCGTCCACCGGCGTGCAGACGCCACCGTCGGTCGGCATGCCCGTGTCGGGCCCGCCGTCGGCGCGTACGCCGGTGTCCGGCCCGCCGTCGCGAGGCGGCCCCGAGTCGCCGAGGACGCCCGTGTCACCGGCGTCGGTCGTCGGTGTCGGCGTCACGTTGCCAGCGCAGTCACAGCCGCCGACCACGAGGCCGGCGCCGCCCGCGGTGAGCGCGAGCGCGACGATGGAGAGCGCGCGAGAGCGCGACGAAAGACGAGCGTGCATGGATCCCCTCCGAAGAAAGAGCGTGAGCCCCGTCCCGGCGCCAGCAAGCCCCGATCCAGAGCGATTCCGCGGAGAATCGGGGAGAACGGAGGCCGCGCGCTCCGCAACGAGTCGCGAAGCTCGCAATCGTTGCGTAGGTCGGTGGCCTCGGCACCCCACGCGCTACTCCATCCAGCCGTGGAGGAAGCTCGCGTGCGCGCTCCGGTCGTGGAAGACGAGCGCCTCGCTCCGCTCTCCCTCGGCCTCGCTCACCAACGCCACGCGCACGTACTCGCGGCTCACCGGGCTCACCCACCACTCCACGCCCTCGAGGCGCGCGAGCGGCACCACGCGCTCGACGCGGTGCGCGCGCCCGTCGATCACGACGCGACCGCCGACGACGAAGCGCTCGAGCCGCGCTGGCTCCGCCAGCAGCTGCATGGGCACCAGCGCATCGCCCGCGTCCTTCGAGGGCGGCGCGAGCTCGCGGGTGAGCGCCGTGCGGATCGAGGCTCCGTCCAGCACGAGCTGCGCGCGCTTCTCCGGACGATGGGCATCGAGCACCCGTACGAAGCCCACCCTCCCCTCGCCGAGCTCGGCGCCGAGCTCGGCCGCGAGGTGTCGCAGGCGGGTCGGATCGATGCCGCGACCCCGCGAGAGATCGAGCTGATCGCGGCGCGCGTGGGCGATCTCTTCCGCGCGCAGCTCGACGCGGACGACCGGCGCCACGAGCTCGACGCGCTCGAGCGAGGGCACGAGCGTGCGCAGGAGCGCCTCGGGATCGGCGAGCGGTACCGGAATCCCGACCGCGAGCACGACCTGCTCGGCGAGGGCCCCTCCTCGAGCCTCGTCCGGTGAGGGCTCGCCGCTCGGGTCTCCGTGCTCTTCGGCCTCGCGCGCGAGGTGCCGGACGATGCCGCGATCGAGCCCGAGCGTGAGCACGAGCTTGCCCGTCGCCTCGCCTCGGGCCGAGAGGCGCGCACCGAGCCGCGAGGTCATCCCGCGCAGCACGAAGACGAGCCCTTCGGTGCCGGACACGCCTTCCTCGAACGCCTGGCTCTCCTTCACGACGCGCACCGGCGTCCACGCCAGGAGCGGGACGTCGTCGCGCCCCTCGAGCAGATCGAGCACGGCGCGCCCCGCGGCACCTCCTTCGAGGCGCGCGCTCACCTGGGCGCGGGGCAGCGCCGCCAGCTCGGCGACCGTCCTCAGGCCCACGCGCCGGAAGAAGGTGTGCACGCGCGGGCCCAGCGAGAGGGCATCCAGCGGCAGCGCGCCGAAGAGCCGTCGCTCGTGCTCGGGGTTGCGCGCGATCACGAGGCCGGTGCTCGAAGCGCGCGCGAACGCGCTGGCGATGCGAGGCCCCGACGCGAGCGCGAGCTTCACGGGATGGCCGAGGGCGTCGATCCGCGCGCGCACGGCCTCGGCGAGCGCCTTCTCGCCACCGGCGAGCGCCGTCGCTCCCGTCACGTCCACCCAGGCCGTGTCGTCGTAGGCGGTCGGATCGCGAGGCGCCTCGTCTCCCGCGAGCTCCGCGTCGCGATCGAGCCGGTGCGCGACCGTCGGACCGAACACGGAGAGCACCTCGAGGACGAGCGCGATCTCGCTGCCGATCTCCTCGCGCGACACGTGCACCATGCGAAGGCTCGACGCGCGCACGCTCGCCGCCGCCGCGCCCTGTCCGACGCGAACCCCGCGCCGATGCGCCGACGCATCCACCGCAGCCACGACGGCGCTCTCGGGATCGACGATGGCGACGAGCGGATCGGTGCAGCCGGGCACGCGACGTCGGGCGAGGGTCACCGCCAGCTCCGGCAAGACCGCCGCGAGGATGCGGCGCGAGGGGCTCGCCTTCGTCGAGGGCTTCGTCATGCGCTCTCGCGCCAGGCGATCGTCCGGTCGGACGAGATGCGGCCGTGTCGATCCTTGGCGACGCGCAGCGTGAGGGCGCTCGAGCCCTTGCACGAGAGCTCGATGCGCGACGCGGTCGGGAGCGGGACGCTGCGGCGCGCCGAGAGGTCGGTGACGAGCAGCGCCGAGCACGCCGTGTTCTCCACGGCGAGCGCGAGGCGTCGCACGGTGGTCGGCCAGCGCTCGAGCGACTGCAGCGAGCGCGCATCGATCACCACCACCGAGAACGCGCGGCTCTCGACCACGCGCACCGCGGCGCGCGCGAAGAGCTCGGGCGCCGGCACGACCACGAAGAAGCGCGAGAGGTCGAGCCCGCGCGCCGCGAGCCCCGGGCCGAAGAGCGAGCGCGAAGGATCGATCCACGCACAGAGCGCGTGGTTGCCGAAGCAGCGCGCTTCGTGCTGAGCGGCGAGGCAGGCCGAGAGCGCGAACGACGCGGCGCGCGCGCGTCCCCGGGGCGCCGAGATCTCCACGACGGCACCGCGCAAGAGCCCGCCCGCGAGCACGTCGTCGATCTCGGCACCGAGCACCGCGCGGAGAGAGAGTCGCTCTTCGACGCGCTCGGTGACGCTCCGGAGGTGCGCGAGGAGAGAAAGAGGTACGGCAGCAGGGACGACGGCTGGCACCCACTGAACATAGCATCAGTGTAGCGAGAAGATCCAGAATCCGGGGCGATTCGTCGATCTCGGCTCTTCCCGCGAACGGTGGTTGATATTCGTCGGCGACCGGCGCGACCCTGATCGTTCCACTCGTTCCGTGACCGTCCTCTCGAAGGAGAGTCTCATGCGCGCACGTCTCGTCGTGATCGTGGGTGTGACGCTCGGTGCTTCGTTCGTCGTCGGCTGCGGCTGCAGCGACGTCACGACGGGCAACGGCACCGATGCAGGGCCCGAGGCCGGCCGCGACACCGGCCCTGCGCCCGACGGCGCGCGCGACACCGGGCCGCGCGCGGACGCGCCCGGCGCCGACACCGGCGCAGGCTGCGGCGACGGCCGCATGCAGACCGGCGAGGTCTGTGACGACGGCAACACCGTCGATGGCGACGGCTGCAGCGCCGACTGCACGAGCGACGAGACGTGCGGCAACGGCCACGTCGACCAGACCGTCGGCGAGCTCTGCGACGACGGCAACAGCGTGGACGGCGACACCTGCCGCGGCGACTGCCTCTCCGACTACCGCTGCGGCAACGACGTCGTCGACACCCTCGCCTCCGGCGCGAGCGCCGACGAGGCGTGCGACGACGGCAACACCGCCAACGGCGACGGCTGCAGCGCCGACTGTCTGAGCGACGAGACGTGTGGCAACGGCACGATCGACGTCGGCGCGGGCGAGGTCTGCGACGACGGCAACACCGTGGACGGCGACGAGTGCAGCGCCGACTGCCACACGAGCACGCTCTGCGGCAACGGCAGCATGGACGGCACCGAGGAGTGCGACGACCACAACCACGTCGACGGCGACGGCTGCAACGCCATGTGCCAGGTCGAGCGCTGCGGCAACGGCCGCGTGGACGCGAGCGAGCAGTGCGACGACGCGAACACGACCGATGGCGACGGCTGCGACACCGACTGCACCTTCACGTGCAGCAACGACGCCGCATGCAGCGACGGCAACGTCTGCAACGGCACCGAGACCTGCACGAGCGCGGGCACGACCGCGAGCCGCTGCGCGGCGGGCACGCCCGCGGCGGACGGCACCTCGTGCGGCGGCGCCCGCATCTGCCGCAGTGGCATGTGCACCACGGCCGGCTGCGGTGACGGCGTGCGCACCGGGACCGAGCAGTGCGACGACGGGAACATGGCGAGCGGAGACGGCTGCGACGGCGACTGCACGTGGACGTGCACGGCCGCGACGGTGGCGGCCGACTGCGGCGACGGCAACGCGTGCAACGGCACCGAGACCTGCACGAACGGCGGCACGCTGATGAGCCGCTGCGGTGCCGGGACGCCGCTCGCCGTCGGGGCCGCGTGCGATCGCGACGGCATGCCCGCGACGCGCGACATCTGCCGCGCCGGCAACGCTTGCCTCGCCTCGAGCTGCGGCGACGGCTTCCCCGATCCGGGCGCGACGCCCGCCGAGCAGTGCGACGACGGGAACCGAGCGAACAACGACGGCTGCAGCGCCACGTGCACCATCGAGACCGCGACGCCGCCGACCGGCTTCCGCATCACGCAGCTGCGGCTGATCTCGCCTCGCATCACCGTGGCCGTCCCGCTCGGTGGCTGCCAAGACATCACCGACAACTGCCCGAGCCTGTTCGGCGGCTGCCAGGCCGACAGCGTGAACACCTTGCTCGCGAACGCGCTCAACCCGACGAGCACGATGAACGGCGACTACTCGCTCCACATCGTGTCGCTGTTCCGGCCCTACTCGACCACCACGGCGACGACCCCGGCCGACATCCACGTGAACGCGGCGTGCATGGAGATGCCGACCCCCGACGCGTGCGGGCCCGACGCGACCGCACCCAACGTGGTGATGTCGTCGGTGACGAACACGACGATGGGCGCCTGCTTCACGCCGGTCGCGGCCGAGGTGAACACGCGCGCCGGCACGCCGGCGTCCTACACGCCCGGCGTGAACACCGTGACGGGCCCGTGCTTCCTCAGCGACCCGGAGATGCTGATGATCGACATCGGCGGCATCGCCGTGCCGCTGCGCGACGCGACGCTCGCCGCGACCTACAGCGGCACGATGCCGAGCAGCCGTCGTCTCGTGAGCGGCGTCGTCCGTGGCTTCCTCAGCGAGGCCGACGCGATCGCCGCGACGCTTCCCGCGAGCCTGCCCCTCGTCGGCGGCGATCCGCTCTACGAGCACCTCCAGGCGGGCAATCGCACGGTCATGATGCACACCGACGGGTGCAACGTCGGCGGCGGGACGAACGAGGACGACGCCGACATGAACGGCACGACGCGCGGCTTCTGGTTCTTCCTGAACTTCACGGCCGAGGAGATCACCTGGAGCGGCCCCTGAGGCGGAGAGCGCGTACCATCGCGCCATGCGGAGGCGGGACTTTCTCGAGCGCGTAGGCATCGGCTCGGCGGCGGCGGTGTGGGTCGGGTGTGGGGGCGCGGACGGCGACTCCTCTCGCAGCAGCGGCGATCCTCCCGAGCTTCGCAGTTCCTCTCCCCAACCCTCTCCTGCTCCCGCGGGAGAGGGGGCCGAGGGGGCCGCGCCCGCGCCTTCGGCCGCGCCCGCGCCTCCTTCGACCGCAGCGGCATCGCCCGCGAGCGCGGCGGACTGGGAAGCCTTCGCCTCGTCGCTCGACGGCAGCCTCGTGCGGCCGGGCGCCTCCGAGTACGCGCTCGCCCACCAGCTCTACGATCCGCGCTTCGACGACGTGCACCCGCAGGGAATCGCGTACTGCGCCTCCGAGGCCGACGTGCAGCGCTGCATCGCCTTCGCGCGCGCCCACGCGCTCCCGTTCACCGCGCGCTGCGGCGGCCACTCCTACGCGGGCTACTCGACGTGCACGGGCCTGGTCTGCGACGTGGGGCTCTTGAACACCATCACCGTCGACGCCGCCGCGGCAACCGCCACCGTCGGTGCCGGCGTGAAGCTGATCGAGCTCTACGCCGCGCTCGGTCCGCGCAACGTGGCGATCCCCGGCGGCACCTGCCCCAGCGTCGGCATCGCGGGCCTCGCGCTCGGCGGCGGCCAGGGCGTGCTCGGGCGCAAGCTCGGGCTCACCTCGGACTCGATGACCGCGGTGCGCATGGTGACGGCCGACGGGACGATCCGCGACTGCGACGAGCGATCGGAGAGCGATCTGTTCTGGGCCAGCCGCGGCGCGGGCGGCGGCAACTTCGGCGTCGTCACCCGGTTCACCTTCCGCACCCATCCGGTCGGCTCGCTCGTCCGCTTCTCGTGCAGCTGGCCCTGGGCCGCCGCCGCCGACGTCGTACGCGGATGGCAGGGCTGGGGACCGACGGAGGTGGACGAGCTCTGGTCGAAGATCCACCTCAACGCCGCGGGCAGCACGTACGGGATCGGCATGGCCGGCGTGTTCGTGGGGAACGAGGCCGGGCTGCGCGATCGCCTCGCGGCGCTCGACGCGGCCATCGGGCGCGGCCCGCGCGATCTGCACGTCGCGACGGGCTCCTACCTCGAGACGATGCTGATCGAGGCCTCGTGCGCCGATCGCTCCATCGAGGAGTGCCACCTGCCGGGCGTGGCCTCGACGGGCACGCTGGGGCGCCGTGACCACGTGGGGCACTCGGACTTCTTCTCGACGCCGCTCTCGAGCGAAGGCATCGCCGCGCTCGTCGCGTCGGTCGAGGCGCGTGGCGCCGACCCGCTCCTCGCGCGTGGCGCCGGCGGTGTCGCCTTCGACGCCCTCGGTGGCGCCATCAACCGCGTGGCCCCCGATGCGACGGCGTTCTTCCACCGTCGCTCGCTCTTCCTCGCCCAGTACTCGACGCACTGGGCCGCGCACAGCACGGAAGACGTCGTCGCGGCCAACATCGCCTGGCTCGACCGCTTCCACGAGGCGATGCGACCGCACGCGAGCGGATACGCTTACGTGAACTACATCGACGATCGCCTCGAGGGCTGGGAGCGCGCGTACTACGGCGACAACCTCGCGCGCCTCTCGGCGATCAAGTCGCGCGTCGATCCCGACGACTTCTTCCACTTCGGTCGCTCCATCCCGCGGGCCTGACGGGCGCCGGACGCCGCCCGACGGCGTAGAATCGGGCTCGTGCGCATCGCCACCCTCTCGCTGGTGCTCCTCGCCGCGCTCGGCTGCAGCACCGCCACGTCGGCGACCGAGACGGACGCCGGCTCCGAGGACGCGGGCGGCGCGGGCGACGCCGGCCTGCACGACGCAGGCTCGCGCGATGCCGGCGCGCGCGACGGCGGACCGAGCGACGCGGCGCTCGACGCCGGCCTGCCGGGCGATGCCGGGCTCGCCTGTCCCGTGACCCTCCCGAGCCCGCTCGTCTTCGGCCTCGATCACGGGGCGTTCCCGAGCGATGGGCACCCCGACGTCGCGGTGCACGTGCCGGCGGGCTACGACGCGTGCGCGACGCCGCAGAGCGCGATCGTCTACTTCCACGGCTTCCACAACTGCGTCGTCAACGCCATCGGCAGCACGCCCACCGAGTGCACGCCGGGCGCCGGCGCGCGCACGGCCCATCACCTCGTCGAGCAGCTCGATGCCGCGCACGTGAACGCGATGCTGATCGCCGTCGAGGTCGCCTACGACCAGGCGAGCGGGGCGACGGGCCGACTGTCGGAGGACGGCGGCCTGCGCGCGCTGCTCGACGAGCTCTTCGATGGGCACCTCTCGCCCTTGCTCGGGCGCCCCACCGGCGTCGACGACCTCGACACGATCGTGCTGGCGAGCCACTCGGGCGGCTACACCGCGGTCGCGCGAGGCCTCGATCGCGGCAACGTCCCGAACGTGCGCGAGGTGATGCTCTTCGACTCGCTCTACGGCGAGCTGCCCGTCTACGAGGCGTTCACGGTCGACCAGCTCGACCGCTTCGATCCCGCGGCGGCCGACGGGCTTCGGTTCGCGGTCGTCTACACCGACGGAGGCGGGACCGACGCTCGCTCGCGTGCGCTCGCCGGCGAGATCGCGGCCGGGCTCGACGCCCTGGGCCACGCCGACTGGCTGCTCTTCGACGACACGACCGCCACCTTGCCCGAGGCCGCGCTCGGCACGCCGCTCGTCCTCAAGCACAGCATGCTGACCCACGACGGCGTGGTGCTCTACTACTTCGAGCGATTCGTCTCGGCGGCGGGGCTCGCGCCACTGCCCTGAGCGCACGCGTGCGCGAGGCCTTCGGCGCAGGGCCTCAAGGACGCGCCGGAGATCACCGCGTCACGCACGGCGATCCAACGCTCCGCCGGGATGGCGAGGAACACGTCCACCACGCGCGGATCGAACTGCACGCCCGCGCCCTTGGCGATCCGCGCCGTCGCCTCGGCATGCGAGACGCAGCGCCGGTAGGGCCGATCGCTCGTCATCGCGTCGTACGCGTCGACGATGGCGAAGATGCGCGCGGCGATCGGGATCGCCTCGCCGGCGAGCGCACTCGGGTACCCCGTGCCGTTCCAGCACTCGTGGTGATGGAGCACCACGTCCTTGGTCCGCTTGAGCCGCGGCGCCGCATCGATCAGCTCGGCGCCACGGAGGGGGTGGGTCTTCATCAGCTCCCACTCGCGCTGCCCGAGACACCCCGGCTTGTTCAAGATCTCGTCGGACACGCCGATCTTCCCGACGTCGTGGACCAGCGCGCCCACGGCGGCCCAGAAGCAGTCCTCGCTAGCGAGCCCGTACTCGCGCGCGAGGAGCTGGGTCCACAGCGCCGTCCGGAGCGCGTGCTCGGTCGACTCGCGCTCGTGCATGTCCAGCGCGCGCGCCATGCCCTGCGCGATCTCGCAGGCGAGCTCGTGGTCCCCGGTCGACTCGCGCCGCGCCTCGAGCACGCGCTCGACGGCGAGCGTGATCTGCTCGGGGGTGAAGGGCTTGGCCACCATCGCGTCGGGCGCGGCGGTGCCCAGCATGCGTGTCACCTCACGGAAGTCGGTGGTGCCCGTCACCAGCACCAGCGGCCGGTCCGACTCCGCCCTCAGCGCGGCGGCGAACGTGCGCCCGTCGCCGAGCGGGAGGTTGAGGTCGGACACGACGGCGTCGAACTCCTGGCTCTCGAGCGCCTCGCGGGCGGCCTCGGGCGTCGGGACGGGGACCGTGTGGAAGCCTCGCCGTCGCAGCGTGGCGTCCATCGATCGAAGCACCAGTGGGTCGTCGTCGACGATCAGGATGCTCGGGTGTCCATCGCGCATGCCCGATACGAAGCAGCGCGCGTGCCAGACCGGCACATCGCCATCCCGCGAAGGATCACGGCCGATTCGGCGCTCGGCGAGCCCGCCGGACCGCCGAGCGTCAAGACCGCCGCGCCGCGAGCGTCAGCGGACCGGGGCCTTCCAACGCCAACGGAGCGCGCCGACGACGGGCTCGCCGGCCGGTCCCGGCGTCCGGGCCGCCAGGCGAGCGGCCGACGAGCGACGCGCGGTCAGTGAACGAGCAGCTCGTTCGCCGCGAGCCAGCGCTCGCACTCGATCGCCGCCATGCAGCCGGTCCCGGCCGCCGTGACCGCCTGCCGGTAGACGTGGTCCTGCACGTCGCCGGACGCGAAGACGCCCTCGACGTTCGTGCGCGTCGTTCCGGGCACGGTCTTGAGGTAGCCGGTCTCCTCCATGTCGAGGATGCCCTTGAAGAGCTGCGTGTTCGGCTCGTGGCCGATGGCCACGAAGAGGCCCTGCGTCGGGTGCACGATCTTCTCGCCGGTGCGGAGGTTCTGGACCTCGATCGACGCGATCTGCTCCTGATGGCCTTCGCCCTGCGAGCGCACCGCCGTCACGGCGCAGTCGAGCATCCACTTGATCTTCGGGTGCTTCCGCGCGCGCTCGATCATGATGCGCGAGGCGCGGAATTCCTGGCGGCGGTGGATGACCGTCACCGACTTGCAGAGGCCCGCGAGGTAGAGCGCCTCCTCCATCGCGGTGTCGCCGCCACCGACCACGCACACGTCCTGATTGCGGAAGAAGTAGCCGTCGCACGTCGCGCAGGCGCTCACGCCCTTGCTCTCGAGCTCCTTCTCGCCCGGGACGTGCAGCCACTTGGCCTTGGCGCCGGTCGAGATGATGACCGCGTTCGAGAAGATCTCCTTGCCGTCCTCGCACACGACCTTGTAAGGGCGCTTGCTGAAGTCGACCTTCACCACGTCGCTCGAGACGATCTCGGTGCCGAAGCGCTCGGCCTGGGCCTTCCACTTCGCCATCAGATCCGGGCCCGTGATGCCCTCGGGGAAGCCCGGGTAGTTCTCGACCGTGGAGGTGATCATGAGCTGGCCACCGGCGATGCCGCCGACGCTGAAGCCCTCGACGCACACCGGCTTGAGGTTGGCGCGCGCCGCGTAGATGGCAGCCGTGAGGCCCGCGGGGCCCGATCCGATGATGACGACGTTGCGAACCGAGCTCATGGGCATCCTCCGGAGGTGCGGATTCGTGGTGCAAGTGGGGCGCGTTGGCAAGCAGCACGAGCAGCGGGTTTCTGGACCCGGGAGGGGCCCGCCGCGATTCTCCCCGGGTGCGTCTGCGGCGCGGAAACCCACTGCTTCTCTCGCTCGCCTGGGCGCTCGCGCTCGCGGCTGCGGGGTGTGAGGAGGCGCGCGAGGCGGAGCTGCTCGAGCTGCGCTCGGTGGGGCCCGCGCAGATCGATCCGGGCCACCCGCTGGTGATCGAGGGCGGTCCCTTCGCGATCCACCACGAGGTCCGCGTCCGGCTGGTGGGCGAGCTGGCCCGAGCGTTCGAGGCGCCCGAGGCGATCTCCCGCGAGCTCACGGCGCACGCGTCGACCGAGGGACGCATCGAGGTCCCGCTCGACGCGCGCATGCTTCGCGAGGAGATCCGGCGCGCCACGTTCCGCGGCCGCGTGGAAGTGCGCGAGGCGGCGCAGTGGGGCGAGCTCCCCGGAGCGGTCCTCGGCGTCCTCGACGACGTGGTGATCGACTTCGTTCCGCCGCGCTCGATCGACTCGCCGGCGCGCGCGCTCGACCACATGCTCGGCGTGACGCTCGCGCTCGAGAGCGAGGGCGGCCTCGGGATCGCGAGCGTCGAGCCCGAGGGGAGCGCGGCGATGCTCGGGCTCGAGCCGGGCGACGTGCTCGTCGGCGAGGGGCGCGCAGGCTTCGTGCCGGGTGATGCGCCGGTGATCGGCGAGTCGGTGACATACGCGGCGCTCGTCGTGCGACGGGCCGGCGAGCCCGAGCGGACGATCGGCTGGCGCATCGAGGCGCGGCGCGACGACGACGGGAGCGCCGACCGGACGCGCCTCTTCGAGCTCGCGATCCTGCTCGTCTGGATCGCGCTCTTGCGGGCGCTACCGCTCCGCTCGGTCGAGCTGGCGGCCGCGCGACCGGCGCCGGCGCTGACCCGGCCCACCGCCGCGTTCGTCGCGCGCGGCGCGGTGACGCTGGTGGTCGGGCACGTGGCGCTGCGGGCCGTCGCGGCCGGCGCGGCGCCCGCCCTGCCGCTCCTCGTCGCGATCCTGGCGGGCGCGCGCGCCTCGCTCGCCTACGCGGACGCGCGCGGATCGGTGCGAGCGCTGCCGATCGCCCTGCTCTCCGGCCTCGGTCTCGCGGCCGGCCTCGCGCTCCTGCCCATCGCCCGCGGGAGCGCCGACCTCGCCGTGCTCGCGCGCGGGGGAGCGCCGAGCCCGCTCGCCTGGCCGATCTTCACCGAGCCCGTCGGCCCGCTCGCGCTCGGGCTGGTCGGGGCGAGCATGGCGGCCTCGCGCATCTCGTCGCGGCGCGCCCTCGGCGCCGCCGACGACGTGGTGGTGGTGGGTGTCGCGACGCTCGTCGTGATCGAAGGCACCGGGCTCTCTCCCGCCGGGCGCGCGGGGATCGTCGCGATGACCGTGCTCGTCGCGCTCGCGGCGTGGCTCCTCGGGCACGTGCGCGGCCGGCTCGCGCCCCTGGCGGCGGGTCTGTCGGTGATCTCGCTCGCCGCAATCGCCGCGCTCTCGCTCGGCGCCTGGACGCTCGCCGATCCGTCCCCGCTCGTTCGCCACGCGGCCACGGAGACCGTGGCAGCGATGACGGTGATCGTGGCCGGCTTCGTGGCGTGGCGCGCGCTCGCGCCGCGCGTGCCGTCCCGCACCTCGCACGCCCTGCTGTGAGCGTGCGCGCGGTGGGACACAGCGCGGGCATGGCCCGCGGCCCGAAGGCAGCGCCGGGACGCGACGCCGGACCGTCGCGTCAGCGCGCGGTGGCGATCGAGGGCTGCAGCAGCTCGGCCAGCGCGCGATGCGCGAGTCGCCCTCCCCCCTCGTCGCGATGGTCGCGTCACGCGACGATGCTGGGAGCGGCGCTCGGTCGAGGACCGGTGGCGCTCGAGGGGCTCGCGCTGGTGGCGTGTGTCTGCGCGTGGCTCGCGTGCGCGCCGGCTGCGCGCGCCGACATCGCGTGGGACCCCCGCTGGGACCACGACCACGACGTCTCCTGCGACACGCCCTGGGGGCCGGGGCGCTACGACGAGAACGGCACCTGCCAGCCGGGGATCCCCGACGCCGGCTTCCTCCACGTCGGCGGCCCGCCGCCGCCGCCCCACCACGAGCCCGCCCACGTGCAGGTCGCGCTGCCGGGATGGGTGTACGTCGGGCTGGGGCTCGCGTTCGTCGGCGGCGTCGCCGGGATGATCGCGCTCGCGCGGCGCCGGCCAGGCGCGTGACGCGACGCTCTTGGGACGTCGTCGATCAGCCGGGGGCGAGATCACGACGCGTACGCCACGTGCCGTGCAGGTTGCAGTGTGCGCGCGCGGTGAGGAGCCCGGGCGCGGGCAGCGCGATCGGCAGCCGCACGACGGGGAACGAGACGTCGGTCGAGAGATCGACGACCGCGACGCGACGCTCGTCGAGGCAGACCTCGATCCAGTCGATGTGGTGCTCGCTCGTCATCGCGTGCGGTCGCAGGCCGATCTGAACGACGAGGTCGAAGGGCCGCCCGAGATGCACGTGGCGCGGCAGCGTCAGCACCGGAACGTGCGCGCGCTCTTCGTCGGTGAGCGCGTCCACGTCGACCGGCTCGCGCCCCGTCGGCTCGCCCGTCCCGGACCAGCCCTCGCGGACGACGCGCGCCTGGGCCTGCACGAGACCCGACGCCGGCACCACCACGAGCGCGGCGAGCGAGCCGGAGAGAAAGGTCCGCCGATCGAGGGCGCGCGACATGGGCGCAGCTTAGCGCGCCACGACGGGCGCGGGCTCGCGTGGCCGCCCCATCGGAGGTATGCGGAGCGCATGCGTGTGCTCGGCATCGAGTCCTCTTGCGACGAGACGGCGGCCGCCGTGGTCGAGGACGGACGCGTCGTCTCCGACGTGGTGGCGAGCCAGATCGCGCTCCACGCGCAGTACGGCGGCGTCGTGCCCGAGCTCGCCTCGCGCGCGCATCTCGCGAACGTGATCCCGGTGATCGAGACGGCGCTCGCCGAAGCAGGAGGCCTCGGGACGATCGACGCGATCGCCGTCACGCGCGGCCCCGGCCTCGTCGGCGCGCTCCTCGTCGGCATCTCGGCCGGCAAGGCCCTCGCGTGGGCGCGCGATCTGCCGCTGGTCGGGGTCGATCACCTCGTCGCGCATCTCTTCGCCGTCGACCTCGTCCGCGGCGAGGCGGCGCACGAGATCCCGGAGCGGCCCTTCATCGGGCTGCTCGCGAGCGGCGGGCACAGCGCGTTCTACGAGGTGCGCGACGTCGACGACGTGGAGCTGCTCGGGCAGACGCGCGACGACGCGGCGGGCGAGGCCTTCGACAAGGCCGCGAAGCTGCTCGGGCTCGGCTATCCGGGCGGCCCGGTCGTCGATCGGCTCGCGGCGACGGGCAACCCGAAGAACGTCGTGCTGCCCGTCCCGATGGCGGCGAAGAAGGACAGTCTCGAGCTGAGCTTCTCCGGGCTCAAGACCGCGCTCGCGCGGCGCGTCGAGCTCGAGGGGTTCCCGGCGACCGAGGCGGCGATGGCCGACACGTGCGCGGCGTTCCAGCAGCGCGTCGTGGAAGCCCTCGCCACGCGCGCCGTCCGCGCCTGCCGGATGCGTGACGTGCCGCGCCTGGTGCTCGCGGGCGGCGTCGCGGCGAACCGAGGCCTGCGCGCCCGCGCGGCCGAGCTCTCGGCCAAGCACGGCGTCCGGCTGTTCGTACCGCCGCTCGCTTCGTGCACCGACAACGCCGCGATGATCGCCCACGCCGGCGCGCTCCTGCTCGCGAAGGGCAGGCGCGACGACGTCACGATGGCGCCCTACTCGCGCGCGCCGGATCTGCGCCGCGGCAAGCTCGCGACCCCGAGACCCGAGAGACGCGGATGAAGGAAGGCCAAGCCAGCCGTACGGCGGAGCTCGTGTGCATGGGGCGCGCGCTCGCGCATCTGCACCGCGACGTCCCGCGCTTCTCCGACCCGACGGCGCGGACGCTCCTCTCCGCAGAAGCGCGCGCGCGAGTCGATGCAGCCGCGCGCGGCGAGGCGCGGCGACTGCGCGATCGGATCGGCGCCGCGTATCTCGAGCGGCAAGCGGCGCTGATGATCGTGCGCACCGTCGTGATCGACGACGCCGTCCGCGAGGCCGAGCACCGGCAGCTCGTGATCCTCGGCGCGGGGCTCGACGGCCGCGCCTGGCGCATGCCCGAGCTCGCGGACGTCACGGTCTTCGAGGTCGATCACCCCGACACGCAGCGGGTGAAGCGAGAGCGCCTCGCCGAGCTCGCGCCGCGCGCGAAGGACGTCCGCTTCGTGGCCGTGGACTTCACGCGGGACTCCCTCGACGTCGAGCTCGCGCGCGCGGGGCACGACCCGACGAAGCGGACGACGTGGATCTGGGAAGGCGTCGTCATGTACCTCACGCCCGCCGACGTGGAGGCGACGCTGCGGGTGATCGCGTCGCGCTCGGCGAAGGGCAGCCGTCTCGCGGCGAACTACCACGCGTTCGGCCTCCTCTATCACGTCATCGGCGCGGCCGTGCGCGCGCTCGGCGAGCCGCTGCGCTCGCGCTACACGCCCGAGACGTGGCGCCGCACCGTGGAGCGCTTCGGCTTCCGCGTGCGGAGCGACGAGAGCCTCGCCGAAGCGGCGCGCGCGTTCGGCCCGAGCCTCGCCGCGACGGTGAAGCCGATGACGCACCTGCGCATCGCGATCGCGGATCGAGACGAATGAACGACACGTCCAAGCGCCTGCTCCAGACCCTCGGCCTCGCGCTCGCGCTGCTGGCGATCTCACCATGGCCCGCGCGCGCCGACGTGATTCCGTCGTGCGGCCCGGGCCAGAGCTGGCACTCGCACCCGCCGCCCTCCGGCGGCTTCGGCCACTCCGGCGCCTGCGAGGTCGACCCCGTGCAGCTCCTCGCCGGCGCCGCCTGCTGCATCGGCGCGCTGCTCTTGCTCGGCCTCGGCCAATGGCTCCTGCTGCGTCGCGGCCCCACGAGCCGCTCGGGCACGTCGTCCCGCGAGCCGTGAGGGACCTGCGCATGCTCAGCTGAGCCGGTTCAGCGTGCGTGCGATGCGGTCGAGCGCGTCGACGTACTGCGGCTGCGGCGCGATGCAGCCGAGCGCTTCCGCGACCTCGATGCAGGCACGAACCTCGTTCGCGCTGCCCATGGCCGTCTGGAAGCGCATCCGCGCGTTGCCGTTTCTCCGCCCTTCGCCCTCGGCGATGTTGAGCGGGATGCTGGTCAAGGCGCGGCGCATTTGCTTGGCGAGGTCGGCATCGTGCTTCGCGAGGACTCCGAGGAGCGCCCGTAGGTCTCGAACGAGGTGGAGGGTTTCTGAGTAGATGTGGAGTGACATGTCGCGTCTCCTGTTGGCCCCGCTCGGGGCTCTCTCCCCCCGCCCCCGTCGCG
>JBGALT010000269.1:0-7041 GCA_044223665.1 Sandaracinaceae bacterium | reverse complement strand
GACGGGCTCGTACGTCGTCGCCGGCGCCTACCAGGGCCAGGCCGCCGACTACGTCTCCCAGCACATGGCGGTGCGCTACCAGCAGTACGCGTCGGACATGGTCCCCTCGTCCTATCTGCAGTACGGCAACCTCTACGAGGGCCAGGAAGAGGAGTTCTCGACGGTGTTCGAGGTCGGCTACTGCTACCGCGTGATCGGCGTGAGCGGCGAGACGATGCAGGACCTCGACCTCTTCATCGTCGACGAGAACGGCAACGCGATCTCCTCGGACACCGGCGTGGAGAACTTCGCGGTCCTCGGCATGGGCTCGGACATGATCTGCCCGCGCTGGACCGGCCCCTTCTACATCACGGCCCGCGCCTACCGCGGCTACGGCGACTACGGCGTGCAGGTCTTCCGCCGCTGACGCATCGGCGCGTCGAGCGCGCCTCCGAGAACGCGAGAACGCCCCGGGCCGGAAGGCTCGGGGCGTTTCGTCTTGGCAGGCGATCGGGGCGCGGGCGACGCCGGCAGCGCGAGGACCCCGGCAGCGCGAGGACTTCAGTACGCGCGGTCGACGAGGGATGCCGGCAGGATGTCGCTCGGGTCGCCGACGCAGGTGATCCAGAGCTGGTGGGCGGCGCGCGTGGCGGCGATGTGGAGCAGGTGGCGGCTCTCGTCGTTCACCGGGTAGCTCGCGCGACCCGCCTCGAGCAGCACCACGTAGTCGAACTCGAGGCCCTTCACCTGGCGCACGTCGGTCACGTCGATGCCGGGCTTGAACGGGAAGTCCTGCTCGGCGATGCGGCGCAGGTGCGGCACCTCGCTCGTGACGAGGCCCTTGAAGTAGAGGTCGGCCTGCTCGGGGTAGCGGGCGATCACCGCGATCGACGCACGCGGCTCGGCCTGCATCAGCTCGCGAAGCGCCTCACCGAGGAAGCCCACGGCCTCGCCGGAGTGCGCGAAGCGGAAGAGCTCCACCGGCGCGCCGCCGCGGATCGCGTGGCCCGTGTCCTTCTTCGCGAGCGGGCCGAGCACGTCCTGCGCGAGCTCGATGATCGGGTGCGTCGAGCGGTACTGCACCTTCAGAGGCTCGAGGTTGATCGGCGGGTACGCGTCGTCGGAGCTACCCGGCCGGCGTGGGCGAATCGCCTCGAGGAGCTGCTCCCAGCTCTCGAAGCCGTTGTCCATGTGCAGGCGCTGCGCCGTGTCGCCCGCGAGCGTCACGCTGCGCTGCTTGCTCGAGGTGCCCATCACCACCGCGAGCTCGACCGGCGAGAGATCCTGCGCCTCGTCGACGAGGATGTGCTCGTAGCGCAGGCGCTCGGCCGGCTTGCCCTTCTGGCTGCGTCCCGCCACGAGCGGCCCGCGCAGGCGCTGCGTGATGCGGAGCAGCAGCGCGTCGTCCTCGCGATCGAGGCGCGGCGGCTCGACCTCGGCGGCGCCGTCGATCCCGACGCTCCGATCGTCACCGTCGTCGTCGTCGTCCGCGTCGTCGTCGCTGGCCTTGCGCCGCGCGACGAGCTTCGGGCGCGGCCCTTCGTCGTCGATGGCGAGCTCGCGCTCTTCTTCCGTGCGCTCGCGCTCCTCGGCGGCCGGCGGGCGCTGCGAGGTGCGATCGCCCTCGCTGTCCTCGCGACGCGCCTCGAGCTCGGCCATCACCAGCGCGCAGCGCTCCTTGCACCATGCGAGCGCCGTGCGCATGTCCTCGTCGTCGAGCACGTCGGGCGCGTGCTGGGCGAACGCCGCTCGGATCGCGGCCTCGTCGGTGAGGATCTCGGCCCACGCGGCCGACACGTCGAGCAGCTCGCGCCGCGCCGCCGTGACCGTGCGCTCGATCGCGTGACGCATCGCCACCGATCGCGGCGCCGGCCGGGGCGGCGGCGCGCTCTGGCCTCGATCCAACGCGGCGAGCTCCGCGTCGGCGCCGTCGCCCGACGGCGATGCCCACGCGCGCAGGCGGTGCAGGCGAACCGCGAGCGGCGCGCGCTCGTTGTCCTTCCAGAAGCCCATGGCCTCGCTGCGCGCGTCGATCTTCGCGAGCGCGCCCTCGAGCAGCGCCTCGACACGCTGGGTCACCTTCGCGACGTGCGCGTCGACGAGGCGGAGCATCACCGGGTGCTTCTTCAGGCGCGTCACCGGCGAGGGCGTCTCGCCGTGGTACTCGGCCGGCAGACCGCGAAGGTGCTGCGTGCGCAGCTTCGCCGCCCAGCGCTCGAAGGTCACGACGCCCACGCCGTTCACGCCGAGCGCCGGCAGGACGCGCGAGATGTAGCGGACGAGCGCGGGGCTGCCGACGACGACGAGCATCTTGTCGGGCGAGAAGCGCTGCGGGGCGTTGTAGGCGAGGAACGCCATGCGGTGGACGCCGATGGTCGTCTTGCCGCTGCCGGCGCCGCCCTGGATGACGACGAGGCCCGCGTCGCCGCGCGTGATCAGCTCGAATTGGCGCGGGTCGATGAGCGCGGTGATCTCGGGGAGGAACTTCTCGTCGCGCCCGTCGTCGATGCGCACGCCGAGGCGGCCCGGACGGTGATCGGCCGCGGGCGCATGGTGCCCCTCGGGGCGCATCGCGGCGCCCTGTCCGCCGTGCAAGCGGGCGCTCTCGCCCGCGCGGCGCCACGCGCCGTCGTTCGTGCGCACGAAGATGCCCTGCGGCGAGCCGATGCGGCGGAGCTGACCGCCGCCGATCGCGACGCTGCGCCGCGTGACGATCTCGCCGAGCACGTCGCGGCCGCCGAAGCGCTCCTCGTACTCGTCGCCTTCCTCGTAGCGGTAGTAGAGGCGCGAGACCGGCGCATCGCGCCAGTCGACGATCCGCACGTTCGTGCGCGGATCGAGGTACGTCGCCTTGCCGATGAGCACCTCGCGGCGGCGCCCTTCCCCCTTCGCGCCCGGCGTCTCCTCCAGCACCATGCGGCCGAAGTAAGGCGAGAGCGGATCGACCGCGCCCTCCGTGACCTTGCCGCGTCGCGCGGCGACCTCGGTCAGGCGCTCCATCTCCTCGATGAGCGGCGGCACGTCCTCGAGGCGCGCTTCCTGGATCTGATCGCGCAGCGAGAGCAGCTCGGCGTCGTAGTCGAGGCCGTCGTCGTTCGAAGGGGCCGTGAGCTTGCGGGCCGCGAGGTGCTTCTGGACGCGGCCGAGGGAGCGCTCTTCCTCGCCGACGACGCGCGCCAGCTCGGCATCACCCGCCGCATCGAGGGCACCACCGTCGAGGGCGCCACCGTCGAGGGCGCCACCGTCGAGGGCGAGAGCGCGACGGTCGATCCCGCCACTCGGAGTGAAGTCGATGCTCATCGTTTCTCAGTCCCCACGCGCTTGACCGCGTACACACCCTTTGCTTCGGCGACGGGATCCGGATCTCCCTCGTGAGACAGGACGACGTTCACGACGCCCACTCGATTCCCGACGCGCAGCACGCGACCGGTGGCGATCAGCGTCTCGGCCCGACCCGGGCGGAGGTAGTCCACGCGCAGATCGATGGTCGAGACGCGGTCGGCGGGCCCGATCTGGGTCCACACGGCCGCGCCTCCACATGTGTCCGCCAGCGCCGAGAGCACCCCGCCGTGAAGGGCAGGACGCTCCCCGTCGCCGATCAGCTCGGGCCGGAAGGGAATCTCGAGGACGGCGGTCCCCGGCGCGAGCGAGCGCACGCGCAGCCCGAGCACCCGGTTGAACGGGATCTGCTCGTCCATGAGCCGACGGATGAAGGCCATCCGCTCGGCCACGTCGGCCGCGCCCCCGAGCGCGCTGTCGTCGACCTCTGCCGCCATGAAAAGCGGATGCTAGTAGCACGCAGCCCGGCCCCGGCAACGGCGCGGAAGGCCGCTCGCGAGCCCTGGGCGCCGGCTCGTGCCGCCGTCCCGGAGCCCGTGCCCGCGGCCGGGGTGTCGGCGGTCAGTAGAAGCACCACCCCTCGCCCCGATAGGTGGGGCTGCGGCCGACGATCCGGCCCGACGCGAAGAGCAGGTGCTCGCGGAAACGCTCGGCGATCTCACCCGATTTGGCGGGGCGGAAGAGCACGGGATCGCCCGCGTGCGGGACCTGGGCGGCCCGGCGGACGTCGAGCGGCGTCTGCACCTCGCCGGCCCCCTCCCGCGCCAGCGTGGACAGCCCGGCTGGAACGACCGCGAGCGGGAGGCGATCCGGGCCGGGAGGGCCCGACGCGACGTAGCCGCCGCCCCGACAGGTCACGTGCGCGGCGTCCGGGACGCGGCCGACCTCGAGGGCGAAGAACAGCGCGGGCTCGTAGGGCTCGGCGTCGAAGCGATCGAAGAGGTGCGCGCAGAGCAGGCCCGAGCCGATGGTGCCCTCCGTGACCGCCGGATCGGAGAGCGTGGCGCCCACGCTGCCGCTGCCGCCGCCGTTGACGAGCGGAGGCAAGAGCGAGCCGCGTCGCAGCGCCTCGACCGTCTCGGCCCGCTTCTCGAGGACGGCCGGCCAGGCCACGCGCTTGAAGGCCCGCATCGCGAGCGAGTCGGGGACGCCGGCGATGTGCGCCTCGTACGCCATGATGGCCACGAGCTCGAGCGCGGGACGCGTCGCGATCGAGCGCGCGAGGGCGAGCACCGACGCGCCGTCGCGGAGCGGGCTGCGGCGCGGCCCGAGGTGCACTTCGGCGCGCAGCTCGGGACGGAACGAGACGTCGAGCTCGATCGCCACCCGCAGCCGCACGCCCCGACGCTTGGCCACTTCGTGGAGCGCTTCCACGTGCGCGAGCTCGTCGACCATCAACGTCACGCTCTCGGGCGCGCGCGTCGCGACGGCGTCGAGCGCCTGTCGCTCCAGCGTCGGGTAGGCGACGAGCACGTCGTGGTGCCCGCGCCCGGCCAGGAGGACGGCCTCCTCGACGGCGTACGCCAAGAGGCCGGAGAACGCGCCCTCGGAGAGCGCGAGCGCGCGGTCCAGCAAGGCGATGCTCCGCACGGACTTCGTCGCCACGCGGAGGGTCTTGCCGGCCGCGCGCGCCTTGCTCGCGGCCGCCCGGACGTTGCGGTCGAACGCATCGCGATCGACCAGCAGCGCCGGCAGCGGCTCGTCCGCGAGCATCGCGCGGGCCGCATCGAAGGAGATCATCGCGCCAGGCTACGCCGCCGCGCCCGCCCCGAGAAGGCGATCGGTCGCGGTCTCGGGGTGTGATCCACGGAGGGGGTGAAGTCTTGCCGCGAGGCCGCTGCGCAGAACGGTCGAGGTCGGCTGCATGTCGCGTCGCGAGACCGGCCTTCAGGCGTCGCCGAGCCCGAGGACGGAGCGCAGCGGCCTTGAGGCCGTGAGCACCGACCGCAGGGGGAGGTGGCGCCCGAGGACGGAGCGCAGCGGCCTTGAGGCCGTGAGCACCGACCGCAGGGGGAGGTGGCGAGCGCCCGAGCTTGCTCGGGCGCGGCATCAAGGCCGGGATCGCGGCGCGTCGCCTCTGACCCCCTTCCGCGATCACACCCCTCCTTGAGCCAGGTTTGATCCGCGCGAACGGATGCGAGTATGTTCCCCCCGTGCGTCCGCCGCCCCTCCCCCACCAGACCGGCTTGCTCGCGAGCCTGATCGAGAAGCTTCCGGCCTGGCAGGCCCAGACGGGGCGCTCCCCGCTCATGGTCTTCGACCTGGACGCGACGCTCTTCGACAACCGGCCGAGGACGCTCGAGATCCTCATGAACTACCGCGAGGAGGTCCTCGAGTCGCAGCCCGACGTGGCCGACGCGCTGGCGGCTCTCACGGCGGACCGCGTCCACTACCTCTTGTCGGACACGCTGCGCGGCTGCGGCATCACGCGCGCCAACGTCGTCAGCGACATCACGCGCTACTGGCACGACCGCTTCTTCACCGACGAGCACTGCCAGTTCGACGCGCCGATCGAGGGCGCCGCCGAGTACGTCCGCGCCTGCCACGAGGCGGGAGGCATCGTCGTCTACATGACCGGGCGGGACATCGCCGGGATGCTCCTCGGCACGATGTCGTCGCTCCGCGACTGCGCCTTCCCCATCGCCGTCGCCGGTACCGAGGTCATCCTCAAGCCCGACGCCACGATGCCCGACGAGGCCTTCAAGCGCAGCGCGCTGCCGACGCTCGAGCGCCTGGGCGACGTCGTCGCGTTCTTCGACAACGAGCCCGCGAACTGCAACCTCGCCAAGGCCATGTTCCCCGACGCGACCATCGTCCTGCTCGACACGCAGAAGGTCCCCTACGCGCCCGAGCTCGCCGAGGACGTCGAGGTCGTGACGGACTTCCGGGTCACGTGACGAACGCGCGCGCCGCCAGCCTCGCGCTCGTGGCGATCGCAGCGGTCGCCATCGCCGGTTGCGACGACGGGCGCCTGCGCTACGCGGAAGACACGACGCGCCTCTCCGCGGCGGCCCTCACCGAGATCGAGACCAGCGGCGGCGAGGACGCGGAGCTGCTCCCCTTGCTCGAGAGAGCGCACTACCGCCTGGGGCAGGAGGAGCGCTCCATCGAGGAATGGCGCGACCACGGCAGCTTCCTGGCGTTCGCCACGCACGCGCCGTGCTTGCGCAACGCGCTGCTCGCGCTCCGCGCCTACCTGATCGCGCACGAGCGCCCGGTCCCGACCGATCTCGACTCGGCCGAGGCGATGCTCGCCGACGTCGCGACCCACGACTGCGAGCCCTGACGACCCGAACGACGAAGGCGCGAGAGCCGAGCTCCCGCGCCTTCCGTGGTCGCGCTCGAGGAGGTTCGTCGAATCGGCGAAGCGGCCGAACCGAGAGTCTCCGCTGAGGAAGCCAGGAGTGTAGGAACCGACCCGAATCGGCCGAGCTCCGTTCGTGCATTCCGGCATCCTCGGCGGCGTCTTCACGGTGCCGAGCCGCTCATCGACACCTTCAGCGCTTGTAGATCGCCATCACGTCCGAGAGCAGCTTCACCGCGTCGGCCTCGGGACGCTGGAACGCGTTGCGCCCCATGATCGAGCCGAAGCCGCCGCCCTTGGCGATGCCCTCGATCTCGCCGAGCACCTCGGCCGTGCCCTTCGCCTCGCCGCCCGAGAAGATGACGATGCGTCGGCCGTCGAAGCACGCGCGCACCACGTGGCGGATGCGCTCCTCCAGC
>JBGALT010000268.1:0-6673 GCA_044223665.1 Sandaracinaceae bacterium | reverse complement strand
ACCCGGTCTGCTCGGGGGCCGCTGTGGCGAGACGAGCGACTCCCCGCTCTCGCGTGAGCGGGAGTGGGCGGAAGGAAGAGGGCACGCCATGGCGGGCGTGTCGTGGCTGCGGGCGCTCGGGCCTTCACCGAGCCTATCCCACGAGCGCACGAGCCCACGAGCGCACGAGCCAACGAAGTGGGAGAAGGCACGGAGCGGCGCGCGCCGCGATCACGTCACGGCATCGCGTCGGAGAAGGCCGAGCCGTAGAGGCCCTCGGGGTCGAGCTCGAGCTTGATCGCGCGAAGCTCCGCCATCTGCGCCCCGTACATCGCCTTCACGTCCGCCGGGTCGACGAAGCGGTTCTTCGTGAGGTGCACGCGCACGCCGCGGGCGAGGAACTGGTGCGTGATGTCGGCGTAGCGCTGGGCCGGGTCGCCCCAGCCGTTCTTGCCGTAGTCCTTGCCGTCCTCGATCGCCATCGTGATCGCGATCACCGGCGACTTCGACGCCGACGAGAGCACCGCCCGCCCGCGGGGCAGCACCTTCACGTCGCAGATCTGGATGCGGATGGGCCGGTGGATGCCGAGCGGATCCCACGCGTCGGTCGAGAGCTTGCGCACGACGCCCAGGAAGTCGTGGAACAGCTGCCGCGCGGTCTGCATCGCGGCCGCGTCGGTGGGGTCGTTCGGCAGCGGCAGCACCCACGCCTGTTGCACCGTCTTGGGCATGTGGTCGTGCAGCGCGTCGAGCGCGACCGAGTGCCCCTCCATGAACATCGCGAACTCGGGGATCGGGTTCGCGCGCGGCGAGAGGCCGTTCTGCGTGTCGGCGAGCGGGCCGTGGAAGATGGAGAGGAACGCGAACTGCTCGCCGGCGGCGGCGAGCCACGGCAGCGCGGCGATCACGAGCGGCGTGTTCGACCGGGTGTAGCTGCGGTCCCACATCTTGAAGTGCCCGGCGCCCGCCTGCGGCTTGCCGAACGCGACCGAGCCGACGACCGTCCGCAGCTCGTTCTCGTGGTTGGGAAAGAAGAGCCCGAAGCGGGTCGCCGTGTCCGGCTTCACCGTGCGGGGCAGGTGCATGCCGTCGTCGCCCGACGAGAGCGCGTGCTGGTAGTGGTGCGAGACGAGCGAGTCGAAGACGACGTCGGTGTCGACGATGTCCCACATCCACGTGAGCGCTTGGTCGGCGAGCGCCTCGCCCACGTGCCCGAGCTCGGCGTCCGCGGCGTGGGGATAGGTCGGGGGCGACCACGGCGGCGTCGGGTCGCCGGCCGGTGCCGGCGCAGGCGGCGCTGGAGGCGGGGCCGCGTCGAGCACGCCGGCGACGGCGCGCTTGGCGCGCTCGGGCGCGTGCGCGTGGGGATCGAGGCTCGGGGGCGCGGGCGCTGCCGCCGGGGCGGGCGCACGGAGGTGGATGCCGTCGAAGGTCGGCAGGGCCGCGTGGAAGTCGGCCTGATCGCGCCCGCTGAGCTCGAGCACCATGTACTTCGCGCGGAGGATCGGGCCGAGGAGGCCGAAGCCCGCGTTCACCGCGCGGAACCAGCGATCGTTCTCGGCCTGCGTCGGCGCGAATTCGACGCCCGCCTCCGCGTGGAGCGCGCGATCGGGATAGAGGCCCTGCGACTCGTTCAGCAGGCGCAGCGTGTACGTCTTGCGGTGCCCGCCCACGGTCCGGTACGCGAGGACGTCGATCCAGACCAGCGCGCGCGCCTCGTGGCCGAAGAGCGTCGAGAAGCGCCACATCGTGTCAGCCGAGAGACTGCCGCCCACGGTGATGCGGCCCGAGCTCGGGATGACGTAGGGCACGAAGCGGCGGCCGCTCGCGGGCGCGGCCCAGACGCACTTGTCCGGGCCGCCGGTGTCCACGGGCGCGCCGCTGCCGAGGTCCCACTTGCCGCGCCAGAGCTGGGGCGGCGCGTCGATGCGCAGCGCGCAGCGCACGACGACCTCCCACGGCGTCCACGCCGTCGCCCGGATCGTCGCCCAGCGCGTGGGGCCGCCCGCGCCCGTCTTCACCGCGTCGTCGGGCGTGAGGATCACCTCGTGGGGCAGGCCTCCGAGCAGCGCGACCGCATGCGTGGTGAGCGCCTGGTCGTGGATCGAGTTGCCCGTCGCGCGGATGAGCACCGGCGAGCCCGCGGCCTGCTTCTCGACGAGGGCACGCAGGTCCGCCTCGCTGCTGATCTTGTGGACGACCGAGGGGACGGCCTCGAGCGAGTCGGAGTAGTTCTTGAGCGGCATCGCGCGAGGGTACTGCCGAGCGTGGCGCTTCGTCTCGGGGGGGGCGGCGTGCCGGGAGCAGGCGCCCGACGGGCAGAGAGACGGCGGCGCGTCCGACGCGATACGCTGCGCCCGGCGATGACGAGCGGGCTCGAGCGTGAGCGGGACTTCTACCGGCAGCTCCTGCGCCTCGGCATGCACGACGATCCTGCCTCGCTGCTCGAGGCCTCTCTGTCGCTGGTCGTCGAGCTCACGCATGCCGACGAGGCCTACGTGGAGCTCACCGACGACGCGGACGGCGAGCCGCGCACGTGGTCGGTCTCGTCTTCTCCGGACCCGGAGCGTGTGGCGCAGATCCGCTCCATCGTGTCCCGGGGCATCGTGGCCGAGGCGCTCGCGACGGGGCGCTCGGTGGTCACGCCGGCGGCGTTCGAGGATCCGCGCTTCGAGGCGATGGAGAGCGTCCGCGCGAACCGCATCGCGTCGGTGCTCTGCGCGCCGATCGGGGGCGAGACCCCGATGGGGGTCGTCTACGTGCGCGGCGGCGCCGGGTTCGATCCGGTGCAGCGCGAGGCGATCGAGCTGTTCGCGCAGAGCCTGGAGGCACTGGCGGCGCGCTCCATTCGCCGGGCGCGGGAGGACGAGCGTCCACGGCGCGCGAGCGCCCTCGAGGGGATCGTCGGTCGGAGCCCGGCGCTCTCACAGCTGCTCGATCGCCTCTCGCTCGCCGCACCGCTCGACGTCACGCTGCTGCTGACGGGGCCTTCCGGCACCGGCAAGACGCTCCTCGCGCAGGCCGCGCATCGCCTCAGCGGCCGAGGCGGCGCCTTCGTCGAGCTGAACTGTGCGGCCATCCCGGACGGCCTGCTCGAGAGCGAGCTCTTCGGCGCGGTCGAGGGAGCCCACTCGACGGCGACGCGACGCACGCCGGGCAAGATCGAGGCGGCCGAGGGCGGCACGCTCCTCCTCGACGAGGTCGGCGACCTCTCCCCCGGCGCGCAAGCCAAGCTCCTGCAAGTCCTCGAGAGCCGCGCCTACTATCCGCTCGGGAGCACGACCCCCAAGCAGGCCGACGTCCGCCTCGTCGCGGCGACGCACGTGGATCTCGCCCAGGCCGTGCGCGAGAAGCGCTTCCGCGAGGATCTCTTCTATCGGCTCAAGGTGCTCGAGCTCCGCGTGCCTTCGCTCGCCGAGCGCCCCGAGGATCTGACGGCGCTCGCGTCGCACTTCTGTCGCGAGAGCTGCGCGCGCCACGGCTTCGCGCCCAAGCGCCTCTCGCCGGGGGCGAGCCGACTCATCAGGGCGCGCGAGTGGCCCGGCAACGTGCGCGAGCTCGCCCACCGCGTGGAGGCGGCGGTCCTCGAGGCGCAGCTGCGAGGCGCGACGCTCGTGGAGGCGCGCGATCTCGACGCCCGCGCGGGCACCGACGCCGAGCGCGCGCGCACGCTCTCGGAGTCGACGCGCGTGTTCCAGCGGGCGCTGCTCGAGGAGACGCTGGAGGAGGTCGATTGGAACGTGCGCGAGGCCGCGCGCCGCCTCGATGTCACGCGCTCCCACGTCTACAATTTGATCCGTGCCTTCGAGCTCACGCGTCGCGCCTAGAGCGTTGCCGGAGTGGGGCCTTCGTGCGACGTTCGTCGCGATGCCCGAGACGTCCTCCGCGCCGAGCCGTCCCTCGACCACGCGCCCTCGTCCCGGCGTGGCCGGCCAGAAGGCCATCCAGCGCGTCATCGCCAGCTATCACCACCCCGTCGTGCGCGCGTACGCGTGGGGCCGCTTCCAGATCTTCCGCCAGCGCTTCCTCGACGAGATCGGTCAGTACCTCCCGGAGCGCGGCACGGCGATCGACGTGGGCTGTGGCTTCGGCCTCTTCGCCCTCTACTACGCGCAGCTGCACCCGGACCTCGAGATCCACGGCTTCGACCTGAGCGAGAAGCGGATCGAGATGGCGCAGCGCGCCGCCAAGGAGATCGGCGTCACGAACGTGGTGTTCCGCGTGGACGACGCGCGCAACATCACGCGCGGAGATCCCAGCAGCCCCGTGCGCGGGGAAGGGCGCTACAGCGGCGCCTACCTGCTCGACATCGTGCACCACGTTCCGGAAGAGAGCGTCGCGCCGATGCTCGCCGAGCTGCACCGCGCGCTCGCGCCCGGCGCGCACCTGCTCGTGAAGGACCTCGACACCAGCCCGACGTGGCAGCGCGTGTTCGCGCACGGCCTCGACCTCGCGATGAGCCCGACGTCCCCGGTGCGCTACTGGTCGAACGAAGAGCTCTCGGCGCTGCTCGCGCGCACCGGCTACGAAGTGAAGCAGCACGCGATGGTCGACTACCTGCCGTACCCGCACGTGCTCTACGTCTGCACCAAGCCTCGGTGAGAGGGACGGCCTCCGTGAGAGGGACGGCCGCGCTGATCGGCTGGCCGCGCTGATCGGCTGGCCGCGCCGAGCTCGGTCCCTCTCCCACTGGTGGGAGAGGTTAGGTGAGGGATGCCGCCGCGGCTCGCGCGGGCGCGGAGCTCCGCGAGGGCTGGGCGCCCCTCGCCCCGATCGGCCGAGGTCGCGGCTGTGCAGCGCGCTGCGCACGCCGGCGGCGAAGGTTGCCCTCGCGCGTCGCTTTGCGTACGAAGGCGCCACGCGTGGAGCGTGCCGTGCAGGAAGAGTCCCCGAGAACGCTCACCGAGTCGCGCGCGGCGTTCGTCGATCAGCGTCTCGTCACCGCGCTGATGCGCGCGTTCGGCGAGCATGCCGGCGACGATCGCGTGATCGACGCGGCCGACCTGCAGCGCGCGCTCGGCCTCAAGAGCGAGTACCTCGCGCGGCGCCTGCTGGCGCGCTTCGACCGCGACGGGGACGGCGTCGTGCGCCAGGCCGACTTCCTCGACGGGGTGCACCGCCTCGTGCTCGGAAGCGATCGGGACAAGCTCAAGTTCGCCTTCAAGCTGCACGACCACGACGACGACGGCTCGATCGATCAGACCGAGCTCTCGCGCATGATCACCCTCACGCTCGCCGAGTCCGAGGTGCGCCCGCGAGCGGGCCAGTCTCCCGACGTGCTGGCGCGCCGCCTGATGCGCGAGGCGGACCTGAACGGCGACGGGCGGCTCTCGCTCGACGAGTTCGTCGCGGTGGTCAGCAAGCACCCGCGCATCCTCGAGAAGATGACGCGCAGCGAGGCGCTCTGGATCGTCCCGAGCGAGGACCTGCTCGGACGGCTCGAGCCCAAGCGGGCGCCCACGCTCGGCGAGCGCGCCGTGCGCTGGCTCGAGAACCGCTGGCGTGCGCTGCTCGTGGTGGTGGGCTGGGGCCTCGCCAACGCGCTCTTGTTCGCCAGCGTGACCCTCGGCGAGTCGGGCGATCCCATGATCCGTCTGGGGAACGCCACGGGGCACCTCTTGAGCATGAACGCGGCGATCGTGCTCCTGCCCGTGCTCCGCCGGCTCATGACGCGCCTGCGCGCGGCGGGCGTCGGCCGCGTCGTGCCGATCGACGAGGCGCTCGACTTCCACGCGATGGTCGGTCACGCGATGTTCGGCCTCGCGCTCGTGCACGTGCTCGCGTTCCTCGTCGGGTTCGTCACCGGGCACGAGGGCGGATCGCTCACGCACCTGTTCTTCGCGACGCGGCGCGGCCTGACGGGCCTGGCCCTGCTCGTCACCTTCGTCGTGATGTGGGTCTTCGCCCTCGAGCGCATCCGGCGCTCGCACCACTTCGAGGCGTTCTACTTCACGCACCTGCTCTACGTCGTGTGGCTCGTCCTCGCCGCCGTGCACGAGCCCGCGTTCCTCGCCTGGGCCGCCGTGCCGATCCTGGCGCTGGCGATCGAGCAGCTGGTGCGCTGGCGTCGCCGAGGGCACGCGAGCGTCGCCTACCAGACGCGCGCGCTGCGCTCCGGGGTCACGCAGCTCGACGTGGAACGACCCGCGGGCTTTCGCTTCTCGCCGGGGGACTACGCGTTCCTCTGCATCCCGGCGATCTCTCGGCACGAGTGGCATCCGTTCACGATCAGCAGCCCTCCCGAGAGTGAGACGATGACCTTCCACGTGCGCTCGCTCGGCAACTGGAGCGGCGCGCTGCGCAGCCTCGCCGAGACGCGCGAGCGCGAGGGCAAGCCGTCGGCGCTCGTCGTGCACGTGGACGGCCCCTACGGCTCCCCCACGCAGCACCTGTTCGCGAGCCGCTTCGCGGTGCTCATCGGAGCGGGGATCGGCGTGACCCCGTTCGCGAGCGTGCTCGGCTCCATCGTGCGGCGGGCAGGCACGAGCGAGGCGGCCAAGCTCGTGAAGGGCTACTTCTACTGGGTCAACCGCGACCAGTACGCGTTCGAGTGGTTCACCGAGCTGCTCGAGGACGCCGAGCAACGCGACGTCGAGCGTCTCTTCGACGTGAGCCTGTTCATGACGCAGGGTCGCTCGGGCGCGACGAGCACCGCGCTCGAGGCGGCGCGAGAGGTGTCGCATCGTGCCGGCCA
>JBGALT010000267.1:0-6703 GCA_044223665.1 Sandaracinaceae bacterium | reverse complement strand
CCACGGCGACGCCGGGCGAGGCCGAGACGCCTCGAAGCACCCTCGCGCCGCCGGCGGCCGCCATGGCCTGCATGATACGCGAGAGCCGGCGCTACTGGGCCTCTCCGAAACGCTCGGCGATCAACGTGCCGATCGCGGCCACGGCGGCCTCCGCGTCTTCGCCTTCGGCCCGCACGATCAGCCGGGACCCCATGCCACAGGCGAGCAGGAGCACGCCCATGACCGACTTCGCGTTCGCCTTCTGACCGTCCAGCTCGAGCTCGATCGAGGCGCGATGCCGCGAGGCGAGCTGCACGAGCTTGGTCGCCGCGCGCGCGTGGAGCCCGAGCACGTTGACGATCTCGAAGCTTGCTTCGGCTCGCATGCCCTCAGCGGCTCGCGTCGCGATGGGCGATGGTCACGCTGCGCTGCTTGCCGAGACGACGCGCGAGCTCTTCCACGATGGCGACCGAGCGATGTCGGCCGCCGGTGCAGCCGATCGCGATCGTCAGGTAGGCCTTTCCTTCGCGCTCGTAGCGCGGGAGCGTGCGGTCGAGCAGGCGCGTGACGTCCTCGAGCAGCTCGTTGGTCTCCGGCTCCTTGAGGACGTAGTCGGCGACCGGGGCGTCCAGCCCCGTGAGCGCTCGCAGCTCCGGCACGAAGTGCGGGTTCGGCAGGTAGCGGACGTCGAGCACGAGGTCGGCGTCGACCGGGAGCCCGAACTTGAACCCGAACGAGACGAGGCGAATGCGCATCTGCGGGCGCTCGCCCTCACGCGCCATGTGCTCGACCAGCGTGCGCCGCAGGTCGTGCACCGAGAGGCGCGAGGTGTCGATCACGTGGCGGGCGCGCATGCGCAGTGGCGCCAGACGCTCGCGCTCCTTGGCGATCGCTTCCATCACGTCACCGCCGGCCGCGAGCGGATGCGGGCGGCGGGTCTCGCTGTAGCGGCGCACGAGCGCGTCGTCGGCGCACTCGAGGAAGAGCACCTCGACGTCGTGGCCGCTCGCCTGCAGGGCATCGAGCGCCTTGCCCGCGCCCTCGAGGAACGAGCCGGTGCGCACGTCGACGCCGAATCCGATGCGGTCGAGCTCCGTGGGCGCGGAAGGATCGCTCGTGTCGACGATCTCGCGCACCACCGCGGGGACGAGCTTCGGCGGCAGGTTGTCGACGCAGAAGTACCCGAGATCCTCGAGCACCCGGAGCGCGCTGCTTCGCCCGGCCCCGCTGAGGCCCGTCACGACCACGATGTGGAGCTTGCCCGTCACGAGTAGCTGCGAGCTTAGGGCCCGGCTCGAAAGTACTCAATCCACTCGACGTGGCGGCGGCGCGGCGGTGTGCTCCGCAGCTCTGCCGGCGCACGACGCGCGGGACGCCGTGGATCAGCGGCGACCCTCGAGGGCCATCAGAAACGATCGTGCGCCGTGCAGGCCGCTGTTCTTCAGCAGCTGGTTGCGGGCCGCGACCTCGAGCAGGACCCCCATGTCGCGTCCCTCGCGGACGGGGATGCGCAGGAACGGGACGGGGACGCCGAGGATCTCCTCGATGCGGTCGTCGAGGCCGAGGCGATCGTCGTCGTCGGCGGTGTCGAAGCGCGCGAGCTCGACGACCAGATCGACCGGGCAGCTCTCTCTCACGGCGGTCGCGCCGAAGAGGTCGCGGATGTTGAGGACGCCGAGCCCGCGGATCTCGAGGTGGTGGCGGAGCGGCGGCGGAGCGCTTCCGTAGACCTCGCTCGTCGCGACGCGGACGAGGTCGACCGCGTCGTCCGCGACGAAGCGGTGGCCGCGCTCGACGAGGAAGAGCGCGCACTCGCTCTTGCCGATGCCGCTCTGCCCCTTGAGCAGGATCCCGAGGCCGTGGACCTCGACGAGCACGCCGTGCTGGCGCGTTCGTGGCGCGAGGAGTCGATCGAGCGCCTCGTGCACGGCGGCGATGGTCGAGGAAGAGCGCTGCGTCGAGACGAGCAAGGGGGTGTCGGTGCGGCGCGCGATGGCGATCAGCGGCTCCGGCGGCTCGACGCCGCGGGTGATCACGACGCACGAGAGGCCGAGCGCGAACATGCCGTGCAAGCGGTCTCGCTGCGTCGGCAGGTCGAGCCCCTCGAGGTAGGAGAGCTCGGTCTCGCCGAGGACTTGCACGCGCGACGCCACGATGCCGTGGGTGTGGCCCGCCAGCACGAGCCCGGACTTCTGGATGCGGGCCTGCGTGATCGGTCGGTCCAGGCCGGCCTCGCCCGCGACGAGGCGCGTCACGGCGGCGAGCTCCGGGTGCGCGAGGAGCGCGCGCACCGTCACCGGCGGGCCCGGCAGCAGTGATTCGGTGGCCACGGGGGGATGGTATCGCGCGCGAGGGCCCGACGTCGCTTCAACGGTTGCCGAAGGGCTGCGGCGGCAGCTCGCGCAGCCAGAGCCAGAGCGAGTGGATCTCGTCGTCGGTCAGGTACTGGTAGCAGTCCTGCCAGGGCATCCACGTGGGGCTCAAGGGCGGCGCGTTGGGCCTCACACCCGTGCGGAGCGCCGCTCGGAACTGCTCTTCGGTCCAGCTGCCGAGGCCGGTCGGATCCTGGGTGAGGTTCGGGGGCGTGCCCAGCTCCGCCGGGTCGGTGCCGGGAATGACCCCGCCCGAGAGCCCGTCGCCGTGACAGCCCGTGCACATGTGACCGAGCGTCCGGCCCCGCTCGACGCTCCCGGGCTCGCCCATGGGCGGCCGCCGCCCGACCGGCCCGACGTGCTCCGCGGGCACGATGGGGAAGGCGTCGAGCGCGTGGAGCACGTGACCGAGCAGCGTCAGCTCGCTCGGCGGGTAGCCGCGGCCGGTCGGCGGCAGCGTGCGCGCGTGGGCGATGATCGCGGCGATCGCCGCGTCGTCGAGATACCAGTAGTCGTGGGCCGGCATCAGCAGCACGGGCGATCCGTCCGGGCGAACGCCCCAGCGGATGAGGCCGTCGAGCTCGGCCGTGCTCCAGTGGGTGACGGCCGCGGTGAGGTCGGGCGCGGCGATGAAGCCCGGGCCACCGGGCAGGACGATGCGCCCGCCGCCGTCCTCGAGGTGGCAGCTCACGCAGCCGTAGGCACGGTAGAGGCGGTGACCCTCCGCGAGCGTCGCCTCGTCGGTCGGGATCGCGAGGTCAGCGCCGTGCGCCTCGTACGTGCGCGCGAGCGCGCTGCGGCTCGTCTGCACCATCACGCCGAGCGTGATCACCGCGGCGACCGTCACCGAGAGCAAGAGGACAAAGGCGATGCGGAGGGCCTTCATCTCCGCGACTCTACGTGTGACCGGCAACCTCGGATCGTGGAAAGCACCCCATCGCGGAGGCCTCTCCGGGCCGAGGGTGTGCGCGGTCGGGGCTGCCAGGCTCTCGAAACGGTGCGAGAGTCCCCGCGATCCCATGGCCGAGACTGCATCTCCCTACGTCCCGAAGAGCCCCGTCCGCATCGTCAGCGCCGCCGCGCTCTTCGATGGTCACGACGCGTCCATCAACGTGATGCGCAGGATCCTGCAGGCGAGCGGGTGCGAAGTGATCCACCTCGGCCACAACCGCTCGGTGGAAGAGGTCGCGAGCGCCGCGGTGCAGGAGGACGCGCAGGGCGTCGCGCTGACCAGCTACCAGGGCGGCCACGTCGAGTACTTCCTCTACCTCCGCGAGCGCCTGGATGCGCTGGGCGCCACGCACACCCGCATCTTCGGTGGTGGCGGCGGCGTCATCGTGCCCCGCGAGATCGAGCTGCTGCACGCGCGCGGGATCGACCGGGTCTTCTCGCCCGAGGACGGCCGCAACCTGGGTCTGCAGGGAATGATCGACCTCGTCGTCCAGGGCTGCGACTTCCCGCTCGAGGCGCCCATCGCGCCGCAGGCCGGCACCTGGATGAGCCTGGCGCGCACGCTCTCACGCATCGAGAACGGTGTGCTCGACCCGTCGAGCCTGGCGGTGCCGGCGCAGCGCGCCCCGATCATCGGCCTCACCGGGACGGGCGGTGCGGGCAAGAGCTCGCTCACCGACGAGCTCGTCCGGCGCTTCGTCCAGGACTTCCCCGACAAGAAGGTCGCCGTCCTCTGCATCGATCCCACCAAGAAGAAGACGGGTGGGGCGCTCCTCGGTGATCGCATCCGGATGAACTCGTTGAAGTCCGATCGCGCGTACATGCGCTCGATGGCCACCCGCGGAAGCGGCAGCGAGATCAGCGCCGCGGCCAAGGGCGTGCTCCGCGGGCTCGAGAGCGCCGGCTTCGACCTGATCTTCGTGGAGACGGCCGGCATCGGGCAGGGTGACAGCGCGATCCTCGCGCTGGCGGACACCAGCGTCTACGTGATGACCGCCGAGTACGGCGCGCCTTCCCAGCTCGAGAAGATCGAGATGCTCGATCACGCGGACTTCGTGGTGATCAACAAGTTCACGCGCCGCGGCAGCGAGGACGCGTTGCGCGACGTGCGCCGGCAGGTGGCGCGCTCGCGCAAGCTCTTCGATCAGAAGCCCGACGCGCTCATGGTCTTCGGCACGAGCGCCGCTCACTTCAACGACGCGGGCGTGAACGCTCTCTACGGGCACCTCGTCGCGCACGTCGGCAAGGGGCTCGGCTGGGTGTCGCGCTACGAGGTGGGGCCGGCGCGCACGACCGATCTACGGCAGGAGATCGTGCCCGCCGGCCGCGAGCGCTACCTCTCGGAGATCGCGACCGCGTCCCGCGACTACGACCGCTGGGCGATCGAGCAGGCCGAGATCGCCGACGACGTACAGGCGATCGAGCGCGCGGTGGCGATCGTCGGGAACATCGCTGCGCCCGGCTTCGCGCCGTACGGGAAGCGGCAAACGGGCCCCGCCGTCGACGACCTGCTGCGCGAGCACGATGCGCGGCTCGGGCGGCTCGACGCCGGCTGTCGCGAGATCCTCGCGGGCTGGGACGGCTTCTACGCGCAGTACCAGCGCGAGCACTACGAGTACGAGGTGCGCGGCAAGAAGCTCCGCGTCGCGAACTTCCGCGAGTCGTTGAGCGAGCTGGCCGTCCCGAAGGTGTCGTTGCCGCACCTCGACGGAGCGGGAGACCGCCTCTACTACCGTCTCAAGGAGAACGTCCCCGGCGAGTTCCCCTACACGGCGGGCACGTTCCCCTTCAAGCGCGCGGGCGAGGATCCGACGCGCATGTTCGCCGGCGAGGGCCCGAGCGAGCGGACCAACCGCCGCTTCCACCTGCTGGCGGCGGGCCAGCCGGCGGCGCGCCTCTCGACCGCGTTCGACTCGATCACGCTCTACGGCGAGGACCCCGACGAGCGGCCGGACATCTACGGCAAGATCGGCGAGAGCGGCGTCTCCATCTCGACGGTGGAGGAGGCCGAGCAGCTCTACGCCGGCTTCGATCTCTGTCATCCGACGACGAGCGTCTCGATGACCATCAACGGCCCGGCGCCCACCGTGCTCGCGTTCTTCGTGCAGACCGCGATCCGCCAGCAGTGTCGCCTCTGGCTGCGGGAGCAGGGTCGGCTCGATCTCACGCGCGAGCAGGCGCTCGGCCCCGACCACCTCCGCGGCGCGCGGTGGAGCGACGTGCGCGCGCTGCTCTCCGACGCCGAGCTCGGCGCGATCCGCGCGAGCACCCTCAAGCAGATCCGCGGCACCGTGCAGGCCGACATCCTCAAGGAGGATCAGGGGCAGAACACCTGCATCTTCTCGACGGAGTTCGCGCTCCGGATGATGGGCGACGTGCAGCAGTTCTTCATCGATCACGACGTGAGGAACTTCTACTCGGTCTCGATCAGCGGCTATCACATCGCCGAGGCGGGCGCGAACCCGATCCACCAGCTCGCCTTCACGCTCGCCAACGGCTTCACGTACGTCGAGTACTACCGATCGCGCGGCATGGACGTGAACGCGTTCGCACCGAACCTCTCGTTCTTCTTCTCGAACGGGATGGACGCCGAGTACACCGTGCTCGGGCGCGTCGCGCGCCGCATCTGGGCCGTGGCGATGAAGCGCCTCTACGGCGCCGACGCGCGCAGCCAGATGCTGAAGTACCACATCCAGACGTCGGGCCGGTCGCTCCACGCCATGGAGATCCAGTTCAACGACATCCGCACGACGCTGCAGGCGCTGCTCGCGACCTACGACAACGCGCAGTCCCTTCACACCAACGCGTACGACGAGGCCATCACCACGCCGACCGAGGAGAGCGTGCGCCGCGCGCTCGCGATCCAGCAGATCATCAACAAGGAGTTCGGGATGGTCTGGAGCGAGAACGCGACGCAGGGGGCCTACTTCGTCGAAGAGCTCACCGATCTCGTCGAGGAGGCCGTGCTCAAGGAGTTCGACCGGCTGACCGATCGCGGCGGCGTCCTCGGCGCCATGGAGCGGCAGTACCAGCGTGGCGCGATCCAAGACGACTCGATGAAGTACGAGCGCATGAAGCACTCGGGCGAGCTGCCGATCGTGGGCGTGAACACGTTCCTGGCCAAGGGCGGCACGGACGGCGCCCCGGGGCACGCGGCGATCCCGCGCGACGTCGCGCTCTCGCGCGCTTCGGAGGACGAGAAGAAGGGGTGCATCGCGCGGCTGCGGGCGTTCCAGGCGGAGCACGCGGCACAGGCTCCTGCCGTGCTCGATCGCCTCGAGTCCGCTTGCCTGACGAACGGCAACGGCTTCGCGGCGCTGCTCGACGCCGTCGAGCACTGCTCGCTCGGGCAGATCACGCGGCGGCTCTACGCGGTCGGCGGCGAGTACCGCCGCAACCTC
>JBGALT010000266.1:0-6779 GCA_044223665.1 Sandaracinaceae bacterium | reverse complement strand
CAGCGCGCGGCGCGCGGCTCGCTATCCAGCCTCGTCCAATCGTCGCGAAACGCGACGATTCTGGGACGTAGTAGAACAGCGCTGGATCACACCCCTACGTCCCTCGCTTCTCGCTCGCCAGGCGCAGGAGCGCGCTGATCCCGTAGGGCTTGGGAAGAAAGACGTGGACGAGGCCTGACGCGATCGCCTCGTCGAGGCCGGGTGGAACGCTCGCCGAGCTGAGCACCCGGAGCGCGCTCGGGCGCACGTCGCGGGCGTATGCGAGCACCTCGAGGCCGGTCTCCCCGGCGCGCAGCGCGAAGTCGCAGAGGACGGTGTCCATCGGCTGTCGCTCGAGGACGAAGCGCGCCTCGGCCACCGTGCTCGCCTCGACCGGCTGCCAGCCGACCGTGCGTGCGGCCTTCGAGAGCGAGCGGAGCACGAGGGGGCGGTCCTCGACGAGGAGGACGAGCGGGCCGGTCATGCCGTCTTTTCGCTCGCCGCCGCCGCCCGTTGCGGCCGTCACGGTGATCCGTGGGCGACGCGCAGCGAGATCCGAGACCGTCCGCCCGGCGCGATCTCCACCTCGCGCGGCGCGCCGGGTCGCTCGTTTCCGACGGCGACGCGATGCGTACCGGCGCTCAAGTGCCGCACGACGTGCCCTTCGCCCACGCGGCGTCCGTCGATCCAGATGCCGCCCCACGGGATGGCGGTGACGTCGAGCGTCCCCGCTTCGCCGGCGGCTCCCGTGGTCTCCGTCGTCTCGGTCGTCTCCGTCGCCTCGGCCGTCGCCGTGACGCCCGCGTCCACGTCCGAGGCCGGAGGATCTTCCCCGACCGGCGTACCTTGCTGCTCGGTCTCGACCGCGGCGATGGTGGACGGAGGAGCGTCGGCGCCCGTCGGCGGCGGCGGCGAGCTGGGCGGCGGCGCCGCGAGGGCCCGCGTCTCGGAGGGCGGCGGCGCGGCCGTCACGGCGGTGCTCGGAGGCGTGGGGCTCACCCAAGAGAGGATCGCCATGCCTCCGCCGAGCGCGACCACGAGGCCGACCGCGACGCCGGCCCCCGCGAGCAATGCGGGTCTCCGCGGGGCTGCCCCAGGCTCTCGCAGGTCGCTCGCGGTGAGCGGCGTTCGCGTGGCGAGCGAAGGCGACGCGTACGAGGGCGGCGCCAGCTCCGCTTCCGTCGGCGCCGCGACCGGAGACTCGTCCGTCCGGCTCGCGTCGGAGGCGGCTCGCACGCCCGCCGCCGCGGGGTCGGTCTCGGCGCTCGTCATCGCCGCGCGCGCCGCGGCGGCCGCGCGCGCCGTCGGCACGAGCTTGCTCAGCCGCAGCCGCGCGGACGGCGCCGGCGCCAGGGGCTCCAGGTCTTCCATGAGCGCGGCGGCATCGGGCGTGCGCTGGCTGCGGTCGTGTGCGAGCAGTCGCTCGATCACGGCCGCGAGCTGGGGCGGCGTCGACGGCGCGAGGTCCAGGAGGCGTGGCCGCTCGCCCTTCATGATGTTCATCATCACCGACATCTCGGTCGGTCCCGTGAACGGCCGCGCGCCCGCCACGCACTCGAAGAGCATCACGCCGAGCGACCAGAGGTCGTCCCGCCCGTCGACCTTGTGGGCCTGGACGTGATCGGGCGACATGTACTGCGTCTTGCCCTTCACCACGCCGCTCGCCGTGACCTGCACGTTGGTGAGCGCGCGCGCGATCCCGAAGTCGGCGAGCTTGAAGTGCCCGTGCCCGTCGATCAGCACGTTCGAGGGCGAGATGTCGCGGTGCACGAGGTCGACCCGCCGCCCGTCGATCTCGAGGTTGTGCGCGTAGTGGAGCGCCTGCGCCATGTCGAGCGCGAGCAGCACGACGAGGTCGAGGGGCATCGGCTGCCGCATCGCCTCGAGCCCGTCGAGCAGGTCGCGCAGGTCGCCGCCCTCGCAGAGCTCGAGGCTCATCCAGTAGGTGCCGTCGATCTGGCCGAAGTCGTAGAGGCGGCAGACGTTCGGATGCTCGAGCCGGACGGCCAGGCGCGCCTCGTCCACGAACGAGCGCACGAAGTCCCGGTCGCGGCCGTAGGCGCCGAGGATGCGCTTGAGCGCGACCTTCCGCTCCACGCCCGCCTCGCCGCGACGGATCGCGAGGAACGTCTCGGCCATGCCGCCCGCCCCGAGCGAGCGGAGGATCTCGAAGGGCCCGAACCGGTCGACCATCGCGCTGCCGCCACCGTACCGCATCCCGGGGCCGACGAGGTAGCTCCCCACCCCCGCCCCGCGGGATCCGCGGGACAGGGGAGGTGCCACTTTTGTTGCCCCCCCCGGCCGTGGACGGGCCGGCCGGGCTCTGCTACGCGGTCGCGGTGCATGAGCCGGGGGCACGCAACGGAGCGCGCGTCCGCGCGACAAGCCCCTGCGTGTCGAGATCGATGAACATCCCGGTGACGTGGCTCGTGTGTGTCGGTGTGCTCCTCGGAGGGGCACTCGGGGGGAGCGGGGGCGTCCTGACGGGGCCGGCCGTCGCCCGTGCCCAGGACCGTACGGTGGTCGTGGTGCCGGTGGAGATCGGCGCCGAGGCCAGCGTGTCCGCGGAGACACGGGAGGCGCTCTCGGGCGCGCTCGTCGAGGCCGGCTACGAGGTGACGTCGCCTTCGGAGGCGGCGGTGCTGATCGAAGAGCGCTACTCGAGAGAAGAGGTGCTCGTCGGGGCCGACGAGGTCGGCGCGCTCGTCGAAGCGGTGCACACGCTCGAGGAGATGGTCGCCCTCCGCCAGCGAGACGCCGCGGTCGAGCAGGCCCGGCGCGTCGAGCAGCTGAGCCACGGGACGACCGACGTGCTCGCGACGCAGCGCGAGCTCGCCGAGACGATCTTCGCCGGATGTGCCGCCGATGCGTGGCTCCACATCCAGCTCGGCGAGCAGGCGGCCGCGCGGTCACGCCTGCGTGCTTGCCGCCAGCTCTATCCGGACGTCGTGGTGGTGCGGCAGATGACCGCCCCGCCCGTATACGCGCTCGTGACCGAGATCGACGCCGAGCTGGCCGCGCGCCCGACCCACGCGCTGCACATCGGCGGGGCGCCCGGCGGCTGCGCGATCGAGGTGAACCGGCGCGTGCTCGCGACCACGCCCGAGAGCGTGCAGGGCTTGCCCGCCGGCGAGTACGAGGTCGAGCTGCGCTGCCCCGGCATCGCGCACGCCCGCGTGCACGCCCTGACGATGCCGGCCGAGGACCGGACGGTGACGATCGACCCCGCGTTCGACGACGCGCTGCGCACCTCGGCCGGAACGCTGGCGCTTCGGCTCGCCGGGGCGGCCGAGGTCGACGCGCATGCGACGGAGTACGCGCTGCGCGTCGCTTCGGCCGTGCAGGTCAGCCACGCGCTGCTCGTGATCCCCAACGGGACCGGCGCGCGTCTGGTCCTCGCCAGCGTCGGGCGCAGCACGACGAGGCGTGCGGACCTCGGGCCGGGCGCCGTCGCCAGCAGCGCGGTCGCGCGCATGCTCGGGGGGGTGCCCACTGCCGAGGACGGGCCGGGCGCGGACGAGCACGAGCCGGCCCCGGCGGGGACGCTCGATCCGGCGCCGGGGTACGCGGGGATCGCGCTGGGCTCGATCGGCCTGGCCGCGCTCGTCGCCGGCCTCGGGACGAGCATCGCGTGGGACGCCGACATCCACGCCTACTACCCGATGGACCCGACGCTCGCGCTCGCCATCGGGTATCGCGCGCGTGCGCTCGACGAGCAGTGGGCGAGCATCGGCCTGGGCGCGGCGGGCGGCCTGCTCGCCGCGGCGTCGGTGCCGCTCTGGCTCCCGCCGGAGCGCGACGTCCCGTGGTGGAGCTGGACGCTCGGCGCGATCGGGCTGGCCGGTCTGGGCACCTCGGCGCTCGCCTTCACCACGAGCATCACCACCCTTCCGTACAACTTCTCGGAGTGCCATTGCCTCGACGTCAACTACTACACGCCGTACGGCTCGGTGGTGATCGGCGCGTCGGCCGCGCTGGTCGCGATCCCGGTCACGCACCTTCTTCGCCTCGCGGTGGGGCCCCTGGCACCCTCGGCGGCCGTGGACATCGACGGTACGCATGCGAGTCTCTCGGTGAGGGGAACATGGTGAGGGTCTGCGCTTCGGGCTTGGCGCTGCTGCTGGCGGTCGCGGTGCCGGCGCTCGCGCACGCGCAGGCGCCGCGCAGCGCGATCGTGATCGCCGTGGGCGGCAGCCCCGACGTCCCGCAGGACCAGTGGATGGGGGCCGAGCTGTCGGCCGCGCGGGAGCTGGGTCGTCGCGGGCTCGAGGTGCCGAGCGACGGCATCCGCCTGCGCGAGGACAGCCCCGCCGACTGCCACGACGACGCGTGCTTCGAGCAAGTGCGCACGGAGGCGGGGGTCGCGGTGCTCTGCGCGGTGAGCGTGTTCGAGGGGGCCGACACGAGCGGCAACGCCGGCAGCGTGGTCATCACGCTGCGCGACGAGCACGGCACGTACGCCGCCGACGCGGCGTTCGAGGCGCTCGACGCGACGTCGATCGACACGACCGTGCGCCGGGCGCTCTCGGTCGCCTTCGAGGAGCAGTCGCGAGGCGGCCAGCCCTGGCTCACGCTGCGCGGCAGCCCCGAGGGCGCGCTCGTGGTGATCGACGGCGTGGAGCGCGGCGTGCTCCCGTGGGAAGGCCCGCTCGCGGCCGGCGAGCACCACATCGAGGTCCGCCTCGGCGGCTACGTCGCGCTCGACGAGCGCCGCAGCGTCGTGGCGGGCCGGCCGACGGTGATCGACGTCGCGCTCGCGCGTCAGGGAGGCGGCAGCGTCGACGTGGGCTGGGTGGTGGCGGGGAGCGTGAGCGCGCTGGTCGGCCTGACGGCGCTCGGCATCGGCATCGGGAACGCGACCGATACTACGCGGTGCCTCGAACGATGTAGCGATCCCGCGCCGCGCTACCACGTGGCGGACACCGGTCCGGCGATCGGGCTCGCGGTCGGCGGCGGCGTGGCGCTGGTGTTGGGAGTCGTCGGTCTGATCCTCGGCCTCACGAGCTCGGGCGCGCAGGCGGGCAGCGTGAGCCTTCGTGCGGACGGCCTGCACGTTCGGTTCTGATCGCCCGGTTCCCATCGGCGTTATTGACGAGTACCCCTCTTGGAGCGAAACATGACGCGACTTTCTCCGGCAGTGCTCTCGATCCTGGGTGCGGGGCTGACCCTCACAGCCTGCTTCGGCGGGCACGACGTGGACTGCGCCGTCACGCCGAACGACCCGGTCTGCCCCCGTATCGACGCGAACCTGCCCGACGGCGGCACGGACGCGAACCTGGACGCTCCGGACGCGCATGTGCCCTGTGCCGGGGCATGCAGCGGGAGCACTCCGCAGTGCGACACGGCGAGCGACATGTGCGTGGCGTGCCTGACGAACGAGCACTGCACCGAGTCGTCGGCGGCGCACTGCGAGGCGGCGCACAGCTGCGGCGACTGCACGCTCGACGCCGACTGCGAGCGCTTCACCGCGACGCCGGTGTGCGACGAGACGAGCGGTCACTGCGTCGCTTGCACGAGCGACACGGAAGCGACGCGCTGCGGCGCCAACAGCTGCCGCACTTCCGACGGGACGTGCACCACGACGCCGCGCGCGACCCTCAACACGTGCGCGCGATGCGAGGCCGACAGCGAGTGCGTCGCCGGCCGTCACTGCGTCCACCACGTCTTCATGGGCACCGACACGGGCAGCTACTGCTTCCTCGACGCGGCGGGCGGGTGCGGCGACAGCGTGGCGGCGAACCGTCCCTTCCGTACACCGGCGATGCTGACGAGTGTCGACGGCGTGAGCGGAATGTACTGCATGCCCCCGCCGAACACGACCTGCAGGGGTATCGACGACTTCCAGAGCACGTCCTGCTCGACCAGCGACGAATGCGGCGCCGCTTCGCTCGACGACGGCTTCTGCCCGACGGACGCTCCGGGCGCCGGCCTCTGCAACTACGTCTGCACCGGCGCCGTCGACTGCCGGATGGGCACGACCTGCCAGGGCACGCCGAGCCGATGCGCACCATGACGCTCGTGCCGTGCCTCGTGGCGGCGAGCTGCGCGCCCAGCACGAACTGCGCGACCGGCACGACGCTCGTCGCCGGCCGCTGCGAGCCGCTCGACGCGCACGTACCGGACGGGGCCGCGGACGCGAACTCGATGCGCCGGCGATCGACGCGCACGTGCCGTGCGCCGGGGCCTGCAACGGGAGCACGCCGCACTGCGATGAGGCGAGCGACACGTGTGTCGCGTGCCTCTCGGACCAGCACTGCAGCTCCCTTGCAGCGCCGGTCTGAAGCGCATCCCACACTTGCGAGCCGTGTACCGCGACCGCCCAGTGCGCGGCGCGCACCGGCACCACCGTCTGCGACGCGGGCAGCTGCGTCGAGTGCAGTGCAGCGGACGAGACTGCCTGCGGTTCGAACGTCTGCGACGCTCTCGCTCACAGCTGCAGCGCTGTCGCTGCTGGCTCGGTCGGTGTTTGCCAGCCCTGCACCAGCAACCGCGTGCGTCACTGGCGCCGCATGCGTGCAGGAACGCTTCGACGAGCCGCCGGTCGACGGGACGCTTCTCGGTATCGGCTTCTTCTGCCTACCGACGGGGACGACGTGCCCGCTGGCCGGCGCACCGTTCATCGCTCGAGTCGCGCTTCTTGATCCCGCGGGCGTCTCGACAGACGTCTGTGACCGCCGCGTCACCTCGTGTCCGGCTTACGCGCGTACGGCGCGACGACCTGCACGGACGACGGCATCTGCGGTGCGACCGACATCGACGATGGGCTTTGCCGCACGCGCGCAGGTGTTGGAATGCAGTGC
>JBGALT010000265.1:0-6886 GCA_044223665.1 Sandaracinaceae bacterium | reverse complement strand
GCCTCGGTGCGCACCTCGACCTCGTGCCGCGCGACCGCCGCATCCAGCAGGCGCTTGAGCGACTCGACGACGCGGCGAGCGGACTCCGACAGGTATTGATCGTCGAGGTTCGAGTCGCGGACCGCGGCGTACGCCTGGGCGGCGTCCTCGTACTGCTCCGACCAGAACAGCGCGTCGGCGAGGTTGTACTCGAGGGTGTAGGAGTCGGGGCTGTTCGGGTAGCGCTCGATGAACGTGCGGTACGCGGTCGCCGCGTCGTTGTACTCCTGGATGGCCTGCTGGAGCAGCGCGGCGTCGTGCTCGCGCACGGCTTCCTGGCGATCGTGCGTCGCTTGCTGGTGGATGCGCAGGGCCTGGTTGATGAGCGCGGTCTGCGCACGCTGCTCGACCGCCTGCCGCTCGCGATCGTGCTCGGGGTTGGCCTCCCACCAATCGCTGCCCTGCCCCATGGCCGCGATCTCGTCCTCGGTCTGCGTCTGCCGTGCCCGATCGTTGAGGCGGCCGTACGCGCGCGCGACCTGCATGCGGATCTCGCCCGCACGGAAGTGCAGCGGCCAGCGCTGGAGCGCGAGCTGCCAGACCTGGATGGCGAGCTCGTACTGCGCCTCGTCGAAGTACGTCTGACCGAGCTGGAAGTAGACCTCCGCGGTCCACGGACGATCCTGTGGCAGGAGGCTCGGATCCTGGACCCGCTGCAGGCCGGTCGTCGTGTCCGGCATGCTGTCTTCGTTCCAGTCGTCGTACGCGAACGTGATGCCCAGGTACTGCACGGCCTCGGCGCGAAGCTCCGAGCCCGCGCGACCGGTGCGCTCGCGCTCGTTGTCCGACCAGTCGATCAGCATCGCGAAGTGCTGGATCGCCTCGGGGTAGCGGCTCGCGCGGTAGTACGCCCAGGCGACCTTGTAGAGCGCCAGGTTGTAGTTGTGATCGTTCGGATCGCTGAGGACGTGGTTGTAGGCGCTGATCGCGCGCTCGAGGAAGTGCGGCTGCGGGTCGTAGTCGAAGTGGTACTCGCCGATGCGAAGCCAGGTCTCGCTCACGAACTCCGCGTCCGGCTGGACCGGCGTGCAATCGATGTAGGGATCGACGTAGACGTCCGGCTCCGGCGTCGGCGTCGTGCCGACATCGAGCGAGCCCGAGGCGTGGGTCGCGGCGAGCGAGTCGTCCGGCGGCGGCTCTTCGGTGTCGGTCGGCGGAGCGGGCGGGCCCGTGTAGTGGAAGTGGTTGGCGCAGACGAGGTTGAGCCAGGCGGAGACCGCCTCCTCGAGCTCGCCCATCTCACCGAGGCAGTAGCCGATGAGGTAGTAGACGCCGTCGGCGCGCCGGTACCCGGGGAAGCGCGTGACGAGATCACGGTACATCCCGATCGTGGCGGAGAAGTCCGGGTGCCCCGTCGCCGCGGCGACGTCCTCTTGCGCGTCCTGGAACGCGAGGGCATCGCGCTCGTAGTAGAGCTCGCCCAGCCGGAACATCGCGTCGGGCGTGTACGTCGGGTCGTTGGGGTACGCGCGGACGAACCGCTCGAAACGCACGATGGCGTCGTTGCGGGCCTCCGTCTGCAGACGCTCTTCTTCACGGATCTGGCGCGCGTAGCCCTGCTCCCGCTCGCGGCGCTGGCGCTGGTACTCGCGGCGCAGGATCGAGTCGATCGCACCCCGGTACGACGAGCCCGCCTTCGTGAAGCGGCCTGCTTCGGCCTCCATCTCCTCGAGTGCCGCGACCTGCTCGGCGGTCGGCGGCGGGCGATCGTCGTGGATACGCCGATCGGTCGTGTCGAGGAACGACGGAAGGGGGACGTCGGTCGCCTGCGACCAGGGCGCCGGCGGCTCGGCGGCCGTGCCGGCCTCGGTCGCCGCATCACCCGTTCCCGCGTCGTCCACGCCCGCCCAGGGCAGTCCCGCATCCGCATCCTGCGCCTGGGCGCCGGACGCGCTGACGAGCCCCGCCATCGCACAGGCGAGCGCGAGCTGGCGAAGGGCCGTTCGCTCGGCGCGCTTCATTCGTCGTCTCCCGCGCCGCTCGACGAGCTGGTCGAGCTCGAAGAGGACTGTTGCTCGTCGGTGATCTCCCGGAACTCGTCGTCGAGCGCCTGGAGCTCGTGCGTGCGGCTCAGCGTCAGCATCTCCACGCGCGTGCGGTGCTCTTCGCGGACGGCCCACGCCACGTCGATGTCGCCGACGTCCGAGCGGAGGACGAGATCGTAGAAGCGGCGCTGGACCGCGACGAAGTTCTGGTACGTCACCGCGCCCACGACTTCCTCGGCCTCGCTCTCGAGCTGGGTGATCGCAGTCTGGTAGCCGCTGATGCGCTCGGACTCCGTCGCGACCTGGCTCCGGATCTCCTCGGCGCGCTGGTCGGCCGCCCGCGTGACCGCCGCGTCGCGACCGTCCAGCGTCGTCTCGACGCGACCCATGCGCTGGTAGAGGCGGTCGATCGCCGGATCGCTCCCGCCGCCGAGCTCGTGCTCACGCTGCACCAGGCGCTCGTACTCGTCGCGCAAGCGGCCCTGGCGCGCGTAGCGATCGTCGCCCACGCCGACCTGCAGGGCCTGCGCTTCGATCTCGATCTCGAACTGCCGGATCTGCGCCCGGTACTGCTCGATGGAGGCGCGGTGATTGGCCAGCTCCTGGCGCATGCCGGCCTCGACGCTGCGGTCGGGGCGCTGATCGGCCGTCTGGTCGAGGTAGACGCCGATGGCGGTGGCGCGGGCCTCCATGCCGTAGAGCTCGACCTCGAGCCGGGCCAGATCGCGACGCATGGCCTGGTAGCGACCGAGCACGGCGTCGTCGAGCCGGCTCACCTCTTCGTCGCTCGTCGGCATCTCCGACAGGAAGCGCTCGATCTCGCGGCGCTGCGCGCGGACCTGCTGCAGCTCGGAGCTGCCACCACCGCCGCGGCGCTCCTCGATCGCCACGAGCTGCTGGCGCAGCCGCGTGACGCGGTTGCGGAGCTGCGTGGCCCGCTCGGCCTGGCGGCGGAGGTCGGCGAAGATCGCGACGTGGTTCGGGGCGTCGATCGCGTGGGTGAGGCGCTGGACCAGCTCGGTCGTCTCTTCGACCATCTGCCGGGCCTGCGCGAGGTCGGAGAGCACGCCGATCGCGCGGTCCCAGTCGCCCTCGAGGCTGGCGTAGCGCTCGGCGAGCGGCGGAAGGAACGCGTTGGCGTCGAACGCCGTGAAGTTGTCGCGAACGAGCTGGCGGAAATAGCCCTGCGGATCGGCATCGTGCGACCGCGCCATCTCGTCGAGATCCTCGCGAACGGGTCCGAACTGCGAGTGCACCTGCGAGAACACGGTCTGCGCGTCGGTGTAGCGGCCGTTGCGCAGGAGCAGGTTCCCGCGCAGCAGGAGCGCGTCGGGGATGAAGCGCGACTCGGGGGCCGCGAGCTCGAGCACCTCGAGGCTCCGCTCCGCGCGCGTCGCGTCACCGAGGCGGATGTAGACCCACGCGATCTCGTAGAGCGCCACGTCGAAGTTCGCGCTCGTGCGCGGAACCGCCTGGTACGCCTCGATCGCCTGATCGAGCTGGTCGGTCTCGTAGTAGAGGCGCCCGAGCGCCAGGTGCGCGAGCTCGGCCACTTCCTGGGCCTCGGGCGTCGTCGCTTCGCTGCGGAGCACGCGCGCGAACGCCTCGATGGCCTGCGGGTACTGCTCGCGGAGCGTGTAGATGACGCCCACGAAGTAGCGCGCCTGACCGTAGTAGGGGCTGCCTTCGGCGACGGACTCGAACCCCGCCCGCGCCTGCTCGAGGCGCGCCGTGTCGATGCGTGCGAGCGCGGCCGACGCGTCCGGCGGCTCGCCGCCCGTCGTCGCCATCGCGGCGATGATGTCCTCCGTGGGAACGGCCTGGGAGTACAAGGCCTTGGCGCGGAAGTACGCGGTCGACGCTCCGATGTCGCTCGGGGGCAGCCGGCTCAGCTGCGCGAAGACTTCGTCGACGCCCTCGAAGTCGTTGGTGTGGATCGCGATCTCGATCAGTCGACCGAGGGCTCGCTCCACGTACGAACGGAAGCGCGCCTCGCTCGAGTGCTCGATGATCTGCCGGAAGCGCGTCCGCGCACCGAGGTAGTCCCCGGCGCGGAAGAGCGAGTCCGCGAGCAGATAGAGCGCGTCGGGATACGAGGGCGACGACGCGTAGTTGTCGACGATGTCCGTGAAGATGATCGACGCGCGGACGTAGTCCTGCAGTCGATAGAACAGCTCGCCGTTGGTCAGGCGCTCCTCGACGTGCGTCGCGCTCCGCCGCTCGGTCTCGGCGAGCGGCTCCTGTCCGAGCGCGTCGACCTGACCCTCGATGGTGGTCAGCTCGCGCGTGATGGAGTCGAGGTCCTGTGCAGACGCGACGCCCGCGCCCGCACCCCAGCAAGAGAGCGCGATCGAGAGCGCACACGTACGCCGGAACGTCGGCCACGAGCTCTTCGTGGCGCCACGGTCCGCGTGCAGCCTCGGCCCGGGCTGCCGGCCAATCATCACGTGCCTCCCGAGCCGCTATCGGTCGCGCTGTCGCTGCCGCCGGCGCCACTGCTCTCGTCGCCCTCGACGGTCTCCGTGTACTGGACCGCCGGGCGCTCTTCGAGCGGCGCCGTGGGGCCACCCTTCTCGTACCCGACCGCGCGAATGGTGATCGTACGCCCTTCGGGAACCGAGAAGGAGTCGCTCGAGCGCACCCGGAAGCGGTAGCCCTTGAGGTACGAGAAGATCCCGTAGCCGTTGCCTCGGTACTCGAGGTTCACGGTGATGTTGTGCTCACCGGGGACGATGCTGCCGTTGTAGACCTCGAACTCTTGCTGGTCGCCCAGCGAGCCCTCTTCGTCGGCCTTGGAGAAGATGCGCGCGCCATCGAGCGCATACACCGCCTTCACGAGGCGATACGAGGAGGACATGCGGTTCTCGTGGACGATGACCGCCTGCGCGCCGGCGACGACGCCCTGCAGGACGGTCTCCGCCAGGAGCGAGAGCCGCGCCTTGCTCGCGAAGATCTGCTCCTTGAGCGCGTTGATTCGCTGCTCGAGGTCGCGCAGACGCACGGCGTACGTGCCGGCGTCCATCCCGTCCCCGCTACCGTCCGCCGACGTGGTCGTCGGGGTCGGCGCGCCGACGCCCGTGCCCGTCGCGCTCGCATCGCCCGGAGGCGTTCCGTCGGTCGTGCCCGAGGTCTCCTGCGCGATGGCGAGCCCCGACAGGAACGTCACGACGACCACGCAAGCCCACAGCGCCATCACCCTGCGCATGCCAATCCCCTTCGTCCCCGTGAAAACAAGATCAGAGCCGCTTATACCAACCGACCAGAGGGGGGTCAACGCCGGCTGCGCGCCCCGGATCGCGGGAAATCGGTAGAACCTCGCGGGGATCGCTACAATCCGCCCCGTGCCCCCGCTCCCTCACCGTCCGCGCTCGGCGGACAGACCGCCCGGCCCTCTCGCGCGTCGTATCGGACGTGGTGAACGAGGCTGTACCGGCGCCGTGCGAGGCGAGTTCCCGTGGTGATGGATCCGCGCGCCCAGGCGTCGGACGAGTCACTCCTCGCGAGATTCATCGAGGGGGACGCCGAGGCCTTCGAGGTCCTGGTGCGGCGCTTCGAGCGGCCGCTCTTCAACTTCATCCTGCGCTCGGTGCGGGACCCCGACCGTTCGGAGGAGCTGCTGCAGGAGGTCTTCCTCCGGGTCATCCAGCGTGCCCACGAGTTCCAGGGCGGCTCCAAGGTCAGCACCTGGATCTACACGATCGCCCGCAACCTCTGCATCGACACGAGCAGGAAGATGGTGTTCCGCCGGCACCGCTCCCTCGATGCCCCGACCGGGGACGATCCCGAGGGGCCGACCTTGATGGATGGGGTGGTCGCCTCCACGCCGCTCGCCGATCGCGAGGCGATCGGCGTGGACCTGAAAGCGCGGATCGCGCGAGCCGTCGAGGAGCTCCCGGAAGAGCAGCGCGAGGTGTTCCTGATGCGAGAGCTGCAGGATCTCGCCTTCAAGGAGATCGCGGAGATCGTCGGCGTGCCGGAGAACACGGTGAAGTCGCGGATGCGCTACGCGCTCGAGCGGCTCCAGCGAGCCTTGGCCGAGTACGAGGACTACGCTCGGGAGGTCCGGTGACGACCGCCCGCTTCGATACGAAGGCCGGTGAGCCATGAGCCTCGACTGCGAGACGTGCGATGGGCTGCTGATCGACCTCGTCATGAACGAGCTCGACGCAGCGCGCGCGAACGACGTGCGAGCCCACGCGTCCAGCTGCGAGTCCTGCGGGCGCGCGCTCGCTCGCCTCGAGGGCGGGCGAAAGGCAGCGCGCGAGCTCACGCGCGTCGAGCCGCCGCGTCTCGATGGCGTTCTCGCGGCAGCGCGGGCGCGTGCCGCCGAGGCGCGCGCCGCGCGACACGCGCCGGTCGAGGTCGCGCCTGCGCCGGCGCCCTCGGCGGAGCCGCCGCGGCGTGCGCCGGAGAGCTGGCTCGAGGCGACGGTCCGATGGCTCGGAGGCTGGGCGTCCCGGCCGCAGGTCGCGATGGCCGCGGTGCTCGTGCTCGTGCTCGGCATCGGGCTGTTCAACCTGCCGGCGCTCCGCTCCCACGAAGAGCTCGAGGGCGAAGGAAGCCTGGTGGAGCCGAGCGGACAGGTGGCGCTCGGTCCTTCGCTCGATCCCGCCGCGCCGCTCGAGATCGACGTGGACTCGCAGCGCCAGCGAGTCGCGCTGCGAGCCGACGAGGGCGAGCAAGCCACGCAGGGCGTGCGCGATGGGCGACCGACGACGACCGTCGCCGAGATCGAGCCCCCGACGAGCGAGCGTGTCGCGCCCCATCGCGATCCCGAGGGGCATCCCTCGCCCGACTCGCGCCCCGATCCCGCCGAGGAGGAAGCCAGCACGGCGATCGCCACGCTGCTCGTCCCGCCGAGC
>JBGALT010000034.1:0-53449 GCA_044223665.1 Sandaracinaceae bacterium | reverse complement strand
ACGTGATCTCCTTGCCGCCGAACTTCTTCGCAGCGACCTTCGTGATCGCGGCCGTCGTCGTCGTCTTGCCGTGATCGATGTGCCCGATCGTTCCGACGTTCACGTGCGGCTTGGTGCGGTTGAACTTCTCTTTCGACATGACGAGCTAGCTCCTTCTTATCGACGTTCTTCTCGGTACGAGCCGCCGCCGCGAAGCGGCGCCCCGGCGGGAGGGGCAAGACACAGCGAGGGGCAAGACACAGCCCAGGAGGAGAATCGAACTCCCGACCTCCTCCTTACCAAGGAGGTGCTCTACCTCTGAGCTACCTGGGCGAATCGAACGGGGGGATGGGAAACGGGCGGATGGAGAACGGAACGGAGCCCGAGGAGAGACCCCGGACGTAGGGGACGAAGTCCCGGACGAGACGAGAGCGGGAGACCGGGTTCGAACCGGCGACGTTCAGCTTGGAAGGCTGACGCTCTACCAACTGAGCTACTCCCGCGGGGGAGCTGGAGGGTGGTGGATTCGAACCACCGTAGGCAAGCGCCGGCAGATTTACAGTCTGCTCCCTTTGGCCACTCGGGCAACCCTCCGAAGTCTATGAAGTTGCTATGGAATCAGTATGTTCTGGGGCTCTCGCTGGGAGGGGTCGGTGGCTGGCGACTGGATTTGAACCCGCAACCGCCTGTTTACAAAACAGGTGCTCTACCGTTGAGCTACGCCAGCGGAAGTGCTGGGGTTCCTGGACCTCCGGGGCCTCTGCTCGGCGGCGGCGCGGGGCCACGCAGAGAACAGACCACGCCCCGCGCGAAAGCGCGAAGGGGCGCTCTTGTACGCTCCGACCCCCATGCTGTCAAGCGAGATCCCTGCCCCGCGGCTCCCGCCCCGCGAGCGGCTACGGCGCGGCCGGCGGTGCCTCGGGGGCAGCGCCCCCTCCGCGTGGGTCCGCGAGGGCGTCGGCTCGATCCTGGCTCGGAAGCGCTCCGGTGGCCAGCATCGCCCGCGCTCGATCGAGCTCTGCCCGCGTGCGCTCGACCCACTGGCTCTCGTCGGTCTGGGTTCGCTCGACCATGAGCAGCGTCAGCTCCCAGTAGCGAATGGCGTGGCGCACGAGCGGCTCGACCCGATGGCGCAGCTCGGCCCGATATGCGTCCTGGTAGAGCGCCAGCTGCTGATCGTTCATGACCTCCGCCGGCGGCGGGACGGGTGCACCGGTGAGGTCGGCGTACAGCGTCTCGTACATCGAGCCGATCCGGAACCCCGCGGCCGCGGCCCAGTGCGCGTTCGTGAGGCGGATGGTGTCGAAGTACGCGCGCTGTGCGTCGAGGATGAGCTGCGCCCGCTGCTCGAGGATCTCGTGCTGTGTCGCGACGTCGGTCGGCGGGAGCACCATGGTCTCGGAGCGAGCGCGGATCGCCTCGGCGCGCACGAACATCGACGCCGCAGCGAAGTACGGGTCGGTGATCACCTCGTCGCCGCGGCGCGTGCGGTAGTAGACGCCCGCGTCGTCGGCGGCCTGCGAGGCCTGCTCGAGGTGGCGCATGCCGAGCAGGGCCTGCGCGCGCCGGGCCATCGCCTCGAGCCGCTCGTCGGACTGCAGATCGGTGCGCGCGAGGAGGAGATCGGCGGAGGCGAGCGCCTCTTCCCAGCGCTCGAGCGTGATCAGGACGCCCGCGAGCTGTAGGCGGGCGACCTTCGCGTCCTCGGAGCCGGGGAGGTGGTCGACGAGCTGGTAGTAGTGCGCCGCCGAGGCCGTCAGCTGTCCCGTCTGCTGCAGGCAGAGGGCAGCGTTGTAGAGCGCGGGCGAGAGATAGCGACTCGAGGCGAACTCGTCGGCGATCCGGTCGTAGCGCGCGACCGCGTCGGAGCAGTGCCCATCAGCCTGCAGCGTCGTGCCCTGCCGGAACAGGTCCTCGGCGCTGTAGGTGTCGAAGCGATACCCACCGGTCGCGTCGCGCTGGGCGACGATCCGCGTCTCCTCGAGCAGCCGCGCGGTCGTGGACTGCGACGGAGCCGAGGCGCCGCATCCGACGGCGGGCACGAAGAGAAGAGCCAGGAGGAACGACGGGCGCTGCATGAGAGACCCGACATCGCTCCCGGGTGCTGGTTCCACCATTCTCGTCGTGGCGACGCGGGGGGAGAAGCGGATCGAGTCGATCGTAACAGAGGGCGTCGGAGTGAGCGTAACAGCGTAACCGCCAGGCCCGGTGCGAGCGTAACAACGGGTCGGCTGTTACACCCCTTTCCCGGCCCGTTGCGCGAAAAGCGCTGAGAAATCGCGATCCGAAGCGATGGCATGTCGGCTGCTCATGGGCCTCCCCGTCGAGAGCACAACGCTCTGGCGGAGAAGGTCATGCAGACGACGACGGTTTCGGTTCCTGGCTCCGAGGTTCTTGCGGCGGACTGGTCGGACGAGGTCCTGCTGGCGCAGATGCTCGAGCGGGCCCCCGACGCGTGGCGCGAGTTCCACCGCCGCTTCGATCGCCTCGTGTACCGCTGCATCCACAAGGTCACGAGCCGCTTCCCCAACAGCGTGGGAGCCGAGGACGTTCGCGAGATCTACGCGCAGTTCCTCTTCGGCCTGACGCATCGCGAGATGCACAAGCTCCGCACCTACGATCGCGAGCGGGGCAACAAGCTCAGCTCGTGGGTCGGGCTGCTCGCCACCAACGCCGCGTGGGACTACCTCCGCAGCGTCGCCCGCCAGCCGCAGACCACCGAGCTCGCGGCCGCCGAGAACGTCGGCCAGGCCGACGCCGACCCCTACGAGCACCTGCTCGAGAAGGAGCGCTGGGGCTGCGTGAACGACACGCTCCGCACCTTCTCCGCGAAGGATCAGACCTTCGTGCGCCTCTACTACATGGACGGTCTGACGCCCGAGCAGGTCGCCGAGGAGATGTGCATCTCGGTCAAGACGGTCTACTCGAAGAAGCACAAGATCCGCTGCCGCCTCGAGCGCGCGCTCTCTCCGATGATGCGCGAGACGATGCAGGCCGCCTGAGGGAACGGGAACGGCGACAGCACACCGCGAGGGGAGAGGGGGCGTGCGAGGGCGAGCCAGGGGTGGCTCGCCCTTTCACGTTCCGTCGGCGACCAGCCCGGCCTCGGCCCGTGCGCACGGAAGGCGCGTGCCCGGGTGGAGGAACACGCCTTAGAGTGCGCGGGTGCTCGGCCCCGTCCTCGCCCTCGGCGGCTACCTCCTCGGCTCGATCTCGTTCGCGCTGATCGCCGCGACGCGCGCGGGGGTCGACCTGCGGGCCGAGGGAAGCGGCAACCCGGGCGCCACCAACGTCGGGCGCGTGCTGGGCAAGCGCACCGGGCGCATCGTGCTCGGGCTCGACCTCGCCAAAGGAGCGCTGCCGGCGGGCTTGGCGGCGTGGCTGCTCGGGCTCGACACGGCGTGGACGGCCGCGACCGGTGTGGCGGCGGTCGCTGGGCACTGCTTTCCGATCTGGCATCGGCTCCGCGGGGGCAAGGGCGCTGCGACGGCCGCCGGCGTGCTGCTCGTGCTCGTGCCGCTCGCCGGTGTCGGAGCGGCGCTCACGTATCTCGTCGGCAAGCGCGTGAGCAAGCGGGCGAGCGTGGGCTCGCTCGTCGGCGCGTTGGTCGGCGCCGGGCTCACGGCGGCGCTGACGGAAGGTCCGCGCACGTGGATGGCGCTGGGGATCGTGGCGCTGGTGTTCGCGCGTCATGCCGACAACCTCGTTCGCCTCGCCCAGGGCACGGAGCCGGAGTCGTGACGAGACGCCGCGGCGCGCTCCTCTCGCTCGCGCTCTTGGTCGGATGCGGCGGCGCGCCGCCGAACCCGCCGCGCCCTCCGCCCACGTCGTCGGTGTCCGTCCGCGTCGGCGACGTCGAGCTCGCGGTGCGCGAGCGCGCCACCGACGGGCGCATCGCGGCGGCGCTCTTCGTCCGTGCTCCCGAGGGCGCGGGCGCGCTCGGCTCGCTGGCGGGCTGGATCGTCGAGGCGCGCCATCCGGCCCTCCATGCCCGCGCGACGCCCGACGGGCTCACGCTCGTCGCGCTCGGCGAGGCGAGCGATGCGGCGTCGATCCTGGCCGAGCTCGCGGCGGCGCTGGACACGCGAGGCGTGACCTCGGACGAGCTCGAGCGAGCGACGCTCCGTCTGCGCGCGCACCGCGCCGCGCGCGCGCACGACGAGCGAGGCCAGGCTCAGCGCATGGCGGTCGAGTCCCTCGTCGGCACTCCTCTCGACCCGCTGGGCGCGCCGGACGGCGACGCGGCCATCGATGCCGCCGCGCTCGACGCCTGGCTGGCCCAGTCGCTCGGGCTCGAGCGCGCGCTCGTGGTGGTGGTGGGAGCGACCAGCGAGTCGAGCGCGCGAGCGGACGTGGCCACCGCGTTCGCGCACGCGCCGCACGTGACCCCGGCGCCGGCGCCCGCCACCTGGCGCCCCGGGGCGGCACGGGCGGCGGGGGGCGAGCACGGCTTCGCGGCCGCGGCGCTCGCGACGCGCGACGTCGACGAGGCCGCACGGCTCGCGGCCTGGGTCCCGCGCCTCTCGCCCGCGGCGCGCGCCACGGCGTTTCCGCTCCGAGGCCATGCGCTCGTCGTCGCCAGCGTGGAGGGCGACGAGGACGAGCTCTCGGCGGTCGCCCAGGCCCTCGCCCGTGCGCGTGCGCTCGACGAAGAGGCGCCCGGGCGGAGCGCGCGCAGCGCCGAGGACGAAGCGCTCGCCATCGGCGACGCATGGCTGGCGCAGCTCGCCGGGGAGGCCGACCCTCGAATCGGTCTCGGCCTCGTGCGCACCCACGGGCCCGACGACGACGGCGCCGAGCGCGAAGATCCGGCGATCGCAGCGCCCACCGTCGTCGCCGGAGCGCGGGTCGTCGAGGGCCCCGCCGGAGAGCTCACGATCGGCTCCGGCCTCCGGGTCCGGGCGCGCGAGGTGGCGGGCGACGAGGTCGCCGTCGCGCTCGCGTTCGCCGGTGGCGCCTCGCTCGACCCACCGCGCGAGCACGGACGAACGGCGCTGCTCGCCGCGGTGCTCGCCCGCAGCTGCGAGCCCAGCGCCGACGACGCGTGGATCGGGCCGGACGACTTCGGCGTGGTCCTGCGCGGAGAGCGCGCCACGCTCGAGCGGACGCTGCTGCGCGCCGTCGACTGCGTGCGCCGCGCGCGCGAAGAGATCGCCCACACCGAGGGCGTGCGCGCCAGCGCGATCGCGGCCCACGGCGAGGACGACCGGCGCCGCGCGTGGGCCGCGCGCGTGCTCGCACCCGGCGCACCGGGACGCATCGCCCCACGCGGCAGCCCGGCCGGCATCGCGGCGGCGTCCGAGCTCGATCTCGCGCTCGACGACGCGATCGACGCGCGCCGGGCGACCCTCGCGATCGTGGCCGATGCCGCGCCCGACCACCTCCTCGACGTGGCCGAGGCGCTCGGCGCGAGCATGGCCGCCGGTCGCACTCCGCTCGAGACGGCAGCCCCGGCGACACTCGCCTCGGAGGACGCGTTCGTCACCGACCCCGAGCTCCCGCGGCCAGAGGCGATCGTCGCGCTGCGCGCGGCAGGGAGATCCGACGTCGGCGCGACGGCCGCGGCGAGCGCGCTCGCGCGGGCCCTCGCCGCCCATGGCTTGTCGATCCGAGCCCAGGTCGGAGGTGTGAGTGGGACCGAGAGCCACGCCTTCGTCGTGGTGTCCGGCGCCGACGACGCGCTCGATGCCCTTCCCCGCACGGCCGCGCTCGCGCTCGCTGCGGCGACGCTCTCGCAGGCGCTGGCCGCCGACGAGGCCTCGGTCGCCCGCACCCGCGCCCTGGCCCTGGCCGATCCCGCGGTCCTCGCCCGTAGCCTCGCGAGCGCGGCGCCGCCCGACGACGATGCGATCGACGTCGCGCATGCACTGCTCGGCGCGACGCCGCGCCTCGTGATGGCCCGACCGACGGCGAGCCCCGTGCGCAGACCCCCCACCCCGCGTTGACCGCCCAGGGCCTGCGTGGTACCTCGCGCGCCGTGTCGAATGAATCGCCGTTCAGCGCTCCGGCGAAGACGGCACGGCCCGCGAAGAAGAAGGCCGCGCGGCCCGGGGATCGGCCCTCCGCGGACGCCCGCGCGAGCACCGGCGCTCGCACCCTCGACAAGCGCGAGCGCATCCTCCGCGCCGCGGTGAAGGTCTTCGCGCGCAAAGGCTTCTACGCCGCGCGCGTCAGCGAGATCGCCAAGGCCGCCGGCGTGGCGGACGGCACCATCTACCTCTACTTCGAGAACAAGGACGACGTCCTCGTCTCGCTCTTCGACGACCGGATCACCCGCCTCATCGCGGCGCTCGAGGCCGAGGTCGCGGCCGAGGGCCTCTCGTTCGAGGCGCGCGTGCGCCGCATCATCGAGCTGCAGCTCGGGCTGCTCGACGGCCGCCGCGAGCTGGCCGAGGTCGTCACGGTGAACCTCCGGCAGAGCACGCGCTTCCTCAAGCAGTACGCGACGCCGCTCTTCACGAAGTACCTCGACGTGATGGCCAAGCTCATCGCCGAGGGGCAGCGCGACGGGATCGTGCGCGCCGACGTCTCGCCGCGGATCGTGGCGCGCTCGCTCTGGGGCTCGCTCGACGCGCTCGCGCTGACGTGGGCCATCGGCGGCGGCGAGCCCGGCTCGCTCGCGAAGGCCGGCAAGCAGGTCGGCGACATGCTCCTCGGCGGAATCCTCGCGGCGCGAGGAGCCCCGGCCGCCACGCCGTCGGAAACCGATTGACTGTTCTTCCGCGGGCGACAACAAACCGCCCGCTCGTTCCCATGAGGAGGTAGCGCGTGAAGATTCTCGTCCCCGTCAAGCGGGTCACCGACCCGGACAACGCGAACAAGATGAAGGTCTCGCCCGACGGCACGCGCGTGACGTCCGACGGCCTCGAGTGGAAGCTCAACCCGTTCGACGAGTACGCCGTCGAGACGGCGCTGCGTCTGAACGAGAACGGCGCCGACGGCAGCAAGCTCGGCGAGGTCGTCGTCGTCAGCCTCGGGCCGGACGACGTGCAGACCACGCTGCGCCAGCCGCTCGCGATGGGCGCCGACCGCGGCATCCTCGTGAAGACCGACGACGCCGAGCTCGACTCGGGCGTGGTCGCGCGCGCGCTCAAGGCGATCGTGGAGGCCGAGAAGCCCGACCTCGTGCTCATGGGCAAGCAGGCGGTCGACGGCGACAGCAACAGCGCCGGCCAGATGCTCGCCGAGCTGCTCGGCTGGCCGATGGCGACGTTCGCGATGTCGATCCAGGCGAGCGGCAACGCTCTCACGGTCGGCCGCGAGGTCGACACGGGCGTGCTCACGATCAAGGTGACGCTCCCGGCCGTCGTGACGGTCGATCTGCGCATCGTCTCGCCGAAGGCCGTTCAGAACGGCGTGACGCCCGACGCACACGTCTACAACGAGGGCGCGCGCTACGCGTCGCTCAAGGGCATCATGGCGGCGAAGAAGAAGCCGATCGACGTGAAGTCGCTCGCGGACGTGGGCGGCGGCGCCGCGACGGTGAAGTACTCGAAGTTCGAGCTGCCTCCGGCGCGCTCGGGCCAGGTGAAGTACGTCGCCGACGTGAACGAGCTCGTGAACAAGCTGAAGACCGAAGCCAAGGTCATCTGAGAGGAACCGAGAAATGACTGACGTACTCGTTGTTGCAGAGCTCCTCGAGGGCGGTCTTCGAAAGAACACGCTGAGCGCGGTGACGTTCGCCAAGCAGGTGGCGGAGGGAACGGGCGGCGCGTTCGACATCCTCGCGATCGGCGAGGGCGCGCAGGCGGCGGCCGATCAGGCGGCCGGCTACGGCGCGCGCAAGGTGCTCGTCGCCGAGATCGAGGGCGGCTACTTCGCCGAGAAGTACGCGCCGACGGTCGCCGCGGTGGGCAAGGGCTACGGCGTCGTCGCCGTGAAGGTCGACGGCGGCGCGCTCCACTACAAGCGCCCGATGTACGCGGGCAACGTCTTCGGCTGGTGCACGATCGGCAGCGACGTGCAGGTCGTCAGCGTGCGCCAGACGGAGTTCGAGGCGGCGGCCGAGACGGGCAGCAGCTCCTCGACCGAGAGCGTGAGCATCGAGTCGACCGAGGCGAGCGATCGCATCGAGTTCGTCAGCCTCGAGGCGGTCAAGAGCGAGCGCCCCGAGCTCACCGAGGCGGCCATCGTGGTGAGCGGCGGTCGCGCGCTCAAGAGCGCCGACAACTTCCACACCGTGCTCGAGCCGCTCGTCGACGCGTTCGGCGCCGCGATGGGCGCGAGCCGCGCGGCGGCCGACGCGGGCTACGTGCCGAACGACCTGCAGGTCGGTCAGACCGGCAAGGTCGTCGCGCCGAAGCTCTACGTCGCCGTCGGCATCTCGGGCGCCATCCAGCACCTGGCCGGCATGAAGGGCAGCAAGACGATCGTCGCGATCAACACCGACAAGGAAGCGCCCATCGCACAGGTCGCCGACTACTTCCTCGTCGCCGACCTCTTCAAGGCCGTCCCCGAGATGACGACCGCCGTGAAGGCCGCCAAGGGCTGACACGCAGACGTCCCGAGACGCGAAGAACGGGCGTGCCGTGCCGAGGCGCGCCGCGTTCTTCGTTTCCGTCGGCGGTCAGCGCGGGCGTCGCCCGCTCGCCCCACGCCCGCGCGCGGTCGGTGCCGACGAGCCCTGCACGGGTGGCAGCGCGCCGAGCATCTCGGCCACCGACGCCGGCACGAGCCAGGGCGTGCCGTACTGCCAGCCGGCGCGGATCGCCGCGGGATCGACGGCGACGTCGCGCGGGCTCGGCGACGGGATGCGGACGTCGACGAGGTGCAGGCCGCCGATCATCGCCGGTGCGCCTTGGGCCGCCTCGATGGCGTGCGCGACGATGCGCCCGTCGGCGTCGACCTCGAACCGGAACGTCCGCACCACGGCGCCGTTCGAGCGCACGTCGCACGACCACGTCCCCGGGTGCTCGCCGAGGAAGACGAGGTTGGTGGGGTCGTAGCCGCTGCCGCTCGCAGGCATCGGCAAGCGGCGTCCCCACCACAGGTGCTCGATCTGGAAGCGTGAGCGGTACCAGCCCACGTGCCGGATGTCCGACGTGGGCGAGAGCCGCTCGTCGGCACCGAAGTCGGCGTAGTCGCGCGTGCTGATCTCGAGATCCGGGACGCGAACGTCGCCCACCCGACAGCGGAGCACGCCGTCCAGCCCCGCGTACGTGCCCGAGAACCCGGTGTAGAACGAGACGCGCTGCGACGCGTTGGTGTCCGACTGAACGAGGTAGGGGTGCTCCATCCACGCGAACGCGGTGCCGAGCAGATCGCTGCCGTCGAGCTGGTACATCGCGCCCATGACGTGCCGGCCGCGGTCGTCGTCCCGCACCCAGTACGGATAGCTGCGCACGTTCAGGTGCAGGGTTCGCAGCGTCGTGCTCGTCTCGGCGACGTCGTCGAGGTAGACGAGCTCGACGGTCACGGCGCCGGTCGCCGTCAGCCGATGTCCTTCGTCGGTCCGGCACGAGAGCCTGCCGGCATCGCCGTCGCGCTCGTCGAAGCGGCATCGCGTCGAGACGAGCGTGCGCGTGCCTTGCTCGACGTCGACGCGGATCGCGTCCTCGCCGCTCGTCACCCCGTAGACGATGGCGTCGACCATCACCTCGTAGCCGCCCTCGGGGTCGGGGTTGAACAGGCGAACGTAGAGCTCGGTCTCGTCGATCGCGCGGCGAGGCGCGGAAGGCGCGGACTGCGCGTGCGCGCGGCTCCCGCCCGCCGGGCCCAGCCACGCCGCCGCGAGCGCCGTGAGCGCCGCGAGCACCAAGCATGGATTCGTCCACCGGTTCGTCGTCGTCATGGCTCCTCCTCTGGCTCGGGCTCGTCGCGCGGGGCTCATGGGCAGCTCCGATCGCGGAGCAGCTCGCCCGCGAGCTCGCTGCCCGTCACGCGGCCCGCGTAGTCGGTGGTCAAGCAGCGGGACGGAAGGCACGTGAAGGCGAGCCCGTCTCCAGCCGACCGGACGACCTCGACCGCGTCGATCGCCGGTCCCTCGTAGGGAAGCGAGATGGACGCGTAGAGGCGGATGCCGGCGTCGAGCGGATCGGGGAGCGTGCTGCAGTGGAGGATGTCCGAGCCGTTCGATGCGCCGCCGGCATCCTCGATGCGGACGTTCTCGAGACGCGTCACGGAGGGCTCGAACGAGTCGGCGTAGATCTCGACGCCGCCCCAGTCGCCCGCAGCCGTCGCGCTCTCGGCGCTGCCGAGCACCACGGGCGCGCTCGCGGTCCCGACGAGCACGAGGTTGCCGCCGTCCGCATCGAGACCGGAGGGGCTTCCCACGAGGAGCGAGCTCCCGGCCGGGAAGAGCAGCGTCACGCCCGCCTCCAGCGTCAGGGACGGAATCGGGAACGAGACGTCGTCGCGCTGCACTTCGATGTCGCCCGCGGCGACGAAAGGAACGCCGAGATCGGCGCGAAGCGTGATGTCGACGTCCACCAGACCGTCGACCAGCCGGACGACCCGGGTGCTGGCGGGAAGCCCCGCGCCGAGACGGAAGGTCGAAGCGTCGAGCGTCTGTGCGGCCAGGAGCGTCGCTTCCACCGCGGGCCCAGGGACCGCTGGATCCTGCGAGTCGACGAAAACGCTCGCGCTCGCGTCCAGGCCGCCGTCGTTGCGGAGCGAGACCGCCATCCCCGCAGCCGCGAGGACGTGCACGTCGGTCGCGGCGAGTGGCCCTTCGAAGCCGTCCTCGACGCGCAGCACGCCGGAGCCGCCCGCGCCGCCGCCGATCAGGTGCAGGTGCTCGAGCGTCGCGGCGTCGCCACCTTCGAGCGTGATCGAATTCCACGAGCTGTCGGCCGTCGCCGGCGCGAGCACGACGGGCGCGGCGGCGGTGCCCGAGACGACGAACGTCGCGCCGGTGCGGAAGTCGAGCGTCGGCGGCGCGCCCGTGCCTGCGTCGAGGCAGACGAGCGTGCCGGCCTCGATGGTGAGCGAGACGCCTTGGATGTCGAGCGAGCCGATGACGAAGTAGACGTGGTCGGCGGTCCAGGTGGTGTCGGCGTCGATGACCGCGGGGCCCGACGACGCGCGCCCGAAGGTCACCTGCGCGGGGTCGTTCACGTCGTACGTCGGGCAGAGGTCGGTCGGGACTGCGGCGTCGGTGCCCGTCGAGCCGCCGTCGTCGCCCGCGCCGCCGTCCACGTCCGGCGAGCCGGTGTCGGCGCGCGCGGGGCCCGCATCGCCGCCGCCCGGCTCCGACGGTGGTGACGGGCAGCCGGCCAGCGCGGAGCAGGAGAAGATCGCGAGCACCAGGAGAGATCGGTGGAAACGGCGAGTTTGCATGCCCTCGGTCGAGCAGCCGCTGTGCCACCGAGGAAGGCTCGGATGAGACGCGATCCGAGCCGCGACGCGTGCACGCACGCGTGCGCGCACGCGTGCGCTCGAGAGCCGCGTCCCCGCAGGCAGGGCCCTTGCGCGCGTTGCCGCGGCCGCACCGACGCGCGGGCCGTGGAGCGGTTCGTGCTATCTGCCGAGGCGATGACTCGTCGCCTCTCCTCTCTGCTCGGGTGCGTGCTCGGCCTCGCGACGCTCGCGTGCGATGGCGGCACGCCGTGCGACGCGAGCCGCCTCGAAGCGGCGCTCGCAGCTGCCGAGGCCGGCGACACGGTCACGGTCGGTGCGTGCACACTCGCCGGGGCGTTCCGCGTTCCCGCCGGCGTTGCGCTGGTCGGCGTGGGCGACGCCACGGTGCTCGCGAGCATCGAAGGCGGCGCGCCCGTCGTGCGCGTCGACGAAGGCGGTCGCCTGGCTGCGCTCACCGTCCGGGTGGAGCACGGCGGCGTGGGCGTGCGTGGCGCCGGCGCGAGCACGCGCTGGTCCTCGACGACGTCGGCGTGGAGGTCACGCGGGGGATGGGCATCGGCCTCGACGCGACGGCGGCGGAGCTCACCCACGTGCGCGTCCACGGCCCGGTGACCGCGGCGAACGTGGCGACGGCTTCCCTCGATCCCGACGAGACCGGCACGTTCGGCATCGTCGGACGCGCGCTCGGCGACCACGAGGTGACGCTCGACGACGTCCACCTCGACGGCTTCGCGATCGCGGCGGTCTCGCTCACCGAGGGCGTGCTCGCGTGGACGGGCCGAGCGAGCGGCGCCGACGTCGAGGCCACGCGAGGCGTCGGCCTCGCGCTCTTCGGGACGAGCGCCACCCTCGACTCGGTCGAGATCGCCGGGATGCTCGGCGGCCCCGGCATGCCGGGCGTCGCGATCTCCTGCGCGACGTCCGGCGCGCGCCCGGGCGCGTGCGCCCTCGGCGACGTCCACGTCCACGACGGAGAGGGATACGGCCTGTTCAGCGATCGCGCGCAGCCGACGCTCGCGGGCGCGCGCTTCGAGCACCTCGGCCTCGCCGGGATCCGGCTGCAGGGCGGCACGCTCGAGGCCACCGATCTGATCTGCGACGGAAACGGCGGTGCCGGCCTGCTGGCGGTCGACGCCACCTCGGTCGACGTCGAGCGCGGCGAGCTCTCGCGCACGATCACGCGCGGCTTCGTCACGTCCACCGGGACCGTCCCGAGCGGTGAAGGCGTCCAGCTCGTGCGCGCGACCCCCGCCAGCGCACCGCCGATCGCGCTCCGGCTGGTCGACGTGCAGCTCGTCGACGACGAGCGCGCCGGCTTGCTGCTCGACGCGGCGAGCGGCGCCGTGGCCTCGCTCGAGCTCACCCGCGTGCAGGTGAGCGGACAGGGCACGAGCCTCGGCGCCGTCGGACAGAACGTGACGCTGCCGGGCGGCTGGGACGCCGACGTGACGCGCAGTGGCGCGACCGCGGCGAACGATGCGGCGTTCGCCGGCTCGATCCCGGTGCAGGGGATCATGATGCCGCCGGGGCTCGTGGCTTCCGCTCCCGCGTTCTGACCTCGTGGCTCCGAGCGAGGAAGCCGAAAAGCGGCTCCCAACCCGAGCCCGAGGGATTAGGCTCGACCCATGCGATGGTGGCTTGCCTTGGGGGTGCTCTTGGGCGGCTGCGCCGGTGCGCCGGCGAGCCCCGATGCGAGCGTCGGCGATGCCGGGCCCGTGATCGAGCCGCCCGCCGCGCCGACGCCCGCGGAGAGCCCACGCTTCGTCTGCCCGAACGGCTGGCGCGCGGCCGCGGACGGAAGCACGACGCTCTGCGAGCCGTGGACGGGCGAGGCGGCCCCTCACTGCGGGCCGACCGAGATCGCGAGCGTCGGCGGCGCGAGCGATTGCCGGCCCGCAGGGCCGTGCCCGAGCGGTGAGTGGCCCGACGACCTCCCGCCCGACGCCGTCTTCGTCCGCGCGGGCGCGACGGGGGGCGACGGCAGCCGCGCGTCCCCGCTCGGAACGCTCACGCTCGGGCTCGCCCGCGCGGGCGCCACGGGAACCGTCGTCCTCGGGGCCGGCGACTATTCCGAGTGGACACGCCTGAGCGGCACACCCTCGATCGTCGGCGTCTGCCCCGAGCGCGTCCACATCGTCGATCCCGCGACGACGCCACAAGCGCCGCTCCTCGTCGAGGCCGGGGCACATCCGACGATTCGCGGCGTCACGCTCCGAGGGGCGAGCCACGCCCTCTGGCTCCTCGCCGGCGCGAGCGCGACGATCGAAGGCGTCGTGCTCGACGCGCCGCAGCCACTCCTGCTCGAGGCGGACGCGGCGATCGATGCCGACTCGACGCGGATCGCGAGCTCGAGCTCCTCGCGATCGGCGGTCCTCTTGTTCCCGCGTGCGCGCGCGACCTTCGCCGCGTCGCACGTCAGCGGCGGTGATGCCGCGATCCGCGCGACGCCCGAGCGGGGCACGACCGGCGCCGGCGAGGCGACGCTCGCGCTGACGGACACCGCGATCCTCGACACGGGCGTTGCGCTGTACGGAGGCGTCGGCGGCACGCTCGAGCGGGTCGTCTTCGAGCGCCTCGGTTCGGGCGCCATCGTATTCCCGGGCCGCGAGCTCTCGCTCACCGACGTCCGTGCTCGCGAGGTCGGTGACGACACGGGCTTTCTCGGCGTGTTCGGCCTCGCCCACCTTCGACGCGTCGCCGTCACCGACGTCCACGACACGCGCGCACCTGCCGCCGTGATCGCGGTCGGGCGCCTCGACGGCGGGCCGGTGCGGCTCGACGGGAGCGACCTCCACGTCGCGCGAGCCGCGAACTTCGCGCTGTCGGTCGGCGACTCCGACGGCGTCACGCTCGATCACGTCTCGTTCGACGACGTCACCGGCGGCTTCGATCTCCGTGGCAGCTCGACGAGCCTGACCGACGCGCGAATCACGACGCACGGGCCTGCCGTGCCGGATGTCGACCGCCCGGGGTCGGCGATCCAGATCGCGGGAGGAACGCTGCTCGTCGAGCGCGCTTCCCTCGAAGTGACGGCCGGAGAGCGCGTGGTCGGCCTGCTGGTGCGCGCGCCCGCGGTCGTGACGGCACGAGACCTCTCGAGCACCGGCGGCATCGGCGTGGCCGCCGACTGCGTCGCGAGCTGCGACGTGTCCATCCCGTCGCTCACGCTCGAGCGCGTCCGTGTCGCCGGCGTCGCCGAGCTCGGCCTCGAGGCGTACGCGACGGGTATTCACGCCAGCGACGTGGTCGTGGACGGTGTCGCCTACGAGGGCGGGGCCGTGCCCGCGTTCGGCGTCGTCGCCGCCGAGGACGGGGTCGTGGACCTCGCGCGCGTGTCGGTGCGTGGCGTCGAAGGAGCGGCTGTCGCCTCGCTCGAGCGCGGGCTCGTGCGCGGCGCCGGGATCGACGTGCAGGGCGCGGTCGCCATCGTGAGGAGCGGCGACGCGGCGCGACACTACGGCGACGGGCTCGTCTGCGGCTCGGGGGGCCGAATGCAGCTCGATGCCGTCGAAGTGCAGGACGCCGAGCGTGCCGGCCTCGTCGTGTCGTTCGACTGCGACGCGTCACGATGGACCGGGGCCATCCGCCGCTGCGCCATCGGCGTGCTGACCGACGAGCAGCCGGCCGCAAGCATCGACTTCTCGGGTATCGTGCTGGAGGGCAACGGCGTCCCGTACGACTCGCTCACTCTCGAGATCCCCGTCGTCGACCCGTCGTTCTGACGCCTGCATGCCGCATCCCGTCTCCACGCTCGTCGACGCCGAACGCCCCCGCACCGCCCGACTGCGTTGGAGCGCACGCGCCATCCTGGTGGCCGGCCGCCCGGTGACGGTCGATCCGGTCGTGCTCGAAGGCCCCGTCGTCGGCCTCGGCCGCGAGCCGAGCTCGACCGTCTCGCTCGACGATCCACGCGTCTCGCGCGCCCACGCGCGCATCCACATCGACGAGGGAGGCGCCCGCATCGAGCGCATCGGCCGCGCCGCCCTCCACGTGGACGGCGTCGAGCGCGACGAGGCCCCGCTGGCCGACGGCTCGACCATCGTCTGCGGCGCGAGCGCGCTCGTCGTGCGACACGGGGCGGCTCCCGGCCCTCGGACCCCCGGCTTCGGCCTCGTCGGGCGCTCGCCGGCCATGCAGCTCGTGCGGCAGGTGATCCAGGTCGTGGGCCCGACGCCGGCCGCGGTGCTCATCGGCGGCGAGAGCGGCACCGGCAAAGAGGTCGTCGCGCGCGCGCTCCACGAGGCCTCGCGACGACGCGGCCCCCTGGTCCCGCTGAACACGAGCGCGATCCCGGCATCGCTCGCCGAGTCGCATCTCTTCGGTCACGTCGCCGGTGCGTTCACGGGCGCGACGGCGGCGGTGCCGGGCGTGTTCCGGGCGGCGGACGAGGGAACGCTCTTCCTCGACGAGATCGCCGATCTCCCGATCGAGCTGCAGCCGAAGCTCCTCCGCGTGCTCGAGGATCGCGCGGTGATCCCCGTCGGGACGACGAAGTCCACCCCGGTCGACGTGCGCGTCGTCGCCGCGACCCACCAGGACCTGCTCGCCGCGGTGGATGCCGGGCGTTTCCGCGGCGATCTCTACGCGCGCCTTTCGGGGTTCACGCTGCGCTTGCCGCCGCTCCGCGAGCGACGCGAGGACACCTTCGAGCTGCTCGCGCTCGAGCTCGGCACGAGCGCCCCGCCTTTCTCGCCCGCGCTGGTGCTGGAGCTGATGCGCAGGCCTTGGCGCTTCAACGTCCGTGAGCTGCGCACGGTCGGAACGCAGCTCCGCGTGCGCGGCGCCGACGCGGACCTGCTCGACGTCGACATGCTCGACACGGCGCCCAGTGCGCCCGCCTCCGCGCCTGCCACGCCGGCGGCCATCGCGGCCACGCCCGCGCCGCCCGAGGTCGAGTCGCCGGCGCGCGAGCGCGGTGTGCCCACGCGCGACGAGCTCGTCGCCATGCTCCGCCTCCATCGCGGGGTCGTCGAGAACGTCGCCAAGCAGACGGGGCGCTCGCGCCGCCAGGTGCATCGCTGGATGACGCAGCACGGGCTCGACGTCGCGGCGTTCCGCGAGAAGCCGTGACCGACCTCGGTCGCATCGGGGCCTACCGCCTGCTCGCCGAGCTCGGCCGCGGCGGTGCCGGCACGGTCTATCGTGGACTGGGCCCGACCGGCGAGGCGGTGGCGCTCAAGGCGCTCACGCCCGGTGGGAGCGACGCGCAAGGGGTCGCCCGCTTCCTGCGCGAGTCGCAGCTGCGCATCGAGCATCCGAACGTCGTGCGCACGCTGGGCGGCGGTGTCGCCGACGATGGCCGTCCCTACGTCGTCCAGGAGCTGCTGGCGGGCGCGACCCTGCGAGCCGCCTTTCCGCGCATGTCGCGCGAAGAGATCGTCGACGCCGTCCGGCAGGCGAGTCTCGGCGTCGGCGCGCTGCACGCGGTCGGGCTCGTGCACCGCGACCTCAAGCCGGAGAACCTGTTCCTCTGCGACGACGGCACCGTGAAGGTCCTCGATCTCGGCATCGCGACGTGGGTCGACGGGCGCGTCGGGCTCACCGCGACCGGCACGGTCGTGGGCACCCCCGCCTACCTCTCGCCGGAACAAGCGCGGGGCGAGCGGCCGATCGATGCGCGCAGCGACGTGTGGGCGCTCGGTGCCGTGCTCTACGAAGGGCTCGCCGGGCACTCGCCCTTCGCACGCGGGAGCGTGCTCGCCACGATGCTCGCGGTCAGCATCGATCCGCTCCGTCCCCTGCGCCAGGCGCGACCCGACGTCTCGCGACGCCTCGAGGCGATCGTCGAGCGCTGCCTCGAGCGATCGCCGGAGCACCGCTACGCGGATGCCAGCGCGCTCGCGATGGCGCTGGGGCAGCCCACCGAGCCCAGCCCGGCCGAGCACGTCCCGACCGCGGCCACACCGCGGCGCGCGCGGCCGAGACGCTCGGTGGCCATGCTGCTCGCGCCCGACGTCGCACGGGCCGAAGGCTTCGTGGCGCGCTGCCGGGCCGAGGGTGCCGAGCCGGTCCTCTTGCGCGACGGTCGCGGCATCGCGCTCTTCGGCGGCACGATCTCCCGCGGCGACGAAACCCAGCGAGCGCTCGCGCTCGCGCGCGCGCTGGCGCCCGACGCCGGGCCGATCGCGATCGCGCTCGGATGGGCCGAGATGGATGGCGCGAGCCCGAGCGGCGCCGTCATCGAGGAGGCGGAGGCCGCGCTCGCCGGGAGCGGTGGGCGGGGCGCCGTCGTCTGTGGGCCGGTGACCTCGCGCGCCTTCGGCGAGACGGCGGCGGAACGTGCCGGGGCGGCCGGCACCTTCGACGTCGACACGGTGCAGGCTCCCGAGCCGTCGCCGTCTCGCCTCGTCGGGCGTGCCGCCGAGCTCGCCACGCTCGAGCGCGCGCGCGACGCGGCGATCGGCGAGGAGCGCGTCGTCACGAGCTGGATCGTCGGGAGCGCGGGCGCTGGCAAGAGCCGGCTGGCCGACGTCGTCCCGGCGCTCGCCGCGCGTGGCGGCGAGCCGATGCAGATCCGGCGGGCGCACGCGGGGCGGGTCGGCGCGAGGATGTTCTCGCTCTGGTCGCGCGCCCTCGACATCGCGCCCGCGCGCGTCTCCGTCGAGCCACTCGACGCGTCGGTCCGCACCGACCAGGCGCGCGAGGAGATCCTCGAGACGCTGGGCCGCGAGATCGAGGTCGGGCCGCTCGCCATCGTGCTCGAGGACGTACAGTGGGCCGATCCGGCATCGATGGAGCTCTTGCCGCTCGTCGTGGAGCGCTTCGAGGGACGGCCGGTGTGGATCGTCCTGACCGCACGGCCCGAGGCGCTCGAGCGATGGACGATGCCGGTGGAGAGCGCGTTCCTGGTCCAGCCGAGCCCGCTCACGGCCGTCGACGCCCAGGCCCTCGCGCAGAGCTACGGCAAGACGCTGGACCTGCGGACGGCCCAGGAGCTCGTCGAGCGAACCGGCGGTCATCCCCTCTATCTCGACACCCTCGTCCAGACCTCGCCGCGCGACGGCACGAGCGGCCCCGACGCGGGATGGCGCGAGGCGCCGGTGCCGCCCTCGGTCGAGCACGCGGTGCAGGCGCGTCTCGACCTCTTGCCCTTCGTCGAGCGCGACGCGTTCGCGCGCCTCGCGGTCCTGCGCTCGCCCGCTGCGGCCGACGACCTGCGCGCGCTCGGCACGACGAGCCCCGAGAGCGCGCTCGAAGCGCTCGTCCGCCGCGGCCTCGTCACGCGCTCGATCTCCGGTGGCGTGGCGTCGTTTCGCCCACAGAGCCAGCTGGTCGCCGACATCGCCGCTGCCGCGTTGCCGAACGAGACGCGGGCGGGCCTGCACCGCGCGGCGGCCCACGTGATCGGGGAGCGCGGAAACGACGAGGAGCTCGTCGGCCACCACCTCGAGCGCGGCGGCGATCGGATGGGCGCGGCGGCGGCGTACGTCCGCGCGGTCGAGAGCGCCCTCCATGGCGGTGACGCGCGTCGGATCGCGCGCTGCACCGAGCGCGCGCTCGCCTGCGATCCTCGGGGCTCGGACACGCTCGCGCTGCACCTGGCTCACCTCGAGGCCGCTCGATGGACGGGCGAGCCGAGCGTCGAAGAGCGGGCGCTCGAGAGCGCCATTCGTTTGGCGCGCACCGAGCCCGAGCGAGCGCGCGTCGAGAGCGAGCGCGGCGACTGGCTGCGTCGTCGCGGGCGCGACGAGGAGGCGATCGCGGCGCTCGATCGCGCCATCGCGCTCGGGCGCAGCGCGGGGCTACCGGACCTGCTCGCGACCGCGTGCTGCCGCCGCGCGGTGCTCTCGGCGCTGCACGGGCGCGAGCGCGAGGCTCTCGAGTCCCTCGCACTGGCGCGCGCACAGCCGGCGCCGCTGGCCCTCCCGACGCTGGCGCTCGTCGAGGACTCGAGTGGTTTCGTCGCCGGCTGCACCGGCGACCACGAGAAGCGATGGCGCGCGTTCGGTGAGGCGGCGCGCCTGTACGCGCGCGCGGGAGACCTGCGGCGGAGCGCCGGCGCCGAGTCGAACAGCGCCGACGCCGCCAACCGTCTGGGAGATCTGCAAGGGGCCGAGCGGTCCCTGCGCCGAGCGCTCACCGCCACGCGTCGCGTCGGCAACCGACTCACCGAAGGCTACGCGCTCATGAACCTCGGCTACACGCTGCACGCGCTCGGTCGCGACGCGGAGGCCCTCGACGCGGTCGGTCAAGCGATCCGCATCGCCGAGAAGGCCGCCGACCCTCGACTGCGCGCGGCTGCGACGCTCTATCGCTGCCGGATCGAGGGTGGCCCGAGCCACGACGCGACGCTCGCCACGCTCTCGGAGGACGCGAGCGCGACCGTCGCAGCGCTCGCGCTGGTACTGCGAGCGCGGCGTGCACTGGCACAGGCGGATCTCGCGGCGGCGCAGGCGCTCGCGGCGCGCCCTGGCGCTCGGGATCGCGACGGTGCGCTCGAGGAGGAGGAGAGGCGGAGGTCTTCTTGATCGCGGCCGACGTGGCGCGCGCGCGAGGGGCCGACGCGGACGCACGCGCGACGGCCAGGCGCGGGGCGGCGCGAATCGCCGAGCTCGCGGCGCGCATCGAGGATCCGGATGCGCGCTCGTCGTTCCTCGAGCGCGTGCCCGAGCACGTCGCGCTCCGCCGGGCCGCCGCGGAGTGACGGGAACGCAAGGCCCGAGCACGGGCACCTCCGTTTTGGTATGTTGCCGCGCTCGCATGCGCTCGCTCGTCGCCGCGCTCGTCCTCTTGCTCGCCCCCTCGCGCCTTCGCTCGCCCGGGGGCAGACGTCTTACGAGGGCGACTGGCGACCGGGCCCGCGACGGACCGAGGTGACGATCGAGAGCTGGGGAAGCGACTGTCCGGCGCGCCCGGCGTCGTCCAGCACGCCGGGCGGCGCCACGGTCCACGTCACCCAGTCGGGCGACGACCTCTCGTTCGGTGGAGGTCACTCGACGCACGCGTGCTGGAGCGACAACCCCGCCGTGCAGCGGGTCTCGCGCACGGCGACCGACGGCACGTGGCGCGTCGTCTGCCGCACGCCACCGACCGAACCGCGCTCCGAGACCGGCACCTACACGGTGCACGCGGCGAGCGTCGACACCCTCGAGTACCGCGAGACCACGACCTACGACTGGACGCTCAACGCATCGCACTGCATCGCCCGGCAGACGACGACGCAGACCTTCGAGCGCATCGGCGGAGGCACGGCGCCGCCACCGACCACCACCGCGCCGCCGCCGAGCTCGGTGGTCGAGCCGCCTTGCACGCCGGGCGCCCCGGCGCTCGTCGCGATGCGGCCCGCGTCGAGCACCATCGCCCCCGGCGGCCGGGCCTGCTTCACGGCGCGGGTCGTCGATGCGAGCGGATGCACGGTCCCGGGCGCCGGCGCGGCCAGCTACGAGCTGCGCGGCAGCGGCGGCGAGCTCCGCGGCAACTGCTTCACCGCGAGCGCTTCGAGCGGCACGGCCACGGTCATCGGTCGCATCGGCGCGATGAGCGCGGAAGCCACCGTGACGATCCAGAGCGCCTGACCTCGACCCGACGGCGGGTCGCACGGGCGGTGGCGCGGGTGGAGACGGCGCAGGCGCCGACGCGATGGCGGAGAGCGAAGCGCGCGTCGCGGCGCGCGGCGACGCGGCCTCGGGTGGGATGCCGGCGTGGGCGGCGGCCGCGTCGATCGCCGGGCTCGTGCTGGTGCTCGTCGCCGTGGTCGGCTTGCTCACGCGGGGACGACGCAAGCCCGCGCGCCGCGTCCCGACGAGCGAGGCCAGCGCCGACGGCCCCGCTCGCGCGCCGCAGCGCCTCGGCGCCGATGCCAGGGCCGACGGCCGCCTTGCCGAGCGAGGAAGCAGATCGCCCGATCTGCCGGCGCGGCTACCCTGCCGGTGCTCACCTGCCCCAAGGATGGCGAGCGCCTCGTGGCCTACGCCGAGTTCGTCCACCGCAAAGAACAGAGCGCGCCGACCAGGACGTGCCCGAAGTGCGGCACCGTCTACCCACACACGACCCGGTTCTGCGGCAAGGACGGAACCGTCCTCGACTGAGCATGCGTCCGTCGGGCCCCGAGCGAGCGCCCCGCGCGCGGCTCCGGCGCGGGCCCCTCGCGGGGAAGGCGCTCATCTCGACCCAAGGGCGCAGGGGGCGGGTCTGCCGGCCGAACGCAGCACGTTGCGAGCTTGATCGTAGAGGCGCGGAATCGTTATCCTGCGCACGCCAGAGAACCGCCGCGGCTTCCGTCGTTCCGGGCCGGGCCCTACCTCCGAGGATCTCCCGAGATGAAAATCGTCTGCGATAGTTGTGGCGCGAAGTACTCGATTGCCGACGAGAAGTCGCTGGCCGGGTCTTCAAGATCCGCTGCAAGAAGTGCGGCGCGGCCATCGTGGTGAAGGGCGACGCCGGGCAGGCCGAGGCCGGTGGGGGCGGCGCAGCCGGTGGCAACTTCGACTACGGCGGCGAAGCCGTGTGGCACACGGTCGTCGACGGCGGGCAGCAGGGGCCGTTCTCGCCCACGCAGCTCGGCTCGATGATCTCGGCCGGCACCATCGGCTGGGACGCCTACGTCTGGCGCGAGGGCTTCGACGACTGGAAGCCGGCGCAGGACATCGAGGAGCTGGTCCAGCAGATCATGAACCCGGGCGGCGCGCCCGCGGCCGGCGCGGAGGATCCGTTCTCGGATCAGCCGACGATGATGGCCGGCGCCAGCAGCCCGGCCCCCGCGGCGAAGGCTGCCAAGCGCGATGCGGGCGCAGACCTCTTCGCGCAGAGCAGCAGGAGTTCGTCCAGGCGGCGGCGGCGGCGAGGACGACGACGTGGTCGCGGCCGGCGCCGAGCCCGCGCGTGGGTGGTGGCGATGACGGGCGCGCGCGCAACGGCCAGCGTGCTCTTCTACCCAACCTGCAGGCCCTCGCGACCGGCGGTAGCGGCGGCGGTGGTGGCGCGAGCCCCGCACCGAGCAGCAAGTCCTCGGCCCTGCCCAAGGCGGGCGACAGCAGGGCGAGGGCGCTCCGGCCGACCGACGATCCAAGGCCGCGAGCGCGACCGGCCTGACCGGTGGCGGCGCTTCGAAAATCCTCGCCTGCTGCTCCCGGACGAGCCCGGCGAAGGTGGACGACCTGCTCAGCATCGGCTCGCCCAGCGTGGGCCTCGGCTCTGCGCTCGCGGCGCCGGTCGTCATCGCCGAGAAGCCGGAGCCAGCGCGCGGCGGCGGCAACGGTATGGTGATGGCGGCGGCGATCGTCGCGATCGCGATCCTCGGCGGCGCGGGCATCTTCGCCTACGTGTCGCTGAACCAGCCGGATCCGGCGGCCACGGTGCCCGCAGCGGCGGCCATCAGCCCCACGACGCCCCCCCGACGACGACCGTCGCGGCCGCGCCGCCCCCGACGACGACGGTCGCCGCGCCCGAGGCGGCCACGCGCGCCGCCGGCCTCGGTGGCCGAGCACCGTCCCGCGGCCCGAGCGGCGCCACCGGCGGGGTCATCGTCGGCACGGGCAGCTCGGCGCTCATGAGCACGGCGGCAGCGCCCCGATCCCACCTGCCTCGTCGGGATCAGGGCGTCGACGGCCTCAACGGTTCGTCGGCGAGCTCTTCGGGTGGCGGCGATCGCTCGATCGATGCGCTCCTCGAGGGCGCGCTCGGTCCCTCGTCCGCGCGGCGCGGCAGCACCGGCTCGAGCTCGACGGCGTCGGCGACGCCGGCCCCGTCGGGTGGCGGCGGAGATCGTCGCTTCCCGCGACGCCCGGCCGCTCGGACGTCGTCTCGGCGATGAGCGGCGTGCAGGGCGCGGTGACGGCGTGCGGCGGCGGTGAGCACGGCGTGGCGACCGTCTCGGTGTCGGTGAGCGGCTCGTCGGGCCACGTCTCGAACGCCAGCGTCACGGGGCAGTTCGCCGGAACGCCGGTCGGCTCGTGCATCGCGCGCGCGGTGCGTGGCGCGAGCTTCCCGCACTTCCGCAACCCGACGTTCACGTTCAGCTACCCGTTCCGTATCTGACGATCCGGAACGGGATCGAATGAGCCAGCGAGAGGCGCCCTCCGGGGCGCCTCTCGTTTTCCGTCGGGGCCTCGCGCGCTACGCGTGCGTCCGCGAGCGGAGCACTGCGGCGGCGAGGGCGAGCCCGATGACGTAGGCGAGCAGATCGAGCGGGTCGAACGTGCTGCCGATCGTCAGCTCGCCGAGAAGCCCGCTGCCGCGGAGCCCCAGCGCCTGGCCGACCTCGGTCCCGACGGCGACGAGACCGGTGACGGTGAGCCACCCCTTCGGTCCTAGGCGCGGCAACGCGAGCCCGAGCGCCGCGACGAGAAACATCACGATCCCCACGTCGCCGAGATGCCCCCGCACCAGCGAGCGCCCGCAGGTCCAGCGCGGCCCACGCCAGCGCGGCGAGCCGAGCGCGAGCCCCGCGAGCGAGGAGAACGAGCCGGGACCTCACGAAGGGAAAGACGCTCCCCGACGGCGCGCCGATTCCCGGCGACGCCACGTCGATGCGACGTCTCAGCGACGTCGGCGCGCGACCACGACCGCGGCGACCACGAGCACGAGGGCGCCCACCGCCGCGCCGACGCCACGCAGATCGAGGTCGCTCCGGCCGGGATAGCGGACGCGCGCCGTGAAGACGTCGGTGCCCGCATCGCCGCGCACGAGGCCGAGGTCCGGCGTCGGCTCGCTCGGGCTCTCGCCGGGCCCACTCGCCACGAGCTCGGCGCCGTCGTGCGCGCGGAACGCGACATCGGTCCGATCGAAAACCTCGCGGCGCATGTGATCGCGGAATCGGATCTCGTGCTCGCGGCCCGTGACCGGCAAGTGCGCCGTGATCTCGACGGTGAGCGGCGTGGGGCCGACCGTCCCGATCGGGTCGAGATAGCCCTCGGTCCACGTCGCCTCGAAGGGCGCCCCGTCGATCTCGATCGGGACGTCCGTCCGCAGGCCGTCGCCCCACTGCGCGAGGTAGGCGTCGGCCTCGGCGCTGCTCACCGTGTGATCGCCGTTCGCGTCGGCGGCCGCGAGGATGCGCTCGCCCTCGCTCGGCCCGAGCGTGAGCGAGACGACCAGGCGCGTGTCCGTCTCGCTCGCGTCGAGCTTGAGGTAGCGCTCGGCGCGCAGGATCACGTGGCCCAGATGCGCGCTCGCCACGCCCGCGAGCGCGAGCGTGGCGAAGACGACTCCGAGCGCGACCCTACGCGCGCCACCCCTCCGCGCGCCCCCGCTCCGCGCGAAGGACCTGCCGATCATTCGGCGGCGGAGAGCGTCTCGAGGAAGCGGACGCCCGTCGCGACGCCGAAGCCCGTGCCGCCCTTCGGGTAGACGCCGTGCGCGCGCTCGCCATACGCCGGGCCGGCGATGTCGAGGTGCATCCACTTCGTCTTGCCCACGAACTCGCGCAGGAAGAGCGCGGCCGTGATGGAGCCGCCGTAGCGGTCACCCATGTGCTTCATGTCCGCGATGTCGCTCTTCAGGAGCTCGCGCAGCTCCTCGTCGAGCGGCATCCGCCAGTAGGTCTCGCCCTGCTCGGAGGCCGCCTTGGCGTAGGCCGCGGCGAGCGTGTCGTCGTTGGCGAAGAGGCCGGCCGTCCACGGGCCGAGCGCGACCATGCAGGCGCCGGTCAGGGTCGCGTGGTCGATCAGGTAGTCGGGCTTGAGGTGCTTGACCGCGTACGAGAGCACGTCGGCCAGCACGAGCCGTCCCTCGGCGTCCGTGTTGATGATCTCGACGGTCTTGCCCTCGAGGCTCTTGAACACGTCGCCGGGCCGGTACGCGGCCGAGCCAGTCATGTTCTCGGTCGCCCCGAAGAGCCCGTGCACCTCGATGGGCAGCTTCAGGCGCGCCGCCGCGAGCACGATGCCTACGGTCGTCGCCGCGCCGGCCATGTCGCACTTCATGTCGATCATGCTGGCGGCCGGCTTGATGCAGAGGCCGCCCGAGTCGAAGGTGAGGCCCTTGCCGACGAAGACGATGCGCTTGCGCCGCTTGGCCCCCTCGGGCGCCGCCTCCGGAACGTAGCTGAGCTGGACCATGCGCGGCGCCTCGGCGCTGCCGCGGTTGACCGCGAGGAAGAGCTCGGCGCCGAGCTCGGCCAGGCCCGCCTTGTCCCACTCCGCGTAGGCGATCCCGTGCTTCTCGCAGGCCTTGCGCGAGCGGTGCGCGAGCTCGGTCGGCGTCAGATCGTTCGGCGGCGCGTTCACGAGGTCGCGGACGAGGGTCACGCTCTCGGCGAGCACGATGCCGGCCTCGACTGCCGCCACGGCCTTCTTGTCCTTGCGCGACACGATGAGGCGCGCGCCCTCGAGCCGGCGCTTGGGCTTGCGCTCGCCGGTCAGGTACTCGGTGTACTTGTAGGCGCCCGTCACGGCGCCCTCGGCGGCCGCGCGGAGGATGGCGTCGTCGTCGGCCGGCAGCGCGATGGCCACGAGCGCGTACTTGGCGGCCGCCTGCGAGGCGCGGACCGCGAGCGCGCGGGCTTCCTTCTCACCGAATGCGCCGTCCCCGAGGCCGACCAGGAGGACGTTCTTCGGGCCGCCCTTCGCGATGGACACCTTCAGCGTCTCGCCCGTCTTGCCCGAGAAGTCCTCGAGCTTGGCGGCCGCCGAGAGCGCGCCGCCGAGACCGCGGTCGAACGCCTTGAGCGCCTTGTCGGAGCCGAGGCCACCGGAACGAACACCGAGCGCGAGCAGATCGGCGCGGACCTTCGAGAGCGCGTCGGTAGAGAGCGTGACCTTCATGTTCCTCCTGGGAGACGTTCAGCGGACGGAGCGGGCCCCCCCGAGCGCCGGCGCATCGTATGCGGCCCCGGAGGCGGCGACAAGGAGCGCCCCTGGCGGCGGCCCGCCGCCAGGGCCGTCCGTCGCACCCCCGATCTGGCGGAAATTCGAGGGGGGACTTCCCGGCCCCGGCCCTGCAATCGGCCTCGGCATGCCCGGTCGGGCACGGAGGTCCCCATGCAAGCCCACGCCGAAGAGAGCCCCTCGAAAGCCCCGCTCGTCGTCTACACCATCGTCGCTCGCGAGCGAGACGGGCGGAAGTTCTGGGTCCGCATCGGGACCGCGTTCCGCAACCGCGACGGGAGTGTGAACGCGGTCCTCGACGCCGTGCCGACGAACGGCACGCTGCACATCCGCGCGCTGCGCGCCGCGACCGAGCGCGCCGAGGGCGCCGCGGGCCCCGTCCCGCCGGCCTTCCCCGAGGCGTCGTTCGACGCCGAGTGACGTCGCCGACCCGCGATCGAGCGTCGCGCTCGCGCCAGACGCGAGCGCTTCGCGGTCGTGCGTGGTGCACGGCCGTGTTCCCGTCCCGAGAAGAGAAAGAGGAGAGAGTCATGACCCGCCACCTTCGTTCGTTCGCCCCTGCCCTCGCCGCCGCCTTCGTCTCGCTGATCCTCGCGATCCCCGCGCTGGCCCAGCCCGCGACCTCGGGCGCCCCACGCACGGCACGCGCGCACGCCACCGCGACGGCGCCTGCCCACGCCAGCGCGCACGCACCGAGCGCGCCGTCGTCGGACACGCCCGACGGCGTCGTCAACATCCAGACCGCGAGCGTCGAGCAGCTGCAGCTCTTGCCCGGGATCGGCCCGAGCAAGGCGCAGGCGATCATCACCTTCCGTGAGACCCACCCCTTCCACCGCGTCGAGGACCTGCTCCGGGTGCGGGGCATCGGCCGGGCGACCTTCCGGCGCCTGCGCTCGATGATCACGGTGAGCGGCAGCACCACGATGACGACCGACGTCCGCGCCGGACGCGCGCACGCGACGCCGGCCACCGACGAGGCGCCGGAAGGCGCCGAGCAGGACGAGTGATCCCGTCAGCGGCCGCGTGAAGGCTGGCCGATGCGCGCCTCGATCGCCGCGAAGAGCGGCGCGAGGCGCGCATGCTTGAGCTTGAACGAGGCGCGGTTCGCGATCAGCACGCTCGTCACGTCGACCACGTGCTCGATCGGAGCGAGACCGTTCTGGCGCAGCGTCTCGCCGCTCTCGACGAGATCCACGATCACGTCGGCCAGGCCCGTCAGCGGCGCGAGCTCCACCGAGCCCTGCACGAAGACGATCTCCACCGGGACCCCGCGCGAGGCGAAATGGCGCTGCGCGATGCGCGGGAACTTCGTGGCCACGCGGAGCGTGCGGCTCGGGAGCGGGCGATCGGCGAAGCCGGCCACGACCATGCGGCAGCGCCCGATCCCGAGATCGACCGGCGTGTAGAGGTCGTAGTCGCGCTCGAGCAGCACGTCGCGCCCCACCACGCCCACGTCCGCGGCGCCGTACTCCACGTAGGTCGGCACGTCGTCGGGCTTGAGGAGCAGGAAGCGAAACCCCGTGCGCGGGTCCACGCGCACGAGGCGGCGATCGTCCTTGAGCACGTCTTCGGTGCCGACACCCGCTGCGGCGAAGAGCGGCGCGAGCTGCACGAGCACGCGCCCCTTCGGGACGCCGATGGTCAGGGTCTCGAGCGCGGGCTCGTTCTTCGGGGTCTTTTTCGGCATCAGTCCGACGCGCCCGGCACGCGCCGGACGTCGGCCCCGAGGGAAGAGAGCTTGGCCTCGATGCGCTCGTAGCCGCGATCGATGTGGTAGACGCGCAGCACCTCGGTCTCCCCGCTCGCGACGAGGCCCGCGAGCACGAGCGACGCGCTCGCGCGCAGGTCGGTCGCCATCACGCGTGCGCCGCCGAGCTTCGCCGGGCCGTGCACGAACGCGCTCCGACCGCGCACGTCGATCCGCGCTCCCATGCGGATGAGCTCGGGCACGTGCATGAAGCGGTTCTCGAAGATCGTCTCGGTGATCACGCTCGAGCCGTTCGCGAGCAGCGAGAGCAGCATGAACTGCGCTTGCATGTCGGTGGGGAAGCCCGGGTGCGGCTCCGTCGTGACGTCGACGGGCTTGAACGGGAGCTTGCCCACGACGCGGATCCCGCCCGCCTCGCGCTCCACGATCACGCGCGCGGCACGGAGCTTCGCGCAGAGCGCTTCGATGTGGTCGAACGTGATGCCCTCGAGGAGAACGTCGCCGCCCGTGATGGCCGCGCCGACCATGTACGTGCCGGCCTCGATGCGATCGGCGATGATGGCGTGATCGACGGCGTGCAGCGTCTCCTTGCCCTCGATCACGATCGTGTCGGTGCCGGCGCCCTCGACGCTGGCGCCCATCTTGTTGAGGACCGTCGCGAGCTCCTCGACCTCGGGCTCGCGCGCCGCGTTCGCGATGCGCGTGCGGCCGCGCGCGAGCACGGCGGCGCACATGAGGTTCTCGGTGCCGGTCACGGTCGGCATGTCGAGGTACAGGTCGGCGCCCGCGAGACGGCCGCTCGGGACGTTCACGCTCACGTAGCCGTGATCGAGCTCGATCTGGGCGCCCATGGCCTCGAGGCCCTTGAGGTGCTGGTCGATGGGCCGGGCACCGATGGCGCAGCCGCCGGGGAGCGAGACCCGCGCGCGCCCGTAGCGCGCGACCAGCGGCCCGAGCACGAGGACCGACGCCCGCATCTGCTTGACCAGCTCGTAGGGCGCGTCCGGCTCGTTCACCGGGCGACCGCGGACCGTGACGAGCGGCGGCTTCACCTCCACGTCCAGGCCCATGTGCCGCAAGAGCAGCGCCGTCGTCTCGATGTCCTTCAGATCGGGGACGTTGCGGAAGGTGTGATCTCCGTCGGCCAGGAGCGCCGAGCAGAGAATCGGAAGCGCGGCGTTCTTCGCGCCGCTCACCCTCAGCGTGCCCTTCAGCGGGACGCCGCCACGTACCTTGATGCTGTCCACGGAAGCCCTCGTTACGCCAATCGCGCGCTCTCGTCCAAAAGGCGCCGGCTGCGCCTCGTCATGCCCAGGCGAGCCCGACCACGAACATCCCCAGGCCCAGCACGAACACGCCGGCCCAGCGCCGCGCTTCCCGAGGGACGAGCGCATCACCGTCGGCGAGCGCTCGCGTGGCGAACAAGAAGGCCGCCGCGATCCAGGTCACCAGGCCCACGATCGCCACGAGGCTCGCCAAGGGGCGAGGACCGACCTCGGCCTCGAGGAGCGCCAGGTGGGCCGCTTCGCGCTCCTCGACCGAGAGGCGGGCGTCCATCGCGGGGGGCGGCTGCGCCGCCATGAGCCGCGCGATGTGCTCGTCGGCCTCGCGCAGGCTCTCGGCGTGCGGGACGTAGAAGCTGCGCGAGCCGAGCGTCGCGGCCCGGATCGAGCGCCACGCGGAGAGCGCGAGCTCGACGTCGCCCTCGTCCTCGGCCTCGCTGCCGAGATCGGCGAGGCGCTCGAGGGCCTCGGCCGAGTAAGGCGAGAAGGGCGCGTCCATCCGCGCGGCGCGGCGGTAGTGCGCGACCGCGACGGCGCGCTCGCCGTGCTCTTCGGCGAGGCGCGCCTCGGCGAGCTCGGCGCGGGAAGTCGCCACGACCCGCGCCGCGAGCACGGCGAGCACCACCGCCACCACGCCGAGCACGACGAGCGCCGTCTCTCTCGCGCGCTTCATGCGAGATCACGCCGCTGGAACACCACCGAGGCGACGATCAGGAGCGCGCTCGCGTACACGACCGCGTAGCCGAGCGAGGTGCCGACGTAGGCGGCGGGCGAGAGCACGCCCTCGGCGGCCTCGAGCACGTGCATGTTCGGCACGAAGAGGTGGAAGTTGGGGATCACCCACGCCAGACCGTGCAGGAACGTCCGCACCGTCTCGGGAAGGATGCGCGAGTGGATCGTGGCCATCGTGCCGGCGGAGCGGCCGAGGAGCCAGACGCCGATCGTGAAGGCGCCGGTGAGGAACGGCGTCGAGAACGACCCGAAGAGCATCGCGACGGCCGCGAGCAGGAGCACCTCTCCGACCACGAGCAGGAGCGCTTCGAGGATCGGCGCGAGCGCCACGCTCGTGGTGGCGGCGAGCGCGCTCATCGCCCCGAGCGCCAACACGCTGAGGACGGGGGCCATCTGCGTGCGATCGCGCGCGCGCTGCAGGCCGACGGCGGCGACGACACCGAGGCCGACCGGCGCGGCGATCAGGGCCCAGAGGGCCGCGCCTGCCTGCACCGAGGCGACGTAGAGCTGCACCGCGCCCATCAGGCCGACGAAGACCGACGCCGTGAGCGTGATGCCCACGAACTTCCCGACGAGCAGCTCGTAACGACGCACCGGTTTGGGCAGGATGACGTAGAGCGTCTTTCGCTCGATCTCCTTGTAGAGGAGCGAGCTGCCGAGGAACACCGCGATGACGACCGAGAAGAACGAGATCGACGCGAGGCCGACGTCGCGCACGACGCGGGCTTCTTGGTCGAGCGAGAGCTCGGCCAGCGCGAGGGTGAACGCCAGCACCGCGATCGCGAACCCGAGCACGCCGTACAGCACGCGGTCGCGCACCGCCTCGCGGAACGTGTTCAGAGCGATGGCGAAGACCCGGTCCATCGGCGCGAATAGTAGCGGCCTGGTGCCGGTTTCGGGATGTTTCCGACCAACATCCGACACTTCGGCACGTGCATAGAATGCGCGCCATGCCGGCGGGCACCTCCCACCCCGACGGCGCAACGTCCGATGGCGACGGCCCGCGGCCGGACGAAGCGCTGCACGTCCTGTTGATCGAGGACGACGCGCGTCTGGCGCGGCTGACGGCGCGTTATCTGGAGAGCCACGCCGTGCACGTGACGGTCGTGCACGATGGCACGGCCGGCCTGAAGGAGGCCGCGGCTCGGGCCTTCGACGTGGTGCTCCTCGATCTCAACCTCCCGGGCGTCGACGGAATCACGGTCTGCCAGCGGCTCCGCGAGCGGAGCGACGTGCCCATCATCATGCTCACGGCGCGCGGCGAGGAGGCCGACCGGGTCCTCGGCCTGGAGGTCGGCGCCGACGACTACGTCGCCAAGCCCTTCTCTTCGCGCGAGCTCGTGGCCCGGGTGCGCGCCCAGGCGCGTCGTCGCCGAGGCGCGGTGGGGCCTCGCGCCACACTCATCCGAGTCGGTCGTCTTCGCCTCGATCCCAGCGCGCGGAGCGCGCAGATTGGCGAGGTGCCGCTGGCGCTGACGACGTTCGAGTTCGACCTCTTGCGCGCGCTCGCCGAGCGACCGGGCCGCGTGATGTCGCGCGAGCAGCTCCTCGAGCTGCTGCACGGCTCGGCCGACACGGCCTTCGATCGCTCGATCGACGTCCACGTGAGCCGCCTGCGCGCCAAGCTGGGCGACGATCCGCGCGCGCCGCGCATGCTCAAGACGGTGCGAGGCGCGGGCTACGTGCTCGCACCGCACGACGAGAAGAAGTCGCCCTAGAGCACCGATTCGATGGCGAACCGACGACGAACCCCCAGGATCTCGCTCGTCGCACGCCTCTATCTCGCAGGCGTCGCCGTCTTCGCGCTGAGCGCGCTCGCGGCCTGGGGCATCGCGCACTCGGTGTCGCACGAGTGGACCGGCTCGCGCGAGTTCGGGCACTTCACGCGCTTCGTCGCGGCGTCGGTCGCCGCCGATGCGGATCCGCGCGCCGCGATCGATCGCGCCCATCGCATGCTCGAGGCCGACGTGGCGCTCTTCGATTCCGATGGCTCGCTGATCGCGCACGGCGGGCCGGTGCCGTCGCCACCGAGCGACCCACCGGCGCGCGCCGAGATGCGTGCGCGCGCGGGCGGCGGCTACGACATCGGCGTCGACGGCGGACGCACGGTCGTCGTGATCTACCGCCGCACGCGCAGCCGCCTGCCGTGGCTGGCGGGAATCGCCGGCGCGTTGCTCGTCATCGGCGCCGGCGCGTGGGTCGGTGGCCGCGCCATGACGCGCCGTCTCGCGCGCCTCGGCGCCACCGCACGCGCGATCACCGCCGGCGAGCTCGGCGCGCGCACGCGGCTCGACAGCAGCGACGAGATCGGCGAGGCGGCCGAGGCCTTCGATCACATGGCCGAGCGCGTCGAGCACCTGCTGCGCTCGCAGCGCGAGCTCCTCGCCAGCGTCTCGCACGAGCTCCGCACGCCGCTCGCGCGGATCCGCGTGGCGCTCGACCTCGCGAACGAGACGCGTGACCCGGAGGCGATGCACGCCGAGGTCGTCGGGCTCGGGCGCGACCTCGAAGAGCTCGAGCTGCTCGTCTCCGACCTGCTCGTCACGGCACGGATGGACGCCGGCGGGCTCTCGGCCGAGCTGCCTCTTCGTCGCGAGAAGACGTCGGTCCGAGCGGTGGTCGAGCAGGCCAGGGCGCGCTGGTCGGAGCGCAACACCGGCCGCACCGTCGCCCTCGCGGTCTGCACCGACTCGCTCGCCGAGCTCGATCCGCGCTTGATGCGTCGCGCGATCCAGAACGTGCTCGACAACGCGCACAAGTACTCCGACCCGTCGACGCCGGTGCACCTCTCGCTCGTCGCCGACGGCCCGCGCGCGGTCGTGGAGATCCGGGACGAAGGGATCGGGATCGCGCCGGAGGATCTCTCGCACGTGTTCTCGCCGTTCTTCCGCGCCGACCGACCCGAGGTGCTGGCCAGCTCGGGTCTCGGGCTCGGGCTGGCGTTCGCGCGGCGGATCGTGGAGGCGCACGGCGGCACCATCGTCCTCGAGAGCCGGCTGGGCGAAGGGACGACCGTGCGGCTCACGGTGCCCAGCGCGGCGTAGCCCGCAGCCCAACGACATCGGCGCCGCGGCGCGGCGCGCCGTCCGGTAGCACCGTGGCGCTCGGAAGGAGCGGGAGCGGTCGACCAACTTCCGGTCGGTTCGGGGGCCCCGGCCGCGCGCCGAGCGCCCCGACGAGGCCGAGGTGCGATCTGGAGGTCGCACTCCCGAGGCCCTCGGGCGGCATCGCGCTTGCGACCGAAGGGCGCGTGCGCCTGCGCCCCCTGCTCGCTCTCCTCCCGTTCGCCGCCGCCGGATGCATCGCGCAGCCGCCGGGCCTCGAGCTCGCGGACCGCTGCGAGATGCCGCCGCTCGAGGTCCAGGCTCCCGAGGGCGCCAGCGTCGAGGCGCTCTCCACGATCTCGTGCGGCACCCACACCGACACCGGGTATCGGTCGGGCAACGCGTTCACGATCACGGTCGTCACCGTGGACGGCAAGCCCGTCGAGCGCGACACCGCGAACGCGTACTACGTGATGGCGCAGGCCGCCGCGCGCGACGGCGTGCAGATCCGCGTCGTGTCCGGCTTCCGCACGATGGCCGAGCAGCAGCACCTCTACTACTGCTACACGAGCTGTAGCTGCAACAGCTGCAACCTGGCGGCCCGCCCCGGCTACTCGAACCACCAGAGCGGGCACGCCCTCGATCTGAACGCGTCGGCGCCCGGCGTGTACACGTGGCTCTCGCGGCACGGCGCCGCGTACGGGTTCACCCGCACCGTTCCGAGCGAGAACTGGCACTGGGAGTGGTGGGGCGGCGGGCCCGGCGGAGGCCCGTGTGGAGCGGCGCCGCCGCCGCCTCCCGACGACGACGGCGACGGCGTACGCGCCGACCGCGACTGCGACGATCACGACGCGCGCCGCTTCCCCGGCAACCACGAGAGCTGCAACGCCGTCGACGACGACTGCGACGCCGCCGTGGACGACGGCTTGGTGCGCGGCTGCGGCACCGACGTCGGCGAGTGCGTGGCCGGCACACAGACGTGTCGCGGCGGCGACTGGGGGCGCTGCGAGGGCGCCATCGATCCGGTCCCGGAGAGCTGCGACGAGCGCGACGACGACTGCGATGCGGCCGTCGACGAGGATCGCGTGTGCGAGCGCGAGGAAGCGCTGCTGGCGCCGGGCACCGAGGGCCCGACGCTCGACAGCGACGTCGACGGAGACGGGCGCGCGGACGCGTGCGCGATCGTCGACGGCGCGATCCGCTGCCTGCTCGGCGGCCCCCACGGCGTGGAGCGCGTGATGGGCGGCCCGCGCGTCGCGGCCACGAGCGTCACCGAAGCGGCGCGGGTCCGCATGGCCGACGTGGATGGAGACGGTCGGGCCGACGTGTGCGCGCCCGACGGCACGCGCCTCGCGTGCTTCGGCGCAGGCGACGGCGCCCTCGATCGCGCGATCCCCGGCCCGGCGATCTCACCGACCCTGACGAACCTCGAGCTCGCCGACCTCGACGGCGACGGGCGCCTCGACGTCTGCACCCGCGATTCGAGCGGCCTCGTCTGCCAGCTCGCGAGCGGGCACGGCTTCGAGCGCATGGCGCGCCTCGACGTGCTCTCCGACGCCGGCGGCTACGCCGATCCGGTGCACCACGGCACGCTCCGCTTCGGCGACCTCGACGGCGACGGGCGCACCGACGTGTGCGCGCGCAACGCCGCCGGCGTCGACTGCTGGCGCTCGCTCGGCGAGGGCTTCGACGCCCGCATCGTCGGGCCGCGGTGGAGCGACGCGAGTGGCTGGGACGCGATCGCGCGCTGGACGACGATTCGCTTGCTGGACGTGGACGGCGATGCGCGTGCGGACCTCTGCGGGCGCGACGGCGCGCGCTTCTCGTGCGTGCGCTCGCTCGGCACCAGCTTCGGCGAGACCATCGCCGGGCCGCCGATGCCCGACGACGAGGGCTGGGATCGCCCCGAGCTCTACACGACGATCCGGATGGCGGACCTCGACGGCGACGGCGACGCCGACCTCTGCGCGCGCGCGGGCGCGGGCATCCGCTGCTGGACCTACGAAGACCGCGTGCTCGATCACCTCGTGGTCGGCCCGCGGCTCGACGATGCGAGCGGGTGGACCGAGCCCACGCGCTATCGGTCGATCCGGATGGCAGACGCGGACGGCGACGGGCGCGCCGATCTCTGCGCCCGGGCCGCCGATGGCCTGCACTGCTTCACCTCGAGCGGGAACGGCTTCGATCGCACCTGGATCGCGCCGGCGTTCTCCGACGAGGCGGGCCTGGGCGATGCGCGCGCGTGGGCGAGCTTGCGGCTCGCCGGAGGGCACGCGGCCGCCGTCGGTCTCGCCCCGACGACCCTCGCCGGCGGATGCAGCGCGAGCCCGGGCGCCGGATCGAGCGGCGCGGCGTGGCTCCTGGCACTGCTGGCGATCTGCGCGCGCGTCGCCCACCGCCCGACTCGAAGTACGCCGCAGTGAGCAGCGAGGACGTAAGCCGGAGCTGGCGTGAAAGGCGCTGGATTTCATAGCGATTCAAATGAATCGGTGCTCTAGGCGCGGCGGCGCGGCGCGCCGTCTCGGTAGCACGCGCTGGCGATCGAGGGCTGCCGCAGCTCTGCCGGCGCGCGATGCGCGGATCGCCATCCAGCCTCGTCCCGATCGTCGTCGTTTTCAGCGCAGGCCGAGGCGGCGCGAGGTGGTCTGGCCGGCCTCGATGTCGACGTCGTAGGTCTCGCTGATGCCGGCCTCGGTGTTGACGAGACGGAGCGTGTGGTGGCCGGGGGCGAGCGGGACACGCACCAGCGGTGTCTCGCCGAGGTCGTGCGCGCCCTCGGTCACGTGGGTCCACGGCGAGGTGATCAGCGAGAGATAGCCGTCGCCGGTCGCCGGGGCCGACGACGCGGGAGGCGCGGGCGCGGTCGTCGTCGTCGCCTCCGGCGTCGTGTCCGCGGCACGCCCATCGCGGCGATGCGGGCGGTGCGAGGGCGGCGGCTGGGCCGGATCGACGGCCGGCAGCGCCGTGGTCGTCGAGGGCACGTCCGTGCTCGGAGCGACGTCGGCCCCGCCCGAGGGCACGGCGCTCGGGGGCACCACGCCGGTGCTCGGGGCCGCGCCGCCCGAGACCACGACGACCCCCACGCTCGGCTCGGCGACGTCCTCTCCCGACAAGCGCGGCCACACCACGAGCCAGAGCGCGAGCAGAACGGCGACCGCGCCGAGGAGCACCAGCCAGAGCGCGAAGGGGCGGCGCTCGTCCTTCGGGGGCGGCGCGCCGAAGGGAGTCGCCCCCGCCGGCGGCGTCATCCCGTAGGGGGCCATGCCGTAGGGCATCGGCGTCGGCGTCGGCATCGGCATCGGGGCGTACGTGCCCGGCGCCGGCGTCATCGGCGGCGGCGTGACCGACGGCGCCGGCGCCGGCATCAGGCTCTGTGGCGCCTGCTGCACCACGTGACCGGGCCCGACGCGACCGCTCATCGAGATCCCGCTCGGGGTGAGGTAGGGCTCGCCCGTCCCGGGGACGAGCCCCGGCATCTCGGCGCTGGCCGACACGGCGGCGCCTTCGAGCAGGCGCTGCGCCTGTCCCTCGTTCAACGTCACGCTTCGGAGGCACTCGGCGATCTTCGCGCGATGCACCTTCAGCGCCTCGCCGAACCGGTCCTGCATCAGCTTGGCGATGTCGCGCCGCTCGGCGCGCTCGGGCGCCGAGCCGAGGTACGCTTCGAGGTCGTCCTTGAAGGCGCTCGCCGTCTGGTAGCGCGCGGAGACGTCGCGCGTGAGCGCGTGCAGCACGATGCGATCGAGCTCGGGGGGAATCCCGGCGACGATGCTCGACGGCGGAGGGATCTTGCCCGTCAGCGTCTCCTGCAGCGTCGCGAGCTCGTTGTGGCTCTTGAAGAGACGGCGCGAGGTGAGCATCTCCCACATCACGACGCCCATCGACCACACGTCGGCCCGCGAATCGACGGGCGTAGCCAGCGCCTGCTCGGGCGCGATGTAGGCGTACTTGCCCTTCACGACGCCGGTGCGTGTCTCCACGACGTTCGACGTCGCCTTCGCGATGCCGAAGTCGAGCAGCTTCACGACGCCGTTGTAGGTGACGAAGAGGTTCTGCGGCGAGACGTCGCGATGCACGACGCCGAGCGGCCGGCCCTCGTAGTCGGTGAGCTCGTGCGCGTAGCCGAGGCCGTCGAGCGCGTCGGCGATCATGCGCGCGACGATGGACGGCGGCAGTGTCTCGCCGCGCTGACCGGTGATGCGGAGCAGGCGCTCGAGGCCCTGCCCGTCGAGGTACTCCATCGCGAGGAAGTGCTGGCCGTTGGCCTCGCCGACCTCGAGCGTCTGCACGCAGTGCGGGTGGTCGAGCTGCGCCGCGAGGCGAGCCTCGTCGAGGAACATGTCGATGAAGCCGGGCTCGGCCTCGAGGTGCGCGTGCATGCGCTTGATGACGACGAGCTTGCGGAAGTTGCCCTTGCCGCCCATCACGGCGAGGTTCACCTCGGCCATGCCGCCGTGCCCGAGCTTGCCGATGAGCACGTATTTCCCGAACGACGTCGCGGGGACGGCGGTGACCGTGTACCCCTTCGTCTCACCCGACGCGCTGGTCGGAGAACGTTCGGCGGATCCGAGGCTCATGAGCCCACGAGTGTCCGTCTCCGAGCGGGGACAAGTCAAACCGAGCCGACCTCTCGCACCGTGTGGGACACGCTTTCTTGCCGCGGAGGTGCCGGCACGTGTTCTCTCGCCGCATGGCCACCGAGCGACGAGCGAAGCGAGACGACGAAGCCACCGTGCCCGTGCGCACGACGTTCCTGCGCCGCGGCCAGGCGAGCCCGGTGCACCGGCACGACGAGCCGGCCGCGTGGATGCACGTGATCGCGGGGGACGTGGTCGAGGAACGTTGGACGCACGACCCGGCGGGCGGCTTCGTGCACGAGCGCCGCGCGCTACGGAGCGGCCAGGCGATGGCCGCGCCCGGGGACGTGCTGCATCGCGTGCGCGCCCTGGGCGATGCCGTGCTGGTGACGACCTGCGCCTGCGGCTGCCTGAGCGCCGATGCCGTCGACCGTCAGGCGCTGCACGTGGCGCAGCGGGCCGCCCGCGCCGACCGGGCCTTCAGCACCGCCACCGCGGTCGGCGAGCCCGCACCGACCTGAAGCGCGCCGCGCACGTTCCGACACGCTGCCCGCGTTGACATCCGGCAGCAGGACCGGAAGCATGCACACATGCGCTCACGCTTCCTTGCACTCACCGCCCTCGCGCTGACGAGCGCGCCTGGATGTTCCCTTCCGACCGGCGTGCTCGGCGGTGGCGACGCGGGAGCGCGCGATGCGAGCGGCGACGCGTTCGTGGCCCCACGCGACGGCGCGCCGGACGCGCACGACGGCGGCAGCGACGGCGGTACGGACGGGAGCACGTGCCACGCGGGCGACCCGTGCGAGACCGGGCACGCGTGCCAGACGGGGACGATCTCGTGCGCGACGGGCGTCGCGATGTGCGTGCCCACCGCGCGACCGGCAGGCACCGTGTGCCGAGCGTCGGCCGGGGCATGCGACGTCGAAGAGACGTGCGACGGAGCCAGCGCGGACTGCCCGTCCGACGCGCGGCGCAGTGCTGGAACGGTGTGTCGTGCGACGACGGGCGCGTGCGATCCCGAAGAGACGTGCGACGGCGTCGACCCCAGCTGCCCGAGCGACGCCCTGGCGGCTGCGGGCGTCACGTGCCGCGCGGCCGTCGGGGGATGTGACCTCGCCGAGGCCTGCTCCGGCGCGAGCGCGACTTGCCCGATCGACGCGTTCGTCGACACCGGCGCGAGCTGCACGGCGGCGAGCGGCGACCCCGGGTTCTGCGATGGGCTCGGCACGTGCTTCGACACGTGCACACCGGGCACCGCGTGTCGCGTGACGGGCCACCCCTGCGCGAGCGGCGCGCTGCGCTGCGCGACGAGCGGTCCGACGTGCGAGGCCACCGGCGCGCTCACGGCGGGAGCCCCGTGCCGCTCTTCGACGGGCGGCTGTGATCCGGCCGAGGCGTGCGACGGGACCAGCCAGGACTGCCCGGCAGACGCGCTGGCGCTCGCCGGCACGATCTGCCGCGTCAGCGGCGGCGACTGCGACGTCGCCGAGACATGCACCGGAACGACCGCGCTCTGTCCGAGCGACGTGCTCGCGCCGAGCTCCACCGTCTGCCGCGCCAGCGGCGGCGACTGCGACATCGCCGAGAGCTGCACCGGAACGACCGCCGCGTGCCCGAGCGACGTGCTCGCGCCGAGCTCCACCGTCTGCCGCGCCAGCGGCGGCGACTGCGACGTCGCCGAGAGCTGCACCGGAACGACCGCCGTCTGTCCCACCGACACCGTCCTGCCGAGCAGCACCGTCTGCCGCGCCAGCGGCGGCGACTGCGACGTCGCCGAGAGCTGCACCGGAACGACCGCCGTCTGTCCCACCGACACCGTCCTGCCGAGCAGCACCGTCTGCCGCGCCAGCGGCGGCGACTGCGACGTCGCCGAGAGCTGCACCGGAACGACCGCCGTCTGTCCCACCGACACCGTCCTGCCGAGCAGCACCGTCTGCCGCGCCAGCGCGGACGACTGCGACGCGGCCGAGCTCTGCACCGGAACGAGCGCCAGCTGTCCCAGCGACGGCTTCTTGCCCGGCGGCACCGTCTGTCGGCCGAGCACCGGCGCTTGTGACGCCGCGGAGGCGTGTACGGGCAGCGCCGTGAGCTGTCCCCCCGACGCGCCGCCCCCGCTCGAGATCTGCGGCAACCTCGTCGACGACGACTGCAACGGGACCATCGACGATGGTTGCCCCTTCCGCTCGTGCGCCGAAGCGCTCGCAGCCGGTCGCACCACGAGCGGAACCTACTCCCTCGACCCGGACGGCACGGGCGGCACGGCGGCGTTCGCCGCGCTCTGCGACATGACGACCGACGGCGGCGGCTGGACGCGCATCGGACGCGGCCTCTGGTACACCGCCCAGGACGACACGCTGACCCTCCCCGACTCGGTGATGTCGCAGGCGCGCGTCGACGCGCTGCGAGCCGTGTCGTCCGACCTCTTCCGAACCGGCTCCACCTCGACGCATCTGTACATCCGTGACGTCGGTGCCGTGGTGCAGTCCGGCGTCGGCCGCCACTTCTGGCGATCGCAGGGGTCGGCCACCGTGTCGTGCGCCACCAGCTACGCGTCGGTCGTGGGCGGCACGATGACCGACGCGACCTCGCGCATGATGACGTGCGATCCGATCGGCATCGGGCGACACATGTGCGCCGCGAGCAACGGCTGGATCCTCTGGCACGCCGGAGACACCTACAACGCGGGCGGCACCCACCCTTGCCCGCTCGGCTCACCCACCGTGGACCTCTGGCTGCGCTGAGCCGTCTTCCGGACGCCGGCGCGGCGGCTCGCGACGACGTCGTCGATCAGCGTTCGGCAAGGAGCGCTCGCCCCGGAGGACCCGGACGGAAGCGGCCTGAGCCCGCGGACGGGAGGGGCCGGAGCGGGCGAGCCGATCAGGGCGTCGGCGCCGGAGGCGTCGTCGGCTGATCGAAGCTGACGTCCCAGAGGCCCGCGGCGGTCTCGAGATCGACGAGGGCGTGCGCGTGCGCGGCGAGCGCTTCGTTGTAGGCCGCGTACACCTCGTTGACCGTGCGCTGCGCGACCAGCACCGCGACCAGCGTGGCTCCGCCGTGCTCGTACTGGTAGCGCGTCGCCTCGAGCACGTGCTCGGCATCCTCGATGACCGACTGATCGAAGAGCTGGCGGGCAGCGACCGACGCCTCGTAGCGCGCCAAAGCCTGCCGGATCTCCACCTCGAGGCGCTGCCGCGCTTGCTGGTAGCGCTGGTCGGCGGCCGACTCCATCGCCCGCGCCTCGTCGACCTCGCCGCTCCACAACAGGCGGAACGGGAGCGGGATCCCGAACATGAGCCCGAGCGCGTGGTAGTCGGACTGGCCGAACTGCGTGTCGGTGCCGGGCACGCTGTAGAGCCAGCTCAGCGAGACGTCGAGCGTGCCCCAGCGCTGCCGCTCGGCGAGCGAGCGCGAGGCGCGCGCGGCGTCGATGTCGAGCTGGATCCGCCGCAGATCGGGCCGGGTCTCCATCGCGCTGGCGACCAGCGCGTCGAGGTCGAACGTGCGCGCATCGAACGAGAGCGAGCCCGCGGGCGTGAAGTCGGGCGCGGCGCCGTCCTCGACCCGCAACAGAGCCGAGAGTCCGAGCAGCGCCGCCCGCGCTTGGCCCTCCGCGGTGAGCACCTGCGCGCGGAACATCTGCGCCTCGACCCGTGACTGCACGAGCTCGATCTCGCCGATCGAGCCCGCGGCGACCCGCGTCTCGTTGGTCTGCACGAGCGCTTCGAGGCTGGTGAGCGTGCGGCGCAGGCGCTCGAGGCGCATCTGCGACGCGAGCGCGTCGATCCAGACGCCCGCCGCCTCGCCACGGAGCATGCGGACGGCGTTCTCGAGGTCCTGATCGGCCTGCGAGACTCCCACCCGCGCCACGTCCATGCGTGCGCCTTGCTGGTCGCCGAGCTCGATGGGCACGTCGATCGCGGCGCCGACGACGGTCGGCAGCTGCGAGCGACAAGGAACGGCGCTGCCGCCCGCGCCCGTCGGGTAGCCGCAGAGCAGGTCCCCGTTCGCGTCGGTGTCCTGCCTCGTCTCGGTACGCGTGGGATGCGAGACGTCGAAGCTCAGCAGGCCCACCGAGAGCGTGGGATCTGGAAGGCGCGCGCCCACCTGCACGCGCGCCTCGGCGGCGGACACGTCGGTGCGCGCGGCGGCCAGGTCGAGGTTGCGGTCCATGACGCGGTCGAGGTAGCGGCCGAACGTCACGGTGGCCGTCGCCTGCGCCGAGACGAGCGAGGCCGGCGCGAGCGCCGCGAGCGCGAGGAGCAGGCCGAGGCGCGTCACGGGTCGTCTCCTTCGTCGCTCGCGGGCGCGGGTGGGGAGCCCTCGGGGCCCGGCTCGAGCGAGACCCGACCCGCCGTGGCCTGCGCCACCAGCTCCGCGAGCGGCGCCGGCGGCAGCATCGACGGCGGCCCGAAGCCGGTGTCGGGGCCGCGCCGCTTCTCCATCCAGCGCTCGATCACGTAGTAGAGCGTCGGCAGGACGAAGAGCGTGAGCACCGTGGCGGACACGAGCCCGCCGACGACGACGGTGGCGAGGGGACGCTGCACGTCCGACCCGATCCCATGCGCGAGCGCGGCCGGCAACATGCCGAGCCCGGCGACGGTGGCGGTGAGGAGCACCGCGCGCAGGCGATCGGCGGCGCCGCGCTCGACCGACTCGCGCAGCGGCACGCCGTCCTTCCGCAGCTGCTCGAGCTTGCTGACCATGATGACGCCGTTCTGCACGGCGACGCCGAAGAGCGTGATGAAGCCGACGGCGCTCGACACGTTCAGCGTCATGTCGCGCAGCATCAGCGCCATCATGCCGCCGAGCATCGCGAGCGGGACGGCGACGAGGATCAGCGCGGCATGCCGCAGCTTGCCGAACGCGCCGTAGAGCAAGAGGAAGATCAGCGCGAGGACGACCGGCAGGATGAGCCCCAGGCGCCGCGCGGCGCGCTGCTGGTTCTCGAACTGGCCGCCCCACACCACCTCCATCTCGGGAGGCACGTCGACCTCGGCGCGCAAACGACCCTGCGCATCGGCGAGGAACGACGAGAGGTCCCGCTCGCGGAGGTTCAGCTTCACCGTGAGGTGACGGCGGCCACGCTCGCGCGTGATCGTGCTCTCGCCGCTCGTCGTCTCGATGCGCGCGATCTGCGCGAGTGGCACACGCGCGCCGCTGGGCGTCGCGAGCGTGAGGGCGCCGATCTCCTCCGGGCTGTCGCGCACGGTCTCGGGGAAGCGCACGGCCACGTCGTAGCGGCGCTCGCCGTGATAGACCTGCGCGACCGCCGCGCCGCCGATCGCGACCTCGATGAGCTGCGCGACGTCCTGGACGTTCACGCCGTAGCGGGCCGCGGCCTCGCGATCGACGACGACCTGCAGCTGCGGCAGCGGCGGCTCTTGATCGATCGCCACGTCGACCGCGCCCGGCACGGTGCGCAGCACGTCGACCATCTGCTGGGCGATCTGGCGTGCCGCGGTGAGATCGTCGGCGAAGACCTTCACGACGAGATCGGAGTGCGCGCCCGAGATCTTGTCGTTCACGCCGTCGATCATCGGCTGCGAGAAGCCGAAGGTGATGCCCGGGATGTGGGAGAGGCGAGCCGAGAGCCGATCGATGAGATCGTGCTTCGTCATCCCTTCGGGCCAGCTCGCGTAGGGCGTCAGGCCGATCGAGCTCTCGATGTGCGAGGGCGTCCAGGGATCGGTGCCGTCGTCGTTGCGCCCGAGCTGCGTGACGATGTAGCTGACCTGCGGCTCCTCGCGCACGACGCCGCGGATCTCGGTCGCGATCTCGCTGGCCGACGCGAGCGAGAGGCCGGGCGGGAGCTGCACCTGCAGCCAGATCGAGCCCTCGTCGAGCTCGGGGAGGAAGCCCTTGCCCACGAGGATGCCGAGCGCGACGGCCGCGACCGCCGCGAGCACGCCCGGCACGATCGCGAAGATCGGCCGGTCGAGCAGGAACTTCACGGCCCGCGAGTAGCCGCTCTCGGCGCGCGTGAGCACCGGGTTCTGCCAGAGGTGGCGCGGCTTGCGGAGCACGACGAGCGAGAGCCCCGGCACGAGCGCGAGGCCGAGGAGCAGCGCCGCCGCGAGCGCGAAGCCGATCGTCCACGCGAGCGGGGTGAAGAGCTTGTGCTCGACGCGCTGGAACGCGAAGAGCGGCAAGTACGCGGTGATGACGATGATCTTCGCGAAGAACACCGGCCGCGCGACGCTGCTCGCCGCCTCGGTCGCATCCTCCTCGCGCATCTCCTCGTCGGGGTGGTGCTCGCGCCAGGCGAGCAGCGCCTCCATCACGACGATCGAGCCGTCGACGATGATCCCGAAGTCGATCGCGCCGAGCGAGAGCAGGTTCGCCGGGATCCCCGCGAATCGCATCGCGATGAACGCGAGCAGGAGCGAGAGCGGGATGACGACCGCGACGATCAGCGCGCTCCGCGGCGAGCCGAGGAAGAGCACGAGCACCAGGATCACGAGCGCGATGCCCTCGAGCATCGTGTGCGAGACGGTGTGGAGCGTGGTCTCGACGAGCGTCGTGCGATCGAGGTAGGGCACGACGCGCACGTCGTCGGGGAGGATGCCGGGCGCGTCGTCGGTGCCGTTCAAGAGATCGATCTGCGCGTGCACGGCCTCGAGCACGCGCGACGGGTTCTGCCCGCGGAGCAGGAGCACGATGCCGCTCACGCCGTCGGGCGTGTCGACGGGCGGCGTGCCGTCGTCGATGCCGAGGATGCCGTTGCGCGGCATGCCGCCCATGCGCAGCTCGCCGAGGTTGCGCACGAAGACCGGCGTGCCCTCCTGCTCGCTGACGACGATGTTGCCGAGATCCTCGAGGTTGCGCACGAGGCCGATGCCGCGGACGACGAAGCCCTGATCGCCGCGCACGAGGACCGAGCCGCCGGCGTTCGCGCTGTTGTGCTGGATGCTCGCGATGACCTCGTCGAGCGAGAGGTCGTACTGGACCAGGCGCTCGGGGCGGAGGATGAGCTGGTACTGCATCGTCTCGCCGCCGAAGTTCGTCACGTCGGCGATGCCCGGGATCGATCGCAGGGTCGGCACCACGATCCAGCGCTGCAGCTCGCGCAGCTCGCGCTCGTCGTGCGTCTCGCTCCGCAGCGTGTAGCGGAAGATCTCGCCGATGGGCGAGGTGAGCGGATCGAGCTCGACCTCGGCGCCCTCGGGCATGTCGACCTGCGCGACCCGCTCGGTGATGCGCTGTCGCGCGAAGTAGTCGTCGATGCCGTCCTGGAAGACGAGCGTGACGATCGAGAGGCCGAACGTGCTGCGCGAGCGCATCACCTCGAGGCCGGGCGTGCCGTTCAGCACGCGCTCGAGCGGCACCGTCACCTGCTGCTCGATCTCCTCGGCGGCGTGCCCCGGCCACTGCACGATGACCTGCGCGGTCGTGTCGGCGATGTCCGGATAGGCCTCGATGGAGAGCTCTTGCCAGCTCATCCACCCGAAGACGCCGAGCAGACAGAAGAGCGCCACCGCCAGCCAGCGGCGCACGATCGCGACGCGGACGAAGCTCTCGATCACTGGAGGAGCACGGCGTTCTGCACCACGACGCGGTCGCCCGGATCGAGGTGCTGCGTGACGACGAGCTCGTCACCGACCGGCGGGCCGAGCGTCACCTCGCGCTCTTCGAAGGTCCACGGCGCGTTGGGCAGCTCGACGAAGACCACGTTGTGATCGCCGCGGAGCACGACGGCCGTCTGCGGCACGATGATCTCGGGGCGCGCGGTCTCCTCGAACGTGACGCGCGCGAACATTCCCGGGTGCAGACGCAGGTCCGGATTCTCGAACGCGATGCGCACCGGCAGGCTCCGTGTCTCCGGGTCGAGAAGGTCGCCGACGTAGAGAACCTGCCCGGGCACGGGCGCCTCCGGATACGCGGCGAGCTCGGCCGAGACCTGCATGCCGACCGAGACGCGCGCGAGGTCGCGCTCCTGTACGTCGGCGGTGACCCAGACGGTCGAGAGATCCGCGATCGTCATCAGCGGCTCGGCGAGGTCGGAGTGGAACTCGCCGACCGAGACGTGCAGCTCCACCACGCGGCCCGAGATCGGCGCACGAACCGTGAGCGGCCGGCCGACGGCGCCACCGCGGACGCCGAGCAGGCGGAGGCGGCTCGTCGCGCGGTCGAGCTCGGAGGCGGCGATCTCGCGCTGGGTCTGCGCGTTCTCGAGATCGGCGTGCGACGCGATGCCGTGCGCGTTGAGATCCTGCTGGCGGGCGAGGTTGCGCTCGGCCTGGGCGAGGCCCGCGCGTGCATCGAGGTACTCGCTCTGCGCCGCCGCGAGGTCGGGCGAGTCGATGGTCAGGAGCGTGTCGCCCTGCTCGACCTCCTGGCCGAAGTGGACCGCCATCGTGACGATGCGGCCGGGCAGCGGCGGCGTGATCCGCGCGACGCGCGCTGGGTCGGCCTCGACGTGCGCCGGCGCTTCGAGCGCGCGGCGGACCGGGCGCGCCTCGAGCGCCTCGACCGTCAGCCGCTCCCGCAGCGCGGAGCCCTCGGGGATGACGATGTGCCCCGACTCGCGCGTCATCGCCGGCGGCGCAGGCTCCTCCGCGGCGTGCACGGGCTCGGCCTCCCCGCCACACCCGGCGAGGGCGAGGGCGAGGGCGAGAGCGAGTGAGGCGCGAGGCCGAGAACGACGCTGCGACTGCATCGAAGTGCGACGAGTGTACGACGGCGTATCGAAGTGCAACGGATTCCCCTGCAGATCGTGGCGAAACAGGGCGCCCGCGGCGAAAAACCCGCGCGATCATCGCCATCGGGCGATGACGCGGACCCCGGTGAATGCGTCGTTGTCGCCGGCGGCGCGTCTGCGTTGCGCGCCGCGGGCTCGTGGTATGGGACGACATGTCTGGCGCCCCGACCGAAGACGCAGCCCCGAAAACCGCCCTCGCCGTCGCCGACCTGAGGCCGCTCGATCGGGCGCTCCGCGCGAGCGAAGCCGCCCTGAAGGACGCGCTCGCCAAGCTCCGCCCCGCCGACGTGGGGCGTGACCTCTCGCGCCGGCCGATCGCGGAGGGCAAGCGCATCCTCGAGGCCTCGACGGAGCGGAATGCCGCGCTCGTCCTGCGCACGGCGCACGCAGGCGTCGCCGCGGCGATCGTCGCGCAGATGGATCCGGCCCACGCCGAGACCCTGCTCTCGCACCTCACGACCGAGCGGCGCATGGCCATCGTCTCGCTCCTCACCGAGGACGATCGACGAAAGCTCGAGCAGCACTTCGAAGAGGGCCGTCGCTCGCGCATGGAGCATCGCCTCGCTCTGCCTCCCGGCTCGCTCGGGCGCATCGCCACCGGCGCGACGTGGACCTGCCTCGCCGACGTGACCGTGGGCCAGGCGCTCGACGAGCTCGCGCGCAAGAAGGACCAGATCGAGGTCGCCGCGAACTGCTACGTCGTCGACGCCGAGCACCGCCTCGTGGGCGTGGTCGCGCTGCGGGATCTCGCGATCACGCCGCGGGAGACCAAGCTCGCCGACGTCATGGTGCGCGACGTGGTCAGCCTCCGGGAGGACGCCGATCTCGCCTCGGCCGCCGAGGTGATGCGGGCGCACACGTTCCTCTCGCTCCCGGTGCTGACCAAGGATGGCCGCTTCTTCGGCGCCGTGCGCGTCGACGACCTGCTCGACACGGCGCTCGACAAGGTGTCGGCCGAGCTCTTGAACCAGGGCGCCGTCGTCGCCGACGTCGCGAAGGCCGTACCTTACTTCCAGACGTCCATCCTACGGGTCGTCCGGAGCCGCGTCACCTGGCTCGTGCTGCTCTTCGTGGCCGAGACCGCCACCGGCACGGTGCTCCGCGCGTTCGAGGACGAGCTCGCGCGCGTGGTCGCGCTCTCGTTCTTCATCCCGCTGCTCATCGGCACCGGCGGCAACGCGGGCTCGCAGACCGTCTCGACCATCATCCGCGCGCTCGCGCTCGGCGAGGTCCGCGTGAGCGACGTGCTGCGCGTGGTCGCCAAGGAGGTCACGACCGGGCTCGTGCTGGGCATCCTCCTCGGCATCGTCGCGTTCTTCCGCGCCCAGATGTGGGGCGTCGACATGCACCTCGCGGCCTGCGTCGCCGTGACGATCGTGGCGGTCTGCATCTGGGCGAACCTCGTGGGCTCGCTCATCCCGATCCTCGCGCAGCGCTTGAAGATCGATCCGACGGTCGTCTCGGCACCGATGATCACGACGCTCGTCGACGCGAGCGGCCTCGCGCTCTACCTCGGGATCGCACACGTGATGATCCCGGCGCTGAGCGGGGGCTGAGCCAGCCCTCGATCCCGGGCACGTCCACGGGCGAGGCGCGCGCCGAAATGCTGGAGAACGAGCGATGATCCGCCGCGGCTCCGTTCGTGTCGAAGCTCCGGTGCGGCACGGCACGCCGAGCGAGCGCCTGGCGGCCGCGTGCGACATGCACGACTTCGCGATCGCCCAGCTCGTCGCGCGGATCCGTCGCGAGCGCCCGAGCGTGTCGGACGCGGAGCTCGACGCGGCAATCGATGCGTGGCTCGCCGCGGGCGACCCGGGCCCCGGGTGCCCGCGAAAGCTGGATCGATGACCCGGGTGGCGACGCTGCGGGACGTCGTGCGGCGGGCCATCGCCGACTTGGACGCGGTTCGTGCCGGGCGGCGCTCGTCGGTGGCCTCGCCGTGGGTCACGTGAAGTCCAATGCACGCCCAGGGGTTCTCGCGGATCGCTTGTGCGGCGCGCGGGCGCGCGGGATGCTCGATGGCCGTGCAGACGACTCGCTTTCCTTTCCTCCCCGGCCTCGCGGCCTTCGCGCTCGCGTGCTCGAGCCCCCCGCCCGCCGCCGTGGAGGATGCGGCCGCGCCGGACGACGCCGCCGCGCCGGACGACGCGCCCACGACGGACGCGTGGTCGATGCCGGGGCCGATGGTCACGACGACGAGCGGCCCGGTGATCGGGCAGCTCGGGACCGGCTATCGCGCGTTCCTGGGCATCCCGTACGCGGCGCCGCCGGTCGGCGAGCTGCGCTTTCGTCCGCCCGCACTGCCCCCAGCGTGGACGACGCCGCGCCGCGCGACGCGCCGCCCGAGCGCGTGCATCCAGGATCTGCAGGGCATCGCCACGATCGGAGAAGAGGACTGCCTCTATCTGAACGTGCACACGCCCGATCCGATGCCGACCGACGCTCCCGTCATGGTGTGGATCCACGGCGGCGCGTTCGTGCTGGGCGAGGGCCTACAGACCGACGGCGGAACGGCCGGCGATCGGCTGGCGAGCGAGCGCGGCGTCGTCGTGGTCAGCATGAACTACCGGCTCGGCCAGCTCGGCTTCCTGTCGCACGCCGCACTCGACGCCGAGAGCGGCGATCACGTCTCGGGCAACTACGGCTTCCTCGATCAGGTCGCGGCCCTCGAGTGGGTGCACGACAACATCGCCGCCTTCGGTGGCGATCCCGCGAACGTGACGATCTTCGGCGAGTCCGCCGGCGGCATGAGCGTCTGCGGGCATCTCACGTCGGGGCGAAGCCAGGGCCTCTTCCAGCGCGCGATCATCGAGAGCGGACCGTGCGGCCTGCCGATGCAGGACGTGGCCGCCGCCGAGGCGCAGGGCGCGCGCTTCGCCGAGATGCTCGGCTGCACGACGGGCGACGTCGCCGCGTGCATGCGCGCCGCGCCCGCCGCAACCGTGATCGCGACCTTGCCGAGCTCGCCCGCGATCTTCTCGACCGATCCGATGTACGCATCGTGGGGCCCCTCGGTCGACGGCAACGTGTTCACGGCCGACTGGATCACCACGATGGAGAGCGGCGGCGCGGCCGACGTGCCGGTGGCGATCGGCTGGAACCGCGACGAAGGCACGCTCTTCATCGCGCTCGCCGAGATGGCCGGTGCGCCGCCGATCACCGAGGCCAACTATCGCGACTCGGTGATCGCGCTGGTCGGCGACGACACGCACGTCGACGAGGTGATCGCGCGGTATCCGGCGAGCGCCTTCGGCGGCGATGCCCGCGCGGCCGCCTCGCGCGCGATGGGCGACGCCGGGCTGATCTGCCCGACGCGTCGCGCGGCGATCGCGCTGCGCGACGCGGGCAACCCCGTGCACGCGTACCTCTTCTCCTACCCCGACGCGCACTTCATCCTGTCGGCGCCCTTCCCGCTCGGCGCCTTCCACAGCGCCGAGGTGCAGTTCGTGTTCGGCCACTCGATGGGCGCGGCGTTCGATGCCGACGGGACGGCGCTCTTCCAGGCCATGAGCGGCTACTGGACGCGCTTCGCCTCGCAGGGCGGCGATCCGAGCGGTGGCGGCGCGCTCGCCTGGCCGGCCTACGACGCCACGCGCGCGCGGATCGTGCTCGACCGCACGATCGCGACGGGCACCGACGACTACGAGGACACGTGCGCGTTCTGGGCGAGCATCCCACTGCCCTCGTGATGCGCGCGCTCGCGCTCGGAATGGCGCTCGTCGCGATGGGCTGCGGCACCGCCGCCAGCGCGGACGCCGGCGCCGACGCCGCGGCCCGAGACGCCGGGCCCGACGCGCTCGTGCGCGACGGGTCGACGGACGCGGCCCGCGCAGACGCTGCGAGCGACGCGAGCCCCGTTCCCGACGCGGCCGAGAGCGATGGCGGCGAGACCGGCGATGCGGCCTCCGCGCTCGACGCCGCCGCCGAGGACGCCGCCCTCGACGCCGGCGCGAGCGACGCTGGGCCGAGCGACGCGGGCCCGAGCGACGCCGGGATCGTGCGCACGAGCGATCCGCCGACGCATCCCGCGGCGCCGCCGATCGCGCCCTTCACCGAGTGCACGGTCACCACGTCGACCGACACGATCTCGGGCGCCGAGCACCGCACACCCTGCGATCCGATCCCCTATCCGGCCTATCCGCCCTCGGCGGGGCCGCACTACTCGATCTGGGCGTCGTTCCGCACCTACGCGGCGCCCGTGCCCTGGGGCTTTCTCGTGCACGATCTCGAGCACGGCGCGGTCGTGCTCGCCTACCACTGCGAGAACGACGCCGACTGCGATCCGGTGCGCGCCGAGCTCGCCTCGATCGTGAACGACATGGGCGTCGATCCGGTCTGCCGGATGGAGGTGAACGCCACGCGCTTCATCCTCGTGCCGGACCCCGCACTTCCGGTGCCGATCGCGGCCGTCGCGTGGCGCAACGTCTACGAAGCGACCTGCCTCGATCCGACCTCGCTGCGCGCCTTCGTCACGGCCCACTACGGAATGGGGCCCGAGTCGCTCTGTGTGCCCGGACGGGACGAGCCGGATGGAGGCGCGTGGTGCCCGTGAGAGGTCGTGCGCTCGCGATCGCGCTGCTCGCCGTCGCCTGCGTTCCAGGCGCGCCGCCCGATCCGATCGACGCCGGCACCGATGCGCTCGCGGCGGACGTCGGAACGGACACCGCGAACGACGCGGCGCTCCCCGCCTTTCCGCGCTTCTGCAGCCTCTGCCACCGCGACGCCGACTGCGGCGGCGGCGTCTGTCTCGCGCTGGGCGAGGGCGGCCGCGAGCGCGCGTGCGGCGTGACCTGCCAGAGCGACGTCGACTGCACGCGCATCGGCCTCGACGCGAGCTGCGTCGAGGTCGTGCCCGGCCTTCCGCGCCAGTGCACGCCCCGCAGCGGCACGTGCGTGGACAGCATGCCGGGCACGGCCTGCTCGGACGCCTCGCCCTGCGTCGGCACCTACGATCTCTGCCACTCGTTCTTCCGCGAGGCGCCGGTCTGCACGTCGCGCTGCCAGGTCGATGCCGACTGCCCGATGGGGATGCGCTCGTGCGAGCCCAGCGCCGAGGGCGCGGTCTGCGCGCCGGACCGCGACTACGGCCACGCCCGCTGCGGGCTCGCATCGTCGCGCGAGCCTTCGCCGATCTGCGCGTGCGACGCCGAGCCGGCCGGCACGCTCGCGAGCACCACGCTGGCCGCGGCCGAGCTCGACGCCTGCGACCTGCGCATCGCGAGCGAGGTGCTCGAAGCGTTCGGTCCCGAGGTCGCCCACGATCGCTACCACCTCGATCTCACCGATCGCCTTCGCTCGTACGCCCCGGAGATTCCGCGCGCCGGCGAGGAGATCGCGGCGACGCTCGACGCGGCGGCCGACTCCGCGACACCCGTCGCGAGCGCCCTGCTCGAGCAGGCGCGGCGCGCCGACCTCGTCCCCGTGCCACCCGTCGTCCCGACGCGCGCGACGGACGCCACCGCCGAGCTCGTGGCGCTCGCCACCGCCGCGGGCGGCGCGCCGGACGGCGAGTACGTGCGGCGCGCCCTCGAGCCCCTCCCGCTCTCGCTGCGTGGAACGCTCGCCCCGATCTTCCGCGCGATGACCGACGCGCTCGGCGCGCGCGAAGACGCGCTCGGCTCGCTCAGGGCCGACGAGCGCACGAACCTCTTCGATCTCCCCTCGGCCCTGTACCTTCCGGCGCTAGGCCTCGTGCCGACCCTCGTGGCCGCCGAGACCCAGGGGCCCCTGCTCGGCGACGTCGCGCTCGATCGGCTCGCGCAGGCGGCGATCGACCTCGCGGCGACGATCGAGAGCTTCTCGCTGGTTCCTTTCGCGAGCGAGGCCCCCCACCTGCTCGTCGACACGCCCGCCGGCGCGATCGTGCTGACCGGCGGCAGCGACGACCTCCACGATCACGGCCCGATTCTCTTGCTCGTCGACTTCGGCGGGAACGACGTCTACCGAGGCACGCCCGGCGCGACCGCGTCGCCGACGAACGGCCTCTCGGTGGTGATCGACGTCGCCGGCACCGATCGCTACGAGTACGCGCGCGTGCCGGTGCCGGCCGACACGTCGGGCCCGGTCGGCTCGCATCGCCTCGCCTCCGATGGTCGCGGCCGCGCGGCACCGGGCACGAACAACGGCCCGTTCAGCCAGTCGACGATCTCGCGTCAGGGCGCCGGGCGCCTCGGGATCGGCATGCTCTTCGATCTCGGTGCCGAGGGCGACACGTACGAGGCGCTCCGGATGTCGCAGGGCTACGGCGCGCTCGGCGTCGGCGTCCTCTTCGACGCCGGCGGTGACGACTACTACCAGGGCGAGGCCGCGGTGCAGGGCGCGGCGAGCTTCGGGCTCGGCCTGCACTTCGACGCTGGCGGCGACGATCACTACGTGGCGTACACGTTCGCGCAGGGCTTCGGCTACGTGCGCGGCGTCGGCACGCTCTACGATCGCCGCGGCACCGACGAGTACGTCGCCGACGCCGGCGACGTGCTCTATTTCTCGCCGCAGGCCCCCGGCCTGACCAACTCGAGCTTCGCGCAAGGCGCCGGCTTCGGACGGCGCGCCGACACGAGCGCCGACGTGGCGATGTCGGGTGGGCTCGGCATCCTGCGCGACCGAGAAGGCGTCGACCTGTACGGCGCCGGCGTCTTCGCGCAGGGCACGGGCTACTGGGGCGGCATCGGTCTCTTGCTGGAAGGCGACGGCAACGACCGCTACGACGGCTGGTGGTACGTCCAGGGCGCGTGCGCTCACTTCGCGATCGCCGCGCTGATCGACGCGCGCGGCGACGACGTCCATCGAGTGGCGCGGCCCGGCGACCCGGCCCGGGCGACGTCGATCGGAGTCGGCCACGACCTGTCGATCGGCTGGCTCCTCGATCGCGAGGGCCACGACACCTACCAGGCTCCCGGGCTCTCGCTCGGCTCGGGCAACGCCGCCGGGATCGGCGTGCTCGTCGATGCGGCGGGTGACGACGTCTACGAGGCGACGGGCGACTTCTCGTTCGGCAACGCCTCGATCGAGACGGTCGGCGATCCCGTGCGCGGGCCGGCGGGGACGATCGGCCTCTTCCTCGATCGTGGCGGCGACGACTCGTACGCGCGTCCCACGATCGCGCCGGTGATGCAGAACGCGACCTGGCAGCAGTTCCAGCACGACGCCGCGACCGAGCACGCGGCCGGGACCGATGGCGCGACCGGTGGGATCGGCCTCGGCCTCGACACGCCGTGAGAGTCCGCGCTCGATGGGGCGTGCGGCCGCGCGACGGGCGCGTCCATCTCCGCTGAAAGACCGCGCTCGTCCCGTCGGAACGAAGGGCGGTGTTAGGGCCCGCTCAGAAACGACCGGATCGGATCGGCGCCGCGGCGCCGCGCAGCCGTC
>JBGALT010000264.1:0-6942 GCA_044223665.1 Sandaracinaceae bacterium | reverse complement strand
GGCGCCGAGCGCCGGGTTGGCCGCGAGCTCCTGCTCGAGCGCCGCCTTCTCTTCGGCGGACAGGTCGCCGTCGTAGAGCCGGTGGAGCCGGCGGTCCGACCGGTCCCGGTCGGGCGCGACGCTCTCCTTCTTTTCCGTCTCGTTGCTCATGGTTCTTCTCGCTGTGCCCGGGAACCCTGGGGCCTCATTCCTCGATGTCCATGTCGCCGTCCACGTAGTCGGCGAGGGCGGCCTGCATCTTCTTCCGGGCGTGGAAGAGCCGGCTCATGATGGTGCCCTTCGGGACGTCGAGGACCTCCGCCATCTCCTCGTAGGAGAGGCCGTCGATCTCTCGAAGCAAGATCACTTCGCGGTGGTAGTCGGGGAGCTCGGCGAGCGCGGCGTCGATCTTCGCGACCAGCTCCCGCCGGATCGCCGCCTTGCGCGGGTTGGCGTCGAGCATCCGCGCGAGGATGGCGTCGTCACCGCCCCCGAGGTCCGAGTCGCGCCGGATCGCATCGTCGTACTCGACGGGGCGGGTCACTTTGCGGCGACGCAGGCTGTCGATCGCGAGGTTCATGACGATCCGGTAGAGCCACGTGTAGAAGCTCGAGCTGCCCTCGAAGTTGCCGAGGTGCTTGTGCACCTTGACGAAGCCCTCTTGCACCACGTCGAGCGCGTCCTGTCGGTTCTTGAGGACGCCGTACGCCACCGAGAACGCGCGCTTGTGGTACTTGTCGAACAGGACGCGGAAGGCCGCGTGGTCGCCGCTCCGCGCGCGCTCGACGAGCAGCCGATCGGCCTCGCGCTCCTCGGGGCTCGCGCGGTGACGCGTCGGGACGGAGCGCTCGTCGCCGGGAGCCAGCTCACCGGGAGCCAGCTCACCGGGAGCCAGCTCACCAGCCGCCAGCTCTCCCGCCCCGTTCTCGGAGGCTCCGAGCTCGGGATCGGAGGCCGACCCGGCCGCGCCGCCTGCGTCCTGTTCCTCATCGCGGGAGTTGGACGTGGCGCCCGCATCCCCATTCATTTCCGGCTTCTTTTCGCCTGTGAGGGTTGTCGCCCCCGCCGGATCTGGAGCGATCTTGGCGGTCGCGGGCGCACCTTCGGCCGTCCGAGGACGCACGGGTCCCCGGCCCTCCTCGGCCGACTCACGGTTGGCCCGCGACATCGTCGGGATTTGTAGCACGGGCGGCCGGAAGGCTCGTGATTCCGTGTGCGAATGTGACGGGCGCCCCGAGCGGGCGTGATCACGGCCCCGGCGGGGCCACGCGAGCGCCGATCCGAGGGCTGGGGTACAACGCCCGGCCGTGCTCGATCTGTCCACGCTGAACCCGCCGCAGCGCGAGGCCGTGCTCCACGAGCGCGGGCCGCTGGTGGTGTTCGCCGGCGCCGGGAGCGGCAAGACCCGCGTCATCACGCACCGCATCGCGCGCCTGGTGGCCGAGGTCGGCGTCCCCGCCTACCGCGTGATGGCGGTCACGTTCACCAACAAGGCCGCGGCCGAGATGCGCGAGCGGCTCGAGCACCTCGTGCCGAGCGGCGCGGCCCGCGAGCTGGTCGTCGGCACCTTCCACGCCACGTGCGCGCGCCTGCTCCGGCGCAACGCCGACCTGGCCGGCGTCGCCAAGGACTTCGTCGTCTACGACGACAGCGACCAGAAGCAGATGATCACGCGCGTCCTGCGCGACCTGAAGTACGACGAGAAGCGCTTCCCCCCGCGCATGGTCGCCTCGATCATCAACGGCGCGAAGAACGAGATGCGCGGCCCGGACGAGGCCGAGATCGCCGGCTTCGACGCCGAGCGCATCCGCGAGATCTACCGCGAGTACGAGCGGCGCATGGCGGCCGCCAAGGCGCTCGACTTCGGCGACCTCATCTACAAGACGGTGCGCTCGCTCGAGGCCAACCCGACCTTCCACGAGAAGCTCGCGATGCGCTTCTCGCACCTCTCGGTCGACGAGTTCCAGGACACCAACCACGCGCAGCTGCGCCTGGTGCGCCTGCTCGCCACCGCGCACCGCAACGTGTGCGTCGTCGGGGACGACGATCAGAGCATCTACCGTTGGCGAGGCGCGGACCGCCGCAACATCCTCGACTTCCGGCTCCACTATCCCGACACGAAGGTCATCAAGCTCGAGCAGAACTACCGCTCGACCAAGCGCATCCTGCGGGCGGCGCACGCGGTGATCGAGAAGAACGTCGACCGCGAGCCCAAGGAGCTCTGGACCGACAACGAGGAAGGCACGGCCATCGGCGTGGTGCGCTGCGCGACCGAGCGCGAAGAGGCCGAGCTCGTCGTCGCGGCGGCCAAGGAGCTGCGCAAGGAGGGGCGCCCGCTCACCGACCTCGCGATCTTCTATCGGATCCACGCCCAGTCGCGCGTGGTGGAAGACGCGCTCCGCGCCGCGAACCTGCCGTACCGCATCGTCGGAGGCCTGCGCTTCTACGATCGCGCCGAGATCAAGGACCTGCTCGCGTACCTGCGCGTGATCGCCGCGCCGGAGGACGACGTCTCGCTGCTGCGCATCCTGAACGTGCCGACGCGCGGGATCGGCAAGACCACGATCGAGCGCCTGATGGACGCCGCCGCCTCGGGCGGCTCGAGCGTGTGGGACGCGATCGGCGCCGCTGCGATCGAGAAGCCGGGGGGCGCCCTCGGCCGCTTCCGCGAGCTGATCGAGGCGCTGCAGAAGGAACGGGCGACGCTCTCGCTCGGCGAGCTGGCGGAGCGTGTGCTCGAAGCGACGGGCTACGAGGACGCGCTCCGGCGCGAGGACACGCCGGAGGCCGACTCTCGCCTCGAGAACCTCGCCGAGCTCGTGGGCGCGATGACCCAGCTCGAAGAGGGCGGCGAGCTCGACCCGGAGCTGCCGGTGCTCACGCAGTTCCTCGAGCGCGTCACGCTCGACAACGAGCGGCCCGACCAGGACGGCGTGCCGAAGGAATCGATCACGCTGATGACGGTGCACGCGGCCAAGGGCCTCGAGTTCCGCGTCGTGCTCGTGCTCGGGATGGAAGAACAGCTCTTCCCGCTCCGCTCGCAGGACGAGGACGGGATCGACGAGCTCGAGGAAGAGCGGCGCCTCGCCTACGTGGCGTTGACCCGCGCACGAGAGAAGCTCGTGCTCTCCTACGCGACGAGCCGCTACGTCTTCGGCCAGCCGCGCTCGGCGCCACGCTCGCGCTTCGTCGACGATCTCCCTCCGGGGGACGTGACGCTCATCGGCGATCACCGCAGCCAGCGCGCGCCGATGCCGCGCCCGGCCTGGGACCGGCCGACCGGCGCGCGCAGCGAGAGCTACGTGCAGGCACGGGCCGACAGCTACGGCCCTTCCCTGCGCGGCGTCTCTCGCGGCAAGAGCGGCAGCGAGACGGTGCTCGAGCGCGACGACGACGACGGTGGCGGCAGTGGTCTACGGAGCGGCATGCACGTGCAGCACGTCCGCTACGGCGTCGGCAAGGTGAAGCGCGTGGAGGGCGGCACGCCACCGAAGGTGATCGTCGACTTCCCGGGCGAGGGCGAGAAGCAGATCGTCGCGACCTACCTCACGCCCGTGTGAGGGGAGCGGGCGCGGCCCGCGGACGGAAGCGACGCGTGGCCGAACCGAGCGGTGCGCTCAGCAGTCGACGCTGCGCTGCGAGTACGTGCGGGGCGGCGAGACGGCGAAGGAGCCGTCCGGCGCGCGCAGCACCTCGCCACCGCGCTCCGAGAGGGTGCAGCACGCGCCGTCGGTGTAGCCGTACTCCCAGCGATCGGCGCCGCGCTGCACGACGTCGATGCGAGCGGCGAGGGCGTAGAGGGCCTCGACGTCGACGTCCGGGTACGCGCGTGCGATGCGGCGGAACGTGCGCGGGGACTGCTCGTGCAGGCGGAGCGCATCCGGTGTCGGCGACTCGGGGCTCGGCATCCCGAAGCAGGCGCCGGGCGGCGCCGCGCGCGCCACGGCGAGCCGCACCGCCCAGTCCTCGGGGAGTGGCCCGGGCTCGGTGTCGGCCGCCGACACGTCGAACGCGCCCTCCAGCGCGCCGACGCGAACGCGATAGTGTCCTTCGCCGAGCTCGCCGAGGCGCACCTGCGAGATCGACGCGCCGCGCGAGGCGATGGGACAGCCCGCGCCCGCCTCGAGCACGACGAGGAAGCTCCCGTCCTCGGCCGGCGCCAGGCTCGTGACGGTGACGAGCGGCGGCGCGCACGTCTCCTCCCAGGCGTAGGGGACGACCAGCCAGACCGGATCGGGCGCGATCGGATCCGCCTCTCGCGGCCCGAGCACGTAGCTCGTGGCGACTTCGGGCGCTCTCGGTGCTCGGTAGCGCTCGCCGCAGGCCGCGAGCGAGGCGATCGCCACGAGCGCGCCGAGCCGGAGTCGCAAGGCGTCAGCTCCGGAACACGAAGTACGCGAGCACCGAGCCGAGCAAGCACACGGCGCCGAGCAGGAGCACGATCAGCACGCTGAGCGCGATGATGATCGTGCGGCTCTGCTTGTTCGCCTCGGTCAGGCGCGCGACCTCGACGTGCCCTGCCGTGATCGCGCCCGAGCTGGCGCCCGCGCCCGCAGCGCGGCCGCGGGTCTCGGCGGACTCCACGGCCAGGTCGAGCGTGCGCTGGCCGTAGCGCTTGGCTTCTCCGCCGGCGGCGGGCGAGTGCGAGCCGCCCGTCCACACCGGTGAGCCACCGCTCGCGCCCGTGGGCGGTGACATGTCGCCGGGCGGCGGCGGTGCGGAGGGCGGCATGATGGGCGTGGCCGGCGCGGTGGGCTGCGCGACGCGCATCGCCCCGGCGGGCACGCCCCCCTGCAAGATCTCGATCTTCACGCGCGGCCCACCGGTGCCGAACTCGATCTCTTCGTTGCCCTCGAGCGTGTGACGCTGGATCGCCTGTCCGTTGACGAGCGTCCCGTTGCGACTGCCGGCGTCGACGATCACCCAGCGGCCTCCCGGCTCGCGGCGCAGCTCGGCGTGGTTGCCCGACGCGTCGAGATCGGCGTGGGGATCGAACGGGAAGTCGTTCGTCGGCAAGCGACCGCAGCGAACGACGTCCTGGTCGAACTCGCGCACGCGCCCGGCGTGCGCCCCGAACGTCTGCGTCAGGCGGATCACCGGGATCGGCCTTCAGGGCGCCGGCGGCGGCGCGGACGGATCCGCGTGGTCGACGTCACCCTCGCGAGGGAGGTCGAGCGGAGGCAGCTCGCGACCGGACGGGAGCGGGTCGTCGGCCGGTGCAGGCGAGACGACGCCCTCGAGCGCCGACGGGTCGTTCACGTCCGCCGCCGTGCCGGGAGCGACCTCGCTCCGGTTCAGCGCCACGACGATCGCCTCGCCGTCCACGGCCGTCGCCTCGCGCGACGCGACGACCTCGTCGCCGACCCGCGCTTCGAGGTGGTGCGCGCCCGCCGAGACCTGCACGTGCATGTCGTCGCGGATCGCGCCGCGGGCCACGCCGTCCACGTAGAGCGTCGCCTCTCCGACGTTGGAGAGCACGTGGAACGAGCCCGTCGTCGTGGCCGGTGCCGCGCCGCCGTGCGAGAGCGTCGCGCGCGCGGGCGCCGGATCGGCGGGCTGCGCGGAGCTCCCGGAGTAGAGGAGCGCCGCGATCCCGACCAGGACCAGCACCACGATCAACAGGCCGACGAGCAGCATGCGGTTGCCGCCGCCCTCGGGCGCCGCGGCCGGAGTCGCCAGGCCGTCGTGCTTCACGTCGCTGCCCGGCTTGGGCCCGCCGCTCTTGATGCCCGTCGAGCGCGGGGCCGGATCGGGATCGCGCGGGTCCTCGGGCGGCAGCGGGTACTGCTGGTAGGCGACGCGATCGTCGGCCTGTGCCACCGCGAGATCCTCGCCGTCGAACTCGGCGATCACGACGGTGATGTTGTCGTGGCCACCGCCGGCGTTGGCCATCGCGATGAGCTGGTTGGCGCACTCGATGAGGTCGCGCGAGCTGCGCAGTACCTCCTTGATCATGTCGCCGTGCACGAGGCCGCTCAGGCCGTCCGAGCACATGAGCAGGCGATCGCCGCGTCGCAGCTCGAGGAACGTGAGATCGACGGTGACCTCTTCGGTCGTCCCGAGCGCCTGCAGGATGATGTTGCTGTGCTCGAAGGCCTCGGCCTCTTCCTCGGTGAGCTGCCCGGCCTCGATCAGCTGGTTGACCAGCGACTGGTCCTTCGTGATCAGCGCGAAGCTGTCTTCCGCGCCGGGAACGTGGCGCAGCACGTAGGCGCGGCTGTCGCCGACCTGACCGACGAAGAGCGTCTTGTCGACGAGCCCGGCGACGGTGGACGTCGTGCCCATGCCGCGGCGCGAGCGGTCCATCTTGGCGGCGGCGAAGATGCGCGAGCCGGCTTCCTCGATGGCGCGGACCAGGCGACGCGCGAACTGATCGCGATCGCGCGGGACGCCGCCGTTCTGCATCATCTCGTGGATCGTGTCGACGGCCATCTGGCTGGCGACCTCGCCAGCCGCGGCGCCACCCATGCCGTCGCAGACCGCGAAGAGCGCGCCCGCGCCCTCGATGCGCGTCTGCAGGATCGCGCTCTGCACACCGCGCTTCTGCCCCTGGAGATCGACGACCAGGAAGTTGTCTTCGTTGTGCTCGCGGACCAGGCCGACGTCGGTGCGGCCGAAGTAGTCGACGGCGATCCCCTTGGGCGTCTCCTTCGGCGCGCGTGGCTCGGCCGCCTCGGCGGGCTGGACCGGGTACTTCTCGGTCGTCTTCTCCGCGGGGACGGCGGTCTCGAGCGTGTCGGCCTTGTCCGACGGAGGCGGCTCGGTGGACGCCTCCTTGGCGACGACCTTCGCGGTGTCGTCGAGGGTCCGGTCGGTCTCGGCGGCCGCGGGGGCCGCCGCGGGCTCGCTCGCCGGCGTCCCGACCACGGCCGTCGCGGCGACGGTCTTCACGGCATCGGCGGCCGGCTCGCTCTTCGTCGCGGGCCCTTCCGCTTCCGTGGGGGCCTGCGCTGGCTGCGCATC
>JBGALT010000263.1:0-7037 GCA_044223665.1 Sandaracinaceae bacterium | reverse complement strand
GCTGCGACGTCGTGGTCGTGCACTTGCTGCACCACCCGGCGGCCTCGCTCGCGATCGCGCGCGGCATTCCGATCGTCGCCGTGCAGCCGGTGCCGGTGTGGCCCACGCGGCACCTGCCGCCGATGGGCGCGGGGGATCTCGGCCCGCTCAATCCCCTGCTCTGGTGGGTCACCGAGCACGTCGGCCGGCGCTGGTTCCTGCCCCGCGTGAACGTCTCGCGGGCGCGCGCTGGCGTGCCGCTCGAGACGCGCATGTTCCCGCGGCCGAGCCCGGCGGCGCTCACGCTCACCTGCGTCTCGCCGACGCTCGTCCCGCGGCCGGCCGACTGGGACGACTCCCAGCGCGTGCCGGGCTTCTTCGAGATCCCCGCCGCTCCGCAGGGCTGGTCGATGCCGCCCGACCTGCGCGCGTTCCTCGACGCGGGCGCGCCGCCGCTGCTGATGGGCTTCGGCAGCATGCTCGCCATCCCGAGCGACGACACCAAGCACTGCGTGCGCACGCTGATCGACGCCGCCGCGCGCGCAGGCCAGCGCGCGCTCGTGCAAGCGCCGTGGGAGCTCTTGCCGGACGTCGAAGCACCCGCCCACGTCTTCCGTCTCGGCCGCGCGCCCCACTCGCTCGTGCTCCCGCACACGAGCGCTTTCGTGCACCACGGCGGCGCGGGCACGACCCACACCGCGAGCCTCGCCGGCAAGCCGAGCGTCGTCGTCCCCTTCCTCGGCGATCAGTTCTTCTGGGCCGAGCGCCTGCGCGCGCTGGGAATCGCGCCCAAGCCCGTGCCGCGCCGCTCGCTCGAGGCGGCGCCGCTCGCGCGTCAGATCGAGGCGCTCCTCGCCGATCCGCAGGCCGCCCCCCGCGCGCGTGCGATCGGGGAAGCGATGTCGCGCGAGGACGGCGTCTCGGTGGCGACGCGTTGGATCGAGGAGGTCGCCTCGGGCCGCTGACGGCGAAATCCGCCCGTCGCGGCCGCGCCCTACGTTATCCTCGGCTCGCTCGGACGATGGCCACCTGGTTTCTGCGCGCACCTCTCGGCGAGGTCCCGATCGAAGGCGTCTGCGTCATCGGTCGCAGCTCCGAGTGCACGGTCGCGCTCGACGACGGCAACGTCTCGCGGCGTCACGCCGAGCTTTGGCTGGTCGAGGGCAACGTCCACGTGCGCGATCTCGACAGCCGCAACGGGACGTTCGTCGACGGCAAGATGATCGCCGGCGTCGTGCAGCTGGTGGATGGCTCGCGCGTCATCGTCGGCGGCACGGTCCTCACGCTGCTCGCCTCGACGGCGGCGCCACGCCCGCGCACGCTGCCTCCGCCCTCGCGCGAGATGGCGCCGCCCGCGGCGACGAACACGGTCGTCACCGACCGAACCATCCTCGATCGCGCTTGGGTCGTGCTGCGCGAGGGCAAGCTCGACGAGTGCGGCGCCGGTGTCTCGCTGGTGGTCCGCCGGCAGGCGGGCCGCGGGACGGGCGCCGAAGAGGCCATCGTGCGCGAGGCGAGCGCGATGCTGGTGGAGCTCGCGATGCGTGCGAAGGACACGCGCTGGCTCGAAGGCCTGTTCCACATGAACGCCGACTGCGAGCGCCTCGTCGCGCCCGAGCTCGTGTTCCAGATCGAGTCGCTCGCGCAGCCGGGCCAGATCCGATTGCTGCCCGACTATCTCGATCGCGCCCGCAAGCGCCACGCGGCGAAGACGAACGTCGAGCGGGACACGCTTGCGCGGCTCGAGCGGCTGCGCTGACCGGGGGCGCTGACCGGGGGCGGAGCCTCTCGCAGCGGCGTCGCCCCCGCGCTCCTGCGCAGCCCCTCTCCCCAACCCTCTCCCGCTCCCGCGGTCCCGCGGGAGAGGGAGCCGCGCATCGCGCTCGTCACTTCGATTCCGTCGCGCACGGAGCTCGGTCCCTCTCCCACTTCGTGGGTTCGTGGGAGAGGTCAGGTGAGGGCGCCCCTCAGTCCGGATCGCACGCGCCCGTGCACGGATCGGTCACCACGCCGTCGCGCGCGAGGAACGCGTCGAGCTGCGCGAGCGCCGCGTCGAGCGAGCGGACGCCGTCGTGCGTCGGCGACGAGCCTGGGTCGTGCGAGCCGGGCGCGATCGGCTCGACGCCGGGCAGCGCGAAGACCGTCAGCGCCGAGCTCGCCGGCGCGCTCGTGGTCGTCACCCCGTAGGGCGAGGACACCGAGGGAACGATCATCGGGATCCCGGCGGTGCGTGCCTCGAGGTAGGACGCCGCGTTCGACACCGCGACGTCGCCGATCCCGATCTGCATCATCACGTGCTGGGCCTGGCTCCCCGCCAGCGGATCCTGCAGGAGGTGCGGCGCGAAGCTGATCGCGTCGATCGGATCCCAGAACGGCGCCGTCATCACGATCAGGAGATCGCGTACGAGCGCGTCGTCGAAGGAGTTGCCGAGCAGCGAGCCGAACGTGCGCCACGCGTCCGAGCGCGTGACGAGGAAGGTCCAGCTCCCGCCACCCACGCCGAGCGCGAAGTGATCGACGTCCGTCGTCACGCCCGCGAGCGCGCCGCCGAGGATCGCGCCCATGCTGTTGCCGTAGTACGTCGGCCGGCTCGCGTCGTAGGCCCGCGCGGTCCCGCCGCTCGCCACGTCGATCGCGAGGGGCGCGAGGTCGGCGCAGCGCCCGCGGAACGAGCGCACGAGCCCGAGCACGTTCGTGATGCCCTGCCGCAGGCGCTCGTGCGTGGTGCCGAAGTCGTCGAAGCCGGCGCCGAGCGTGGCGACGAGGCGCCCGAGATCGGCGCGGCTCATTCCCCACCAGTCGGCGGCCACGATCACGAGGCCGAGCTGGCTCGCGGTCCGGGTCATCCACGCGGAGTCCACCTCGAAGCGATCGCCGAGGATCCCGTGCCCGTAGATCACCAGGCGCCCGGGGGCGCCGCCGGCCGCGACGCGGGCGCGCACCGACTCGGGCACGATCGCGACGAAGGGCACCTCGACGTTCCCCTGCACGAGGGGAAGGCCGTCACCGTCGCGCACGACGTGCGAGGAGGCCACGTCCTCGGACGCGCCCACGAGGAACGAGGGCATCGTGAACGTCCCCTCGAACCGGCGCGCGAGGCCACTCGGCAACGGATCGCCCGCGCTCGCGTCCTCTACGCGAGTGACCGTGCACCCGAGCCCGTCGCTTCCCAGCACGTCGAGCGCACGGTCGCGCATCGTGAGCAGGTCGCGCGTGATGGCCTCGTCGCTGCCGGTCTCGAACGACCACGCCGCGATCAGCTCGCCCCGCGCGACGCCCGCGCCCTCGAGCGTCGTGAGCACGGCCTCCATGTCCTCGCGGCGCGCATCGAGGTCGGCGCCGGGCAGCGCGGTCCCGTCGCGCAGCGCCGCGAAGTAGGCCGAGGGCGGCACGGGCGAGCCGTCCTCGTGGCGCAGGGCGCGGATGCCCACCACGTAGCGCGTGCGCGGGCGCAGGCGCGCCACCGGCCGCAGGTAGAGCGCGTTCCGATCGGGATCGGCGCCCTCCCAGCCGTCGAGCTCGGCGAAGTGCGCGACGCGTATCCCCGTCGACGCATCGACGATCACGGTCGTCGCCCCCGCGCTCAGCGTCTGCTCGGGGCGCGTCTCGTCCGCGAGCAGCGCGGCGTCGATGTGGCCGGGGAACGAGACGACGATCGAGGTCGCCGGGCTGAACCCGTCCTGGCCCGAGAAGGGCGCCGCGCTCGGCCGCGTCCCGTCGTTCGCGAGCGGCATCGCCTCGGCGGGGATCGCCACGCGACGCCCGGTCGCCGTGGAGGGGTCGTCCACGAGGAACACGCTCGACGGCCAGGGCAAGAGGCAGAGCGTGGGGTCGACGTGATCGCAGGGCGCCGCGTAGTCGATCACGGCCGCATCTCCCGGCGGGGACGCGGTGTCGACGGTCGTGCCCGCGTCGATCGACGTCGCGCTCTCGGGGCCGCACGCGCCGAGCGCGAGCAGGGTGAGCGCGCACGTCATGCTCGTCGTCCGCCGCGCACGCGTCGTGGTGCTCATCCCCCGGATCTACCACGCGCCCCCCGACCCCCTCTCCCGCGAGAGCGGGAGAGGGCTGGGGAGAGGGACTGCGAAGCCAAAGCCGAGCCGTCGCCACCGCGATGGCTCGTCTCTCCCATCTCCCCCATCTCCCGCGTCTCCGCGCGCAGCGCGCGCGCTACCGCGCCCGCGGCGGCCGAGTCCACGCGCGCCCGCGCAAGAGCGAGCGCAGGAGATCATCCAGGCTCTCGTGCCCCGTCCGCCAGAGCAGCCTCCGCACGGCGGTCTTCAGCGTGTTCTCCGAGATCCCGAGCTCCACCGAGAGCCCCGCGCGCGAGACGCCCCGCGCGATCGCGCGCACGATCTCGGCTTCCCGCTCGGTCAGCGCGTAGAGCTCGACGAACGTGTCGACGCGCAGCTCCTCGGGCACCGTCCGTAGCGGCGCGTCGCAGCGCTCGAGGAACGCGTCGAGGTTCGCCTTGCCGAAGGGCTTGAGCAGGTACTCCGCTCCGAGCGCCTGCGCGCGGTTCGCCAGCTCGTGCTGGAGCGCGCCCGTGATGATCAGCGCGCGCGTTCCGTCCCCGCGCGAGCGCCCCCACTCGAGCACGTCGAGCCCCGAGCCGTCGGGCACGTGGATGTCGAGCAGCCACCCGCCGTAGCTGCGCTGGAGCATCCGCTCGCGGCACTCGGCGGCGCGCCGCACGCAGTCCACCTCGCGCCCCGGCATCGCACGACGCACGGCCGAGGCGACGATGGGGTCGTCCTCGAGGCAGAGCACCGGCAGAAGGCTCGACATGCGCGCCACGAAGGCTCCCTCCCGGAAAGAGACTACACCCGTGGCGCCGTGCGCCGGCTCACCCCTGCGGGGTGATACCCAGCCTCGCGAGCGCATGGGACCCTCCCCCCCGGACTGCAGTGACGGGGGGACGTGACGTTCGCGCGAGCTCCGGCCTTGCGAGGGCCAAGAGGGCGTCGCGCCAGACCGCCACGCCGAGCGCGAAGTCGGTCCGGCGACCCTCGCGCACGACGCTCCACGCATCGGCAGCGCTCGTCGACCGCGCCACCCGCGACATCCGCCTCATCCTCGCGCGCACGCTCGCGCGCGGCATGGACGAGATCGGCACCTACCTCCTCGACACGTTCTATCGCGGCGACCCCGACGAGTACCGCTCCCCCACCTCGCCCCGCCACCTCTCGCTGCGCGCGCTCGCCGAGCGCTGCGGCACGATCGATCTCCCCGTGAGCACCACGTTCCTGTCCACGAGCCTGCGCATCGCGGCGCTCGGCCGCGCGCTTCCGGCGAGCTCCGCGTTCACGAAGCTGCCGATGAGCCACCGCGTCGAGCTCTTGCGCCTGCCCGAGCCCGTCGTGGAGGCGACCGCCGAGAAGGCCCTCGCCGAGACGATGTCGGTGCGCGCGCTGCGCGAAGAGGTGACCAGCGCGCTCGCCGCCGAGAAGGCCGGTGCCACCGCACGCCGAGGCCGCAGGCCCGCCCTCGGCATCGTGAAGCTGGTGAAGGGCCTCGACCGCCTGATCGCCGCGGGCCCCGTCGCCGGCGGCCGAAAGAAGGACCTCGGCCACCTGTCCCGAGCGCAGCGCGTCGAGCTCCGCGACGCCCTCGCGAGAGCCGAGCGGCAGCTCGCCGAGCTGCGGGAGCTGCTCGAAGAATGAGCCGGCGCGCGCCGCGACGTCCGCACGCATTCCGACGTCGGAACACCGCCCGGGCACCTCGTCGGCGCAGGCTCGCGCGAAGCACGCGCGAGTCGGCGGAGCGCGCGTCACGGATCCTCGGCCCACGCGAGGCTCCACGGTCGCTGGCCGACACGAGGAAGAACCACGCCCGTCGCGGGTACCATGGCCGCGATGCTTCCCCGTCTGAACCCCGCAGATGCGACTCGGCTGCCCTACTACCGGCTCGTTGCGATCGCGCTCTCGTGGCTCTTTCCGGTCGTCGCGCTCGTGCCCGTGATGGGCGAGATGCCCGATCCCGTGCGCGCGATCGTGAGCACGCTGTTCTATCCCACGGTGCGCAAGGCCATCTTGCTCGCGGGCATCGGCGTCCAGGCGATGCGCATCGTGCGGCCCGACGAGGCGCGGCCGCAGACGTTCGTGTTCGTGCAGACGCAGGGCGAGATCGGGGTCCTGTTCCTCGCGCTCTTCCTCGACTTCTCGCTCGTGTTCGTCAACCGGAACGGTGGGCTCGTGGGCGACGTGTTCCGGGCCGTCGACTGGGGATTCGTCCTCTGGATCTTCGCGTTCCGCGGGCGCGTGGTGATCGATGGCGTGGCGCGCACGATCAAGACGGGGGAGCCCTTCGCGCGGACGCTCTCGTTCGACGCGGTGCGCGGGCTCGGCCTCATCGAGCTGCGCCTGTTGCGGCGCGGGGCGCACGTGGGGACGACGTACCAGCTCGGGCTCTTCCCCAAGGAAGGCAAGCCCACGGCGATCTACAACTACCTCACGCCGCAGGACGTGGACGCCACGATCGCCACGCTGGCGCGCGAGACGGGGATCCCGGTCGCGACGCGGTGAGCCGCGGCATGCGGGCGTCGGTCGAGGCCCGGGGGCTCGCGCCGCGTCGAGGCTCAGCGCAAGACGTTCCCAGCGACGGTGGCGAGCACCAAGAGCACGCTGACGACGAGCACGCCTGCGCCCATCGCGGCGGCCGCGCGGGGCGCTTCGGCCGACCAGGCGATGCCCGCGCCGGCGGAGAGGGCGAGGAGCGCCAGGAGGGCCACGGCGAGCGTCTGGCCGACGAAGCGGTTGGCGTCGTCGGTGTCGAGGGCCGGCGCGTACTCGAGCGCGACGCCGACGCCGAGGAACGTCGTGCCGACCAGCACCAGCGTCGCGAGACAGCCTCCCCCGAGCCTCTTCATGGGCCGATGCTCGCCGGTGCGGGCGTAGGGCACAAGCGCGTCGGCGCCCGCGGGTGTGATCGGCGGCGGTGCTCAGCGGCGACGCGCCGCGATCCCGGCCTTGATGCCGCGTCCGAGCAAGCTCGGACGCTCGCCACCTCCCCCTCTGGGCGCTGCTCACGGCCAGTCGGCCGCTGCGCTGCGTCCTCGG
>JBGALT010000262.1:0-9257 GCA_044223665.1 Sandaracinaceae bacterium | reverse complement strand
ACTGCGCCCGCCGACGGCACTGCGCCCGCCGACGGCGCAGCGGCCGACGGAACTGCCCCTGCGGAAGGCGCTGCCGCCGCTCCGACGGAAGCAGCCGCACCCGCCGAAGGCGCTCCGGCGCCGACGCCGCCCTCGTCTGCCGCTCCGTAACGAACCGTTTCGTCACGGAGAGGCTCTCAAGGGGTGGGGAGTAGAATAGAGGTTCCATGCCCGGCCCTGCGACGAACGGCCCTTCCGGCGACGGGAAGAGGCACCTGAACGTCTACGATCGAGCCTCGTCGCTCAACAAGGACGGGCACCGCAACTTCGTGCACCCGGCCGACGTGAAGGGTCGCTTCACGACGGCCCGGCACGTGGTGTTCGCGATCCTCGGCATCATCCTCGTCTTCGTCCCCTGGATTCGGATCGCAGGACGGCCGGCACTCTTCCTGGACGTGCCGGCCCGTCGCTTCTTCCTCTTCGGGATGTCCTACAACGCGCAGGACTTCTGGCTCGCGTTCTTCCTCGCGACCGGCCTGCTGTTCACGCTCCTGTTCGTGACGACCGTGCTGGGCCGCGTGTGGTGCGCCTGGAGCTGCCCGCAGACGGTCTTCCTCGAGGGCGTCTTCCGGCCGCTCGAGCGCCTCATCGAAGGACCGCGCAACGAGCGCATCCGCCGCAACGCGGGCCCGCGCAACTTCGACTTCTGGTGGCGCAAGATCCTCAAGCACTCCCTCTTCGTGATCTCGGCGGGGCTCATCGCGCACGCCTTCCTCGCCTACTTCGTCTCGATCCCGTCCCTGATCGACATGGTGCAGCACGATCCGTCCGAGCACCCGACGGCGTTCGCGTGGATGGCCGTCGTCACGGCGCTGCTCTACGGGAACTTCGCGTGGTTCCGCGAGCAGCTCTGCCTGATCATCTGCCCGTACGGGCGCCTGCAGTCGATCCTGACCGACGACGACTCGATGGTGGTCGGCTACGACGCTCTGCGCGGCGAGCCGCGCGGCAAGGGCAAGGGCAGGAGCGGGCTCGGTAGCTGCGTCGACTGCGATCGCTGCGTCACCGTCTGTCCGACCGGCATCGACATCCGCAACGGCCTGCAGCTCGACTGCATCGGCTGCACGCAGTGCATCGATGCTTGCGACGAGGTGATGGACAAGCTGAAGCAGCCGCGCGGCCTGGTCCGCTACGACTCGCTGCGCGGCTTCCAGGGGGGCAAGCACCGCTGGCTGCGCCCGCGCGTGTTCGCGTACGTCGGCGCCGGCCTGCTCGGCCTCACCGTCGCGACGTTCGCGATGCGCTCGCGCACGCCCTTCGAGTCGAACCTCCTGCGCATGCGCGGCATGCCCTACGTCGTCGAGGGAGACCTCGTCCGCAACACGTTCGAGCTGCACGTGATCAACAAGCAGGATCACCCGCTCGTGCTGCACCTGCGCTCGGAGGCCCCGGACGGGATCGAGGCGCCGATCGAGGACGAGGTCCGGCTCGAAGCGCTCGAGAACCATCCGATGACGATCGTCGCCCGCGGCCCCCGCGAAGCCTTCCACGACGGCGCGACCCTCAGCGTGGTCGTCACGACGGACGACGAGGGGACGCCGTACGAGCACCGCGAGACCGCGCCGCTGCTCGGCCCGCGCTGAAGGGCGGTCACGCGAGCTGCGCGCGGAGCTTCGCGACCATCGGGTGCGTCGGTGCCATGCGCTCGGCCTCCGCGAGACGCACCCGCGCCTCGGGAACGCGACCGAGCGCCGCGAACGAGCGGGCCTCGCCGAGCACGAAGTCCGGATCCTTCGGCGCGAGCGAGCGGCCTCGCGTGAAGAGCGGGAGCGCGCGCTCCGGCTCACGCCCGAGGTAGATGAGCCCCAGGTTGTAGTGCGCCTCCGCCGACCCGGGGAAGTCGCGGAGCACGGCCTCGAACCGGGGGATCGAGGCCACAGCGTCGCCGGCGAAGCGAGGCACGTCGGCCTGGAGGAGCCGCGCCTCGAGGTTGTTCGGCTCCACGCTCACGACGTAGGCGAGCTGCGCCTCCGCCTTCTGTAGATGATCGACGGGCCACTGCCGATTGTTCACGAGCATCATCGTGATCTTCGCGTCGAGCAGCAGCGCGCGCGGATCGTTCGGCGCGACGACGAAGCGATCGTCGATGATCTTGCCGGCGATGCTGAACTTCTGGACGGCGACGCATCGCGCCGCGAAGCCGAGCAGCTCCGGGCGCGCGAACGCGCTCTCGGCCGCCTTCGAGATCGCGTCGAAGGACTTCGCGAGCCCTTGCGTCTCGATCGTGCCCGCGGCGGTCCGGAGCGCCGCGTCCTGCGCGAGGAGACGATCGTCGTCCGCGGCCCAGCCCGTCACGGGCACGCGCTGCGCGCGGAGGCGAGGATCCCGGTCGCGAACCGAACGAGAGAGCGCGCGTCCACGTACTGGGAGCCGGCGATCGTCGCCACGGTCCCGGACGCGTACATCGCGTCGAGGGTGAGGGCGCCGAAGCGCATCGTCGAGTCACGGCGGGAGAGAGGAACCACGGTTTGGTGTGTCATGCGCTTCTTCTCGGCCCCTCACGACGCGCGTTGCGCACGTCATGGCGGTTGGGCACTCCACCCGCCGCCGCTCCAGCTCCACATCGTCCCGGTCCGGTGATCGAAGTAGAGCACGGTACTTCCCTCGGCGAGAGGAGCGCTCGGCCGGACCGACGGGCCGCCCGGGCCGACCTCCGAATCGCTCGTGATGACGACGATGTGCTCGCCGCCGTGCAGGCGCGCCATCTCGCGCTCTCCGCGCAGCTGCTCGCTGTCGTTCAGGACGCCTCCTTCGTCCCCGACGAAGTGCTTGTGCTCGACGATGTCCGTCGTTCCGTCCGCGCGGCGGATCGTCCCGTCCGGGCGCACGGTGCAGCGGCGCGTCCCGACCGCGTCGTCGGGCACCGGCCGATCCTCGCCCGTCGCTGGATCGATCGTCGGGCCCCGAGAGCGGCCGTGCTGATCGATGTACTCCTCGTAGTCGTGGGTCCGCTGGCCGCCCTCGGACGCGGGCCCGTTGTTCGGCACGGCACCCAGACGCTCGAGCACGGCGCCCTCGTGACGGCGTGAGGACGCGCCGTTGAGGTTCGCCTGGTATCCGCGTCGCGCCCACGTGTCCATCGGCATCGGCTCCTCCGTCCGATGCTCGGCGAGGTGGCGACGGCGACGCTCGACGACGTGCGGCTCTCCCTCCTGGGCCGGCTCGCGCGCGCGCCGGTCGACCTCCGCGGGCGTGAGGCCGTACATGCGCCCGCCCGCTCGGCGCGTGAGCAGGTTCATGCCCCACTGCCATGCGAGCTCGGCGAACGGGACTCCCTCGACCGGCTCCTCGGAGGCACCGGCCCGTCGCGGTCGTTCGTCCGTGTGGAGGCCCAGGAGGTCGACCTCGACGAGCGGGCTCGGCGAGTACGCGTGCAGCCCATGCGGGCTCCCCGCGTGCCCGATCGGATCGGGCTGCAGATAGCGCGCGAGCCCCGGGTCGTAGGCGCGGAACCGGTTGTGGTGCAGCCCGAGCTCGGGGTCGTGGAAGTGCCCGGGCCAGCGCAGCGCGTAGTCGAGCTCGGCACCCTCGTGGACGGTGATCGCTCCGTAGGGATCGACGCGGTCCGCCCACCAGACGATGCGCCCGTGGATGTCCTCGATCTGGACAGGCAGACCCGAGGCGTCGTGGAAGACGAAGTACGGGCGGCCTCGATCCGGCTCGGCGTCGACGCCGTCGTAGTCGGCGAAGCCGAACAGGACGAGCGCGCGCGCGTCGAGATAGAAGGTGAACGCGGACGGCGCCGCTCGGGTGGATCTCCGCGACGATGCGGTCGCCGTCCCAGACGAGCGTCGTCGCGCGGCCATCGCTCCCGAATCGGCGGAGCGACCAGGCCCGTCGTAGTGGCCTCGCCAGACGCGCCCGTCCGGAAGATCGGCGCGCACGAGCTGACCGAGGTCGTCGTACGCGTAGCGCGTCTCTCCCCCGCCCGGGCCGCGACGGACGACGAGCCGATCGCGCGCGTCGTGCGCGAACGTCTCGTGAGCCGTCGACGCGAGCAGGCCGTTCGCGTCGATCGACGCGTGCCCGATCGCATCGGCGCGTACGACGTAGTCGCTCTCGTCGTGCGTGAAGAAGTGCTCGACCCCGTGCTCGTCGCGCTCGGCCTCCAGGCGGTGCGCGGCGTCGACCTCGAAGCGGCGCTCCCGCGCGCGCCGAGTCCCACACCGAGAGGAGGTCGCCTTCGGCGCTGCGCTCGTAGCGAACGGCCCAGTGCAAGAGCGCGCCGTCGCTCGTGCGGCGGTGGGCGAGCCAGCCTTCGAGGCGGCCCTCCGGGTCGAACGCGAGGATCTCCTCGGTGCCGCTCGCGAGCCGGCGGACGAAGCGCCCACGCGTCGCCTCGAACGAGCTCCGGCGGCCGGTCGGATCCCGGACGACGACGAGGTCGCCCACGCGGTCGACGTGCATCTCGAAGCGATCGAGGACGGTGGTCGTCTCGCGCAGGCCCACGACGCGGCGGACGACGCCGAGGGAGCCCACCGCGTCGGAGAGGACCCGCCCATCCTCGTCGCGCGAGAGGCGCGCGTCCTCGGCGCCGAGCCGCGCGCGCGTCACCCGCCCGCGCGCGTCGTAGTCGAGATCGACGGTGCCACCCTCCGTCATCGCGATGCGGGCGGGCAGCGCGTTCGCGTGGTGCGTGACCCGCAGGACGAGCGCGCCCGCTCCGTCGCGCTTCTCGACGAGGCGATCGCCCGCGTCGTACGCGTACGTCGCTCGAAGACGCCCGCCTCGCGTGACGGAGATCAGGCGATCGGCGGCGTCGCGACCGTACTCGGTGACGAGGCCCGAGGGCGCGCGGTAGCTGCTCGGCTCGTCCTCCGACGTGTAGGTGACCTCGATACGGCGCCCGATGGGGTCGACGACGCTTCCGGCCCGGTTCCACTCGACGACGTGCACGCGCGTCGTCCGTCCGTCGCGGTCCCGGAGCTCGACGACGTTGCCCACCGCGTCTCGCGTCAGCTGCGTCACGCGGCCGTCGGCATCGATCTCGCGAACGGGACGGCCCATCGCGTCGCGCTCGGTCGTGGGTGCTCGCGGACCTCGCGGCGACGGGAGCGCCCACGCGGCAAGCGCCGCGAGCTCGTCTCTCACGGCAAGCGTGTCGGCGCGCTCGGTCTCGCGCGCACCCAGCTGCGCGCGATGACTCGACGGGAACGATCGCGCGAGCACGGTCGCGGTCGCTTCGCTGGAGAAGGGCGGCAGCTCGTTGCCGAACCGATCGCGACGCGCGACGAGGGCATCCGTCTCGTCGTAGACCATCTCGACGACGCGGCCCGCAGCGTCCCGCTCACGCACGACCCGGAGCGACGCGTCCTGCTCTCGGAGGAGGAATCCGCCGTCCGAGCGAGCGACGCGCAGGACCGTGCCGAACGCGTCGTACGTGATCGTCTCTTCGAGGCCGGACGCGTGCGTGACGACGGTCTGGCCCTTCTCGTAGCGGAACGTGAACGCCCACTCGCCCGCTTCGCCGCGCGTGTCGACGCAGCGGCTCTCGGCGTCGTAGGCCCAGGTGAACGAATGCCCGCGCGCGTCGCGCCAGCGGACGAGCCGGTGCGCGCCGTCGTAGACGAAGCGCTCTTCGTGGCCGTTCGCGTCACGCGTGGCGACCAGAGCTCCGCGCTCGTAGCCGAACGCGGCGAGCTCGAGCCCGCGCTCGTCCCGCAGCTGGAGGATGCGGCCGTCCTCGTCGCGACGCGACACCACGATCGATCGGCCGCCCGCGTGTGCCGCGCGAAGGCGGCCCTCGGCGTCATGCTCGACGGTGATCACACCGTCACGGCGGCGGATCTCGACGAGGCGCGCGGCGCGCACACCCGCCGACGCCTGGAACACCATCGTCTCGCCCGCGTGCTCGACCTCGTAGCGCCCGTCGCCGCACTTGGTGACGACGTAACCGCTCTGCCACCGCCTCGTGGCGCCGCGAAATGCCGGCAGGTCGACGACGACGCCCTGCGCGTCGGTGTAGCGGACGCGGTGCAGCCAGACGTCGAGCGTGCGCTCGAACGAGTGCCGGACGCCGGCCCCGCACTCCCCGAGGCGCGCGCGGGCTCCGCTGTCGTAGTGGCGCGAGAAGACGAGCCCGTCGCCGCGGTCGACGTCGACGTGATCCGAGAAGACGTTCCCGGTCACGGCGTCGACCGGCTCCCCGAAGATCGCGCGGAACCAGGGACAGCCGAGGAAGCGGTACCGGATGCCGGCCAGGCGCCGCCACGCCGCGAGACGGCGGCCCCAGCGCGAGTCGCCGAACGCGCGCAGCATGTCGCTGATCTCGGGGAGCGGGAGCCCGCCGATCATCACGGGCCGCACCATCTGCGCGAGCGGCACCGTCATCCCGAGGCCCGTCCCGACGAGCGGCGGCGGAATGCCGATCACCGCGTGAAAAGCCGCCAAGCTCGCGTCGGCGGCCCCCTGCGCGACGCCCAGCATCGCGGCACGGGCCTCGCGTAGTGCGGTCTCGTGGTCGCTCTGCCCCGGAGCCGGCCCGCTCTCTCCGCTCTCTCCGCTCTCTCCGCTCTCTCCGCTCTCTCCGCTCTCTCCGCTCTCTCCGCTCTCTCCGCTCTCTCCGCTCTCTCCTCGCGCTCTCCGCTCCTGCGCGCTCGGCGCTCGCTGCGGCTTCGCCGTGCGCAGGGCGCCCCGTCGCGAGCGCGAACAGCGTCACGCGGTTGAACGCGCCGCGGAGCGCGGTGGTGAACGCCTCCACGCGCGCGGCGTCGCTGGCCGGCCCGACGACCCGCGAAGCGGCCGAGGCCGAGCGATTCATCGGGCACTGCTCGGTGATGTCGCCCAGGCGCCCCGCGCGCTTGCCTCCGATGAAGACGCTCGCGGAGCCGGTGTAGACCTTGAACACCGGGGAGCCGCCGCACGTGGGGGCGAGCCCCACGTCGCCGACACGAACTGGCCGGCGCCCCGCCGACGAGGACGTTGAGCGCCCCGACCCCGATGCAGGGCCCGAAGCCGGGGAGCGGAGGCGCGGGCGGCGAGGAAGTGCTGATGCGGCAAACCGAGGTGCGCCGCGAAGAGCAGCGTCGCCGCAGGAAGCCCCATGCCCGTCGGCAGGATCGCGCTCGGCGCGACGGCGAGCGCCCCATCGATCGCGTCGCTCGGCGAGCGTGCCGAGCGCGACCTGGACGGCGTGGTCCGCGTAGCCGAGGCGCCCTGCTCCGCGGGCGGCGCGTCGAGCAGCGTGAACAGGCGCGCGATGATCTCCGCCTCGACGACGGCGAGCGCGCTCGATCCGTCGCGCGGGATGGACGTACGCGTGGTACGCGACCGAGAGCGGCCCGCCGGAAGAGAAGCGAAGCTCGGCGTCCGCGTCGACGCGGACGGCAGGTACGTGACGTGCTCGCCGGTGTCACTCATGACCCGTGCCCGTGCGCGTGCCCGCAGTCGTGAGCCTCGACCGACGCGAGCGCGTCGAGCCGCTGCTGCGCGCGCTCGACGTCGAGCGTGGAGACGCACGGAGGTCGTGCGGGCGGAGGGCCGCCTCCAGCGCGGCTCGCTCTCGCGGGGCCGCCTGCCCGAGCCGCGCCGCGCTTCGGCCAGCACGCGCGTACACGTCGACCGCCTGCGCGCGATCCCCGCGCGCCTCGAGCACCGGCGCGCGCGAAGCGCCGCGGCGAGCGCGACGGGCGAGCCGAGAGTGCGCCGAGAGCCGGGCCGCGACGTCGAAGCAACGCTCCGCGTCGGCCGGATCGCCGAGCCGCATCGAGAGCTCTCCGGCCGACATCGACCCCGAGGGCACGACGGGCGCCGCCTTCGCCGCGAGCGCGATCGCCAGCGCGCGCCGGATCGCCTCGCGCGCCTCGTCGAGGCGCCCGAGCTGCCAGAGCGCATTGCCGATCCCGAGCACCGCCAGCGCGCGCGTGCTCTGGTCGAGCCCGGCGCGAGCTCGTTCGCCAGGCGCACCAGCGACAGCAGCGCCTGCTCTGCGTGGCCCTGCGAGACGTCGCTCCAGGCGCGGTCAAGGCCCCGAGCCGCGCGGCAGGCGCTCGTTCCGTTCGTCGAGGGCCTCGTCGAGCAGGGCCTCACGGATCGCCGAGGGCGAGGTGTCGATCGCGAGCGGAAGCGTGCGGAGGCCCTCGCAGGCCATGCGCGCAGCGAGCGGCGCGTCCTCGACGTCCCGCACCACCAGGCGAATGCGCGTGTGCAGGCGGCCGCGAGCCGAGCGAGCTCGAGGCGCGGCCGCGGCGTACGCCACGGTGTCGGTGATCTCGGCGGGGCAGAGAGCCAGGATCACGCGGGCGGGCGCGCTCGCCGCCACGACCTCGCTCAACCAAGCGACGGCCGCGTGGGCCCGTTCCCCGAGACCGCCTCGCGCGGGCACGACGGGCGTTCCGAGCGACTCCGTGCGCGCGAACTGCTCGACCCATGCGACGAGCGACGCGTAGAGCTCGTGCTCGCCCGCGAAGCGGTCGAAGCATGGAGAGGTGACGTCGATGCCGCCGCGCTGGTCCAGCAGATCGAGCGCGAGACCTACGAACGCGACCGCGTCGGTCGCGCAGGAGACGAGGATCGCGTGGTGCTCGTCTTCGGAGACGAGCTCGTCGAGCTGATCGGCGAGGGCTTCGACACGGCGTCGCATGCCGCCTTGTCGGCGGCCCCGACGCCGCGTTGCGTGCGGGAGAACGCTCAGATCGCGGCGACGACGACGCGAACGAGCTCCGATGCGCGGAGGTCACGGGGGCCCGCGATTCGAGCCATCCGCCGCGACGCCACGCTCACCGTGGTCGTGACCACCGACGACGAGGGCACGCCCTCCGAGCACCGCGAGACCGCGCCGCTCCTCGGCCCGCGCTGATCCTACGCCTCGGCGCCCGGCAACGACGTGCTGCGCCGAGGGCGCGCGCAAGCGCGCGCGAGCCCGAGGTCGACGAGTCGTGTGGAGGAGCGAGACGCGCCGTGCGCGGACGCGATCCGCTCAGCTCCCGCAGCCCCAGAAGTAGGCCCGCGCGACCCCGTCGGTCCGCGCTGCGGTGAACAGCACCCCGGCCCCCGTGCCGGCCGCGATCGCGGTGCTGGTGTTCTGGGACGACGCGGTCTCCACGTCCACCGCCGTGCCGACGACGGGCGAAGTGCCCATGCGCTCGGTCACCTCGAACGCCGACCACGTGCTCGCGCCGCCGCTCGCGTTGCGGAGCGCGCCGACGACCCAGCGGCCTCCGGCCCAGGTCACGTCGAGCGCCGTGTCCTCGACGGCGGTGTCCGGGGTCGTCGCGGGC
>JBGALT010000033.1:0-54657 GCA_044223665.1 Sandaracinaceae bacterium | reverse complement strand
GGCCGGTGAGCGCGAGCGCGAGCGCGACGCCGAGCACGCCGGCCCACGACGCGCTCGCGTGCGCGCCCACGCGGCAGCCACAGCTTCCGCTGGAGGCCGGCGGCGCGCGGCGTCCGCCGTCCTGCATGGTGGTGCTGCCGGCGTCCATCGGCGTCGTCGTGCCCGCGTCGTTGGGCGGACCGCCATCGACGGCGTGGATGTTGGCGTCGACCTGGACGACCGCGGCGTCGGGCCGCTCGAGCTGCACGCACTCGCCGGCCATGCAGGCCTGACCGAGGGGGCACGTCGCGCCTTCGCACGCATCGACGCACGTCCCGCCCTGACAGTAGGTGCCGCCGTTGCACGTCACGCCCAGGCACGCGGTCTCGACGCAGAGGCCGGTCGTGCTGTCACACGTCTGCCCGCCCGTGCACCCGGCGCCCATCGTGCAGCGCGCGATGCAGGAGCCGTTCGAGCATGCCGTGCACTCGTCGCACCCGATGCCGCGGCACGGATCGACGCAGCGGCCTTCCGAGCACGACTGGCCGTGGGGGCAGGTGACGCCATCGCAGGGCCGCACGCAGCTGCCCATCAGACAGCGCTCGCCCGCGCCGCACGTCATCCCGACGCAGAGCGCGTCGACGCAGTGATCCTGATCGCACGTGTACCCGGTGGGGCACGTCCCTTCGAAGCAGCCGTCGATGCAGGCGCCCGCCTGGCAGGTCTGGAACGCGTCGCAGAGGTTTCCGCTCGACGTCTCGTCGACCATGCCGTCGCAGTCGTTGTCCTGGTTGTCGCAGCGCTCCTCGTTGGGCGTGACCTGCTGCACGCACGTCGGCGTGCTCGTCCCGGTCGCGCAATCGAGCCGCCCGTTGGCGCAGACACCCTGCTGGCCCGGCACCGTGCACGCATCGCCCGCGTTGGGGCACGTCATCACGACGCCGCCGCGCACCTGGAACTGCCAGACGCCCGGCTGCGCGGGGACGGTGTTCGAGCCGGTGCAGAGCGCGGTCGCGATGCCGCGGGTGCGCGAGCCCATGATCTCCCGGTAGTCGCGGAGGTTGCCGGCGTCGAACCCTGCCTGCGCGGGCACGCACCCCGCGGTGAACTCGGCGGCCGAGCAGAGGCCGTTGCCGTTCGCGTCCCCGCTCGCCTCGCCCACCTCCCAGTGACAGGCGTTGTATCGGAACTCGACGTCGAAGTCGGTGCCGCTCGTCGTGGCGCCGCACGCGCCGGGCACGGCGGTGAGGATCAGCTGGAAGCTGTTGCGCGTCCCCGTGCCGTCACGGCACTGGTAGTAGCCGACGGCGTCCCACGTCACGACCATGCGGCCGGCCTCGAGGGCCCACCAGACGCCGTTGCTCGCGGGGTTGGTGCACGAGTTGATCGTCATCGGCGGGCAGGTGGTCAGGCCCTCGGGGCCGTCGCAGTTGCGCCCGCCCAGGACGTTGGTGCCGAGGAAGCGGCGCAGATCCACGTCGCCCCAGAAGGGGGCGATCATCGGCTGCATCGCGATCGGGAACGCGTTCGGCGTGTAGCAGGCCTGGGGTCCGTTGAACGTGATGTTGCCGTTCACGTTGACGTAGGCCGTGTGCTGCGTCGTCCCGAAGAAGTTGAGGCCGTCGGGGAAGGCCGCGTGCAGATCGATCGAGGGCGAGGAACCGTCGTCGCTCCCGCTCAGGCAGCTCGTGCCGAAGCCGCGCGGGCCGTTGAGGCCGTTGACGAGCGTCGCTTGCGCGGACGCGCTGGCGGGGACGACGAGGAGCGCGAAGAGCGAGACGAGCGAGACGAGCGAGACGAGCCGACGTCGCATGGGTACCTCCGGCGCGTGAAGCGAGGGCAGTCCCCTAGATGTACCCCGTCGGGGCGCGGCGCGTCTCGTTCTCGCGCGTCACCCGACGCGATAATCACTCTCGTAGGCCGGGAGAATCGACGCCGACTCCGCGCCGAAAAGCCAAGGAAACTTCCGGGCGTGCTGGCGCGGCACGCGCACGGTCTCGCGCGGCGCACGCGTCCCGAACACCACGTCCCAGATCGGGCTCGTGACGCCGTGGTTCAGATCCGAGTGGCCGAAGTGGTGCAGCAGGTGGTGGTGCCGGGCCCAGCGACCGTACGCGCCCCACGGCGCGTTCACGTGGATGCGGCGGTGCAGCACCTCGTAGAACGTGTACCCGGCCAGGACGCCGATCGGGACGCTGGTGCCGAGCTGCCAGCCGACGGCGAGGGACGAGAGCGCCATCACGGCGCCGAGCACCGGCACGGCCACCGCGACCTTCATCGTCCAGTGCGCGAAGTAGTCGACCTTCGCGTGGTGCAGGATGTGCTCCTTGGCCGCCTGCGCGCCGAGGATGCGGTCGTGGAAGACGAAGCGGTGGAGCACGTACTCGAGCAGGGTCCAGAGCACGACACCGACACCGAGACCGATCGTGAACGCCATCATCGCTTCTTCTCCTTCTGCATCGCCTTCGACTTCCCACCACGCGCGCTGCGCGCTTCGGAGCTCTCCGCCGCACGGATGATCGCGGCGGCCGCACGCTCGGGCTCGGCGCCCCAGCCGACGAGCAGCGCGCGGAGCACTTCGCTCGCGAGCGCGTCGGCCGAGAGGCCGGGGATGCCCCAGCGCTCGAGCTTGCGCGTCTGCACCGTGCCCGTGAGCGCCGCGAAGAGCGCGAGCGTGCGCTCGACGTCGCTGCCCGCCGCGAGGGCACCGGCCTCGCGCGCCGCGGCGAGCTCGCGCACGCCGATCGCGCCGATCTCCAGCGCCACGCGCGTGTTGGCGGCGCCGCTCTCGGCGTCCACGAGGTTCGCCGGGTCGCCCATCATCCGGGAGATGAGGCCGGCGTGGAGCGGGCGCCGGGCCGCGAGCGTCGTGTAGAGGCGCGCGACGACGGCGATGCGCTCGAGAGGATCGTCGATCGCGAGCGCGAGGGCGCCGGCGAGATCGTCCGAGAGCGCGACGAGCACGCGCCGCTGGAGCGCGGCCACGATCGCCTCCTTGGACGGGAAGTAGCGATACGCCGCGCCGACCGTCAGCCCGAGCTCGCTGGCGAGGCGCTGCATCGTCAGCGCCTCCAGCCCCTCGCTCCCGAGAATTCGCTCGGCGGCGTCGAGGATTCGCTCGCTCGCTTGCTCGCGGCGGAGCGCTCGAGGGGTGGCCGCCATTTCGTGAACCATGTTTACTTTGTAAATGGCGTTTACGGTTCTGTCCAGCGAAAAGTGCTCCGTGGAACGGGCTCGCCGCTCCCGCGTTGCCGCCCTCCGTGCGCGTCTCTATCCTCGCGCCACATGAAGGTCGCCGTCGTTCAGTTTCCGGGCAGCAACGCGGACTGGGACGCTCTCCACGTCGCGCGCGACGTGATGGGCTGGGACGCGCGCTTCGTGTTCCACAAGGAGACGTCGCTCGGCGCGACCGACTTCGTGATCGTGCCGGGCGGCTTCGCGCACGGCGACTACCTGCGCTCCGGCGCCATCGCGCGCTTCTCGCCCATCGCCGACGCCATCGCGAAGTTCGCGCGTGACGGCGGGCCGGTGCTCGGCATCTGCAACGGCTTCCAGGTCCTCACCGAGATGGGCCTCCTGCCCGGCGCGCTCGTGCGCAACGCGAGCCGCCGCTTCGAGTGCCGCGACGTCTGGCTCGAGGTGAAGGGGCGCGGGCGCTTCACGCGCATGGCCGAGGGCACCGTGCTGCGTCTTCCGATCGCGCACGGCGAGGGCCGCTACCACTGCGACGACGACACGCTCGCGCGCCTCGAGGGCGAGGGCCGCATCGCATTCCGCTACGTCTCCCCCGAGGGCGGCGAGGGCGGCAACCCGAACGGGAGCAAGGCCGACATCGCCGGCGTCTACGACGCGGGCAAGAACGTGCTCGGCCTCATGCCGCATCCCGAGCGCGCGAGCGAGGCCATCCTCGGCAACGACGACGGAAAGCGCCTCTTCGAGTCGCTCCTCGGCTGAGCACGGTCGTGAGCCCGCGGACCAAGCAGATCCTGATCGTCCTCGTGATCGCCGCAGGGGTCGGCGCGCTGGCCTGCCTCGTCTGCGGCGTCGGCGGCTACTTCCGAGCGCAGGAGTGGCTCACCGACATGACGGGCGATGCGCGGCAGACGATCGAGGAGGCGAGCGCGTTCGCCGCGACCCACGATCAAGCCGCCTGCCGCGAGGAGACCCTGCGCCGCGTGGATGCCTGCGAGGTCGCGACGCTCTCGTGCTTCACGCAGGGCTCGATCTTCCTGAACCGTTGCTTCCGCGCGGCCACGCCCACGCCCGGCATCTGCGACGGCGTGCCGGCCCAGGGCGACATCTTCGGGAGCGCGTCGTGGGCCCAGCACGAGTGCAACGACCGCGGCCACCGCGACGATCCGCGCTGCAACCAGGTGCAGCAGCTCTTCCAGCAGGTCTGCCACCAGCCGCCCGATCGGCGCTGACGTGCGTCAGGGCAGATCGACGACGGTGACCGGGGCGAGCGGCACGGGCGCGATGCTCGACGAGCCGAGCGCAGCGCGATAGCCCCAGCAAGCGACGCTTCCGCTGGCGAGCAGCGCGCAGCAGCTGCCCGACGCGCACTCGACCTGCGTCGCGTCGGACACGCCCGAGACCACGACGGGCGTCGTCGACGAGGGCGGAACGCGGAGCCCGCCGAGTGCGCCGCCGCTGCCTTCGCCCCAGCACGCGACGCTGCCTCCGGTGCGCACGGCGCAGGTGAGGTGGTCGCTGGCCGCGATGGCGATCGCGTCGGTGATGGGTGTCGCCGTCGGTGTGAGGCGGTTCGTCGTGGAACCGTCGCCGAGCTGGCCGACCGAGTTGTAGCCCCAGCATCGGACGGCGCCGCCGCTCGAGCGTGCGCACGTGTGGACCGCGCCGGACGCGATCTCGACGGCGTCCGTGAGCCCCGTCGCCGCGACCGGCACGAGGCTCGAAGTCGCCCCGTTGCCGAGCGAGGTGCTGTTGCCCCAGCACGCGGTGCTGCCGGCGACGCGCGATGCGCAGGTGTGGAGCCATCCGGCGGAGAGCCCCGTGGCGTCCCCGATCGCGAACGTCGCCGTCACGGGCGTCGGGGAGGTCATGCCCGCGACGCCGTCGCCGAGCTGTCCGCCGGTGTCGTCGCCCCAGCACGAGAGCACGCCGCCCGCCCGCTGCGCGCAGAAGTGGCCACCGAAAGGCGAGCCCACGCCTTCGCTCAGCCGGATCGCGTCACCGATGCCCGGCACGGGGCTCGGGAGCGTGGCGTAGGTCGTCCCGTCGCCGATCGGCCCCGATCCCCAGCACGCGATGGCGCCGGTGCTGCGCACGGCGCACGTCGCGTCCTGCGTGGTACCGAGATCGATCGCGTCGCTCAGCCCCGCGACGGCGACCGGCGTCGATCGGCTGCCGGTAGAGCCGTCGCCGAGCGGACCCACTTGTCCCCAGCAGGCGACCGCTCCGCCGGCGCGCCGCGCGCAGTGGTGCGCGCCGCTGCCCGAGAGCTCCACGGCGTCGGTGATCCCGCTGACGCTCACCGCGAACGGCACCGCGCTCGTGGTCGTTCCGTCGCCGAGCTGACCACCGTCGTCGAGGCCCCAGCAGACCATCGCGCCCGTGGCGCGGAGCGCGCACAGATGCGTGCCGTGGCTGCCGATCTCGACGGCGTCGCTCAAGCCGCTCACCGCGACCGGCGTCGCGTGGCTCGTCGTGGTGCCATCGCCGAGCCGTCCCCCGGATCCGGCGCCCCAGCACACGACCGAGCCGCCGGCGCGCAGCGCGCACGCGACACCACCCGCCGACGCCGTGCGGACCGCAGCGACGATCGCGACCGCGTCGCTCAGCCCGGAGACGGCGGTCGTCGGAGCGACGCGCGGGGACCCGCCCGTCGTTCCATCGCCCCACTGCCCTTGGGCGTTCGTGAATCCCCAGCAGCCGACCGTGCCGTCGGTGCGACGAACGCAGTTCAGATCGCCGGCGACCGCCACCTCCACGGCATCCGCCGTGCTGCCGATGTCGGTGACCGCGCTGACGCCGCTGGCCCCGGCGTCCCAGCAACGCACCCCGGTCGGGGTCAGCGCGCAGAACTGGTTTCCGCCGCCGGAGATCTGCGTCGCGCCCATCACGCCCAGCACTTGTGCCGGCGTAGGGTGCGAGTCGCCCCAACACGAGACCGTTCGGTCGGCGAAGCGCGCGCACGTGTAGTGATCGTTCGCCGCGAGCTCGATCGCGCCCGCGACTGCCGGGATGTCGGTCGGCGTCAGCACGTCGCTCGCGACACCGAGCTCCTGCCGCGCGCCCCAGCACGCCACGGATCCGTCGGTACGCCACGCGCACGAGTGGAAGCTGCCGGAGACCACGCCGACCCCGGTGGTCACGGCGGAGATGGCGACGGGACGCAGGCGAGGCTCGTTGCCCACCGTGCCGGTGCCGAGGGCGCCATTGCCGTTGTCGCTGCCCCACGTGTAGAGCGCACCGGACCGGAGCGTCGCCGTCGTCCCCGACGAGAACGAGCCCCCCGTCGCGATCGGGCGCGAGACGAGGCAGCGGTCGGTCGCGCTGCACGTCGCGCGCAGGCCGCACCATGTGGCGGCGTCGCCGTCGGCCGTGTCGACCATGCCGTCGCAGTCCTCGTCACCTCCGCCGCAGGTCTCGGCGGCTCCCGGGTGGGCGGTCGCGCTCGCGTCGTTGCAGTCGGTCCGCGGCAGCCCTCCGGAGCAGGCGGCGGCGATCGGGGCGAAGCCGTCGCGGTCCGCGTCCTCGGCCGCGTCGGCGCCTCCGCCCGTCGAGCAGTTCTGATCGACGCGATCGCAAAGCTCGGGCGCGCCCGGGTAGCTCGTCGCCACGTCGTCGTCGCAGTCGTCGCGCGGGCGCATGCCGCTGCAGGCGGCGGCCGGGTCGGCGTGCCCGTCGTCGTCGAGGTCCTCGCTCGTGAGGACACCGCCGCCGCTCGAGCAGTCGTCGTCGATGCGATCGCAGAGCTCGCTCGCGCCGGGGTGGATCGTCGCGCTGGTGTCGACGCAGTCGTCCTTCGGATAGGGCCCGCCGACGCAGGCCGCGGTCGGCGACGCGTGCAGATCGCCATCGACGTCCTCGCTCGGGTCGGCGAGGCCGCCCGCGCTGCAGTCGTTGTCACGGCCGTCGCAGAGCTCGGGCGCGCCACTGAAGACGTTGCTCGCCGCGTCGTTGCAGTCGGTGCGCGGGAGCGGGCCGCCCGCGCAGGTGGCGGTCACGGGCGCGCGACCATCGGAGTCGGCGTCCTCCGCGGTCTCGAGGCCGCCTCCCGCCGAGCAGTCGCTGTCGATGCGGTCGCAGAGCTCGGCGGCGCCCGGGTAGGTGGTGGGCACCGCGTCGTCGCAGTCGTCCTTCGGCAGGCCGCCGCTACAGGCGGCCGAGGGCGCGGCGTGCATGTCGGAGTCCGCGTCTTCGCCCGCGGCCACGCCGCCGCCGCTCGAGCAGTCGTTGTCGATGCGATCGCAGAGCTCGGGCGCGCCGAGGTAGCTGCTCGCGTCGGCGTCGCGACAGTCGTCCTTGGGAAGCACGCCTCCGCTGCACGCGGCGGACGTGGAGGCGTGGCCGTCGCCGTCACCGTCCTCGTCCGCGGCCATCCCGCCGCCGGTCGAGCAGTTCTGGTCGACGCCGTCGCAGGGCTCGGGGGCGCCGCCGTACACGCTGGAGGATCCGTCGTTGCAGTCGTCGGCCGGGTAGCTGCCGCCGCTGCACAGCGTCGTCGGCGCGACGTGACGATCCCCGTCCGCGTCCTCGGTGACGTCGGTTCCGCCGCCGATCGAGCAGTCGTTGTCGCGCGCGTCGCAGAGCTCCGTCGCGCCGGGGAAGGTGTCCGCGCGCGCGTCGTTGCAGTCGTCCGCGGGGAAGCCGCCGCTGCAGCTCGCGCTGGCCGTCGCGTGATCGTCCATGTCGCGGTCCTCCGCCAGCTCGATCCCGCCACTGCCCGGGATGCTGCAGTCGTCGTCGATCCGATTGCAGAGGTCGGTCGCGCCCGGGTGGATCGTGGCGATGGCGTCGTTGCAGTCGCGCGAGTTCGAGGCGAAGCCCGCGGGCGGCGTGCAGGCGGCGTCCATCCGGCTGTTGCCGGGATCGCCGAATCCGTCCCCGTCGGCGTCGGCGTAGAAGACGCGCGGGCCGGACTCGTCGACGAGCGTGTCGCAGTCGTTGTCGAGGTGGTCTTCGCAGAGCTCGGTCGCGCCCGGGTAGCGAGAGACGTCGGTGTCGTCGCAGTCGTCGTGGCTGCTCGCGTAGTGGGGCAGGCCCGGGCAGAGCTGCTCGGCCGCGCCGGCGCCGTGGCCATCCCCATCGCCGTCGGGATAGAGCGTGACGCGAACGCCCTCGTCGGTCGTGCTGTCGCAGTCGTCGTCGATCGCGTTGCACGTCTCGTTCGCGCCGGGCGCGACGTCCGCGCGCGCATCGTCGCAGTCGTCGCCGCAGCTCGTGCCGTTGCAGCACGCGCTGTCGTGGTGGCCGTCGCCATCGACGTCGCGCGTCCCGAACGTGCTCGGGTCGCAGTCCTCGTCGTGGGCCGCCGCGTCGCACGTCTCGTCGTTGCCGGGATGGCGATCCGCGTCGCCGTCGTCGCAGTCGTCGCCGCCACATGCGGCGTCGGGGTGACCGTCGCCATCGACATCGGGGCAGCCGGCGTCGAGCCCGACGTCCGGGGCGGTGCTCGCGTCGCCCGCGTCGGCGCGAGCGTCGGCCGTCGCGGCGTCGCTCGGGCCGACGTCGTCGGCCGGTGGGGGGGCGCTGGGGCCTGGGCATCCAGCGAGGCAGATGGCGGTCACGATCGTCCCGATGCCCAGCGCGCGCATGCACCCTCCTCGAGCCCGGTCCCCACCGGTCCTTCTTCTCCTACGATCCTACGGCCTGGATCTCCGCCGCTGTGCGGTTTTCGCTGGGAGCGGATCGGTGCGTGTGGGTTCGCCTTTGCCGGTCGCGTCGCGCTCGCTACCCTCCGCGCCCCATGAGCCACGACACGCTCCCCGGCGGCCCGATCCCCTTCCCCGGCGACCCCGAGATCAGCCCCGCGCTCGGCAGGACGATGGGCGTCACCGAGAGCGAGTGGCAGCGCATCCTCAAGTCGCTCGGGCGCGAGCCGACCTTCGCCGAGCTCGGCGTGTTCAGCGTCATGTGGAGCGAGCACTGCTCGTACAAGAGCTCGCGCATCCACCTCCGGAAGCTCCCCACGAAGGGCCCGAAGGTCGTGCAAGGCCCAGGCGAGAACGCCGGCGCGGTCGACATCGGCGATGGCTACTGCGCCGTCTTCAAGATGGAGTCGCACAACCACCCGTCCTACATCGAGCCCTATCAGGGCGCGGCGACGGGCGTGGGCGGCATCCTGCGCGACGTGTTCACGATGGGCGCGCGGCCCGTCGCGGGGCTCAACTCGCTGCGCTTCGGCCGGCCCGACCACCCCAAGACGCCGGCGCTCATGCGCGGCGTGGTCGCGGGTATCGGCGGCTACGGCAACTCCATCGGCGTGCCGACGGTCGGCGGCGAGGTGCAGTTCGATCCGAGCTACGACGGGAACATCCTCGTCAACGCGTTCACCGTCGGCGTGGCGCGCAGCAAGGGCCTCTTCTTCGGCAAGGCCGAGGGCGAGGGCAACCCGGTGATCTACGTCGGCGCGCGCACGGGCCGCGACGGCATCCACGGCGCGACGATGGCGAGCGCCGAGTTCGACGACGCTGCCGAGAAGAAGCTCCCGACGGTGCAGGTCGGCGATCCCTTCAAGGAGAAGCTGCTCCTCGAGGCGTGCCTCGAGATCTTCGCCGCCGGCTGCCTCGTCGGCGTGCAGGACATGGGCGCGGCGGGGCTCACCTCGTCGTCGGTCGAGATGGCGGCGCGCGCGGGCAACGGCATCGAGCTCGACCTCGACGCGATCCCGCGGCGCACGCGCGCGCTCACGCCCTACGAGATGCTGCTCAGCGAGTCGCAGGAGCGCATGCTGATGGTCGCGGCGCGCGGTCGCGAGCACGAGGTGTTCGCGCTCTGCGAGAAGTGGGATCTCGACTACGCCGTCGTCGGCCGCGTCACCTCGACGGGCCGCTTCGTGTGCAAGGCGACGCCCGGATACGATCCCTACGTGAGCGCGAAGGCGCCGCGCGATGCGCAGGTCGTCGTCGACATCCCGATCCCGGCCCTCGCCGACGAGGCGCCGCTCTACGATCGCCCGCAGGAGGCGCCGCCCGCGATCCCGGAGGCGCGCCCGGTCACGCTCGAGGGCCTCGATCTCGGGCGTGAGCTGCTCTCGCTCGTCGGCTCCCCCAACATCGGCTCGCGCCAGTGGGTCTATCGCCAGTACGACCACGTCGTGCGCGACGGAAGCGTGTTCCGCCCCGGCCAGAGCGACGCGGCCGTGGTGCGCGTGTTCCTGCCGAAGAACGACGGTGACGCCGAGAACGAGGACGCGCTCGTGAAGTACCTGGCGCTCAGCGTCGACTGCAACGGGCGGCACGTGCTGCTCGACGCGCACGACGGTGCGGCGATGGCGGTCGCCGAGTGCGCGCGCAACGTGGTGTGCGCCGGCGGCGAGCCGCTCGGCCTCACGGACTGCCTGAACTTCGGCTCGCCGGAGAAGCCGCAGACGATGTGGCGCTTCGCGCGCGCGGTGGAGGGCATCGCCGACGCCTGCAACGCGCTCGGGGTGCCGGTCGTGAGCGGCAACGTGTCGCTCTACAACGAGACCGACGGAAAGCCGATCCTGCCGACGCCGAGCGTGGCGATCGTGGGCCAGCTCGCGAGCCCGGACGACCGCGTGGCGCTCGCCTTCCGCGCCGACGGCGACGTGATCGTGCACCTCGGCCGGCCCTCGCGCGGCGCGCTCGGCGGGAGCGAGTGGCACACGCAGAAGACGGGCGCGACGGGCGGCGATCCGGTCGGCATCGACCTCGACGCCGAGGCGCGCCTGCAGCGCGCGGTGCTCGCGATGGCGCGCGCGCGGGTGCTGCACTCGGCGCACGACGTCAGCGACGGCGGCCTCGCGGTGTGCCTCGTCGAGAGCGCGATCGGCCTCGGCAAGGGCTGCCGCGTGCGCGTGCCGGGAGACGGCTCGATTCCCGTCGCGGCACGCCTCTTCTCGGAGGAGCCGAGCCGCGTCGTGATCAGCGTGGGCAAGGAGCGGCTCGAGCGCGCGCGCGCGATCGCCGCCGAGCACGGCGTGCCCTTCGAGGCGATCGGCGAGGTGGGCGGCGCGAGCGTGAAGCTCGAGGGCGCCTGCGACGTCGACGTGATGGCGCTCGTCGACGCGCACCACCGCTGCCTCGAGCCGATCGTCGGCTGATCTGGCAGGAGTGCGCGCCCCGGAGACCCCGGACGGGAGCGCGCGTAGCGCGCGGACGGCAGGGGGCCCGTGGCGGGCGCGCCGACGCAATTCGGGCGTCGGCCGAGTCGCCGCCGCTGCAACGCCTCCGCGAGGTCGCCGACAAGGGCGGCGGAGGTGCTCATGCAGATGCTCAGTCATCGCTTCCATTCCCACGCCACCAATGCGTTCACCGCGCGGACCTACGAGCTCGTCGAGGCATGGGTCGCCGAGACGGGGCGCGGCGAGCTGCTCGAGACGGCGTTCGTCGGAGACGCGAGCGCGATCGTGCTCGCAAGCGACGTGTTGATCGAGCGCGGCACGCTCTCGTGGGACGAGTGTGGGATCGACGTCGTGCGCCACGTCCGTGCGATGGGGTTCGGCTGTATGTCCCGCGCGTTCGGTGACGCGTTGGTCGCGTTCCGGCGATGGCTCGCGGAGAAAGGGCACGCGGGCACGGAGGGCATCGAGGCGCTCGAGGAGCACGTGCGCGAGCTCGTCGACGAGCCGGCTGAGGTCCTCACCCTGAGAAGCCGCCCTCCGAGCTCGCACGACGACGGCCCGCGCAATCGGCAGGAACGTCGCGCGCAGGCTTCGTACGAGCGCCAGCGCGCTCGCCGCGCGAGGCGCCGCGCGTGATCGGCTCGCCCGCTTCGCCGCGGGCCAGCGGGACGACGACGCTCAGCGACAGAGCAGGTACCAGTAGGCCGCCTTGCCGGACGGGCGCACCGTCTTCCACAGCGCGTCGGGCAGCACGACGGAGGCGCGGCAGTACTGGCAGGCGACCATGCGGCTCGTTCCGTCGACCGGCAGCACGGCGCCGCACTGATGGCACGAGAACGAGAGCGGCTGGGTCGCCTTCGACGGGTCGGCCTCGGCGGAGGCGGCGAAGCGCTCGCACGCGATCGCGACGACGCTCGGCCTGATCGCGATCGGCGGTGGTCGGAGCGCGAGCCAGCCCTGGCAGCGCGCGCACTGGGCCCACCCCTGCGTGGTCGTGGCCTGACGGAGCGCGGCGTCGACGTCGATCGGGTGATCGCAGATCCCGCAGGTGGGTGTCTTGCGCTCGAAGACGACGTTCAGCTCGCCCGCGGGCGTCGACGCGAGCGCGACGTCGGGCGAGCCTTCCCGCAGGTTCGCGGCGCCGTCGACGACGTCGCCGAGCAGCTTGCTCCAGAGCTCGGCGGGCAGCGCCAGCGAGCGGTGGCAGGACGCGCAGTGCACGGCGGGCACGAGCGCATCGACGGCCATCGGCGTCACGCAGTGGGGACAATCGAGCGCGATCTGGAGTCCGATGCCGAGCACGAGAGGGCCTTTCGCGGAGAGGAGCGCTGGTCTCGATATGCCCACGCGGCGCGGGCTCGCAAGCGCCGCGGTGTGCGCTGGGGCCGTGCCTCGGCGGCCCGCCCGTGCCCGCCCGCGTGGCGTGGTTTCACGCGCTCGCCGAGATCACGGCGCTCTCGGGGCGGCACGGCGTGTGCTGGCTGGCCCGGCCATGCGCTCCTCGCCTCTCCCATTCTTCGTGCTCGCGCTCGCCGGATACGCGTCCGCTGGGTGCGCGCTCGATCACACCCGCGGGAGCGATGCGGGCCCCGTCGGCGATGGCGGCTGCGATCTCGCGGCCCGCCCCCTCTGCACGCGCCGCGCGGGCCCCTGCGATCCGCTCGAGCTCGCCACCGCCGTGTGCGACGGCGCAGCGTGGGCTTGTCCGCCGGGCGCGCGCGTCTACGAGCGACCCTGGGCGGAAGAGTCGACGTGCCTCCCGCTCCGGAGCGAGCCGCTCTTCGCCGACGGCGTGCACGAGTCGCCGGTCGCGATTCCGATCGACGACACGTGCACGTGGGTGTTCCCCGCCGAGAGCGCGGGCAGGGTGCAGCTGCTCGGCGCGGCCGTGGGCACGCGCTGCGACGCGCTGGGCCCTGCCGTCTTCCCGCTCGACGACGTGCACGAGAGCGATCGCTACGTGAACGTGCAGGGCTTCCTCACGACGCCTTCGGGCGTGCGGCCGCTGGCGCGCCGATGGGCCATCGATCCCACGGCGCCCTACGGGGTGCGCACGCTCGGCGTCGAGCTCGGTCGCGTCGTGGATGGGTACCTCTCGTTTCCGGGAGAGATCGTCTTCGACGATCTGGCCGATCCGGGCGACGCCGCGCTCGTGCAGGGCGGCTTCGCGTACACCTACGGCTGCCCGGGCCCGGCGCACGACTTCGAGGAGGACTGCGTCGTCGGTCGCGCGCCGATCGATCGCGTCGACGAGCCGAGCGCGTGGAGCATGTGGGGCCTGCGCGGCTGGGGCGTCGGCCTCGCCGCGCCCGTGTTCGGCTCGGGCCCGCATCGATCGGCGGTCGTGAGCGATCCGCGTGATCCGGCGCGCCTGCTTCACCTCTACGCGGCGGGCTTCGGGCGCGAGCTGCGCCTGGCCACCGCGCCCGCGCCCGAGGGGCCGTGGACGAGCGCCGTCTCGTTCGCGCCCTGCGAGCTGCCCGAAGGCGATCCGGGCGCGTACTGCGCGGGCCCGCAGATCCATCGCGAGCTGCTCGACCCGCTCGATCCACGGCGTCTCGTCGTCAGCTACTCGATCGGCTCGACGAGCGAGGACCAAGCCGAGCGGCGCGCGCGCAACCCCGATGCGTACTGGCCGCACGTGGTGGTGCTGCGCCTGCCGTGAGCGGGACGGCACGAGGCCTGCACGCTCGGTCGCATGACCACGGAAAAGCCTGCGATCGCGCCTCGCGGGACGTTCCAGGACGACAGCCCGTCCACGGAGCCGGAGCCGGAGCGACCTTTTGTCAACGCGAGCGAGGCCGCCCACCCGTATCGCGACGACGTGGCAGCGCTGCGCACGCGGCGTCGCACGCTGCTCGCGGAGCTCGAGGAGATCGATCGGGCGCTCGCCCCGCCGCGCCCTGCCTCCTCGGCACCGCCGTCGCCTGCCGATCGACTGCTGAGCGATCCCGATTGGCTGGGGGCGCTCTCCCGCGCGCCGTGGCTCCGGTCGGCGCTGGGCGGCGGCGTCGCGCTCGTGCTCGTCGTCCTCGCAGCCCAGCAGCTCGTCACCTACGCCGCCCGGCCGTCCGAGATCTCGCACGACGACGCGCGCGTCGTCGTGGTCGACGGAACCCGGTTCGTGGTCGCGCGCACCTTCGTCGATCGGCTCGCCGGTGGCCGGCTCGGGCGCACGGCGCTCGCGCCGGTCGTCGAGAAGGGGGTCGTGGTCGGCCTCCGCATCGAGTCGAGCGGCCACGACGAGGCCAGCGCCCTGGGCCTACGCGACGGCGACGTCGTCGTCGCCGTCGACGACCACGAGATCGCGCGCCCCGATGGTGCGCGTCTGGCCTTCCAGACGCTCCGGGTCGCCCCGGAGTTCGAGCTGGTCCTGCGGCGCGGCGACGTCGTCCGCCGCATGCACTACGTCGTCGTCGGATGACGCGCGACGCGCCGACGGTCCTCGCCGATCAGAAGGTGATTCGGCCGCTCGCGTTCAGGTTCTTCCAGGCATTCCGCGAGAGATCGACGCGGATCTCGTAGAAGCCGTCGGCGCGTATGCGTTGGTGCACCTTGGTCGTGGCCCAGTCCGACGGTGCCGCCTCGCCCTCGAGCCGGCCGGTGCGGGACGCGACCTCCTTGCCGACGAACCACCCGATGAACGCGAGCGCGAGGACCGCGCCTGCGATGGGCACGAACGCCGACGCGGTCCCGAACATGAGCCCGAGCGAGATGCCGATGACGAGACCGCTGACGGCCCCGATCCATCCCGCCTGGCCCACGAACTCGTGGACCTCCGCGCAGACGCCGCAGCGCGGGATCGGGCCGGCCGTGACCTGGTAGTGGATGCGCACGCCGTTGAACATCGGCTCGCGATGCGTCTCGCGGCGGCCCTTGATCACGCCGCAGAACTTCTCGTCGCGCTGGCGCGCCTTGCAGAAGTGGCAGAGCGCTTCTTGGTCGTTCTGCATCATCGTGCGGAAGCCGTTCACGCGCTCGTGCACCGACTTCGACGACGTCGCCTTCGCCACCCTCGCGAGGACCGCTTCCGTCGGCTCGGGATCGTCGGTCGGCTTGTGGCGGAGCGAGTTGAGCCCGACGATCAGCGCCTCGTCGAGCGTGGCCTTCAGGCCGAGCAGCCCGCCGGCGTCGAGATCCTTCCAGCGCTCGCCGAGGGCCGAGACGCGCTGGACGTAGATCGCGAGGTCGTCGACGCGGGGCGGGCCGGCGTCGGTCTTGAGGATCGTGCGGACCTCGTCGATCTCGTGCTTGAAGAGGGCGCGGAGCGGGCGCATCGCGGCGCTCCACACGCCGGCGTCGAGCCCCCGCCCGGCGACGCAGTCGAGGATCGCGCCGAGCTGATCGAGGCGTCCGGCGATCATCCGCGACTTCATCTCGGCCACCACGAGATCGGCGATCTGGGTCTTGACCGCGGTGGCGACCGACTCGGCGTCGTCCTTCGAGAGCAGGTCGTCCTCGAGGCGCTCGATCTGGTGCTCGATCTGCGCCCGGTACCAGGGCTCGCTCGCGAGCGCGGCCCAGCGCGTGAGGCCTTCCTCGAGCAGCGCGGCCCAGTGCTCCTCGTGCGCGCTCTCCTCGATGGCCAGCACGAGGTGCGGGTTCGCCACGCGCGCGCCCTTGCCGCCCTCGCGCCGGATCGAGAGCGCCGACGGAAGGTCGCTCATGCGGGTGATCTCGGCGCGGTGGATGGCGGCGAACGCGAGCAGCAGCCGCAGGTTCGCCTGGTTGATGCGGTGCGCGATCAGGCGGCGCATCCGCTCGGCGCTCGCCTTCTTGACGAGCTCGACGTCCTCGACGTCGTCGCCCGCTTCGGGGGGGAGCGGCAGGCGCTTCTCGTCGAGCGCGAGGTACGCGTCGAGCGCGGGGCCCGGCCCCTCGGGCAGCGCTGCGGCGAGCTGCTCGCCGGCGGGATCGAGCGCGAGGTCGAACCAGAGCGACTCCGCGACGACGCGCGCGAGCGGCTCCTCGATCTTCTGCGTCGCTTCCTGCACCTCCAGCTCGTCGTTCGGCTCGAGCCATGCCAGCAGATCGACGCCCGAAGGCTCGACCCCGGCCCGGATGCGGGTGAGCACCTTCTCGGCCTGCCAGACGGCCTCTTCCGGGCGCGCGCTGGTCGGCAGGCGCAGGACCCGGAAGGGGCTCAGCCGGAAGGCCATGAGGCCGGGCGACTTGCGTTGGTTGCGCGCGCTCGTCGCGCCCGCGTCGTCCATCGAAGAGGCGTGGGTCTCGTTGTCCATCACTTCACCTGCGACGTGACGCCGGGCATCTGGATCTCTTGCCGCTGGGCCGAGGGGAGCAGCTTGTGCAGCTCCATCGCGCAGACCGACACCTCCTTGATGTCGTTGCGCTTGATGGCGGCCTCGCCGCGCTGGACGATCCCCATCGCGCCGCCGAGCAGCCCGAGCTGCTTGAGGCGCGCGACGAGGCTGTCGTAGAGCGCGATCCAGTAGCCGGGCGTGCGGAACAGGACGCTGCCGATCAGCTGGTCGAGCTCGCGGTTCTTGGTGGTCGCGAGATCGAGGTCGTCGTTCTTGATCGCTTCCTTGAACTCCTCGGCCAGCGCCTTCAGCTCGCGCTTCTCCGCGTCGTTGCCGTACTTCGGCAGCACGCCCTCGGCTTCCTTCAGGAGCTGCGCGTGGAAGTCGGTGATCTTCTTCTTGCGCGAGACGTCCTCGGCGCGCGTCGATCTTCTCGGTCATCATGCGCACGAGCTGATCGGCGAGGTCGACCGAGTCCCGATCGCCTTCCTCGATGAGGGCCTCGACCTCTTTCACGCGCGCGTCGGCGCTTCCGCTGCCGTCCCCGTCGAGGTCGTCGGCGAGCTTGCTGAGCTGGGCGAGGCGATCCTTCTGCGCGGCGAGCCCCTTCTTCACCGCCGCCGCCTCCTTGGTCTCCATGGAGAAGAGCACGATGTCGTCGAAGTGCTGGTCGAGCACCGGGACGAAGGCGCGGCTCGTGGTTCGCGACGACTCGTCCACCTGGATCTCGACCTCGACCTCGGTCCCGGCCGGGAGGTCGCGGCCGATGCGCTCGGCCTGGATGCGCAGCACGCCGACGACCTTGTTGCGGTCGCCGCGATCGCTCTCGCCCTGGATCAGCGGCACGTGGATCGCCTCGCCACTGTCGCCGCGCTTGAGCGGGACGGTCGTGGTGTGGGTGCGACGCCCGCGCGCGGGGAGCACCGCGCCCTTGCGCAGGAACCAGGCGACGGTGTTGTCGGCGAGCATGACGCCGACCGAGCGCGAGAGCGGCGGGTTCGCGACGCTGAACCCGTGGAGGATCTTCACCTCGCTCGGCGAGCACGGGACCTCCTTGCCGCTCGGATCCCAGAGCCGGAGCGCGAGGACGTTCATCGCGTCTTTCTGGAGCTTCACGTCGGCCGCGAACGAGCCCTTGGCGTTGATCGGGAGCGGTCCCGACGTCCACGAGCCGTCGGTGCGGCGCAGCTCGGCCTTGCCCTTGGCGAAGCGCGCCGGATCGAGCTTGCCCACGACCAGCGGCTCGGGATTGGTCGTCATCGCCTCGAACTCGAGCTGGACCTCCACGCCCCCCTCGCGCGTCACGTCGCCGCGCAGCGCCGCGGGGACCTTCTGCGTCGAGGCGAACAGGGCCGCGCCCTGGGCCACGATGGTCATCGGGTCGACGAAGTGCTTGGCCTCGATGCCGACGTCCTTCGAGATCATCGGCGGCAGACACGGCGTGAGCGTCGGGCCGCCGACCATCACCAGGCCCTTGAGCTCGGCGGCCGTGACCCGGTTGCGCCCGAGCAGGTCGTTGCAGAGCCGCGTCGTGCGCTTGATCAGCGGCGTGATCAGCGACTCGAGCAGGCCGCGATCGAGCGTGAGCGCGACGGGCACGCCCGCGCCCGGGCCCGACTCGATCAGCCGCTCGATGCGGACCTCCACCTGATCGCGCTCGCTCAGCTCGATGCGCGCGCGCTCCGCCGCCGCCTTGATCTTGGCGAAGGCCCCGTGGAAGCGTGGGTCGGTCCGCAGGAGCTCGCCGTGCTTCTGGCCGCTCCGGATCGTGTCGGCGATGTGGCGCGCGATGGCGCGGTCGAAGTCACGACCGCCGAGGTGGTTGTCACCGCCGTGGTCGAGGATCTGCAGGCGGCCGCCCTTGGCCCGCACGAGGGAGACGTCGAACGTGCCTCCGCCGAGGTCGTAGACCAGCCAGTAGCCTTCGCGACCGGTGCCGCTCCCGGAGTGCGCGATCGCTGCGGCGATCGGCTCCTGCAAGAGTGGCGCGTGCACGATGCCGGCGAGCTCCGCCGCGCGCCGCGTGGCGTCGCACTGCGGGAGCTGGAACATGGCCGGGATCGTGATCACCGCCGCCCGCACCGGCGTGAGCTCGGGCCGGACGCGCGCGAGCAGCTCGGTGAGCACCATCGCCGAGAGCTGCTCGGGCGAGTACGTCCGAGCGCCGAACGTGCGCTTCTCGTCGGTCCCCATCAGCCGCTTGAACTCGACGGCGACCTCGTCGGGGTGGTCGTGCATCGCCGCGTGGGCCGCGCGGCCGACCTCGGTCCGCCCGTCCGGGTGGACCCGTACGGCGGACGGCAAGAGCACCGAGCCGTCCGGCGCGGCGAGCAAGGCGGCCGTGCTCCCGCGCTGCTCGGCGATGGCCGAGTTGGTCGTGCCCAGATCGATCCCGATTTCGACGGTGGCTCCCATCAGACGCTCCCCTCGGTTGCGCTCCACTGCTCACGATGCGTGCCCTGACGACCGGCTCCCGCGTGCACTTCCTGCTCGTCGAGCAGGCCGAACGGCAGATACCGGGTCGCCCCGTCCTCCAGCGCCACGAGCATCGCCGTCTCGGAGCCGTCGGGGCGCACGAAGAGAAAGAGGCTCACGAGGCGCGAGGGAAGCTTCGAGCGCGCCACCATCGCCTTGAGGCGGTCGACGTGGGCCAGCCATCCGCGCGAGAACGCCTCGTGGCGCCGGAAGGCCTGCGGCTGATCGTGCATGCCGGGGACCACGACGAGATAGACGGTCGAGCCGCCGAGCTCGAGCAGCTCCGAGCGAACCTCGCCGTGGGTGACGACGTCCCGGACGAGCGAGCGGGCGGTCTCGGCGAGCTCGCCTTCGTGGCTCGCGAGATCGGCGAGCGCCTTCACCACCGCCGCCGACTCGGGCGTACCCTCGCTCCGGATCGCGGCCTCGGTGCCGCGCAGGCCTCGGACGAAGGCCGCGTCGAACGCCTCGGGCGCGATGCGCTTCTCGATGCGACCGCCGTCGTCGGTCGGATGCGCCTTGGCGTCCTCGGTGCGCACCGAGTGCAAGTGGGCCAGGCGCCGGCGGCCGAAGAAGTAGACCATCAGGATGACGAACACGAGGCCGACGCATCCCGCGCCGAAGCGCATGATCTGGCCCGTGCGCTCGCGGGCCTCGCGCTCGGCGAGCTCGCGTAGACAGTACGCGTCGGGGTCGAGCGCCGCCGCGTACGCGCGCATGGCGTCGCGGTCGTACGAGTACGCGTAGGGCTGCGCGCCGCTGCAGGCGGCCTGGACGATCGGCGTGAGGTCGAGGCCCCACGCTTGCCAGCGATGCGCGATCGCCGCCGTGTCCGCGTCGAGCGAGGTCGAGAGCACGGTCTGCGCGCGCGCGAGGAACGAGGGGTGCAGGCCTCGCTCGGTCGCTCCGAGCAGCTCCGGATGCGCGTCGATCGTGTCGGCGCACGCGGCCAGACGCGCCTGGGTCGAGGCGCAATCGGCGAGGTCCGTGGTGACGAGCTGATAGAGCTCGAGCGCGTCCATCGACTCGGGGAGCGCGCCGTACGCGAAGAGCGTGTCCGCGTCCGCGGCGCGCTGGCGAACGAGAGAGTCCACCTCCGAGCGCCCCATGTCGCGCAGCGCCGGGACTCGGCTCTCGATCGAGAGCGAAGGGATGCGGTGGTCGAGCCAGCGCGTGAAGAGAGCGACGGCGAGCGCCGACTGACGCTCCGGGGTCAGCGTGCGCGCGCGGACGAGCAGCTGATCGAAGAGGGCCGTGCGCTGGTCCTCGAGGTACGAGCCGACGGCGAGCGCGATCAGCGCGCTGTCGACGCTCTCGTCGTCGACCGTGGCCGCGATGGCTGCGAATCGATCCGCACGGTCGGTCACGCCGAGGAGCGAGAGGATCGCCGCGCGTCCCTCGGGCGTGCGGCGCAGCGCGCGCTCGGTGCGGGTGTAGGCGGCGTCGTCGAGCATCGAGAGCGCCTGTCCCGCGACGTCCACGGGAAGACTGCCGTAGACCTCGCCCAGCTGCGCGGCCGGTAGGTCCGCGACCGCCGAAGCGATGCTCTGTCCGCGCGGCCCGTTGGGTACGTCGGCGAGGTATCGGAACAGCATCGCGCGGCCGTCGGGGTCGGCCATGAGGCGCGTGACGAGCGCGTCGAAGTCGGCGCCGACCGCGGTGTCGTCGATCACGTGCCAGAGCAGCGGGTGGATGGAGCGCCCGGGCGCGTAGGTCCCGTACTCGGACGAGAACGCGGCTTCCCCGGTCGACATCGCCTGGATGCCCTCGGGCTCGAGGCCGTACACGTCGGCGAAGGTCGAGAACTGCACGCCGCGCGCGATGGGCGAGCCGTAGCGCGATCCCCAGAGGATCGCCTCGGGCGGGTCCACGCACTCGATGCGCGCGTGCACGCGCGTACGCGGCGGCACGATCGGGATCTCGAGGTGCGTGGTGCCGCCTCCTTCGAGCGGCACGCCCCCGCGCTCGAAGCGCTGCTGGACGTCGAACCAAGCGCCGATCATCGGCGCGTCGGTGACGTTGTTCACGTCGACCCGGATCGGACAGCTGGTCGACGCGAGCTCGAGGACCGGCACCGAGGCCATCTCGAGGCGGAACACGATGTCGACGGCGTCCCCTTCGAGCCCCTCGTCGAGCGCGCTCGCGAAGAACTCGCCGCGGGCGGTCGCGGTGAGCAGCTCGATCTGATCGTCGCTGAGCCGTTCCTGGGCCAGCGCCCGGGCGGGCGAGAGCGAGGCGAGCGCGAGGGCCAGCGACAAGGCGGCAGTCGTTCGGTTCGTCGTCATCGGCGGAGCCTCTGCATGAGCGGTTGAGCACGGATTCGCTCGCGCATCTTCGCGGCGCGCGCTTGGTCGCCCGCGAGATCGAGCGTGAAGGCTTCCATGAGCATGAGGAGCAGCCCGAGCCGTTCCTGGGTCTCGTCGAGGCCCTCGCGGTGGAGCGACCACCACTCGAGCGCCTCCGCCCAGCGCTGCTTGCGGAGGAAGACCAGGCCGCGCTGGAGGATCTTCGCGTCCTGGCCCTTGCGGTCGAGCAACGAGGAGAGCGTGATGCCGTCGAGCTGCGCGTCGACGTCGCGCGTGAGCATCGCCTCGAGCCGATCGAGGTCGGGGAGCTTCGCTTCCTCGCGCACCAACATCGGCGTCAGCTCGGCGAGCGTGAGCGGCGCTTCGAGCTGCTCGGCGAGCTCGCGCGTGAGCAGGTCGTCGGTGCGCGTGACCATTCCGTCCTCGCCGTGGACGAGGCCGTCGGCCGCGCTCGGCGCGCGCGCGAGGCCGCCGGTGCCGACGGGCGCGCGGCAGTACGGGCACGCCGCGGCGGACTCGTCGACGCTCGCGGCGCAGTTCACGCAGACGATCACGACCGCCCGCCTTCCCCTGCGCCCGTCACGACGAGCGCCCCTGCATCCGCTCCCAGAGCGGGTCGAGGAAGTCGTCGGCCGTCAGGTCGAGGATCTTCGCGAGATCACCCTCCGGCTCGAGACGCATCGCATCGAGGATCTGTCCGCCCGGCACGCCCATCGGCGGGAGCTTCGCCAGCAGGGCGCGGCGGCCCTTGGCGCCCAGGATCGCACCGACGTCGACGGCCGGCGACGCGGCCGCGCCGGCGGCGGCCCTGGGCGCTGCCGCCGGGCTCTCGGAGGGCGCGGTCTCGGAGGGCGCGGCCTCGGGGGTCTTCTCGTCCTCGCCGCTCATCGGAGCACCGCCTTTCCCATCTCCTCGACCACGCGCTGCTCGAGCGTCTCGAGCCGGCCCACGGTCTCGGTCAGCTGCTTGACGACCCCGGCGTACTCGCGCTGGGCCTCCTCGAGGCGGGTCTTCTTGCCGCGCAGCGCCATGCTGCTCGCGACGGTCTCGAGGTAGCGGGCTCGCTCCGTGAGCGCCTCGATCGTCGGGGCGCCCTCGTCGGGCTCGCTCGCGATCTCCTCGATCTCGTGCAGCACCGGAGCGAGCTCCGAGAAGCGGCCGAGCTCCTCACGCAGCGCGGTCCGCACCCGCTGCTTGACCGCCGGGTCGGTGAGGTAGCGCGCCGCCATGAGACGGAACGTCGAGGCGAGATCGTTCTGCTCGCGCGCATCGCGCTCCGCGTCGGCGAGCAGCTTGCGCACCTTCGGGCTGCGCACGCCCATCGTCACGGCGGCGCGGATCCACTCGAGCCCCTTCTCTTGCTTGTCGGGGCGCAGCCAATAGGTGAGGGCGCCGAGCGCGGCCAGCACCTCGCGGTGGCGTGGCGACAGCTGCAGGGCGCGGAGCAGTGGGCGCGTGAGCTCGTCCAGCTGCGCGCGCGTCGGCGCGCCGGGGGGCAGGCGCGCCATCCGCGTGACGGCCTCGAGGAACAAGAAGCCGCGCAGCAGAGCCGGCGCGAGCGGGAGCTTCTTCACGTCGACCGCCGGGAACAGGTACTCGTCGGCCGTCTGATCGTCGACGGGCGGCAGGTCCTTGGGCAGCCAGCGATCGAGGAAGGCGGTGGTCGCCTCCAGCGTCCGCTCGCGATCGCCTTCGTGGAATCGCACGAGGATCTCGTGCGCGTCGCAGGCGAGCTGCGCGTCGCGCTTCTGCTTGTCGTCGAGCCCGGAGAGGGCGCGCACGTGCTCGATCGCCTTGCGGGCCTCGGCGAACTTGCCCTCGCGCACGCGGGCGCGCGCTTCGTCGAGGCGGTGGACGAGCAGCGTGATGGGCACGTGCTTGCTGAGCACGCCGAGATCGGCGACGCGATCGAAGTGCTCCTGCGCGATCTGTCCGGAGGCGAGGCGCTCGGTCGCGAGCGAGAGGTGGCAGACGCTGAGGTCGTGGCCGAGCGGGACCTCGCCGGGCACCTGGCCACGGCACGCTTCGAAGTGGGCGATGGCCTTCTCCCAGCCCCGCGCGGCCGCTTCGACGCGACCGAGGAGGTAGCGCGCCTCCATCGCGTTGGGCGCCGCGTCGAGCAAGCGCGTGAGCCAGGCCCGCGCGCGATCGAGCAAGAGAATGCGCTCGGGATCGCTGGCGGGCTCGTCCGGATCGGCCTCGCCCTTCACGCGCGGCCCCGTCGCGCGCATCAGCGCGCAGTAGGCTGCGGCGAAGCGGAAGTCGACGCGCTCGATCTCGTCGAGGTCGTCTCCGCTCTCGAGCTCCGCGATCGCGACGCCCTCCTTCCAGCGGCCGGTCTGCACGGCGCGTGAGAGCTTCGCCAGCGCGCCGCGCTCGTCCGGGCTCTTGCGGGCATCGCGCGCCTGCCGGAGCAGGCGTGGCAGCTCACCGGAGAGCGCCCACATCATGACCCCCATCACGAACAGGAGCGAGAGGACCACGATCCAGGGGATCCACGCCTGGCGCTCGGCGCCCACGTCGGCGGGATCGGGCGGCTGCAGCGCGCCCAGCTCTCGCTCGAGGCTCGCCATCTCCGTGCGGAGCTCGTCCAGGCGCGCCTGTCGCTCGGCCACCTGTGCGGCCACCTCGGGCGGGAGCGGCTCCGCGTCGGCCGGCGCGGGCGGAAACGTCAGGTAGGTCCCCACGCCCGCGAGCGCGACGACGAGCAGCGCGACCGCGATCGTGCCGGGAACGCGCCCCGGCGGCGGCACGATGCCCTCGGCGCGGCGCTCGCGCGCGTCGGTGACGACGATCCACACGAGCGCGGCCGCGATCGCGGGGCAGAGCCAGAGGACGACGAGATTCAGTGTCGGCATGTTGGTGGGCCTCCACGCGAGGGGCTCATGGTCACGGGTGTGATCGCGGATGGTTGGTCAGCGCCATGGTCACAGCCTCTGCGAGAGCGGCAAGAGCACCCCCGCGTCGTAGGTCATCAGGAGCGGCTCTTGCGCCGGCGCGGCGTAGGCGAGCTGACGCGCCCGCAGGTAGGCCTCGACGCCCATCTTCACGGTCGGCAGGTTCGGCGCGCCAGCCGCGGCCGCGAAAGCGACGAGCCAGCGCAGCCAAGCCGCGCCGCCCTCGACCAGCGGGTCCTTCGCGCCGTACGCGTCGATGGCGCCGTCGACCGCGCGCACGAAGGCCTCGTAGGCGTCGGCCAGGTACGACGTATCGGAGAACATCGTGACGGCGCCGAAGTTGGCGACACCCTCGAGGTAGGCGAGGTACGCGATCGCCCAGCGGCCCGGAGGCCCACCGCGGTTCGCCATCGCTTCCACGAGCGCGCGCCCTTCCGCGCAGACCTTGCTCGCGCGGACGTGCTCGCCCGCGCGCACGCACGCGTTGCCCAAGATCACCGACCGGAGCGCCTGGTGCCAGGGGACGAGGAACGTGGCCTCGAGCCGCCGCCGCGCCGCTTCGGGCTGGCCGAGCACGCGGAGCTCGAGATCCGCCAGGTGCAGCGTGATCTCCTCGATCGCCAGAGGATGGACCCCGCCGCGCTCGAGGCGCTCGTCGATCGCGTCGACCACGCGACGGGCCGACGCTCCACGCTGGCTCGGATCGGGAATGTGCCGAACGAGCGCGAGCGCGTCGAACACCGGCACGACGTCCGGCGCCTCGGTCTGCGCCGAGAGCGCGGCCGCGATCGCGCCGCTCCACTCCCCTTCGCGCGCGCGCAGGCGAGCCAGGCCATCCCACGGAATCGCGTGGTGGGCTGCAGCCACTTCGAGCACGCGGCGCGCGAGCGTCGACTGGCGCTCGTACTCCCAGCGCGCCGCCAGCCGCTGCGGCGAGAGGCGCTCGTGCAAGGAGACGAGCTGCTCGTGCCAGCGGGCGTCGACCTCGGCGGGGCCGTTCATGCCGCTCGCGATCCAGCGGAGCAGATCGTGACGCTCGGTCTCGAGACCACGCGGGATCACGCCATCGAGCGCGCGCGCGAGGCGAGCCTCGGAGAGCAAGCGCCCCTCGATCACCCGGCGGAAGCGATCGGTGGCGGCGAGGCCCTCGGGGAAAGGCGGCGCGAGGAGCGTGTAGAGCGCGGCGGCGATGGAGTGGACCTGCGCGCCCCGCGGGCTCTCGCGCAGGAGCGCCGCGGGGGTGAGCCAGGCCCACGACGACTCGTCGGCGCGCGCCCAGTCCTCGAGCTCCACGCTCGCCAGCGGGAAGAGCAGGATGCGAAACGGCTGCGCGCGCCCCTTCGCGTAGCGGACGTGGACCGGGGCGAACGCGAAGGCTCCGAGCTCGGCGGCACCGAGCGCGCGCGCGGTCTCGAGCAGGAAGCGCGTCAGGTCGAGGAAGACCGGGAAGTGGGCCGCGCGCTCTTCGCTCCAGACGGCGATGGCCTCCGCGAGATCGACGGCCGCGCTCGGCTCGCTGGGGTAGCGGATCCGCGCGCCCTCGCCGTCCCAGGCGATCCCCGCGGGGGCGACGAAGCGATCCGGATCGAGCTTGCGGAAGCGATCGACCAGCCGGTCCACGTCGGCGCGCTCGCCGTGCGCGCCGGCGAGGCGCACCTCGAGGGTGCCGCTCGCGTCGGTGCGCAGCGTCCCTCTCGGCAGGCTCTGGCCGTCCGTCGTCATCGCCGTCTCAGTGGTGGATGCGCATCACGAGGAGCGTGAGCGCCGCGACCGCCTTGGCGGTGCCGTCGGCGTCGCCCTCGCGGCGCGCCGACTCCACGGCGTCGATGGCCTGCGCGATCTCGCGCTGGCGATCGGCGGGGAGGGTGCCCATGACCTCGCGCGCTTGGGACAGGAGGCTCTCGGTGGCGTCGCTCGCCCCGCCGCCGCCGCCGAGGCTCGGCGCCGAGCCCATGGGCTTGCCGGTGGGAAGCGCGCCCGAGTCGAGCATCTCGGCGAGGGCGAGGCGCTTCTTCGCCGTCAGACCGATGTCGCCGCGGTCGAGCTTGATCTCCTTGCGCACGCCGGTCTGCACCTGGTGGATCTCGCCCTGGAAGATCCCGTCGGCGTTCAGCGCGAAGGTGATCTCGAACTTGTGATGGCCCTTGGGCTCGGGCGCGAGCCCGTCGATCACGACCTGGCCGAGCATCGTGTTCTGCGAGGCCTTCGGGTTGTCGCCCTGGTAGACGGGCACGAAGATGCTCGTCTGGTTGTCGCGCGCCGTCGTGTAGCCGCCGCGGCTGATGCGGTGCGGGATCACGTGGTCCTTCGGGATCAGCGGGTCGTAGACGTCGTCCATCAGGCCGACCCCGAGCGTGTGGCTGACGACGTCCTTGATGTGCGTGCTGGTGATGCCCTCGGCCGCCGGCGCGCTCTTGTCGATCTGGAGCGGCTTGTCGTCGCTCACCTCGGCCGCGAGGCTGGGGTCGTAGTTCAGGGCCATGCGCGCCGCGCCCATCGCCACGATCTCGTCGGGGTTCAGGTCGTTCTTCACCGGCTTGCGGTAGGTCTCCTTGAGCAGCTTCGGGACCATCGGGAGCTTGCTCGAGCCGCCCACCAGGATGAACGCCTCGACGTCGTCGAGCGTGAGGCCGTGCCGGTCGGCGGCGCTCTTCAGCGCCACGTCCACCTGCTCGACCGTGCGCGCGAGCAGCGGCCGCACGATGTCCTCGAGGATCTGCGGCGTGATCGTGTACGTGATCGAGTCGACGTCGTCGGTCGGGCTCTCGACGAAGATCTCCTGCGGCGCCGACTCGTTGCTGAGGAGGATCTTCACGTCCTCCACCACGGTGCGCAGCTTCGCCACGCACTTCTTGTCGCCCGAGAAGTCGCGCCCGTGCTCGGCCTTCATCTTGCCGAGGATCCACTCGATGATCTTCGCGTCGATGTCGCCGCCGCCGAGGTGCGCGTCGCCGCCGGTGCCGAGCACCTCGACGCTCGTCTCGTCCTCGACGCGCACGATCGAGACGTCGAAGGTGCCGCCGCCGAAGTCGTAGACGATGAAGGTCTGCGCCTCGCCCTTGTCGAGGCCGTAGGCGACCGCGGCGGCCGTCGGCTCGTTGATGATGAGGCGCGGGTTGAGGCGCGCGATCTTGGCGGCCTCGCGCGTGGCGTTCTTCTGCGCTTCGGTGAAGTAGGCGGGCACCGTGATCACGGCGTCGTGCACGGGGCCGTCGATGACCCGCTCGGCGTAGCCCTTCAGCTCCTTGAGGATGCACGCGGAGATGAACTCGGGGTCGTACGTCTTGCCGTGCGCCTCGACCATGGCCTTCTTCCCGGTGCGCGCGGCCTCGCCCATGATGCGCTTCACTTCGAAGATCACGCCGTCGGGATCGCGCGCGAGCTTCTGCTTGGCGGGGCGGCCGATGGCGATGTGGCCGCTCTTGGCGATGTGCACGACCGAGGGCGTCGTGGGCTCGTTCTGCTTGTTCGGGATGACTTTGACGTCGTGCTTGTCGTGGTTGTACGCGGCGACGACGGAGTAGGTCGTCCCGAGGTCGATGCCGATGACGCGGTGGTAGCTCATGGAGATCCCTTCTCTTCGCTCTCGTTCGCGCCCACGGGGCGCTCGCTCGTCTTCTCGTCGCCGCGCGGGCGCTCGTGCCGCCGGAGCAGCGCCATCAGCTCGGGGTCGCTCTCGTCGGGCGCCCAGAGGGACTGCGTGGTGGCCGAGGGCAGAAAGCCCGCCGGCCCGAGGCGCTCGCGCAGCCACGCGGTGGCGAGCCCCAGCGCGAAACGCTCGTCGAGGCGCCGATCGACCGGGAGCGGCTGCACGGTGAGGAGCGCGTTCTGCGGGTGCAGGAGGTCGTAGCGCGCGCGTGCGCGCGGCGTGCCGATCTCGGCCTCGATGGCCTGCAAGCGCGTCATCTCGGCTTCTTCTTCGCCGAACGAGTCGGTGCCGCGACCGCGCCGGGCCTCCATCGCGGCCTTGCGCTTGTCGCGCAGGATCTCGCGGATCGCGTCGGTGCTCTCGAGGGGCGAGACACCGAGACGCGCATACGCGTTGTCGGGGTCGATCGTCAGCGCGGCCTCGGGCCGCGGGCGCTTCACGTCGCTCATCCCGCCGCCTTCCGCGCGCGCTCGACGATCGCGGCGCGCTGCTCGAGCTGCTCGTAGAGCTTCAGCACGTCCTCGCGGCCGCGCTCGCGGGCCTTGCCCTTCACGCCGTCGATCGCGTCGAGCGCGACCGCGATCGCGTGCTGGGCCTCGTCGTGGCGTCCGGCCTTCTCGCGGGCCTCGGCCACCATCGCGCCGTGGAACCCGACGACGTAGGCGAGCGAGAGCGCTTCTTCGTCGCCGGGCGGCGCGGCCCCCTGGAGCAGCGCGCCCGCGCGGTCCAGATCGTGGGCGCGCAGCGCGCGCTGGGCGGCGGCCAGGCGGTGCTTGAAGCGGAGCTGTGGCCAGCGCTCGCGCAGCTCGACGGCGACCGGATGATCGAGCGATCCCAGCCGCGCGACGACCGCGTCGGCTGCGTCGAGCTGGCCGAGGCGCAAGAGCGAGAGCGCCTCCTGGCGCGCGACGCGCGGCTCGGTGCGCTGCGCGGCCGGCAGCGCGGTGAGGAGGGCGAGCGCGTCCTCGATCTCGTTCGCCTCGGTGAGCGAGTGCGCCTTCTCGAGCGTGCGGGCGAGCGTGCGCTCCGCTTCCACGCGCTCCACGCGGCGCAGGATCGAGCGCGCAGCGGCGGCGGTCGCGGGGCTGCTCTCGACCGCGAGCTCGGCGAGCGCGCGCGCGCGTGCGGCACCGTCGCCACGGAGGGCCGTGCGCAGCTTCGTCTCGAGGCTCGGCGGGAGCGACGACGCCTCGACCAAGACCGCCTTGGCGCCCGGCGCGAGCGCCGCGAGGGCGGCGCCGTGCTGGACGGTCGCCAAGAGCGCGAGCGCGTGCTCGGGCTCGTCCATCTCCCGCATCGCGCGGGTGATCTGCTCGAGCGCTCCCGCGTGCTGCCCCGCCGTGATCAGCGGCTCGACGCTCGCCTGCAGGCGCTCCACGAGCACCAGGTCGACGCTCGCGGCGAGCGGCCGCAGGAGCACCATGTGCATTCCGCGATCGCACGCGGCGAGCGCGCGTCGGAAGGCAGCCTGGGCCGCTTCGCGCTGCCCCGCCGCGAGCAGCGTCTGACCGCGCAGGTGCTCGAGCGCGTAGCCGCCTGCGCCCGGCTCCACCTCGGCGAGCACGGCCAGCGCCGACGCGCGCGCGCCCTGCACGTAGGCGCGCACGGCATCTCCGCTCTTCTCCGCCAGGGCGCCGCGCGACCGACAGGCGGCCGAGAGCGCGGCCACGCCGAGCACGTCGAGGTGCAGCGCGCGCGCCTTGCGCTGCGCGGTCGCGCTGAGGCAGCGGGCCACCGCCCGATCGGCCCACGTCTCCGCCTCGGCGAAGCGCGCGTCCATCAGCATCCGGCGTACGAGCTGCTCGTAGAGGCGGATGGCCGTGGGCTGGCGGTCGAGCTCCTGCACGAGCTCGCCCTCGCCCCGCTCGCCCGCGCGGGCATCGCTCATGGGACCGAGGTCCACGTGCTTGCGACCGGCGACACCGGCGGTCCGGTACTTGGCGAGCGTCTCTTCGAGCTCTTCGATGCGCTCGATCAGCGGATGATGCTTGCCCGCCAGCGCGCGATGGAACGCCGAGACGTAGCGCGGCACGTCGTCGAGGAGGCTGCCCACGAGCGCCACGCGCGCGCTCCAGTAGAGGACCACCGGATCGCCGGGCGACTCGCGCTCGGCGCGATCGAGGATCGCGAGCAGCGACTCGGTCTCGGCGTGCGAGGGCTGGGACTGTGCGCGCAGGCGCGCGGCCACCCAGGCCACCTCGAGCTGCGCCGCGAGGAACGCGCGCAGCCGCCGCCGCTCGGCAGGGCCGATGGCGAGATCGCCGGTCTCGATCGAGAGCAGGCGTCGCAGCACGCCCTCGAGGCGCGGCAGCCCATCGGGCGCGTCCGTCGTGCTCTTGCGCTGTCCTTCCACGAGGAGCTTGCCGTCGAGGAAGGGCGCGACGCCGCGCAGGAGGCGGAGGATCTCGTCGACGATGGTGCGCGCGTCGGGGCTCGGATCGTAGGTGAGGCAGAGGAGCGCGACGTCGCCGAGCGTCTCGAGGTGCGCGCGCGCGAGGTCCTTCTGCGCGTCGGTCGGCTCCTCGGCCACGTAGCGGTGGCGAGCGCTGGCGGCGAGCGCGTCGAAGGCCGACCCGAGCCGATCGGCGAGCCGCTCTCCCTCGCCGCTCACGAGGACGCGGAGCGAGTGCCCCAGCTCCGCGAGGGCTCCGGCGCGCTCCTTCGCCTCCGCGCGATCGAGCGGGGCGAGCAGCGCGTGCTTGCCCAGCGTGGCGTGCGTGAGCAAGAGCTCGGCGGCGCGGTGGTGGATCCACTGGCGCAGCCGCTCCGGATCGCGATCCACGTACTTCTGATCCACGAGCAGGTGGAGCGCGCCGCCGTCCTTGGCGCCCGGCAGCGCGTCGAGGTGGAACACCGCGCGCGAGGGCTTCGCGGGAGAGAGGCGCGCCTGCTGCGCGACCATGCGGTGCGGGAGCGCGAGGACCGCCGGCTCGAACGCGCCCGCGAGGGCCAGGCGGTACTGGTGCCGCTCGAGCTCGAGCCAGGCGTGCTCGGCCGCGTCGCGGTCCGACATCAGGGTGAGCAGCGCGGCCCGGTTCTGCAGGTGCATCCGCTCGTGCGGCTCGAGCCGGATGCACGGCTCGACGGCGCGCAGCGCCTCTTCGAAGCGCTCCTCGCTCGCCTCGTCGACGGCGTGCTGGGTGAGCGCGGCGACGAAGAGGCGGCGCACCGACGCGCGCTCCGGGAGCGAGGCGTGGAGGGCGCGCAGCCGCTCGAGCGACTCCGTGCGCGGACGCTCGGCGAGCTTGCTCCCGAGGCGCACGAGCGAGAGCTCCTCGAGGCGGCTCCCGGGTGCGGCCGCGCGCACCTTCTCGATCAAGCCGTCCACGTCCAGCGTGCCGAGCGCGAGCATCTCGTCCACCGCGGCACGCTCGAGCCCGTCCTTCGGCAGCACCTTGCGCGCGTCGAGCTGCTGCGTGACGGCGCGCGTGTCCTCGGGGCGGAGCATGGCGATCTTGACGAGGAGGTCGGCCCAGGGGGCCTCGGTGCCGACGTCGCGCGGCAGCTCCGCGAGGCGTCGCTCGCTGCCCTTGAGGGCGACGCGCATCTGCGCATCGAGGGCGACGAATTTCGCGGCGTGCCTGGTGGGCGCCGCGTCGGCGAGCTCGCTCGCGATGTTCTTGGCGCGCTTGAGCTCCCCTTCCTGCATCGCCGCGAGCGCGCGCAGCATCGCCACCTCTTCGCCGTGGCGGATCGCGTCGGGGAGGGCCTCGAGCACGGCGCTCGCGCGCACCGCTTGCCCGAAGCGCAGGTGCGTGAGGGCCTCGCGCAAGCGATGGCGCGGGCTCGACGGATCGAGCCGCTGGGCCTCGGCCACGCGCGCCAGCGCCGCGGCGTACGAGCCCTGGATCGCGCTCAAGCTCAGCCACTCCGCCAGGCGAAGGCGTCCCGCCGGATCCTGGGCGCGCGCGCGCAGCGTCGCGAGCCCCGCCTCGAAGTCGACCTTCTCGAGGTCGAGCGTCGTCGTGCCCGTCGCCACGTCAGCTCCGCGCGTGGCGATGCAGGGCGAGCGCGCGCCCGCCCGTGATCGCGACGACCTCGCCGGTTCGCGGATCGCCCGCCGCGCACAGCACGCCCTCGCGCGCGAGGATGCGCGCCTGACCGGTGGTGGAGACCACCGCGAGCTCGCCCCGCGTGGTCCACACGATGGCGCGCTCCGCGACCGCCGCGAGCCCGCGAGGCCGGCCCGTCAGATCGAGCCCCAGCGCCTGCACGCGCAGCTCGGCGTCGAGGTGGTAGAGCTTGCCGTCGTCGCCGAGGAGCCATCCTCCGAGCGGGACGGGCACGTACGCCGCCACGCCCTCGTCGAAGTCGCGGCTCGTCCGCTCGACCTCGGTGCCGGCGACGTCGTGCACGCGGACGCGATCGACGATCGCGAAGCCCCCGCGCACCGGTCGCGCGGCCACGTGGAACGGCCGATCGGCGCGCAGGCCTCGGACCGGCGCGAGCGCGCCTGACCGCGGCCAGCCACCGACGCGCGCCTCGCCGCCCTCGGTGACGACGGCGAGCGTGGCTCCGTCGGCCGCGATCGAGAGGACGGGCGCGCGAACGGAGAGCGCTTCGGTGCGCGCGGCGCCGCGCTCGGGGACCAGCAGGGCGAGCCCGCCCTCGCGATCGCCGACGACGAGGCCATCGCTCGTGCCGGTGCACGCGGTCACGGCGGCGCCGTGGGCGACGAAGCGAGAGCTCTCCGGCTCCCGGGGCGCGAGCGTGGTGACGCCCTTTCCATACGTGGCCACGGCGAGGGCGCGGCCGTCGTCGTGGAGCGTGGCGTCGGCCGGCGGCCCGATCGTCACCGTCGTCAGCCAGGCGCCGCTCGCGTCGAAGGCGTGCGCGCGCCCGTCGTCGTCGAGCGCGAAGACCAGGTCGGGGGCCACGACGAGGCGCAGGATCGCGTCGGCCGTCACGCCGGCGGCCCTGCGCCCGTGCCCGGGCGCGCGGTACGGATCCCGACCCGGATCCACATCGTCGTTTCGACCCGCGCCCCTCATCTCTCCCTCGACCGAGCCGTCTCCCTGCTCGCGCGCGATCTACGCGCTGCGCCGTCGTTGCTTCCCCAGGGCGCCCCCGCTACGCGTGGACCGGCAGGGTAGCATCGGCCGCACGCGAATGGATCGGACGCGGGGCGCGCGAGCGCCGGTTCGCCGTGGCGGAATCCTACCGAAATGGCGGCGCCTGGCGCGTCGGGTCAGAGGTCGGTGCGGCCGGTGACCACACCGGTGCTCGAGCCGTCGAGCAGCTCGAGCAGCGCACGATCGACGCCCCGCGGTGCGCTCTCGACGATGCGGCCCACCTCCGCCCCGGCGCGCCGGACGACGATCGTCGGCACGTAGCGGATGCCGAGGCCCTCGGTGTAGCCGGGCGCCGACTTCGTGCGATCGACGCCGATGAAGCGGATCGTGAAGGGCAGGGCGCCCGCGGCCTGCGCACGCTCGATCGCGCGCAGCAGCCGCGAGACCTCGCGGCGGCTGTCGCCGCACCACGTGCCGAGGATCACGTCGACCTCGGCGCCCGGCGGCACGCTCGAGAGGCGCTCGGCAGCGTCGGCGTCGAAGGTGGCGCTCGCGATCGCCTCGCGCCACGCCGGGAGCTCGGCCTCGATCTCGGCTCGGTCGGTCAGTCCCACGATCTCTCCGTTCGGTCCGTGGTGCTCGTCGGGCGTCGCTGCCCGCGAGGAGGGGGCGGCGCTCGCCGCGCCGCATGCCGCGAGGCCCGACATCAGCGCCAAGGCCATCAGCCGCGCGGCGCTCACGTCACACCGAGCGCAGTCGGCGGAGCACTGCGACCTTGGCGCCAGCCGTCTCCGGGCCCGATCCATCGGGCCGGCGCGGCGGCAGGCTCGTGACGAGCCGCTCGATCACCGGCAGCGCGCGGATCAGCGCCGACTCGGCGTGCAGCTCGCTCGGCTCGTGGGCGAAGACCAGCACGAGGCGGTAGATCGTCGCGAACGTGCGCGTGAGCGTGCGCTCCGCCGCATCGCCCGTGCGCACGCCGCCGAGCGCCCGCATCGCTCGGAGGGAGCGAGGCTCGAGCGCGCCCATCGGCAGCTGCACGAGGCGCTCGACCTCCCGCACGAGCGTCGCCGCATCGGTGGCGCTCTTGCCGGCCTCGGTCGCTCGCGCGCGCACCAGCGACGGGTCGCTGGCGTCGCTGTGCTCGATCGAGACGCCGATGGCGGCGAGCGAGCTCTCGAGCCCCCGCAGCCACACCGCATCGTCGACGTCGAGATCGGGGCGGCCGGGCTCGGAGCTGCCCCAGATCTCGGGCGAGCTCTCGTCGATCACCCACGCGCTCTCGGCGCGCGCGCGGTGCACGAGCAGGTCGAGCGCGTCCTCGAGCGTGCGCACGACCGCGTCCCGATCGTCGCGGCCGTGGGGCAGCGCCACGCTCGCCACGACGCCGCTGAACGACGCCGCGAGGGCCGCCAGCGCGGCCCGCTTCTGCTCGGGATCGGCGAGCGGCGCGTCGAAGAGCGCGACCACGCGGTACTCGTCCTGGAGCGGCGCCCAGATGGCCCCCGCGTCCGGGCGACCGCCGATCTCGATGCGCGCGTCGGCCGCGTCGAGCTCGCGGGTGACCAGGGCGAGGAAGCGGTGGACCGGCTGCACGGCGCGTACTCTATCCGACTCGCGACCAGGTGCATGTCTCCCTGACGAGCCGTGCTCGCCCGCCTCGGCGCGGACGAGGGGCTCCCGATCCGTGCGCGACGGCGCGAGCACGACACGAGGGCACGACTGCGCGCGGTGCTTGCCGAGGTGGCGGAGGTGGGGCGGGAACGACTGCGGCGCGACGGCGGCGAGGTGTAGGCTCGCCGCTCGATGTCCGAAGCCCGGCTGCCCCTCTTCGCCGTGCTGCTGATCGCGGCCACCGCGGCGATCTTGCCGACGCTGCGCGCGGGGCCGGTGGCCGGGCTCGCGGTGGCGCTGCTCGTGGTGGCCCTCGGCGGGGCCGTGGTGCTCGCGCCCGTGTTCCGGCGGCGGCGCCTCGAGCGCGCACCTTTTCCCGAGAGCCAGCGCCGCATCCTCCAGGCCGACGTGGAGGCCTACCGTCGCTTGCCCGACGCCGAGCGTCGCCGCTTCGAGGGAGCCGTCGCGGTGTTCCTCGCCGAGCAGCGCATCACCGGCCCGCGAGACGCACCGCTCGAGGAGGACCTCCGCGTGCTGGTGGCGGCCTCGGCGGTGATCGTCGCGTTCGGGCGGCGCGGCTACCACTACCCGCGCACGCGCGACGTGATCGTCTACGACGGCGCGTTCGACGAGCGCTACCGCGACGACACGCGCGATCCGAAGTACCTCGGCATGGTGCACGGCGCGGGGCCGATCCTGCTCTCGGCGCAGGCGCTCCGCGACGGCTTCCGGCGCCCGCACGACGGGCGGAACGTCGGCCTGCACGAGCTCGCGCACGTGCTCGACTTCGACGTCGGTCAGGCCGACGGCGTGCCCTCGTTCATGCCCTGGCGCGCCGTCGATCCCTGGCTCCGTCTGATCCACGAAGAGACGCGCCGCGTGCGCGCGAGCCAGTCGATCCTCCGCGAGTACGCGGCCACGAACGAGGCCGAGTTCTTCGCGGTGGCGACCGAGCTCTTCTTCGAGCAGCCCGCGCGCATGCGCGAGAAGCACCCGCGCCTCTACGATCTGCTGAAGCAGGCGTACGCCCAGGATCCCGCCGCCACCGCGAGCGCGCCGCGGGCACGCGATGGCGAGCGCGCGCGAGAGACCCCATGATGCGCGCGATGAGGTGGTGGCCCTCGCCGATCGGATCCGCCCTCGCGCTCGTGATCGTCGTGACGCTCTCGGGCGGCTGCCGCGCCCGCGTCGGAAACGAGTGCCCGCCGGCCGCAGCGGCGCTCGCGCGCACGGTCGTGTACCGGCGCGACGGGCTACCGGCGTATGCCGGGCAGGCGCTCATGATCACCTCGTGCGGGGGTGGCGCGTTCTGTCACTCGGACGGCGCAGCGGGGCCCGATCGCTACGGCGCGCCCGCCGACCTCGACTTCGATCCCGAGCTCGCCGATCAGGTGGCGGACCCGACCACCGGCGCCGCGCGGCTGCGCGCCGCGCAGATCGCGATCCACGCCCACCGCGACGACATCTACGACACGGTGCTCCGCGGCAGCATGCCGCCAGGCGCTGCGGGGGCGCGGGTGCAGCAGCCGCTCTACGGCACCTTCGACGCAGCCGGGACGCCGACGCCGATGGCCGGGCTCGGCACGGCCGAGGGGCGCGAGACCTTGCGAAACTGGCTCGCGTGCGGCGCCCCTGTCATCGAGCGCGTCGGCGGCCTCGGGAGCGCGACGGCGTGCTCGAGCGACGCCGACTGCGTGCTCACCGGCGCCTGCGATCTGGCCCACCGCACGTGCCTGCCCGTCGGCGACACCCAGGCCCTGCTCGTGGTGGCCGTCGAGCCGACGTGGTCGAGCCTCTACGAGGTCGTCGTGGAGACGCGCTGTGCGCAGAGCAGCTGTCACGGCGCGTCGGCGGCGGGTGGGCTCGATCTCTCCGAGCGTGACGCCGCGCGCGCGACGCTGCTCGCCGAGAGCGCCAGCGAGCGCTTCCACTGCGCGGGCGAGGGCCCCTTCGTCGTGCCCGGCGATGCGGCCGGCTCGCTCCTCTACCGCAAGCTGAGCGATCCGACCGTGTGCGGCGGCCTCATGCCGCGCGGCGGCGGCGTGCTCGCGAGCCGCTACCTCGACGCCTTCGGCGCCTGGATCGACGCGGGCGCGCCACCCTGAATCCGCTGCGAAGAGCGCGAGCGCCGGGATGTCAGCCCGCGACGAGCGCCGGGAGTCAGCCCGCGACGAGCGCCGGGATGTTGCCGCCCTCGAGGCTCGCGTCGCCGAAGTCGTCGACGGGCGAGCCGTCGTCCTTCGTGCAGCCCGCCGCCGTGAGGATCGTGTTCAAGAGCTTGTTGTGGGTCACGCCGCCCGCGTCGACGAACTGACCGACGCGCAGCACGCCGCCGGCGCTGCCCCCGAGGATCCACGGGATGTCGTCGCCGCCGTGGGGCGGGCCGGCCGAGAGATCGTTGGTCCAGACCGCGATCGTCTCGTCCAAGAGCGTGTGCCCGGCCACCGGCGAGCTGATTCCGTCGAGCCGATCCAGGAGATACGCGTAGAGCTGCATCTGCAGGCGATCGACCTTCGCGTGCAGCTCGACCGCCTGCGGGATCGGCTCGCCGTCGGCGCCGTCCGAGTAGATGCGGTGCGAGATCCAGTGGAAGCGCGGCAGCTGCACGCCGTCGATCGTGTACTGCGTCTGGTCGTTGCCTTCGCCGATCTGGAGCGTCGCCGCGCGCGTGTAGCCGCAGGCGAAGGCGAGCGCGATCACGTCCATGAAGCGCTGCACGACCTCGGGCCGCACGTCGTTGGCCGTCGGATCGTCGATGGCCGCGAGCGCGTCCTCCATCGCGGGGTCGGCCGCGCACGACATGAGCTGCAGCTCCGTGTCGCGGATGGCCTCCAGGTGCTGCTGCAGGCGCGCGCGATCGCCCGCCGAGAGCTGCGCGTGGCCCATGAGCTCGCGCAGCTGGCTCCGCACGAGGTCGTTCACGCTCGCGCGGCGCGTGCGGATGCGCTCCTGGATCTCCGGGGGCGCCCCCGAGATCCCCATCATCCGCATGTACTGGTTGATGGGCGAGCGCTCGGCGGACGTCCGCATGCCCGAGTCGCGCCACGAGAGGCCCTCGGCGATGTAGGCCGAGCTCGGGCCTGCCATGAGCACCATCGGCTCGCGGCCGGTGGGATTGAGCTGGTTGGCGATGCGCCAGTCGGCCGACATGCCGAGCGCGAGCGGATCGTTGGCGGTGCCGCCGGTGTTCCGCGCGGCCGTCAGCACCTGGCAGATCGACTCGGCGTGGCCGCACGCCGGCGTCCCGAAGGGGCGGTCGATGCCGCGGACGATGGCGAGCTTGGCGGCGAAGGCGGCGAGCTCGCTGGTCGCGCGGTCTGCGTTCTCGGCGCCGCCGAGGATCGCGCTCGTGAGCGCCCCGGTGGCGGCCGGCCAGAAGTGCTCCGGCTCGTCGCTCCACGCTTGCTGCACGCCGTTGCCGGCCCGTACGAATACGACCGGATGCGGCACACCGTCGTCGGCGTGGGCCACGCCGGCGCGACGCCGCGCGGGGCGCCGGATTCCGTCCAGCGACTCGAGCAGGGGCAGCGCCACCATCGCGCCGCCGATGCCCACGAGGAAGCGTCTCCGCGAGAAGCTCATGGCATCTCCGTCAGGCGGTCGTACTCGGTGGTCGAGCGCGTCCGGAATCCCTGGCTGCTCACGATGGCGAGCACGAGCTCGAGCACCGGCGTCCGCTCCGCGACCGAGCGCGTGCCGAGACGGACGATCGTGGGGCCGTCGTTGCCGGCCGGCAGGCGGCCGTGCAGGTACTCGATCCAGTTCTGCACGTAGCACTCGTGCGAGAAGGGCTGCCCCGCGAGGGTGTCGGCGAGCTCGATCGCGCCGTCGTAGTGCACCGTCTCGCGGCCGAGCTGGTAGCTGGACGTCGCGTCGACCGGTCGGCCGCGGTCGGTGTCGCGCCAGCGGCCGAGCGCATCGTAGTGCTCGTAGGCGAACCCGATCGGGTTGATCAGCGTGCCGTGGCAGGTGGCGCCGCAGGTGCCTTCGCCCGTGTGGCGCGTGATGCGCTCGCGCATCGTGAGCGGCATCGAGGGGTCGTCGGCCGGAATGGGCGGCACGTTCATCGGCGGCGGCGGCAGCGGCGCGCAGAGGATGCGGCGGTTGACGAACACGCCGCGGTGGATCGCGTCGGCGTCGGTCGCGCTCGCGTTGAGCGCGAGGAAGCCGATCTGGGTCAGCAGTCCGGCGCGCTGTGCGGGGTCGAGCTCGACGCGCGTCATCTCCCCGCCGAACGAGCCCGACACGCCGTAGACGCGCGCGAGGTCCGCGTCGACGTACGTGAACGGAGCGGTGAGCATGCGCGCCCAGCCCGCGCGCTCCTCGAACACCACGTCGTCGACGAACGACGCCGTCTCGCGCTGCATCGAGTCGTGCAGGCCATCGCGCCACTCGGGGAAGAGCGTGGCGCTGCGCGGCGTGACGTCGCCATAGGCGTGCGTGCCGAGCAGCTCGGCGTGGAAGAGCGCGACCATCTCTCTCGCGCGCGGGTCCTCGAGCATCCGCGCCGCCTGGGCCCGCAGGCCCTCGGTCGTGGAGAGCTGATGCGCCGCCGCGGCGGCGAGCAGCTCGTCGTCGGGAATCGTGTTCCAGAGCGCGAACGAGAGGCGCGAGGCGAGCTCGTCGTCCTCGAGCGTGATGCGACCGCCGCTCGCCGCGGTCGAGAGCTCGGGCCGGTACAGGAAGTAGGGCGACTGGAGCATCGCCTCGATCGAGATCTCGACGCCCGCGGTGAACGCGTCGTGCTCGGGATAGAGCGTCGCGCCCGACGTGAAGAGCGTGGCGTAGGTGTCGAGCTCGGCGCTCGTGAGCGGCCGGCGGAACGCGCGCCGTCCGAAGTCGGCGAGGAACGCTCTCGCGCGCGCGTCTTCGGGCGAGGCCGGCAGATCGGCGGGCAGGATCCGAGCGAGGGCGGCCGGGTCGCCGGCGATGCGAGCGGCCAGCTGCTCGGCGGAGCCCTGATACGCGGTCCACAGCGGCTCGCCGACGACGAGGTCGCCGCCCGCGTTGTCGAAGGTCCCGCGTCGCGAGTCGTTCAGGAACGTGCTCGAGAGCCCCGGCGTCGCGTCCAGCCGGAGCAGGTCGCGCGCCGCGTTCTCCCACTGTGGATGGGACAGGCGCGGCACGCGCGAGGCCGGCGAGGGCTCGTCGCAGTCGATCGACCGGCACGTGCCGAGGCCGTCTCCGCCCGGAGACGAAGGCCCGAGCCCGACCTCGCCGGTGCATGCACCCGCGGCGCCCAGCGTGAGGGCGACGGCCAGCGCGCGCGCGGTCTTCCACTCTCGGCGCATCCGGAAACGGTAGGGCGAAGCTCCGGCGATTTCCAGCGTCTTCGTCGGCGAGGGGCGCTTCGGGCTGCCCGGACGCCGAGATCTCCTCTATCTTCGGGCCCATGCGCTCGCTCGTCGAACGTGCCCTCTCGCTTCCCGCGGTGCTCGCGCTCGTCGTGCTCTTCGCGATGCCGGCGGCCGCCCAGGACCGGGCTCGCGTCTCGGTGGGCGACGTCGATGGCGGCGCGGGGGTCCGGCGGGCCGTGACCGACGCGCTGTCCGAAGATGCGCGGGTCCAGGTCGTCGACTCCGGCGCGCAGATCACCATCAGCGGCTCGGCCCGCGGCCGCGGGCACGCGCGCACGTTCACGTTCGAGGCCCGCGACGCGGCAGGTCGCTCCCTCGGGACCGAGCGAGCCCGATCGGATCGCGCGAGCGCGATCGGGCGGGCCGTGACCGCCCTGATGGACGACGCGCTGCCGCAGCTGGACCGCGCGGGAAGCGGGCCGACGACGAGCGCCGGCTCGGGCACGTCGGGGGCGAGCACGACGAGCGACGGTGGATCGGGCTTCACCGCCTTCGGCGACGACGGCGAGACCGATGCGCACGTGAGCGACGACGGCGGGTCCTCGTCGTCGGGCTCCTCGGATGCCGGCGGCACGAGCTTCGGCGTCGCGGTGCCGATCTTCACCGCCGCCGCGGGCATCGGCATCCGCTCGCGCGACACCTCGGTCGACGTCGCGGGCGGCATGGCGCGCACCTACCACGCGAGCCCCTTCGTCGAGCTCTACGCGCGGCTCGAGCTGCGCCCGCTCGGCAGCGATCCCGGCTACGGCCGCGGCCTCTTCCTCTGGGGCGACTTCGGCTACGCGCTCGGTCTCGCGTCGCGGCTGCCGGACACGAGCCGCGTGGATGCGACCTTCCTGCGCTTCTCCGTCCACGCGGGCTACCTCGTCCCGATCGATCGCTTCTTCGAGATCGGCGCCAGCATCGGCTTCGGCTGGGAGCACTACGATCTCGGCACCAACACGGTCCTCCCGACGATCGACTATCCGTACCTGCGCCCGGCGCTGCGCGTGCGCGTGCGGCTGGTCGACGAGTGGCTCGTGCTCGGCCTCGACGCCGGCTACCGCGCGCTCTTCTCGCGCGACGGCCTCGGCGGCGCCTTCGGCAGCGGCGGCGACAGCTTCGGGCTCGACGGGATGCTCTCCGTCTCGGGCGCGACCGACTTCGGCCTCGCGTGGGCGCTCGAGGGCGGCTGGGCCCAGTTCTTCCACTCGTTCTCCGGCATGCCGGGCACGCTCGCGTCGGGCACGCGCGGTGAGGACGGCGGCTACCGCATCTACGTCTCGCTCGGCTACGCGTTCCGCTGAGCGCGCTCCGTCGGCCGCCCTCGTCCCTCAGAACGGGACCGCGTGCACGACGACGGTGTGGAGCGGCGCGAAGCGCGCTCCCGCTCGGTATCCGTAGGAGGCGTAGCGCGCGAGAGGGGTCGCCTCCCAGCCCCACACCGTCGCGCTGAACGGCGCGCTGCTCGAGAGTTCTTGGCGCCCGGCGGTGCAGCCGCCCACGCTCGTGAAGTCCCCCGTCGTGAGGTCCACGATCGCGCTCTCGTAGCCGCCGATCGGCTGCCAGCCCGTGATCGTCGCGCTCGCGCCCCCCGCACAGGAGAGCGTGACGTCGGCGAAGCCCCCGCCGGGCGATGGCGATCGGACCAGCGTCAGGCTCGTCTCCGGGTAGGTCGGGTCGGTGAAGAACGTCGAGCGCATGTCCGCCTGGGCCGTCGGCGTCACGTCGACCCACTCCGGATCTCCGGCACCGCCGAAGGCCCCCCCTCCGGTCATGATCGCGCCGAGATAGAACGGGTGCACGGCGTCCTGGCTGCGGAGGATGAACGGACTCTCGGTGGAGAAGTCGAAGATCTGGCCGAGGTCGAGCGTCGAGGGGGCGCCGGGCGGCGGCGCGGGCGTCCACGCGAGCGCAGTGCCGTCGACCACGCCTACGAGGCGCCACCGGGTCGCGTCCGAGGCGCCACGCGCGCGGTGACCGGCGCCCACGTACTCGCTACCGAGCGCGCGGATCGGCACGAGCTGCTGCTCCGCCGGGTCGCAGCTGCTCTGGCCCGCCGGCGCGCTCATGCAGGCATGCGCGCCGAACACGGCGATCGGCGCGGTCGCTTCGAGCACGGACCCCGTCAGCTCGGCCGGCTGCTCGAACTGCACGAACTGCCCCTCGTTGAGCACGTAGGTCATCGGCACGTTCTCGGTCGCCGGCGGCACGCCGGGCCCTCCCACGATGCTCGCGCTCGGGAGCACCGTGACCTCGGTCCCATCGCGGGCCGCCACGACGACGATCGATGGGCTCGCGCTCGCGTCGGCGGGCGCGGGGCTCACGGCCACGTAGTTGGTGCCCCACGAGGCCGAGGGCACGAGCAGCGTCGCGCCCGCGCCCGCGGTCGTCCCGCCTCCGTACGGCAACAACTGATAGGCGGTGATCGGGAAGTCCGAGACGAGGTGGAACGCCTGGCCCGAGCCGGTGCCCGCGACGCCGGTCTCTTCGGCGAGCGCGGCGGGAACGGGACACGCGGGGAGGGCCCCCGGCGATCGCGAGAGAAAGAGGACCGCTGCCTGGCCTGGCGCGAGCCCCGCGACGGGATCGTAGGGCGTGTACGTGGTGGCGGCCCCCATCCCGCTCGGGACTGCGAATGCGCTCGTGGGGAGCGCCGCTCCGCCGCGGGTCACGGTGAGGTGCACGGGGCGGTCCCACGCGTTGACCACGAAGGCCGCGAAGCACCCGCCATCGGCCTCGGGGCGTTGGGCCGTCTTCACCAACCAGTAGTCGCAGCCCACGGACCCGTGCGCCTCGTCCGCCGCGGCGCACGGGCTCGTGACGCATCGACCGTCCATGCAGATCTGATCGCCGCTGCAGGTCTCGCGTACGGCGCCGGTGCAGTCGAGCACCCTCGTCAGATCAGGGGAGCAGCTCGTGCCGCAGGCGTTCGCGTCCGCGCTGCCGTCGCCGAGCTCCGCGGCATCGGAGGTCGCGTCGCCAGGCGGTGCGGCGTCGCTCGTGGCGGCGTCGCTCGCCGCGCTCTCGCCCCCACAGCCACAGAACGGGATCCCGAAGAGGCCCAGCGCGCAGAGGAGGCGAGCGTGTCTCATGCACTGGTTCTAGGCGCGAGCGGCCGCTTCGCCGTTCGGAGGCGAGCGCACTGAGCCTTCGCTCACGGGGCGGCGGGCGTCGTCTCTTCGGCTGCGGAGGGCGGCGGCGCGGCGGAGGTGGGCGGCGTCATCCGCGGGATCTCGACCTCGAGCTCGCCCGGGATCTCGATGAACGGCACGTGCGCCATCTGGTGGCACGCGTTGCACGCGATCGTCGTCGTCCGGAACTCGGCCTCGAAGCGCGACAGATCGTGCGAGCGCGCCGCCTCTTCGAGCGGCACGAGGCAGCTGTCGATGAAGGGCTCGATCCGCGCGTGGATCTCCGGCGGCGCGGGCGCCTCGAGCAAGGGACCCTCGTAGACCTCGGTCAGCTCCTCGACCTCGTACGTCGCGAGCTCCCAGCGACCGATGCGCGCCGCACGTCCCGCGAGCTCGAGGCGGTGGCCGATCTGCATCATCAGCGGGCCGAAGCGCGCGGCGCTGCCTCCGGCGGCCGGCGCGGGCGCCGCGGCCTCGTCGCTCTTGCCGCCACACGACGCGAGCGACAGCGCCATCATGGCCGCGAGCAGCGAGGAACGAGCGTGCATGGGGCGATCCTGCCCGAGTTGCCGCACCGACGTCGACGATCACGATCCGCGGCGGCCGCCGTCCGCGTCGGGTCGCGTGGGCCGTGCGTCAGCCGGCCTCGCGTGCGCCGGTCTCGACCGAGGCGGGCGTCGCGCCCACGGCTTTCGGCGCGACCCCCGAGGCCTCGATGGCGCTGCGCGCGAAGGTCTCCATCTCGCTCGACATCGTCTCGAGCTTGCGCGCCCCGTTCGCTTCCGCGAAGGCGGCGAGCTGGCCCGCGAGCTCGGTCGCCGCCGGCCGATCGCCGGGCTCGCGTGCGAGGCACGCCATCACCAGCTTGCGGAGCGCCTCGGGCGTCTCGGGCGCGTGCTCGCGCAGGTCGGGCGCGTCCTCGATGGCGCGCATCAGAAACCAGCCGGGCGAGGCGGTCTTCTCGAAGGGCAGGCGCCCCGTGAGCAGGAGATACAGCACGGTGCCGGCCGCGTAGACGTCGGCTCGATCCCCGACGTCGGAGTCGCCGCGGGCCTGCTCGGGCGCCATGAACGCCGGCGTCCCGACGAGGTGGCCCGTGTGGGTCATCGTCCCGTTGCCCGCCGAGACGGCGTCGTAGAGCTTCGCGATCCCGAAGTCGAGCAGCTTCAGGCCGGGCGCGGCCGAGGTCAGCATCTGGTTCTCGGTCTTCACGTCGCGGTGCACGACGCCGCTCGCGTGTGCGGCGGCGAGCGCCTCGAGCAGCACCGCGCCGAGGCGCGCCGCGTCCGCCGGCTCCCACGGCTTGCCGACGCAGCGCGAGAGCACGACGCCGTCGACGAGCTCCTGCACTTGGTAGAGCAGGCCCTCGTCCGAGAGCCCGAGGTGCACCATCTTCACGACCGCCGGATGCGGCACCGTCGCGGCCGCGCCCGCCTCGCGCACGAAGCGCCGCAGCGACTCGATGTCCCCGCCGGAGCCAGTGCGGACGATCTTGATCGCCACGCGCGCCGCTCGTGCGATCGCGACCCGCGTAGACGACGCCCATGCCGCCGGCGCCGATCGGCTGCGCGACCTCGAAGCGATCGTCGACGACCGCGCCGGGCCGCAACGCCCCGGCCTCCGGCTGCTGCGCGAGGCGTGCGAGCGCGACGGCGAGCTCTTCCGAGCGCGCCTTCACCTGCGCCTTGAGCTGCTTGTTCAGCGACTCGACCTCGCCCGCGTGGGTGACGATCTCGGCGACCTGCTCTTCCACGCGTCGCTCGAGGCTGGAGGCAAGATCCTCCATCTTGCTCTCGATGTCGATCGAGGCGAAGCGGAAGTACGCGCAGATGATCGTGACGAAGGAGAGCGCGGTGACGATGTTCACCACCTCGAAGGGCAGCGCGATGGGCGCCCAGCCCGGGTGCATCGGCACGTCGGCGAAGACGTAGTGCACGGCGACGAACAGGATCACCACGAACGCGGAGCCGACGATGGCGCGGCGAGGCGCCAGGTGATCGTTGAAGATCGGCAGCGCGATGATCGGCACCAGGTAGTACTGGAAGCCGCTCCCGAGGCCGAGCAGCGAGACGGCGGCGACGGCGTGCGCCGAGACCTCGATGTTGAGCAGGAGCGACGCGAGCCGCGAGCGGCCCTTCTCGTTCGCCACCCACGCCGCGATCCACATCGCGACGCTCCACACGTTGAAGTACGCCATCGCGTACACACCCGTGAGCGCGAACACCACGAGCAGCACGAGGTGCACGGGGAGCGCGACGTAGACGACGTAGCGAACGACGACGGCGATCCGCGAGCCGACCTCGCGTGTCCCGCTCTGCGTGCCGGCCTCGGGCATCGTCGACCCAGCGTATGCGCGGCGCGCGTGGCGGCACAAGCGTCGATCGGCGCTTCTCTCGGTGCTGGAAGGGCTGGCGGTGCGTTCTGCATCGGCGTCCTGCTGGGGGCGCGGACGTCGACGCGAGCCAGCGGTCGGCGGCGGCTCCTCCTATCGCACGAGCGTCCGCCGGCGTTCGCGTTGCAGCCCCTCTCCCCAACCCTCTCCCGCTCTCGCGGGCGAGGGAGCCGCGCGGGGAGGTCGACGCGAGGGCGCCGCGCTCGACCCGAGGCGCACGCGGAGGACCCATCCTCCGCGCCCTGCCCCGCGTGCTAGCGTCCGCGCCTCATGACCCAAGCAAAAGTGCCCGTCGCGGAGCCGGCGGACAGGGCGCGTCGCGCATGGACAGTAGTCGGCGCAGAGGCGGGCCGATCATGACGCGGATCTCGGAGAAAGAGGTCGAGCACGTCGCGCGCTTGGCGCGGCTCGCGCTCGGGCCGGACGACGTGAAGCGGATGCAGGGCGAGCTCGAGGGAATCCTCTCGTTCATGGCCACCCTCGAGAAGCTGAACACCGAGGGCGTGCCGCCCACCACGCACTCGATCGCGATGCACGTCCCGCTGCGCGAGGACGTGCCGCAGCCCTCGCTGCAGCGCAACGAGGTGCTCGCCGCGGCCGCCAAGAGCGAGGCGGGCGCGTTCGCCGTGCCGAAGGTCCTCGACGGAGAGTGATGGCGATGACGACCCCGGCCGCACGAGATCCTGAAGAAGAGCGCCACCGAGATCGCGACGCACGTCCAGAAGGGCGACGTCAGCGCCGTCGAGATCGCGCGCGCCTCGCTCGACGCCATCGCGCGCCGCGATGGCGATCTGCACGCCTTCCTCTACGTCGACGCCGAGGGCGCGCTCGCCTCCGCAGCGATGGTCGATCGCGCGCGCGCCGGGCGAGACGCCCAGCCGCTTCGCCGCCGGTGTTCGTCGCGCTGAAGGACAACCTCTGCGCGCGCGGGACGCCCACCACGTGCGCCTCGAAGATCCTCGCCGGCTGGCTCGCGCCGTACGACGCCGACGTGGTCACGCGCCTGCGCGGCGCGGGCGCGACGCTCGTCGGCAGGTCAACATGGACGAGTTCGCGGATGGCTTCGTCCACCAGGAGAACTCCGCCTACGGCAACGTCCACAACCCCTGGGATCTCTCTCGCGCGCCGGGCGGCAGCAGCGGCGGCAGCGCGGCCGCGGTCGCGAGCGGCGTCGCGGCCCTCGCGGCTGGCCTGGACACTGGCGGCCTTGCGCGGGCAGCCCGGTCAGGCCACTGGCACGGTGGCCTTTCTCTTGCTGACGTACGGCCGCGTCTCAGGCGCATGGCCCTCATCGCCTTCGCGAGCTCGCTCGATCAGATCGGCCACTTCGCGCGCACCGTGCGCGATGCCGCGCGCGTCACGAAGGTGATCGCCGGCCACGACCGGCGTGACGCCACGAGCGCCGACGTCGCCGTGCCCGACTACGAGGCGGCGATCGGTCGCTCGCCGAAGGGCGTCCGCGTCGGCGTCGTGCGCTCCGCGCTCGGCGAGGGCTGCGAAGCGCCCGTCCGCGCCGCGATGGAAGCGGCCCTCGAGACCTTCCGCAAGCTCGGCTGCACGCTCGTCGACGTGGAGCTGCCCACGGCGGAGCACGCCGTCAGCGCCTACTACATCGTCGCGCCCGCCGAGTGCAGCTCGAACCTCGCGCGCTTCGACGGCATGCGCTACGGCCCGCGCGCCGCGGGCTCCGACCTCACCGAGGTCTACGGAAAGACGCGCGCCGAGGGCTTCGGCCCCGGGTGAGCGCGCATCATGCGGGCACGCATGGTATCCGGCGGGCTACTTACGACGCGTACTACGCCAAGGCGCAGAAGGCGCGGACGCTGATCGCGCGCGACTACGCCAAGGCCTTCGAGACGTGCGACCTCGTGGTCTCGCCGACCTCGCCGAGCGCCGCGTTCCCGCTCGGCTCGCGCACGAAGGACCCGCTCGCGATGTACCTCGCGGACATCTACACGCTGCCCCCGAGCCTCGCCGGCCTTCCGGCGATCAGCGTGCCTTGCGGCTTCGACGGCGCGCTGCCCGTCGGCCTTCAGCTCACGGGCAAGGCCTTCGACGAAGAGGGCGTGCTCGCGCTCGCGCACGCCTACGAAGAGGCGTGCCCGTGGAAGGACCGCCACCCGCCGATCTTCTGCTGATCACGGGCGCGGCGCGCGGATGAATGGAGTCGATGGCATGGCCACGCAATACGAAGCGGTGATCGGTCTCGAGGTGCACGCGCAGCTGGCGACGCGCACGAAGATGTTCTGCGGGTGCTCCACGTCGTTCGGCGCGCCGCCGAACACGAACGTCTGCCCCGTCTGTCTCGGTATGCCGGGCGCGCTGCCGGTGCCGAACCGGCAGGCGATCGAGCCGCGGTGCGCGCGGGCCTCTCGGTGGGCTGCACGGTGCGTGGCACGAGCCGCTTCTCGCGGAAGAACTACTTCTATCCGGATCTGAGCAAGGGCTATCAGATCTCGCAGTTCGATCTGCCGCTCAACGAGCACGGCACGCTCACCATCACGGCGAACGGGCAGACGAAGACCGTCGGCATCATCCGCATCCACGTCGAAGAGGACGCCGCCAAGAACCTCCACGGCGTGGGCGGCGGAGACGCGACCCTCGTCGACTTCAACCGCGCCGGCGCGCCGCTCATCGAGACGGTGAGCGCGCCCGACATGCGGAGCGCCGACGAGGCCGTGGCCTACCTCGAGGCGCTGCGCGACATCTTCATGTTCGCGGGCGTCAACGACGGGAACCTCGAGGAGGGCTCGTTCCGGTGCGACGCCAACGTGAGCATCCGGCCCGTGGGGCAGGAGAAGCTGGGCACGCGCACGGAGCTGAAGAACATCAACTCCTTCAAGTTCGTGAAGAAGGCGATCGAGCTCGAGATCGCGCGCCAGGAGGCCGTGCTCAGCGGTGGCGGCAAGATCGTGCAGGAGACGCGCGGCTACAGCGACGCGCGCGGCGAGACGTTCTCGATGCGCAGCAAGGAAGAGGCGCACGACTATCGCTACTTCGACGATCCCGATCTGCCGCCGCTCGAGATCGACGACGCGTGGCTCGCGCGCGCGAAGGCCGCGCTGCCGGAGTCGCTCGAGGCGCGCCGTGCGCGCTGGCAGAAGGAGTGGGGCCTCACGGCGTACGACGCGGGCGTGCTCACGGGCCACCCGGAGATCGCGCGCTACTTCGAAGAGACGGTGACGAGCCAGCGCCTCAAGCCCGGCGCGGGCGGGAAAACCGGCTCGGCTGCGCCGAGCACTCCTCTTGGCAAGAAGGTCGCCAACTTCATCCAGGCCGAGCTGCTCGGCCTCGTCACCACGAACGGGCTCGAGGCGCGCTTCCCGGTCACGAGCGACGCGCTCGCCGAGCTGCTCGCGCTGATCGAGGACGAGACCATCAACGGGAAGATCGCGAAGGAAGTCGTCGCCGAGATGGCGCGCAGTGGCAAGGGCGCGAAGAAGATCGTCGACGAGAAGGGCCTCGCGCAGGTGAAGGACACGGGCGCGATCGAGAAGGCCATCCGCGACGTGGTCCTCGCGCACCCGAAGGAGCTCGCGAGCTTCAAGGCGGGCAAGGTCGCCGTGCGCGGCTTCTTCGTCGGCCAGGTGATGCGCGCCACGAAGGGCCAGGCGAACCCGGCCGTCGTGAACGAGATCCTCGACAAGGTCCTGGCCGAGTGACGCTGGGCCCGACGGCGCGAGCCCGGTGAAGAAACGTGAATGTGAGTAGTGTGCGTCGCGCGTCGGCCGCACGGTCGCGCGCATGGCGAACGAAGATCTCGCGGGCAGGACGTTTCTCGTCACCGGCGCCAACACGGGCATCGGCAGGGCCACGGTGGAGGCGCTCGGCGCGCGCGGCGCCGGCCGCGTGATGATCGCGGCGCGCAGCGCCGAAAAGACGCGGCCCGTGCTCGACGCGCTGAAGGCGCAGGGCGTCGAGACGGCGTTCGTCGCGATGGATCTGGGCGATCTCGCGTCGGTGCGCCGCGCCGCGGACGAGGTGCTCGAGAAGGACTGGACGATCGACGCCCTCGTGAACAACGCGGGCATCGCGGGCCTGCAGGGCCTGACGAAGGACGGCTTCGAGATCACCTTCGGCACCAACCACCTCGGGCCCTTCCTGTTCACCGAGAAGGTGCTCCCGCTCGTGCAGCGCGCGCCGCAGGGCCGCGTCGTCAACGTGTCGAGCGAAGGGCACTACCGGCACCGCGCCTTCGCGCCGACCCAGATCTTCGACTGGGACGCGCAGCGCAAGCCCACGGCCCACACGACGGCGCTGCCGGAGTACTTCCTCAGCAAGCTCTGCAACGTGATGTACGCCAAGGAGCTCGCGCGCCGGCTCGAGGCGACGAAGGTCACGACCTACTCGCTCCATCCGGGCGGCGTGGCGTCCGATATCTGGGAGCGCCGCAGCAAGCTCGTCGCGATGCTCATCAGGCCCTTCCTCATCACGAACGAGAAGGGCGCCCGCACCCAGGTGCGCTGCGCCACCGATCCCTCGCTCGCGCGCGAGAGCGGCCTCTACTACGACGAGGAGCGCGTGAAGGAGCCGAGCCCGCTCGCGCACGACGTCCGCGGCCAGGACGAGCTCGTCGCGCGATCGCGCGAGTGGGTGAAACCGTTCCTCGCCTGAGGCACGGCCGCGGCCCGCCCTCACCTAGCCTCTCCCACTCCGTGGGAGAGGGACCGAGCCCCGACCCTGCAGGTGAGATGAGGCGCCGCGCAGTTCCGGTCACCGTTCCCGCCCACACCTCGGAGCCATGTTCCTCTCCCACTCCGTGGGTCCGTGGGAGAGGCGAGGTGAGGGCCCGCGGCCGCGCAGTTCCGGTCACCGTTCCCGCCCACACCTCGGAGCCATGTTCCTCTCCCACTCCCTGGGAGAGGCTAGGTGAGGGCCCGCGGCCGCGCAGTTCCGGTCACCGTTCCCGCCCACACCTCGGAGCCATGTCCCTCTCCCACTCCGTGGGAGAGGCTAGGTGAGGGCGCCGACCGCGCACGGTCGGGTGAGGGCCGTTCGAGTCACTCCCAGCGGACGTCGACCGGGAAGCGGCCGATGCCGAGTGGGTTGTCGGGCTCGCTCGTCTCGAGCAGGCCGCAGTGGATGACGACGTTCTTCGCGCCCGCCAGGCCGAAGAGCGCGCGCACGTAGCCCTCGAGGATCCCGTCCCACCACCAGTAGAGCTGGTTCGAGATGCCGATGCGCGTCATGCGCGCGTGGTTGCCCTCGAGGCGAGCCACCTCGATCGATCCGTGATCGAAGTACTGCGCGGAGATGTTGCCGAGCTTGCTCACCAGCGTGTGCGGCGAGACGAAGCGCAAGAGGAAGGAGTAGATCCCGCGCGCGTCGTTCTCCGCCTGCATCGCGCTCGCGGTGGCGACCGACTCCCAGGCCGGCATCTTGCGGAGATCGGCCGCCGCGAGGTCGAGCTGCGCGTGGGCGAAGAGGTCGTACCAGCTCGCCGCGAGGATCGGGCCCGAGAGGTACGCGCGCGTCGGAGCGTCGTCGATCGCCGCGAGCACGGCGGCGCTGCCGCCAGGCACGATGCGGTCGTAGACGGCCATGCGGGCGCGCAGACCGTGCCCCTTCACGCGGAAGCCGCTCTGGCCCGGGGCGCCGGCAACGTGCGCGGGGACCTTCCAGTTCGCCACGGCCGGCAGCGTACCCGAGAACACCGGCTCGCGTTCCGGCTCGCGCGGCGTAGAGTCCGCGCGCCTTGTTCGCCTCGCTGCGCGCGCGACTGCCCGATCGAAACCTCTGGGTCGTCTACCGGACGATGGTGGTGCTCTCGACCGCGTACGGCATCGCGCTCGCCGTGATGCCCATGGTGCTCGAGCACCGGCACATGGGCACCGACGTGATCGGCGAGCTCGCTTCGTTCTTCGCGCTCGGGCTCGTGCTCTTCGCGGCGCCCTCGGGTGCCGTCATCCGCAAGGTCTCCGCGCGCTGGACGCTCGCCATCTCCATCGTCGGCTACGGCGCGATGATCGCCATCATTCCGCTGCTCGGCACGTACACCGCGCTGGCGATCGATCGCTTCGTCGACGGCCTCTTCTCGATGGGCACGTGGATGAGCGGCGAGACGCTCGTGCTCTGGCGGGCCCCCAAGCAGGACAAGGCGCTGGCGACGAGCCTCTCGGCGAGCTTCACGATGAGCGGCTACCCGATCGGCGCCGCGATCTCGCTCGGCGTCTCCGGCTTTCTCTCGCCCGAGCATCGCTTCGTGCTCGCGGGCGCGATCGCCTGCGTCGCCGCGGTCCTCGTCGCGACCGGGCTCGACCCCGATCCGGACGTCGCGCACGCGCACGGCGAGCCCGAGAACGAAGGGGCCCCGGAAGGCGCGGAGATCCCGGCCCGCGGCGTTCGCGAGCTCGCCTGGCGGATCAAGACGAGCTGCGCGGCGACGTTCGCGACGGGCTTCTTCCAGTCGTCGGGGGCGCTCTTCATCCCGCGCTTCCTCGTCGACGAGCGCCACGTCCCCGAGGAGCACGCGAGCGTCGTGGTCGGCCTCGTCGGCGTCGGGATGCTCTTGTTCGCGTCCCCCGCGGGCCGCCTCGGCGATCGCATCGGTCACCTCGCGGTGATGCGCTTGCTCGCCGTCGCGGGCCTGCTCGGGATGCTCGCGTTCCTGGTGATCGACGCGTTCGCCGTCCTCTGCGTCGTGATGGTGATCGCCGGCGGCGCGATCACCTCGATGCCGCCGCTCTCGCTGGCGCTGCAGGGGGTGATCGCGCGGCCCGTCGAGTACACGCGGACGAACTCGATCTTCAACGTGTTCTTCGCGAGCGGCCTCGTCGTCGGCCCCTTCTTGTCGGGCCGCGTCTATCACGCGTGGGGCGGTGCCGCGATGATCGCGATGTTCGCCGCGCTCTGGGCGGTCTTCGTGGTGCTCAGCCTCGTCTTCCGCCGCGACGATCCGCGCGCCGTGGCCGCGTGAGCGTCACTCGCAGAGAGGGAGCTGCCCGCTCGAGGGCGTGTCGGCGTCGGCGAGACCGCCCGGGACGGCGGTGTCCTCGACCGTGTGGCCGAACACGTCGGTGACGCGCAGGTGGTAGGGCCCGGGCCCGAGGCCCGTGTCCGCGACGAAGTAGTTGTAGTCGAGGCGCGTGATCGGGCGCCACGTCCCGCCGGACTCGGCCTCGACCGACGCGATGCGCGTGCGGTGGTTGCGCAGCTGGAGCGCCGTCCACCACTGGTTCGAGCCGTCCTTGAAGTGGTAGATCATCGAGCCCGAGACGTCGCACGGCACCTCTTCCCAGGTGATCGGCACGCGGCCCGCGGCGAGCGGCGAGATGTGCTGGAAGGCGTCGGGCGAGAGATCGAGGTTGCCGCTCGGGCACTCGGGGCAGAGGTCGACGACGCGCACCGTGACCTCGCCCGTGGGCCCGGTGACGTGCGCGCACATCCCGCAGACCCCCGAGCCCGCGAACATCGGCATGTTCATGGCGGCGATCAGGAGCTCGCCCGAAGTGACGGGCGCGAATCCGCAGGCGCCCGATCCGTCGGCGAAGTCGTAGTACGTCGCTTCGCCGCTCGCCGAGAGCGCACCGGTGCACGCCGCGGCCGTCCCGGTGTCGGGGAGGGGGCCGGTGTCGGGGAGGGGGCCGGTGTCGGGGAGCGGGCCCGTGTCGGGACGTGGCCCGGTGTCGTGCCCGGGGCTCGCAGCGTCCTCGGTGCTCGCCGGCGGGGACGACGAGCATCCCGCTGCGAGCGGGCCAGCCAGACACGCGAAGACCGATGCGGCGAGGAGCGAGCGCATGGCAGCCTCAGCGCTCGCGCTCGAGGCGAGCGAGCGCGTCGGCGTACTTCGCGCCGCTCACGTCCTCGAGCGCCAGGATGGCGACGATGCGCTCGAGCCGTCGCTCGGCGTGGTCGGCGCGCGCCAGCGCTTCGCGCGCGGCCATCACCCGGCCTCGCTCCGAGAGCACGCCGAGCAGCGTCGCGATCAGCGCGCACGCCGTCACCCCGCCGGCAGCCCAGAGGGCGCCCGCGGCGACCGAGCCGCTCCCGACGAGCGTGGCCAGCGTCGCCAAGAGGCCCAGCGCCAGACCCGCCGTCAGCGCCAGCGCCGCGCCGGCCACCGCGATGTTGCGCGCCGCGCCGGGCCGCAGGTTCCGGACCGCGAACGAGCGCCAGTAGGCCGACTCGCGATCGACGCGCGTGACGAGCGTGACGAGCGGCGCTTCCTTGCCGATCGCGGGCAGCACCGCGGCCTCCGCCTGCGCGTCCCAGAGGCGCGCTTCGTCGTCGAGCCGCTTTCCGGCCTCTCGCAAGCCGCCTCGCACCCCCTCGAGCGCGCTGCGGCTGCGGCGAAGCGTGGCGCTGCGCGTCTCGGTGGCCACGACCACCGGCTCCGGGCTGGCGACCGGGGGCTCCGCGGCCGCCGGTGCCGCCGGTGCCGTCACCGCGGCCGGGGCTGCCTCGCTCGCCGCGGCCACGCTCGGCGCGGGCTCGAGCGGATGCTCACCGCTCGTCTCGTCTGCGCGCGTGGGGGCGCTGTTCGGCTCGCCCGCTCCGGCGCCTCCCGTTGCCGGGCTCCGCCCGCTTCCGTCCGGGGCCTCCGCGGCGAGCACTCTCTGCCGGGCGCTCGGCGTGCTGGGCGCCGGGCCGCCGCCCGGAAGCGCTTCGAGAGGCGGTGGACCGAGGCCCTTGCCCAGCTCCATGCGCGTCGACGAGTCCTCGGCCATGGCCCTAGGATAGCGTGCTACCGTCCTCCGGATCGATGCGCATTCGCGAGATCACCAAGGCCGACTACGACTTCGTGGTCTCGGTCCTCGATCGGTGGTGGGGAGGCCCCTCCCGGGAGCTGGCGCATCCGCTCTTCTACTACGAGCTCGGTCGCGAGGCGCTGATCGCCGAGATGGACGGCGAGGTCGCGGGGTTTCTGTTCGGCTTCCACGCGCAGAGCCACGACCCGCCCGAGCCCGCCCGCGTCGTGGCCTACATCCACATGGTGGGCATCCACCCGGACTACCGCCGCCGGGGCGTCGGAAAGCACCTCTACGAGAAGTTCCTCGAGCGCGCGCGCGCCGCCGGTGCCGTGCGCCTCAAGGCCATCACCAACGTCGGCAACGAGGGCTCGATCGAGTTCCACCGCGCGATGGGGTTCGAGGTCTTCGAGGACCCCGACTACGCCGGGACGAGTCGCGCTCGCATCGTGTTCACCAAGGAGATTTTCCTCCCCGCGTGACCGATTGCCGGCTCGGCCGAGGGGTGTGATCCAGGGAGGGGGTGAAGTCTTGCCGCGAGGCTGCTGCGCAGAACGGTCGAGGTCTGCTGCATGTCGCGTCGCGAGACCGGCCTTCAGGCGTCGCCTGGCGGCGGGGCCTATAGCCAATTGGCTATAGGCCT